>NZ_KE384028.1:0-58781 GCF_000423525.1 Proteocatella sphenisci DSM 23131 | reverse complement strand
TCATCTACAACAGTAGAAATTTTAAGGGTCTCTTAGACCCCAATCGAATTTTTTAGGGAAGTATTTTTGTTAATTAGCATTAAAAATGTATTGTTTTTACTGTTTTTACATAATTTGTGCATAATTTGCCCTTCCATTTTCATATTAAGACCCTGGTTTGCAACCTGACTATGAAACCTATTTTATATTACAATTATATCATCTTCATCATGCTTTGCATATCCAAATTTTGTGATGTTGCAACTTTTGCTAGTTTTTATTATGATAACAGAATCACTTTCATCAAATATGGTTTCCCATCGATGTTCTATATCCCACATGATTTTATCAAGCATACCTTCGCTATTTGAAATTTCATATACAGAATATTGCAACATATGCCCATATTTACGGATATATTTATTAAATCTTGTACGGATTTTATTGCTTGAAATATCATAGCTAATCAATATCATTTTTTATCACCTCAACAATCGGCATCTTGTTAATATCATCACTTGTCATAAACCACCTATAATAGCCTTGGATATATCTAAATATACAAATGCTATGTCTGTTAATTTCTCTAGCAAACTCCGTACCATAGTTTATACTGCTCTGATAATTGACCATATACCTGCCTTTTTGACAAATGAAGTTCTCTTCTGATATTTGCCTGAGATTATACATTTTACGAATTTTACAATCAATAATTATTCTAAACGGTTCAACTAAATCACAAATTAAAGATTTTCGATTATAGAATTCCTGATGTAGATTTCCTTTATATGTGTCGAAACCATACATTGAAACTAATGCATCAATATAATTGAATAATACCGTATAGCCTATATCCAATAGCAAATTTGTGATATCTCTTTTAACACGAGGTTGTCGGCCTTTCCAATCTACAATGTTAAATATTCGATTGAAATATACTTTTGCTGCGGTTCCCTCAATACCCATCAAAGTAGACAGATTTCTGATTGGTTCATTCAATTTTAATATACTATTATTTAACAACTCGACTCCGTCATTATTGTTTCGCAGCGATTGTAAGGCTTTCTTTTGATTAAGAATTTTGTTTTTCACGATGATTTGTGATATTTCAAAATCAATATCAGTATTATACTGACGTCTTACAAGCATAGTATTCCCTCTGGATTTATATGGGATGCTCTCATAAAATTTATAACCCCCCGTTAAAAAAACAAATGATATCCCAAATCTTCGCCCACGTTCAATTAAACCAGTTGTAACTGAAAAACCACCAACAATATATATAATAAAAATCCTGTGGCAGGTGTATTGTAATATTATCTTACCCGCTTTATTTTTAATTACAAGATTATCGTTTGAAAAAGTCATTTTTTCGCCTTGATTTGCATGAATCATTACAATTTTTCTTGCTGCAAAGTTTGGTTCACTTAACATTATATTTCTCCCCCATTAACACAAAGCGGCGCATAGATGCATCTATTGCACTTTTCTCTGTTTTCTTGTCGAAAATTTATTAAATCAAAATTTGCAATATTGATTGTCAAATTATTGAATTTCTGGAACATTTCAAAGTCGTCTTCAGGCAATTTGATAGAATAAGATTTATTATCTGAATATGAATACAGCCTTAGATATTTTACATTAAACCCCTGTTCAATCATGCAAAAATACTGAGCATAAAGTTGGAAGACATATCCATCGTATATAGTTGTGATTTTGTTTTTACGCTCCGTTAATGTCCTTGTTTTTTTGTCAAATATATCAATTTTCCCGATGATTTGATATATTTCTGAAAAAACTTCAATACCCTGCAAGATGTCTTTTCGAGTTGAGTATGTAGATTTGTCAACTGATTCATGAACAAACGTCCCACGTATCTGGTCTATCTCCTGATAAACAGAACGGTCTAATTCTTCGTACATCCCATGGTAATATATGCTTGCAGGACAAAAAATAAAATCATTCAGGTTTGAAATTCTTATTAATTGCTCCATCTGGGAAAATTTTCCTTTCTTTCAGCTTCCGAAAAATTACTTGTTCACTGAACTTTGCACTTTAAAATTATATGTGCAAAGTTCAGTGAATGAATAAGTATTATTCCTGTTGATTCTGAATATACTTTAAATAGTCTTCGTTGCTTATTTTTAGTGGATCGCTTATACCGTTCATTATATTTTCAATAGCCATTATTCCTTTGCGCGCAATGTTGTAGGCACCATTGGCATCTGCATCGGCAGGAAGATTTTTAATATTTTCTCTTGAATCGAAATGTGTTCCTGTTTTATCAGTGACAGGAGAGATCATATAATCAATGTCGGTTCCTGTAACAGAGTTTCGAAGCTGTAGCATTAGTTTAAATAAAGACATGAATTTTTTGTATGTTTCTACGTCCTGTGACTTTAACGTTCCGTCTATATTTAAAATTAATTTAAACTCTTCTGTCAAATCATATTCAGCAGAATCCCACTTATTGTTTTTCTGGGGATTTCTAAATGTCTGGATGCGAGTCCCATAACTTGTTAACGTCCATTTAGTTTTACTTATTGAGTAGCGATTATTCCATTTGGAAAAATCAATATCAAATTTAAACTCTCCATTTTCAAAATATATGTTGTCTATTTTCTGAATGAATGATTTGGCCTGCTCCTGATTTTTATACTTCAAATCATCTGCGTACAGAAGGTTTACAAATCCTGTGACGGGATCTATCTTAGAAGTATTCCACGCAGGAATATACAGCACTATTCCAGATTGATTTCCAATCTTATCCAGAGTGGTAATAGGATTTGTAAGCTGGTAACCATGTATATAGGTTTCTGGATCTTTTTTATCAATAATATAATTGAACTTTTTAATCAATGCTGTCTCGAATTTTTGATAAACCTGTTTTTCAACTTTGATTCGTGAGTTTTTGAACCCATAGTTAAGATTTTCCATTACGATTAAGGCATTATATTTTTCTTGCAGCTTTTGTATTTCATTAATTACATGAGAAATATAGCCTTCTTTTAATTCTTTGATAGTTTCAATAGCTTCCCATGATTTACGCTCGTTATCTCTTGTTTTAGATTTTTCTTCCAATTTATTCAAATAATGGGTTTTGTGTTCAACTCCCTTGGTATCAGTATTGATAATTTCGTCCAGATGTTTCTGTTCAACGATTTCACCAGTGGAAACATCAACAACAGTTAAATAAATCAAGTGCCGCTCGCCCCTGTCTATACCTATAATATGTGTAAACTGTCCCAGGTTTTCATTTGTTCGGTTGTTAAGGCTTTTGGAATTCAGTTTCTCAGATTTATAATTTATAACCATTGGCACATGAAAGAAAAACTTATCTTGTGAATATCGCTTATCTTTTATTATAGGATAGTCAAACTTATCTTTTAATTCTGCATGGTGATGACCTTTTTTTATGATATCTTCACAATAATTCAACGATGCTGGTCGATAGAATATCTCAGCCTCTCCAGAAAGCTTGAACATTTTTTCTATCATGTTTTCTTCTGAAAATAGTGATTCAAAATAGATTGTATTCAAGTTTTTAGTACCTTTTGAATCAATAGAAAAGTCTTTTGACCATATCTGAAATACATACAATTTCCCATCATTAATAAGGTTTGAAGTATCAGCAATTTTGTTAAATGAAAGATTGTAATTGCATCTTTCCACATCTTCGAGAAACTCTGTATATGAATTATAATCTTCAGTGTTACGGAGATTGAAGCCAAAAACATCCTGATATTTTTCATCGTGATTAACAAGACCATGTTTGAAGCAATCAATCAATTCATGCAGGAATTCTTTTTCGAAATCAGGACCTTTTTTATGTCTTCCCTCTTTATATTTTTTATCAAATTCAGGTGTCGTAGGATGCTTTGCCTTCCATATTTTTGATAGAAATTGTTTCGGTAACATCTTACTAGGATCTGGATACAGCTTATATTGCATTTTTTCGAATAATCCATTATCCTCCAGTGGGATTATTTTTTCATTTGCAGGTGTGGATTTATTCCATATGCCAAGGAAGTAATCATAATCGCCTCTGTCATTATTAAATTTACGCATTATAATCGTGGAGTTATCTATTTCTTTGTTAGCATCCCACCCTTTGGCCAATGTTGGAGAATCAAAATTCAGCTTGATTTTTTTATCAGAGTATTGTTTCCTGGTGAGATAGTTTCGTGACTTGTTATATACAGAATTGAATTCAAAGTCAAGCTTTTCAGCATTTTTTGATAACCAGGTATAAAATTCAGCACTTGGATTTTTATCTTCGTCAACAATATCAAACAAATCATAGAAACGTTGAATCGATTTAAGTATATCTAACAAATCTTTAATAAGGTTTGTTTTTTCAGATTGTTTTATATTTTTAATATTCATCCAGTTTGTGGCATTAAAATTTTCTTTGCAAACCTGATAATTTTGCTCAAGCTCTTTATATCTCATCTTGATATTTGATGAAACATCGGTATCTGTAAGCAATTCAGAAATATAATTTATGGAGTATACATTAGTCTCCAAATGCTTTTTGCGATCATTTTCGTAAGATTTTTTTCGCTTCCCATCTCCGAAATTGTTGTCATAATCCGAGCAAATAGCATTAACTATTGAAGAATATGAGATACCCGGCAAATTACCAAGTTGTTTGTATTTTATGAAAATATTTTGAATATCTGACATTATAACATCTTGCGAAATCTCAGTCTTATTAATCAAATCACTTATCATTTCAATTAATTCTGTGTCATTTTCAATAGTGTCTAATACAAAAGAGTTGGAAACTCTGTCTGATAATATCATTTTGTATAGCGGAGTCAGTCGAGGAAGTTTAACTTTGTTCTTCTGACAGTATAGATTAATTCCTTCATTAATTCCCTGTATTTTGACATTCTCTGATTTTGATATACCGCCGATGATTTCATTATAGTGTGTTATACCTGACTGTGTAATGAACTCATTATAATTATTAAGTTTATCAATCTGATCAATGCCTTCTAGCTGTGATTTTAATTCTTCTGGCAGTTTTTTTATTTTTTCAATATTATTCAAGTATGTTGTCAGGTTTTCATCTATAATTCGGTATGCCATTGAGCCTGATGATTCTCCCTTGAAAATATGTTTTCGAATTTCAAAAAAATTCACAAAATATGTCGTAAAACCTTTAAATGTAGAGATTACAGGATTTGAAGGATCATTTTTAAATAATGCGTCAATATTTTTATCAGGTTTTAGGTAATTATTAAATATTTCATCGTCAAAAGATAAGATAACTTGCTTTTTTAAATTTGTAGCTGCTTTATCAGTTATTTTTTTATCTTTTGATGTCATGTTTCCAAGATCACATTCACTGAATTCAGTGTACTTTAAGCGTTCTTCGATAGTCTCTTTGAATTTTTCATCGATTATAGCTTGCATACTTCGTCTACTATTTGCCTTAAAGGCATCTTTTTCTAAAAGTCCGGATTTTTTAAAATTTTCCAATGTTTTTCCATAGGGTCTTAATTCAAATCGAAGTGTTTTGTTTATTGGATACAAGTTTTTAAAATTTTCCATAAATACTCCTTCCATGTTCATATTCGAGGTACTAATATATAAGATAATCATAACACATACTGTGTCCAATAAAACGGACAGTGACTGTTTTATTTAAACAAAATACACTCGGTTAAATGTATATACTTGATAATATATTTCACCATTACAATAGCGAAGTACAGGATGCTGACAATCTTTGTCTGGACAGGATAACTCTTTTCTTCCACTAGATTTACGAATCTCTTTTTCAAACTCGTAATTTTTAGATATTTAATTTGCCAGTACTACCTTCACATTCCATGATTCTCCTCCATACCCTATTAAAATAAATCTTTTCAAATAACTATTACATACACAAAAACCAAGCTGCCTGCCAATTACCCCCTGACAGACAGCTTGATTTTTTAGGCTATATTTTTTATAATACCCCACTGATTTATTAGTTCTCTTTCATTATATCAAATCAAGAGTCCAATAAAACGGACAGTGACAACTTTATTCGTACTCGCTCAGCACTTTTTTTATGTATTCTCTGTAGTTTGCAGCTGTATCTTCTGGTGATATTATTTTTATATCTGATCCGAATTTGAACAGCCATGCAAAAAAATTCGTGCTCACCTGCAGCTTTGGTGTTATGCAAAAGTTTTCTTCATCTAGCTTTTCCATTTCTATATCATTGCCAAATTTATCTATTATAGCATTTACAAGTGAGTTTTTGCATTTCAGCCTTACTATGTGTTCTTCCCCTGAGTGCATGCTAAACATTTTGTTTGAATACTGGGCCATATCAAACTGCATGCTCGGTGGGAGCGGATTTCTCTTTTCACTTGTAAGTTCTATGTCTTTCATTCTATCGACTCTGTAATGCACGAAGTTCCCATATTTGTTACTGTAGGTCACGAGATAATATTTATCATCTTCCCAGAGCATTCCGTAAGGGCTTTCGTTATATGTATGTTTATTTTTGCGGTATATCTTTTCTTTGTTTGTATTATAGTCGAAATACTTGAATGTTACTTTCTTATCGTTTGCGATTGCGCTGTGCAATGTATCTACATTATAATAGATACTTTCGTTTACGGTTTTTACTCTGCTGTCTATATATACCTGACGCCTGAGCTGTTTTGCCTGTTCTCTTCCTGCAAGCTTTTCGAGCTTTATTATCAGCTCTCTGCTTTTTTTGTGTGTTATAAATTTGGAGCACTGGACTGCATCGACAAGCAGTTTGAGCTCTGCCAGTTCGAAAGGCCGACTCGCTACAAAATACTGGGTAGTCCTGGACTTGCGAGCGGCTATGTCTATTCCTACCATTTTGAGCATTTCAATGTCGCTGTATACGGTTTTTCTTTCTGCTGATACCCCATAGTTTGCAAGCTCTGCCTGTATTTCACTCACAGTCAGAGCATTTTCTTCGTCTGTTTGCTCAAGTAAAATTTTTGCAATATAGATCAGCTTTAGCTTCTGATTCGGTTTTTTTGCCATATTTAGTTCCCCCTACAATAATTATAGGGCTCATTTGGTTTTTTTGCAATTAAATATTAAAGAAACTGCTGCAAAAAGCACTCCTGCAACTGGCCAGATGATCCAGGTCCTGTCCCAGGCATTTGAATAGAAACTCATGAAAAGGTAGATTGCTGTAGCGAGCAGCCAGTATATGCCGGCAACGCTTCCAAAGGCTTTGGCTTTTTCCTTGCCTTCCGGAGTAAATTCCTCTTCCTGAAGGAGCATTTTGTAGCTTGACCATATCGTCCCTGAAAGCACCATGTGATACACTCCAACTGCTACCATCAGAAGGGTTATACTGAGCCCTATAGAAATATAGAGGTCATTTTCCGTGTTGAGCGATGTCACTATTATCGGAAGCGCTGAAAGGATGCAGAGCGTGATCCCTATTATGTTGTTCTTTCCGTAAGTCTCCTTGAAGGCTTCTCTTTTGGCCTTTACCATTCCTGTAACGCCATATTCTGTCTCTATAGGTTCTGTCCTCAGATATTCATAGTCCTGGGTGAGGTTTCCTGTCTTTATAAATATTACTACCGCTGAAGCTATGATAAGAAAAAATATCGTCATTGAAGCGGAGACGGCGCTTTTTTCGCTTATGGAGAGCAGTCCTGACACATAGCTGTTTGTTATCAGAAACAGCACGGTCGGCGCCATGATGCACATTGCGACTCCAAGGGCGATGGATGGAGCGCTGTTTTTCTTTATTTCCAGAAAACGATTTGCCTCTTCCATGGATATGTGCCTTGGCTGGGATCTGTCTTCGTTAAGCTGAGTCTCTGTGTATTCTTCATGCTCTATGCTGTCTTTGAGAAGAAAATCTGTGGTTACTCCAAATATCTCGCTGAGTTGAAGTATTTTATCCATTGCAGGAATTGACTGTGCTCCTTCCCATTTTGATATTGACTGTCTTGATACATTTAGTTTCTCGGCGAGTTCTTCTTGAGACCAGGCATTTTTCTTTCTTAAAAGTATAATTTTATCCGCAAGTATCATATTTTTCACTCCTTTTATATATATATTACCCTCTTTTGTGGTTGCGTACTAGCATTTTGACTTGATAATTTGTCAACTGGTGGTTGCAACTGACTGAATAAGCTCGCTTGACAATGGTTTTTGCAAGATATATACTTAAAATCAGTATTTGATTTAATTGACATTTTTATGTGTCTTTATATAGAAAGGGCGTGTTTTTTTGAAAATATTTCATCTTAGCGACCTGCATCTGGGGAAGATGGTGAATGGATTTTCGATGATAGAGGACCAGGCTCACGTGATTGAGCAACTCTACATTCATATCGAAAATGAAAAACCTGACGTAATATTATTTGCCGGGGATCTTTATGATCGGTCTGTTCCTCCTGTTCAGGCGGTTGAACTTTTAAACTCCATGCTTTACAAGATTATAAAGGAACTTAAAACTCCTGTGGTAGCTATTTCGGGAAATCATGACAGCGGTGAAAGAATTGGTTTTGCGAGCACGCTTCTTAAGGACAGTGACCTCTACATAGCGGGTGTTCTTAAAAAATCCGTCTCCAAAATAAGTCTTGCTGATGAATTTGGGCCTGTGCATTTTTATCCTGTTCCTTTTGCTGATCCTGCTCTTGTAAGAGAAGTATTTGGTGATGTTTCCATACGTACTCATGACATGGCTATGAAAGCTATTGTTGAATCTGTTTCAAATGATATAAATAAATCTGAAAGAAACGTTGCTTTGGCTCACGGATTTATTACTTCTATGGGTGCAGACGGTGAGGATGAGCTGGTTCTTGAAACAAGTGAATCTGAAAAACCGCTTTCTATTGGGGGCACTGATCATATATCTGCTTCTCATTTTGGTATATTTGATTATACTGCGCTTGGCCATCTGCATGGTCCTCAAAAATCTGGCAGCGAAAACATCAGATACTCGGGCTCTCTTATAAAATATTCTTTTTCTGAAGCAAGGCAAAAAAAAGGTATAACTGTAGTTGAGATTATGGAAAAAGGAAATGTCACTTCTAGTTTTATACCGTTTTCTCTAAAGAGAGATTTTAGGGTGATAACAGGTGAGCTCGATGAGCTGATTGCTGCGGCGCTTAAGGAAAAGGACGGCAGAGAAGACTATATTAAGGCTATACTGACTGACACGGGTGAACTGCTGGACCCTATGGCAAAACTCAGGAGCGTTTACCCTAATGCAATGGAGCTTGTCAGAAAGGACCGTATGAGAAATCCTTCCAGCTTGATTGGGTCTTCTGTAAGTGTTCGCCAAAAATCCAAGCTCGATCTGTTTGAGTCGTTTTATGAAGATGTTACTGGAGAAAAATGTCTGCCAGAAGGCATCGATATAATACGCACTCTTGTTGAAAAAATTGAGGAGGATCTGGACATATGAAGCTGAAAAAACTTGTAATTAGTGGGTTTGGACCATACGCTCAGACTCAGGAGCTGGATTTTGAGTATCATCTTGGAGACAGGACTATGTTTGTAATATCGGGAAATACCGGCGCTGGCAAGACTACTATATTTGATGCCATTAATTTTGCGCTTTTTGGAAATGCAAGCGGAAGTGAACGTGACGGAAAATCTCTGAGGAGTGATTTCGCTACTCCTGAAACTGACACCTGGGTGGAGCTATATTTTTCACTGAGGGAAAAAGATTATTATGTAAAGCGATCTCCTCAATATGAAAGACCTAAAAAACGCGGCGAAGGAACTACTAAGACATCGGCTTCTGCTGAAATGAAGTTTTTGACTGATGACAAAATAATCACGGGATACAGCGAAGTTACTGGTGAGGTAGAAAATATACTTGGTATAAATTCAAGCCAGTTCAAGCAGCTGGTGATGATACCTCAGGGTGAATTCAAGAGGCTGCTTAGTGCTGACAGCAAGGAAAAGGAAGCAATATTCAGGAAGATATTTGGCACTGAGGCTTTTGAAAAGATTCAAAAAAGCATAGTGGACAGATCAAACACTCTCAAACGCACTATAGAAGACGCTTCTCTCTCGAAAAAGAGTATTATAAAAAGGTTCAGGCCCTCCAGTGAAGACGAAGAGCTCAGCAAGCTTATGTCTACGGAAATGCCCGCAACAGAGCCTCTGCTGAGAAGCTTTAATTCTCATCTGGATGCAGATAAAAAATCAAGAGACCTGCTGGACAAGCGCCTTGAAGATATAAAAAATCAGTATGATTCCATAGCCGCCGAGATAATAAAAGGTGAGGAAATAAATAAAAAACTTCTTGAACTTGAGAAAAATAATCAAGCATATCAGGAGCTGCTTTCTATGACTGAAGAAAATGATAAACAAAACGCCCAAATAACGCTTGCAAAAAAAGCACAGGATGTCTGGCCCTTTGAGGAAAAATGGCTTGAAAAAAAGACAAGGTTTGGCAAGAGCTCGGACGAGCTGAATCTATGCGAAGAAAAAGCTACAGGCCTTTTTGCATCGCTTAAATCGGCTGAAGAAAATCTTAAAACACAAAAAGAACGCCAAAATGAAAAACAAATACTCCTTAAGAATCTGGACAAACTAGCTAAGCTAAAGGAAAAAACTGCTGATTATGAGGAGAAAAAAGCCAGTTCTACAAAGCTGAAATCTCAACTAAAGGCGTCGGATGAAGCACTTTCACAGATAGTTTTAACTATGAAATCCAATGCTCAAAATATTATTGAATGTGACAAAAAACTTGAAAATATAGCTGAAATGAATGTCGAAAATTTACGTCATGGGGCTCAGCTTAGTACTTACAGAGAAAGTGCAAAAAAGGCTATGCAGCTGACAAAATCTATTGAGCAGTATAGCAAAACTCTATCCGATCACAGTAAAAAAGCCCTTGACTATAAAAAGGCCGACGAAAAATTTAAGGAGCTGCAAAAGGATTATGAATCCAAAGAAGATGCCTTCAGAAGAAATCAGGCGGGCCTGCTTGCCGCTTCTCTTATTGATGGCGGGACATGTCCTGTGTGTGGTTCACTGGACCACCCTTCCCCTGCAGCACTTGAATCTGCTGATATAAGCGAGGAATCCCTTAAACTTGCCAAAACTCTCTGCGACGAACACAGAGTAAAAAGAGACAGTGCTTATGAAGTAGCCAAAGAGCTCATGAATGATCTGAATTCTGCAAAGAAAAACAGTATCCTCCCCCTTCTTGAAGAACTGCTCGATATCGGTGATTTTGAAAGCATTGATGAGATTTTCATTCCAGCTTCTAATTTTAAAGATGAGATAGTAAAAAAGGGTAAAGACCTAAAAACTGTAATTGATGCCAACGCCAAAATAATAGAAGAAGGCGGCAAAATCAAGAAACTGAAAGAAGATGCAGAAACCGGGAACAAGAAGCTTGAAACCGATAAAGAAGAACTTCTTCTCAAAAAAAGTAAGGATGAGATAAGGCTCTCTGCAATAGAAGAAAACCTCAGTTCGACAGAAAAAGAATTTGAAGGCAACATAAGGTCTGGATCCGAGCTTGAAACTGAAGAAAAACAGGTGAACGCAAAAATCACTGAGATGGAAGATCTTATGCGAACCGCTGAAGAGTTTTTTACGGCGGCGAAGGCAAAGCTCGATACTGAAAATGGTAAGATACTTGCGATAAAGGCTGAAATCAAGTCCCTTGAAGTGGAAATCAATGATACTTACATTGGATTTTTAGATGCTCTTAAAACAGCCGATTTTGCGGACATGGATGTATACCGCTCAAACCTTGTAGAAAAGACCGAGATAAATCGCCTCGAAAAACTCGTGCAGGAATTTAAAGAGAATCTAAGATTTGCAGAGTCAGCCTATAAGAAGTCTCTTGAAGAAACTGAGGGTCTTAAAAAGACTGACCTTGATGATGTAAAACTCAAGCAACTTGAAATAAAGGACATTCAGACAGATACTGAAAACAAAATAAAGGATGTCCACTCAAGGGTTGAGAACAATAAAGATGTCATAAAAGAACTTGAACGTGAATCACAAAAACTGCTCAAACTGGAGGCGGAATACCGCACTGTGGGCGATCTGGCCAAGGTTATAAAGGGCGATAACTCTTCAAGGATGAGTTTTGAGAGGTATGTACTTGCCTCCTATTACGAAGATATAATCGCAGCTGCAAACCTGAGATTTAGCAGGATGTCTCTTGGCAGATTTGAACTTTGTAGAAAACAAGAAGTCGGAGATGCCCGAAAAGGCAGCGGTCTGGATCTCGAGGTATTTGACAACTACACCGGCAAGGCCAGAGATGTAAAGACGCTTTCAGGCGGTGAAAGTTTTAAGGCTTCACTTTCTATGGCGCTGGGCTTGGCTGACATTGTACAATCCCACGCAGGTGGAATACAGCTCGATACGATGTTTATAGATGAAGGATTTGGAACACTGGACCCTGAATCGCTTGATAAAGCAATAGAAGCCCTGGTTGAGCTCCAAAGTGATGGACGAATGGTGGGGATTATATCTCACGTTCCAGAGCTGAAAGAAAGAATAGAAGCAAGGCTTGAGGTAAGCACTACCGCAAGCGGAAGCCGCGCTGAATTTATAGTAAATTAAAAACAAGAAACCTCTCTTTAAATTGATTCCACGTAATTCAAATAGAAATTTATTTGAACTGCGTGGAATTTTACCTATTAATGGGTAAAATATATTAATAGTGTGAATACTTTTTTGAACATTTGACTAAGGCGGTGGATTCTAAATGATAGCTGATGTTGCAAATCTGATATTTGAAAGAAGAAATTTTTTTATAGAATTAATTATAGAACACTTGGGCATATCTTCTATATCTATACTCATTGCAGGAATATTAGGTCTCTTTCTTGGCATTTTGATAAGCGAAAAAAAGAGTCTATCCCCATTTGTGCTCGGATTTACAAGTGTGATCTATACAATCCCAGCTATTTCAATGTTAGGATTTTTAATCCCCGTTTCAGGCATAGGCAATACCACGGCTATAATAGCACTGACCATATATGCCCTGCTTCCTATGGTGAGAAATACCTACACTGGCATCAGAACCATTGACAAAGACGTTCTTGAAGCCGCCAAAGGAATGGGCAGTACAGATTTTGAAATCCTCTACAAGATAAAAATGCCTCTTGCCATACCTGTAATACTCACCGGACTGAGAAGCATGGTTGTCATGACTATTTCACTTGCCGGTATAGCTTCTTTTATTGGAGCAGGAGGTCTGGGAGTTGCCATATACAGGGGGATTACTACCAACAATTCCACCCTTACAATTGCAGGAAGCTTGCTAATTGCCTTGATCGCAATTGTAACAGACGGCATTTTTGCTTACTTTGAAAGGAGAATCACATGAAAAATAATATTTTAAACAAAAAAGGAATTGGTAAACCGGCTGTGATTATATCGCTTGTGCTTGTAGCTCTTATTGTTACATCTGTGTTTGCATTCATGTCCATATCCCAAAAAAATAAAGACAATGTAATTAAAATAGCCACAAAACCCATGACAGAACAGTTTATACTTGGGGAAATGCTGGCAATGCTGATTGAAGATAAAACAGATCTCAGCGTCGAACTGACCAAGGGAATCGGCGGAGGAACTGCTAATATTCAACCCGCTATCTTGAGCGGAGAATTTGATATGTACCCTGAATATACTGGTACTGGATGGCTTTATGTACTTAAAAAAACGGACATTCCAGATGACCAGACACTCTACAAAGAACTTGTTAAGGACTACCAGGACGAATTTGGCCTTGAATGGCTGGGACTCTACGGCTTTAATAACACCTATGGCCTTATTGTAAGAAATGATATTGCACAAGAGTTTGACCTTTCTACTTACTCTGACCTGGCCAAAGTCTCAAAAGACCTTACATTTGGCGCTGAATATGATTTCTTTGAAAGAGAAGATGGCTATGATGCGCTTGATAGTGAGTATGGATTTAACTTCAAAAAAACTGTAGACCTGGATATTGGCCTTAAGTATGATGCCATAAACAAAAAGCAGATTGACGCCATGAACATATTTACAACAGACGGACAACTCAGCGTTTCTGATGTCAAAGTGCTTGAAGATGACAAAGCCTTTTATGAAAACTACTACTGCGGGACTGTTGTAAGAAAAACCACTCTTGAAATGCATCCAGAACTAAGAGATGTTTTGATGCTTATGGATAATCTTATAAATGAAGATGAGATGGCAAAGATGAATTATCTTGTTGAGAGTGAAAATGCTGATGAAAAGACCGTTGCCAGAGAATTCCTTGTTTCAAAAGGACTGATTGAATAATTTTCTCCTTATGTAGAAATGGAAGTCGCTATGATTAGATTGGAAAATGTAACAAAAAAATATGAGAATGAAACAGTTTTAAAGAATTTCAATTTAGAAATTCCCGAGGGCGAATTTGTCACTGTCATTGGAAGTTCAGGCTGTGGAAAGACCACTTTGCTCAAACTCGTAAATGGCCTGCTTGCTCCCGATGAAGGAAAAATATATGTGGATAACCAGGATATAAGCCTGCTTGATCAGAACAGGCTGCGAAGGCATATAGGATATGTTATCCAGAGCATTGGCCTTTTCCCTCACATGACCATATTTGAGAACATAGCTTATGTTCCCAGTCTCCTGAAAACCCCAAAGGCGGAGATATCTGCGAGAGTCGAGGAACTTATATACATGCTGGATCTTGAAAAAGAAATCCTCCGCAAATACCCTGACGAACTTAGCGGAGGGCAGAAGCAGAGGATCGGGATTGCAAGAGCGCTCGCCGCCCGTCCCGGCATAATGCTGATGGACGAGCCTTTTGGAGCAGTTGATGAAATAACGAGAAAGGTGCTCCAAGAAGAGATCATAAAGATCCAGAAACAGCTGGGCATAACCATTCTCTTTGTAACTCATGATATCAGGGAGGCTCTAAGGCTTGGACACAAGGTATTGGTCATGGACAAGGGCCGCATAGAGCAGTTTGACCGTCCTGATATCATAAGGGATTTTCCTGTAAATGATTTTGTAAGAAATCTAGTCAGTTCTTCAGTCTGAACTGGGCTATGAGGTCGTTGAGTATGTCAGTCTGAGTCGAAAGCTCCTCTGATGTGGCAGCGGCCTCTTCGCTTGATGATGCCATAGTCTGGATAAGGCCTGCGATTTCTTCGATGTCTTTGTTTATTTCGCTGACTGCCTCGGTCTGTTTTGAAGATGCCTTTGCGACCTGATTTATAGTCTCAAGCACGGTGCCGCTTTTCTGTGATATCTCCTCTATTACCTCTCTCGTGGATCTTGCGTAATGATCGCCCTTCTCCGCTGCGGAGGTCGAATTTTCTATCAGGCTGACCGTTATATTTACCGCCTCTGCTGTTTTGACTGCGAGGTTTCTGACTTCGTCCGCAACTACCGAGAATCCTTTTCCTGCGGTGCCTGCCCTTGCCGCCTCAATAGCTGCATTGAGCGCGAGTATATTGGTCTGGAACGCTATTTCTTCAATAGTCTTAACAATCTTCTTTATTTCTTGTGAGGTATCGTTTATCTCGTCCATCGCAGATGAAAGGTTGGCCATCTCATGGTTTCCCCTGTCCATGAACTGCACGGTCTCATCAAAAAGCACTGCCGCCTGGCTCAGGCTGCTGTTGTTGTTTTCGGCGTCTGCAGATATTTCAGATGTAAGGCCGATAAGATTATCCACGAGCTCCGTCTGTGAGCTTGTGCCTGAAGCTACCATCTGAGATGTCATCGATACCTGTCCCGCTCCCATGTTCACGTTTTCAGAGGCCATGCTTACATTGCTGAGAGTCTGTGATATGTTGCCTGCAAAACCGTTTATGGAGTTCTTTATAGCTGCAAAATCTCCTGTGAAGTCCCGGTCAAGCTCTACGTCAAAATTGCCCTGCTCCATCTGTGACATGATGCTGTCGATGTCTTTTACATAGCTTCCTATATTTTTCACTGCTCTGCTGAGCGAGTTTATCATGTATCCGAATTCATTTTCCCTGTCTGAGCTTATGTCGATTGAGAGATTCCCTTTTTCAAGTTCGAATATGGCATTTGTCACGTCAAGGACAGGATCTATGGCTTCTCTTGTTATCTTTCGTGCTACTGCTGCAACCGCTATCAGAATAAGAATTATCACGCCTGCAGCGGTTGCTATGGTCCATAAAATATCTTTTTCAAGTTTTTCGCCGTAATGTGATGCCATGCCCTCGTATTCCTGAGATATCAAGTTCAGGCTCTCTACTATGCTGTCAACTGTCGGAACCATTTCCCCTACATATATGCTGTATGCAGCTTCTCGGTCCGTCTCAATAAGCTCTATTATATCCCCGCCTTTGTGATGTATCATCTCATGCAGAGGTATTATTTTCATGAGCTGAGCCTTTATCTCTTCATTTTCAATCTGATCTATATCCTGAGAATCAAGCCATTGTCCGAACAGACATGCTGAAGGATCGAGCTTTCCAGTAAACTCTGAGCCTGTGTTTATGGATATATTGAGATTGTCTATCCATTCAAGGTGCCCTGTGGCGCTTTTGAGGGTGGTTACGCTGGATTCCATGAGAACTTTCTGTTCTTTGTTCAGTCTGTAAATGTCATATATCCCGTATACGACTATCGATCCTCCCAGTATTATCGCCGCGAGTATAACTGCAAAATATATTCCGAGCTGTTTTTTTAGTGAATTGTTCATAAAATTCCCAATAAGAAGCTTTGCTTCTTCCCTTTCTTCTGTCAATCTGTTTTTTATAAGCAACTTTATTTCAATTGAGTCAAACTATATTCATGTTTCTAAATATATGATAATACATTTTAAGGAAAAAATCAAGTTATTAATAACATTTACTGATAAGTGTTTTATATTTATTAAAAAAAAATCAAAAAAAGGAGGGCTTCCGCCCTCCATAAGTCTATACTATAATACTATATCAAATTTCTATTCGTCTTTTGTTGTCCACTCTTTCCATACGTTTCCTACAAGACCTGGTCCCGGCTTTAGAGTTTTCTTTCCTGGCTGCCAGCCTGAAGGTGTCACTTCGGTTCCGCCTGCATTTCTAACCAGCTGGAATGCCTTGATCTGCCTTAGCGTCTCTTCTACGTTACGTCCTACAGGAGGCGTAAGTACTTCATATCCCTGTACGTTTCCATCTGGATCTATGATAAATCTGCCTCGCATCTCAACTCCGGCATCCTCATCATATACGCCGTACATCTTTCCTACTGCTCCGCCTGAATCTGAAAGCATAGGGAATGTAACTCCCTTGTCTGTCATTTTTGAGATTTCATGATCATTCCACATCTTATGAACGAAAACACTGTCTACGCTCACTGAAAGAACTTCTACCCCAAGCTCCCTGAATTTTTCTATCTTGTCTGCAACTGCAGCTATTTCTGTAGCTCAGACAAATGTAAAGTCGCCTGGATAAAAACACAGAACTACCCATTTTCCCTTGAATTCTGATAGTGAAAACGTCTTAAATACTCCCTCGTGATATGCCGGTAATTCGAAATCTGGTGCCGGTGCTCCTACTTTTATCATTCTCTGCTCCTCCCTGAATGGTTCATTTGCGGTTGTTGTTTCAGATACTGCTTCGGGCTTTATAGCCTTTGGTTTTGGTCTCTGACAACCTGCCTTGAATTCTTCTGCCATTACCCCACCTCCTGTTAAAATTTAAATGCGCATTTATTTATGGCATATACTTATAATACCCATAGAAATTTTTTATAAAACAATTTTTCCTTTATTTTTTTTAACGCTTACTGTATAATTATATTATTAAACGATGCATATAATGGAAAAGAGGAAAAGTTTTGGTTAACATTTTGGTTAGTGCCTGTCTGCTTGGTCTTAATTGCAAATATTCCGGAGGCAACAATATAAATGAAAGAATAGTTGAACTAAAAAACAGATACAACCTTATTCCTGTTTGTCCTGAACAACTTGGAGGTCTGGCTACTCCAAGAAATCCGGCAGAAATCTGCAAGGGACTTATACTTGACTCCCAAGGCAAGGATGTAACTGAGTATTTTAAAAAAGGTGCCATGGAAACTCTTGCACTTGCAAGGCTATTTAACTGCCCTATAGCTATCCTTAAATCAAAAAGTCCCTCGTGCGGGATTAACAGAGTTTATGACGGAACTTTTGAAGGAAGACTGATTTCTGGCATGGGAATGACTGCAAGGCTTTTGAAAGAGTCTGGAATTACGGTAATGTGTGATGAAGATATTTGAGATGTGCAAAATATTTAACTGCCAAAAGCTCCCAAATTTATAGTCTGGGAGCTTTTTTTATTATTTATTTTTAGAATAAGAGTCTTTTTTCTCCAACTCTTCTGGTAAATTTGATTTTGTCAAAATAATCAAGAAGAGCTATTGTAAACTTTCGGCTCAAACCATATTTGTCTCTGAAGTCATTCATGGTCATGCCGTTGTTCACTTTTATAATTTCTATTACCTCTTCCTGGAACTTGTCTATAACTTTTTTGTCATATATAAGGTCTTCGCTCACTCTGACAATGAGCTGTTCTTCAAGTAGTCCTTCTATTACTTCTTCTTTTTCTTTTGTATCAATATAATCCTTTACAAGGCTCGGGGTCATATTTTCTTCTCTTAGTTGTTTCAAAATAGAATCTTTTATCTTTTGTTTTTGAGGAGTGTATAATATCTCAAAACTGCTGAGCTTTATGATGGTCTGGTTTATTGTTATATCTTTAATTTTTTTAAGTTTTTCAAGGAATACGTCATATTCTTTGGGTTTAAGTTTGAGATTCAGTCTTGACTTAAATTCTTCTCTGCTCATTCCCTGCTTGAGTGGATTCTGCTGATGATACTGGCTCAGTATTTTTTCTCCATTTTCTCCTATGTTTTTAAAGTTCTGGTTGTGTATGGCATATGCGCCTATAAACATTGCCCTGCCTTCTTGTTCAAGCTCTTGTATCTGTGCTTTTATGTGTTCAGTAGACAGTGTCAGTTTCTCATTTATCTCCGATATGCTCACAAAGTCTTTTACTGAGCTCAGGAAGTTTTCGATTATATCTTTTGGCGATCCTTCTTCTTTTATATGAAATGCTTGTACAAGTCCTGTATCTGCGCTCGAGTGTTTCTTTGGATTGGCGTCAAGAATTACTCCTCCTCCGATTGTCTCCATTGGCGAATATATCCTTATGATTATTTTATCCAGCGCCTTGCACGCAAGTTTTTCTTCGAGCCTTATCTGCACATATCCTTCTTCGCCTCTTTTTATGACACTTTTTTCAAGAGGTACTATTCTTCCAAGAATCTCTCTTGCGCCGTGATAAAGCCTAATTCTGTCCCAGTGCTCTATATCTTTGCTCGCTCCTTTTACTACTCTTATCTTGCAGTCTATCATCATGGTAGGGCTCATGGAGTTTGGCGCTGAAAGTATGTCTCCTCTTTCAATCTTGTCTTTTTCGACGTTGGAAAGATTTATGGCTACTCTTTGGCCTGCATATGCTGCCTTTGCTGGTTTGGAGTGAACCTGTACTCCTCTTACCTTGGCTTTCATCTCTTTGGGGTATATTATAAGTTCATCATCAGGTTTTATAGTCCCTTCTACAAGCGTTCCTGTAACCACGCTTCCAAAGCCTTTTACACTGAATATACGGTCTATATACATCCTTACCGGCGCTTTTTCATCTCTTCCTTCTACCTCTGAACTTACTGTCTTTATTGTCTCTACAAGTTCATCAAGGCCTTTTCGTGATATGGAGTCTACAAAAACACATGGAGCATCTTGAAGGAAGGTGCCTTGTACTGACATCCTTATATCGTCTTCTACAAGGCTCAAAAAGTCTTCTTCTACTTTATCTATTTTAGTTACTACTATGATGCCTTTTTTGAGCCCTATAAGATCGAGTATATCAAGATGCTCTTTGGTCTGAGGCATTACGCCCTCGTCTGCTGAAACTACAAGCATTACAAGGTCCATACCTGCTACTCCTGCAAGCATGTTCTTGAGAAACTTCTCGTGGCCTGGCACGTCTATTATGCCTATTCTTTCTTCTGGTGATATGTCAAAGTGTGAGAATCCAAGATCTATGGATATCCCTCTTTTTTGTTCTTCTTCAAGCCTGTCTGTATTTATTCCTGTCAGGGCTCTTATAAGCGTGGTCTTTCCATGGTCTATGTGACCTGCTGTACCTACTATTATGTGTTTCATATTAATCCCTTTCAAGTTTATTTTAATATTTCTGAGAGTTTTGTGCTTACGATTGAGAGTTCTTCTTCAAATATGGTCCTCACATCCAGATAGTAGGTTTCGTTTGATATCCTGCCTACTATGTGCGGCTCTGTAAGTCTCATCTTCTGTTCAAGCTCGTTTACCGAGATTGCACCTGGGCTGACTGCTATGGAATATGAATCCATATACTGGGCAGGAAGCGAGCCCCCTCCTACCTGTGATTTTGAAGTTTCGACCCTTACATCTGCCTTTGCATTTTTAAGATCTGTCATCTCAAGGAGTCTCTGTGCTTTTTCCTTAAGCTGACATTGTTCTTGTGAGAGCATGGTCAGCACTGGCACGTTTTTTTCAAGGTTTTCTTTGTCCAGATATAGGCTCAGCGTCATAGCAAGTGCTGAAATAGTCATCTTGTCTACTCTTAAGGCTCTTAGAAGATTGTTCTTTTTCATCATTGCTATATATTTTGCTTTTCCAACTATAACTCCGCACTGAGGACCGCCAAGCAGTTTGTCTCCGCTGAAGGTAACAACGTCTGATCCTTGAGCCAGGGAATCGAGTATGGTCGGTTCATATTCAAGGCCGTATTTTCTAAGGTCTATAAATACTCCGCTGCCAAGGTCATCTATTATAGGTATATTGTGGCTGTCTGCAAGTGGTTTAAGGTCTTTTATGGATACGGATTCTGTAAAGCCCATCATCTTGAAGTTGCTTGTGTGGACCTTCATGAGCGCCGCTGTATTTTCGTTGATTTCTTCTGCGTAGTCATTTAGGTGCGTCTTGTTGGTGCTTCCTACTTCTTTTAGAAATGCTCCGCTGTGCTCCATTACTTTTGGTATTCTAAATGAGCCCCCTATCTCTACAAGCTCTCCTCTTGATACTATTACTTCCTTGCCGCTGCACATGGTTGAAAGTACAAGCATAACCGCCGCTGCATTGTTGTTAACGACTATTACGTCTTCTGCTCCGGTAAGCTTTAGTATAAGCTCTTTGAGATGGTCATGCCTTGAGCCTCTTGCGCCTTTTTCTATATCGTATTCAAGATTGCAGTATCCATAGAGGATATTTTCAAATTTTTCTTTGATTGCAAGTGACATAGGTGCGCGCCCAAGATTTGTATGAAGGACTACTCCTGTAGCGTTTATTACTTTTTTGAGTCCAAAATCAAAATCACTTGTGAGTCTGTTTTTTATGTTGTCTATGATTTCTCCTACATTTATATCGTCATGCGGATATTCGCCTTTTAGAATAAGGGCTCTTATGTTTGCAGTTTCTTCTCTTATTATTTGTGTCAGATACTCCTGGTCGATATTTTGACTCAAAGATTCTATTTCGCTGTTTCTCGATATCACGTCTACTGATGGCAATTCTCTTAATAGATGTTTTTTCATTTTCAACTGTTTCCTTTTCTATTTTACGACAACGAATTTTTCCTGTTTTTCTACGGCTCTTCCAATGATTTCATAGCAAAGCGCCTTGCATCTTTTGAGTTCCTCTATAAGTTCTTCTGCTCTTTCTTCAGGGATGCTGATTAAAAGTCCGCCTGAGGTCTGTGGATCGTAGAGTACGTCGAGTATGTCTTGTTTGACTCCTTCTTGCACGCTGACATCTGGAGATATATACTCCAGGTTCTTGTACATTCCCGCTGGTATTATACCCATATTTGCGTATTCTCTGGCACGTTTAAGCATGGGAACTGATTCTGCGTATACTTCTATTGTGCAGCCTGAGCCTTTTGCCATCTCAAGCACATGTCCAAGAAGCCCAAATCCAGTTACATCTGTCACTCCGTTTACATCTATATTCTTGAGGGCGTCTGCAGGGTATTTGTTTAGGTATTCCATAACCATCACCGCTTCTTCATAATCCTGATCGTCTGCAATTTCACCTTTTATAGCGGTATTTATTATGCCTGTACCTATTGGTTTTGTAAGGATAAGCACATCTCCTGCTTCTACGTGTGAATTGGCCCTTACCTTGTCTGGGTGGACTTCTCCTGTCACTGAAAGCCCGTATTTAGGCTCCATATCATCAACAGTATGTCCTCCCACAAGTATTGCGCCTGACTCTGTTACTTTGTCTGATCCACCTCTTAGAATTTCTCTGAGGATTCCCATATCTTCGCACTGGGGGAAGCACACTATGTTCATGGCTACTGTAGGCTCTCCTCCCATAGCATATATGTCAGAAAGTGAATTTGCTGCTGCAATCTTTCCAAATGTATACGGATCATCTACTACTGGGGTAAAAAAATCCAGAGTCAGTATTATAGCCTTGTCCTCTGATACCTTGTATACGGCTGCATCGTCTGATGTTTCAAGTCCTACAAGCAGGTTTTCATGTTTTATCTTTGGTATTACTGTCAGTACACTGGCCAAATCCTTTGGCCCTATTTTTGCCGCTCAGCCGGCTGCCCTTGTCATCTGTGTAAGTTTTACGTTTTTCATAGTCTATTCTCCATTTATATATTTTAGTTTTCTGTTTTCTCTTTAGTCTTCTTCCCACAGGGTTGCCCTGGTGACTGCTTTTTTCCACTTTGTGTATTTCTTTTCGCTTTCATCTATTTCCATAGACTGGATGAATTTGCGCTCCAAAGACCAGCTCTTTGCTATCTCTTCTTTGCTCTTCCAAAATCCTGTAGCAAGGCCTGCAAGATATGCTGCTCCAAGGGCTGTGGTTTCAGTCACAACAGGCCTGTCCACTTCTTTTCCCAAAATGTCTGCTTGAAATTGCATAAGAAAGTTGTTTTTTGATGCTCCTCCGTCTACCTTAAGCGCTTTGAGGTTTATACCAGTATCTTGCATCATGGCATCAAGGACGTCTCTTGTCTGATAGGCTATGGACTCCAGCGCCGCCCTTATTATGTGGCTTTTACCTGTGCCCCTTGTTATTCCTGTGATTGTACCTCTTGCATACATATCCCAGTAGGGAGCTCCAAGACCTACAAAGGCAGGAACCAGATAAACGCCTCCAGAGTCGGGTACACTGTTTGCATAGTATTCTGTTTCTGAGGCATTGTCTATCAGTCTGAGCTCATCTCTTAGCCACTGCACTACTGCTCCTGCTACAAACACAGAGCCTTCGAGTGCATATGTCACCTTGTCATCTATTCCTATGGCTATGGTGGTAAGCAGCCCGTTGCTGCTTTTTACAAATTTATCACCTGTGTTCATCAGGATAAAACATCCTGTTCCATAGGTATTTTTTGCTTCCCCTTTTTCAAAACATGCCTGTCCAAAAAGTGCTGCCTGCTGATCTCCTGCTATTCCAGCAACCGGAACGCTCCGCCCTTCCTGTCCAAGGCTGGCGTATCCATAAATCTCAGATGAGTTTTTTACTTCTGGAAGCATGGACAAAGGTATATCCAAAACGCTTAGTATTTCTTCATCCCATTTTAAGCTTTTTATGTTGAAGAGCATCGTTCTTGAAGCGTTTGTATAGTCTGTCACAAATACTTCTTTGTTTGTAAGCTTCCATACAAGCCAGGTATCTACTGTACCAAACAGCAGATCACCTCTGTCAGCTTTTTCTCTTGCGCCCTCGACATTGTCGAGTATCCATTTGATTTTGGTCGCAGAAAAATAAGCATCTACCACAAGTCCTGTATTTTGCTTTACGTAGTCTTCAAATCCGTCTGTTTCTTTGAGATTGTCGCAGATGGATGCAGTTCGCCTGCATTGCCATACTATGGCGTTGTAAACCGGTTTTCCAGTGTTTTTGTCCCAGATTATGGTAGTCTCTCTCTGGTTGGTTATCCCTATGGCCGCTATGTCTTCTGGTCTTATGCTTTTTTTTGCCATAGCCTCCTGGAGCACGCCGTACTGCGTCGCCCAAATTTCCATCGGATCATGCTCTACCCACCCCTCTTTGGGATAAATCTGGGTAAATTCTTTCTGACTTGAGGCGATAGTGTTTTGATCCTTGTCAAATATTATCGCGCGGGAGCTTGTCGTTCCCTGATCTAATGCCACTATATATTTCATATACACTCTCCTGTATATTAATTTCTTCATGTATTATTTTAACATATATGTAGGTATTTTAATATGGGACTTTTTTATATACATAATAAAAAACACCCCGGATTGAGCGTTCCGAGGTGCAATTAACAGGTTATGAGGTTTACTTGTACACTCTTGATATATATTTGCTTGTTGAAAGCTTTAAGAGTGCTCCGTATCCTAATTTGAAACTTACTATGTCGCCAACTTTGTAGTCGATTTTTGAATTTGTCATATCCATTATCATGTGGTCTGAGCTTGCACCAAAGATGTATATATCTGGGTCGATTGCTGTCATACTATCTATGTCTGTATCCTGTTTGCCGACTGCCAGTATTGCTCTTTTTGCGATTCCCTTGTCTTCATAAAATGGTTTCTGACCAAATGCATCAAGTCCTATTTCTCCAATCGGAAGTGTAGGCTTGTTCTTGAGTTCTATTATCTGAGCCTCAAATGTTATTGCATCGTCGAATGTTTTTTCAACTTTTTCTCCGTAGGCAGTCTCGTTTCCGAGTATGAATGCCTCCCCTATTCTAAGACTGTTTATTCCTTCTGGAAGGCCGCCCTTGTCTATAAGATATATAGAGCTTGAGTTTCCTCCTGAGATCATATCAAGTTTTATGTTGAATTTTGATTCGATTTTTCTTGCGATTTCAACGAGCGCTGAAAGATTGTCCTGTTTTGGAATTACTGCTCCGTAGCATGTAAGGTTTACGCCTATTCCGTGAAGCTTTACATTTTTCAGTTTCAGTATTTCTTCTACTGTGGTCATTATTAGGTCTTCGTCCTTGAAGAAGATTCCTTCTCTAAGGTCTCCAAGATCTATCATGAGTATTACCTTGTGTGTCTTGCCCTGCTTTGCAGCTTCCTGATCAAGAAGCATTATTGTGCTAAGCTCGGAGTTAAGACTCATGTCAGCAAAACTTACTACTTTTTCGATTTCACAGTGCTGTGGCAGTCTTAGCAGCATTTTTGGAGTATTTATTTCTTTGTATGATTCGAGGTTTTGTACCCTTGCATCTGCAAAAAAGTCTATCCCTACGCTGTCTATTGCCTTTATTATCTCTGGATCTGCACAAAAAGATTTTGTAACGAGTCCGAGTTCACAATTTCCTCTGTCTGTAAGCTCTCTCATCACACGAACATTGTTTTTAACTTTTTCCAGGTCTATTACTAATCTTGGATACATTATTGTTCGCCTCTTTTCTTTTCTGGTATTTCTATTCCGAGACTTTTTCCAAGCAGCTTGATGGCCGCTTTTTCATGTCTTTTTGAAAGTACTCCCAGTGAAGCCATGATATAGTCGTTTTCTACCAGTATCTTTGCCTCGCTGTTTGGGAAAAGCATGAGTCCACTTTCATTGTGCCTCGCTATATGCTTCATTATTTCTACTCTGTGTGGCAGTCTTGTAAGCGCTCCGCCGGTACCGATGATGTATTTTACCTGTGAAAGGTCTTTTCCTTCTGCAAGTGTATTTCTTCCTGAAGGTCCGTATACATATCTTATTTTTCCTGCGTGTCTTTCAACTGCTTTTATTACAGCTTCTTGAGTAAGTCTTTCGACAAACTTTATTTCGTCAGGATTTTTTGGTATTGCCTTATATTCTGCCATTACCTTGTCGATGTCAATGTTAAGTTCTTCTTTTAGTTTATCTTTTCCAAGTACCTCTACGATATTGGGCATGTTTACATAAACTCCAAGGTCTCCTTCAACTGTCCTTTTTGCCAGTGGCTCGGGGCTGACCTGAATCCTCTCGATTTCTTCGGATCCTGCGGTTACTGAGTGAAGATCAGTTGTAGCACCTCCAACGTCAAGTACTATAAGGTCTCCGATGTATTCGTAAAGAAGCTTTGAGCATTCCATTACTGCCCCTGGTGTAGGGATTATAGGTCCATTTACCATGTCTCTTACATGTTCCATACCTGGCGCGTGTATTATGTGGTCTTCAAATGCATCTTGAATTATTTTCCTTGTCGGCTCTACGTTAAGTTCGTCAATCTTTGGATATACATTGTCTACTACATAGAGTCTTGTACTTTTGTGGGCTTCTTCAAATATAAGCTTGATTTCTTCTTTGTTTTCTATGTTACCTGCATATATTATTGGAATGTCCAGTCCAAGTTCACTTATAAGCTCTGCATTGTAGATTGCGGTATCTCTTTCTCCGTAGTCTACTCCACCTGCTATAAGGATTATATTGGGTTTTATTTCCTGTATTTTTTTCAGATCTGATCGTCTTAATCTTCCGGCTGTGACCTGATGGATTATTGCTCCTGCTCCAAGGGCTGCTTCTTTGGCAGCTCTGGCTGTCATGTCAAAAACCAGTCCATGGACTGTCATCTTAAGACCACCGGCAGCACTTGAGGTTGCCAGCATCTCATCATATTCTATTTTGTCTGTACCGAGATTCATTGCCAGGTCATCAATTGCGCCTTTTAGGCCTATTCTAACATCTCCGTCTAATACAGATGTTGGAGCTTGCCCCTGACCTATAAACTCTGGATCAGGGGTAGCTATATTATTGAAAGCATTGACAACCGTAGTAGTTGAACCAATTTCGGCAACTAATACGTCAACTCTCATTATTTACCTTCTTTCATTTCTTGTCTCTTCTTAACAAGGAATGTTGCAACGTTAACTCCTTTAGATCCTCTTCCAAATCCTGCGTCAACTCCGTTTAGTACTGCTGTTTCTGGAGTTACCTGAGTTCCACCTGCTAATATCATTACTTTGTCTCTTATTCCTTTTTCTATTGCAAGCTCATGAATTCTCTTCATATTCTTGTAATGGATGTCGTCATGTGAGATTATTGTAGAAGCAAGTATTGCATCTGCATTAAGCTCTATTGCAGCATCTACAAGTTTTTCAACTGGTACTGATGTTCCAAGGTAGTGAACTTCGATTCCGTATTTCTCTATTCCACCGTGCTTGATGTCTATTACTTCTCTTAGTCCAACTGAATGCTCATCTTCTCCAACTGTTCCACAAACTATTTTCATTGGCTCTGCTTCGATAGCTTCTCTGATGTCTGCGTCTGAAAGTATTTCTGGCTCTGGTGGAATTACAAGAGTGTTGATATCAATTGTAAAGCCTACTCTACCTTTGATTTCTATTCTTGTACCTTCAGCTTCTTGCATGATCTCTCTTGAGATTACTTCTGGATCTTCAAGGTTAAGTTTCTTAGCTATTTCAATACCTGCAAACTCTGCTACTCTTTTTGGAGCTGGTATGAACATTGTAAGAAGAACGATTCCGTCTCCCATCCACTCAACTTCTGGCTTAACAAGTGAAGAGTTTCTAAGTTCTTTTGTCTCTTCCATTCTTACGTTTACGTTATCTGTCTCATCAAGCTCGTCGATGTAGATTATCTTGTCTGGATCTTCGAATGTACATCCACCAATAAGTGATGATGGGTTTTCAACTGCTGCTGATCCGTACTGAGCAAGGTTGTTGTATCCAAAGTGTGCAGTTACTGGAGCCATGTAGTCTTCGTCTCTCTCGTAAACTGTTCCTGCTCCTACTCCACCTTCTATCTGTCTTGCTATTCCATCACCGTTTCTCTCTGGATAGTTTCCTGAGTCAACGAAGAATCCTTTTTCTACAGCGTGGAAGAATCCACCAACTTCTTGCATCTCTTCAAGGAAAAGCACTGATCTTTCTTTTATTTCTCTTACTCTGTCTCTTAGAACTCCATCTTGCTTAAGCTCTATCATCTCCATAAGGCCATCCATACCTACAAGTGCCTGCTTTGCAGTGTCACATGCTTCGATGTTGTTTATATGCCATGGAACGTTTCTTCCTTCGTCTGGTGTTATTGTAGACTGGATATCTGCGCTTGTAAGTTTTGATGTTAGAAGGTTAAGAACGTGAGTTACTGTAGCTTCTCTTGTTGATGAATCCATGTACTTTGTATTCATCTGTGCTCTCATTCTGTACTCGTTGAATATTTCTCTTAGTGCTACTGCATAAGGAAGGTCAAGGTACATACATGGTGCTGGAGGAGCTGTTGGAGGAACTGTTGAAAGACATATATTTGACTTTTTCATTCCTACTTTTGCTGAGAATATAGAGTTAAGTGCATGCTGAACCATTAGCTCTGGCATTACTTTCCATGCTTCTCTTGCTGTTGCGTTTGCGTTGTGGGCTCCATCTATCTGAGCTATATCAGCCCAAGTCATTATTTTCTTTGATTCACATGCATCAACGAATGATCTGATCATGTTGATGTTTCTGTAAAGCACGTTGTACTGAGGATCCTGGTGAGCTCCATTGATTCCTTCTTCAGCAAACATTACTGCAACTTCTGGTCCTGCAACTCCTGATACGTATGAATGGTAGTTGATTGGACGTCCTACTTCTTCTTCTATAAGATCAAGCGCTTTTCTCTGTGCTCTTACTTGTTTTCTTGTTATTGGAACTCCACCAATTCCTTGAGGTGTTCCTTCGATAAGTCCGTCAAAGTGTGACTGACCCGCAGTTCTTATAACCATTATGTGGTCAGCTCCATGCCATGCTGCCATTCTCATACGTCTTATATCATCTTCAAATCTTCCTGATGCTACTTCTGTAGTTATAACAGGCATTGGTTGAGGATCTATATTATCAAAGTACCTTGCTGATGGAAGTGGCACGCTGTTTTTTAGAGGTTTTGAACAGTCATTGAATGTAAATGGTCCAAGTTTTTCGCCTTTAGACGATTCTCTCCATGTCCAGCCTCTTCTTTTAGGTCTGTATGACTCAAGGTCTTTTAGTATGTTTTCTACGCTTATTTTCTCGTTAGGAACTAATTTCATCTCTGACATTATTTGTTACCTCCTTTGAATAGTGCTGCTGCTTCTGACCAAAGTTTTCCTTCAGTAAGGGCAAGGCCTGCTTCTCTTACTCCAATGTTTTGAGCTTTTGCAAGTTTGTAAACTACGTGTCCTGCTCCCTTGCCCATAAGGCCTCTGTCTATTACTCCATCAACTATTGATTTTGCTTCAATTGATGAGAATCCCATTCTCAGAAGTACTGATCTTTCGATTGATGGACTTGTATTTTTCTGTCCAAGTTCAAGTAGTGGATCTGCTATTTCTGATGCAAGCGCCCAGAATCTTTCGTATAACTGCTGATCACTAAGGTCTGCAAGATGTGCTCTTCTTTGAGCGTAATCGTCTGCTCTTTTCATTGATATATCTCCTCCTGTTTTAACTTATTATTTTTTCAGTTCACTGATAGCGTTTTTAACAAATTCTACATCTGATTTTGTTTCTTTTGCAAGGAACTCAACATCTTCTTCTGTTGGAGTTTTTCCTGTCATTTCAAGCGCATTTTTTACAAGTGATCTTCTAAGTTTAGCCATGTCGCTGTCTTTTACTTTTATCATTGATGGATGAGCTGGCAAAATTATATTTTTTCCTGGTACTTCTTCAGCTGGGTTTCCAAAAATTATTTCGATGCCATTTTCTTTTGCAAATGCAAGCTGTGGCTGAATATGTTTTCCAGCTCCTGTGTACTCAGTTTCTTGAACAAGGATAATCTGATCCTGATCCATTTCCTGTGCTATTGAAAATGCTGCTGCAAGAGCCGTATTTCCTGCTGGTCCTTTTTCAAGGCCTTCAAGGCTGGCAAGAGTTTCTGTCATGTAGAATACTTCACCCTGAGTAACTGTAACATATCTGTCCATGTATCTCAGTGGTCTTGCTGCTGATCTTGGAACGTCTGATCTGTCTGGCCATGTTGTAAATGGAATTCCAAATCCTGTATGTCCTGTTGTAAATGATTTTTTGTTAAACTGCTCATCTGATGCCATATGAAGTCCTTTAAGACTTACACTTGCTGCTACTATCTCAGATTTTGCTCCTGCTTTGATCAGTCCCCTTGCTGTTCCAGTAAGGTTTCCTCCTCCTGCATTTGTACAAACCACTACATCTGGGTCTTTTCCGTATTTTTCTCTGCACTGCATTGCTATTTCATATCCAAGAGTTTCAACTCCTGCTATTCCAAATGGAGTGTAAAGGGATGCATTAAAGTATCCTGTTTCTTCAAGAAGAAGAAGGAATTTATAGAAAAGCTCTGGTCCTACTGTAAGTTGAACTACTTCTGCTCCAAGAGCCTCACATTTTCTTGCTTTTTCTATTATTTCAGGCTGTCCTAGTCCTTTTGAATCATAACATTCCTGAACTACTATGCATTTAAGTCCCTGCATTGCTGCCTGAGAAGCCACTGCTGCGCCGTAGTTTCCACTAGTTGCTGCAATTACACCCTTGTATCCAAGTTTTTTTGCATGGTATACTGCGTTGGCTGCTCTTCTTGCCTTGAATGATCCTGACGGATTTGCTGCTTCGTCTTTTATAAATATTCTAGCGCCTTTTCCTTGTGGAGCAAACTTTCTTGCAAGTGCTGTTATATTTTTAAGCTCGAGTATAGGTGTGTTACCTACTCCTGTTGAATACTGAATATCTTGCATTTCAGCTAGAGTATATCCAGTTTCTTTCATCATTCTCTCATAGTCAAATGAAATTGAACCACTTTCAAATACACTGTAGTCTATTCCTACAGATGCTTTCATTATTTCAGGCTTTCTTGCCATTACTGCGCTGTAAGTGTTATCTCTATTCATTATATTTCACCTCCAAAAAGTACATCTCTTACTTGTTCGCTTATTATGTTAAGCTCTGGCACGAACTTTCCAAAGTCATGCTTGTAGTATGGATTAACTTCAAGAAGAGTTCCTGTTTCTACTCTTTTTGTTCTTGTAGTAATTTCTACCTCGTCACCGATTTTTGCATCAGCGTTTAAATATCCCTTAACCCACATTTCCAGTGGAACTTTTTTTGTGTCATCTGGTACCTGAGGAGCTCTCTGCTCTGGTGTCAGAATGTTTCTGTGTATTATTACCCATTCACCTTTTTTTACCATTTCTTTACCTCTTTCTTAACAACATCTCAAATAATAAACACAACTTAAATGTTATTTATTTCTCAAATGCAATTCATAGCAGTAACGCGTTACTTTTAGCAACGCGTTACAAAGTTCATTTCTATTATTTTACTACTTTTTTGTCTGGGCAGATAAGGTCTCTCATGTCTCCCATTATAGCTCTTGGCACTGGAAGGTCTATCATAGTGTGTAGTCCTGGGTTGGCATTGATAGTCTGAGGAATCATGTTTACGCACATAGCGATTGTTCCTATTCCACCTGGTACCTCTGGGCTGTTAACCATGTTTATGTTTGGAGTTCCTTTGATTATTACATAGTCTCCTGTTTGGATTCCTACTTGCTCTGGCTCGATTTGCTGTGGGTGATCCATTTCTATCTTAAGTTCTCCATCAACGTATCCGAATCCTTTCATTGCGCAACCTGCAACGTCTCCAGCTTTTGCAAATCCGTATGGAGATTTTCTGTCTACGTCTGTAACTATTGGCTCCATTGACTGAGTTATTGGTGCACTTAGTTTCCAGCCTATAGCATCTGCTACCATTCCAATTGACTCGTGGAATCCAACATGTCCTGCAAGAGTTCCGTCTTGAACACCTTTGTTAAACTCATCAACAGTTATACCAATTCCCTGCTCATGCATAACCGCTGGTCCAAATGGTGAAAGGCTGTTTACTCTTCTTGCAACTATGCTCTCCACATCTTCACAGCATCCTGTCATTAATACTACAAGAAGGTCCATGATTAGTCCTGGGTTGATTCCTGTTCCAAGAACAGATACTCCGTTTTCTTTTGCAAGTTTATCAATCTCAGCTGCAAGCTCTGGGCTCTGCGCCTTTGGGAAAGCCATTTCTTCTGCTGAAGAAACAACGTTCATCTTGCACTCAACAACTTTTTTGATTTTTGGGAAAGCATCTTTTGTAAATGAATCTGTACAAAGAAGCACAACGTCAGCTGCTTTTTCTTTAAGTAAATCATCTTCTGACTGAAGAAGAACATCAGGTCTGTTTCCTTTTTCTGTTTTAATATAATCAAACATGCTTGTTCCTATTTTAGGTCCTCTTCCGATTACCCCAACTATGTCTACGCCTTTTTTATTAAGAAGCATGTCAGCCATTCCGCTTCCCATTGCTCCAAGTCCCCATATTATTACTTTTACATTTTCCATTTTTATTATCCTCCTGAATTTTTTACGAAATTATTATTTCTTAACACCAATTATATATGCAAGTAGTATGCCAACAACATAGAATTTATATGTCCATTTTTTTGGAAGCTTTGTTTTAAGAGGTCTGTGACTCTTTAAATTCTTTTTGTTAATATTTTGGTAAAACGTTTTCTTGTTCATTTCCTGTTTTTTAGTGAATTTTGCGTATTTTAGCAAATATATTTGCATCAAAGAGCAAATATATTTGCGTTTTGATATGGTTTTTTATATATTATGCCTATAATTCAAGTCTTTCTCAGCTTTTATCCTCTTGAATCAAACAATTAAGAAATCATATGTAAGCTTGAATTTTCAGTATATTCGCTATATTGTCCTTATTCAAACATAATTATTCCTATATAAAACGTTTTCATTATTTTTTTTAAAAAAACAAAGGATTAAGTGCAAATATTTTTGCACTTAATCCTTTGTTTTTACATTACTTGCTGATATGCACTTTTTTCATTGGATTTTTTTATAAAACATCTGTTATAAACCATTCCTGCCAATCCTGCCAGGCAAAGAGCCGACAGTACCAAGAAGCTACTCATCATATTTCCCATGCCTATGTTGTTTCCTATAAAACTGGAAAACATCATGGATGGTATTCTCATAAGTACTACTATCCATATGAATTTTTTTATATTTAAGTCTGTCATTCCGACATAGTATACAAGTGTATCTTTGGGAACTCCCGGTATAAGAAACAGTAAAGCAAGGATTTTTTCAAGCCTTGGGGAGTCTTTGAGAAACCTGTATTCATCAAGTTTTTCCTTGCTCATAAACATAGTTATGAATTTATATTTAAAAGCTCTTACCAGAAAAAACACTGTCACTGATCCAAGGGTCATTCCAATAAGACTAAGTAAGAGACCCTTCCAGGTTCCATATATAAGTCCAAAAAGAATCTGGACCGGTCCGCCCGGAACTACTGACACTATTACCTGCAAGACCTGTAATGTCATAAGCATGACACCACCCCAGATTCCATAGGATTCAATCCATGCCTTAAATTCCATCATTTTTTCAGGACTCGAGGCTATAGCTATAATAAGTGGGTATAACTTTACTGAAATAAATGCCGAGAATATTATAAAAATCAGCATTGCTGAAATTAACAAGGCAATTCGTTTTTTACTGACTTCTTTGTCTTTGTTAAATCTCAAATTTTCTTTCCTTTCTCTTGACTTTTATAAGTATAATCCTTATTTTATTATACCATATCCGCTTCTTTTTATGATAATATATTAGTGTATGATTTATCATACTAAAATTGGAGGTATGCAAATATGAAACTAAAAGAATATAAAATGCTATTTATGGAGCTTATACGATATATCCATGAGGGTGTCCATGTCATTGACAGCGATGGTAAAACTATAATATACAACGAACGTATGGCTGATCTTGAAAAACTAACTGGCAAGGAAGTGATAAACAAGCCTTTTCAAGATGTGTTCAAAGATGTTGAAGACAGTACTCTCCTTAAAAGTCTTAATACTCGAACTGTCATAGAAAACAAAAATCAGGCATATATCAATAAATATGGGAAAGAAATAACCACTATTAATACTACAATTCCCATAATAGATGATAACAAAGTTGTTGCCGCACTTGAAATTGCCCAAAATATAACCCAGATAAAAGAAATGACTGATACTATTCTTGAACTTCAAAAAGATATTCATCAACCTTCTGAAAACAAGAATCTCCGTATAAAGCAGTACAGATTCCATAATATCACAGGGGGAAGCAAGGCCTTTAAAAAAACTCTAGAAATCGCAAAAAGAGCCAGCAAGACAGATGCATCAGTTTTTATATATGGGGAGACTGGAACTGGTAAGGAACTTATTGCCCAAAGTATACATTTTGATGGTATAAGAAAAACCAGGCCCTTTATTGCTCAAAACTGCGCTGCCATACCAGACAGCCTTCTCGAGGGTCTTTTATTTGGTACAGATAAGGGTGGTTTTACGGGTGCCGTTGATCGTGAAGGACTTTTTGAGCAGGCCAGTGGCGGCACGCTCCTTCTTGATGAAATCAATTCCATGCCCTATGACACTCAGGCCAAACTTTTAAGAGTACTTCAAGAGGGCTATGTACGCAGGATTGGTGGTACTAAAGATATACCTATAGATGTAAGGATAATAGCTTCAAGCAACGAACCTGCTGATGTAATAATAAACAGTGGAAAGATTCGAAAAGACCTTTTTTACAGGCTTAATATCATATCTATCAACATTCCTCCCTTAAGAGAGCGAAAAGATGACATAATGCCTTTGTGTGAGAAGTTCATTGAAAAATATAATGAAAAATTGAATAAAGATGTCTGGATACTTTCTGATAAGGCAAAAGAAAAGCTCCTTGCTCATGATTATCCCGGTAATATAAGAGAACTCGAAAACATCATAGTTGGTGCCATATCTCTTCTTGATGACGAACACGTAATAAGTGATAGCTTTGTAAATATACATTCTGTTTCTGAGTTTAAGAAAAATACCATAGATTACAAAAATGATGTTAAAGAAATGGGGCTCATGAATATTGTAGATTCCATAGAAAAAGACATTATTTATACTCTTTATGCCGAAAGTGGACGCAACATTACAAAAACTGCAGATGCTCTCAAGATAAAGAGGCAGACGCTTCAGCACAAGCTGAGGAAATACGATATAAGGTAGATTTAGTGAATACAAAAGGTATACCAGCCTTATTGCCGGTATACCTTTTGTATTTTATCTCGCTGACTGTTTCCATGTACTCGGTGCAAAAAGCATTATCAAAGGGAATATTTCCAGTCTTCCCAGTAGCATATTCATACACAGTACGAGTTTGCTGACATCTGAAAACTCAGAAAAATTTCCCGAAGGACCTACCATATCAAGTCCTGGTCCTATATTATTTATACATGCTATTACAGAAGTAACCGTGGTTTCAAAACTGAAGTTATCCACACTTATTATAAGTATAGAAAATACGACTATTGCCGTATATGCTATCATAAAAACATTTACACCCCTTATTGTAGGTTCAGTTATAGTTTTTTTATTGAGCTTTACTACCTTTACGGAGTTTGGATGCATCATCTTTTCTATTTCTATCTTAAGCGATTTAAAAAGTATTATTATCCTTGATATCTTTATTCCACCACCTGTGGATCCTGCGCAAGCACCTACAAACATCAGCATTATAAGTATATATCTTGAAAGCTCCGGCCACAGGTCAAAGTTTACTGTTGCAAAACCTGTAGTGGTCATTATAGAAGCGCTCTGGAAGGCTGCGTGATGAAAGGCATCAAACCAGCCATTATAAAAGCTTCTTGTGTTTAAGGTTATTACCGCTATAGCTGTAAAGAGTATTCCAAGATACACCTTGAGCTCTTCGTTTCTAAAGGCTGCTGAAAACTCACCTGCAAGTATCAGATAAAAAACGTTAAAGTTTATTCCAAACAAGACCATGAATACGGTTACTACACTTTGCATATAATAATTGTCATAGGCAGCTATACTGGCATTTTTTATTGCAAACCCTCCAGTTCCAGCTGTGGAAAACGATGCCACCACACTGTCAAAACCCGGCATTCCGCCTGCCATAAGCAGTACCATCTGAACTACTGTAAGAGTTACATATATACCGTAGAGCAATTTTGCACTTTTTTGCAACTTGGGTACAAGCTTGTCCACCACAGGCCCTGGACTTTCTGCTCTAAGAAGGTGCAGAGAGTGGCCCTTTCCCTTGGTCAGCGGGATTATGGCCAACAAAAATACAAGTACTCCCATACCTCCAAGCCAGTTTGTAAAGCTTCTCCAGTAGAGAATACTCCTGTCGAGGGTTTCTATTTCGGTCAGTATGCTTGAACCTGTAGTCGTAAATCCTGATACCGTTTCAAAAAAACTATTTATGAGACCTGGTATCTGCCCACTTATATAAAAAGGCAGACATCCAAAAAAAGACATAAGTATCCATGACAAGGCAACTGTCACAAAACCTTCTCTCGCGTAAAAAATATACTTTTGGGGTTTGTTGAATGAAATTATCGCGCTCATTATCAATGTTACTATTATAGCGGCAAGAAATCCAGTAAAGGCTTCTCTTTCTTTGCCCGCTATTGCTATCAAAAGCGGTGGAATCATAAAGGCTGCTTCTATTTTAAGTATCCATGATATCAGGTACATTATCATTTTTATATTCATTTTTATTTCCTTTTTGATTGTTTTTTTAATTAATTTTGGAACATTTCATTCAGATGGTGTATTCTGTGCGATAAATCAGTTACTATCACCACAAGATCTCCAATTTTTATTACATCATTACCTGTAGGTATTATTATCTTACCCTTTCTCGATATAGCTACAATCAATATCCCTTTTTTTAGATTCATCTTGGTCAGGGTTACATTTGTATTTTTTATGGTATCGTCTACCTGAAATTCCAGAGCCTCTGCCTTTCCATTGGCAATGCTGTAAAGATTGAGCACAGCATTTTCTGCGTTATTGTCTATGGATCTGACGTATCTTACTATCTCACTTGCTGTAAGAAGCTTTGGGCTTACCATTGTATCTACTCCCTTTTCCCGGAATATCTCACTGTATTCGATACGATTTACCTTGGTTATGGTCTTGGGAACTCCAAGATGATTCGCATACATTGATAAAATTATATTTTCTTCATCTATGTTTGTCAGCGTTATAAGAGCATCGGTATTTTGAAGACCTTCTGAGGAAAGAGTTTCTTTAACAGATCCATCTCCGTGAATTATAAGCGCATCTGAAACCAAATCTGCAAGCAGTAGACATCTATTATAATCTTTTTCAATTATCTTTACCTCAACATCGCTCTCAATTAGGAGCTCTGAAAGGTAAACCGCTATATTACTACCACCTATTATGATGACTTCATTAATTTTGTAATTTCTGATTTTAAGGTTTTTTATAAGAGTAACCAGATCTATGGTCTGAGCAGCGACTGTTATCTTGTCATCTTGTTGAAAAACAAAGTCTCCGGTCGGTACATTTATCTCACCTTTTCTTTCAACCGTGCACACAAGCACTTTTACCTTTGCGGTCGAATATAAATCACTCAGCTTCATTCCAAGCATGGGACTTTTTTCTTTTATTTTGAGCTCTATAAGTTCTACTCGCCCCCTTACAAATGAGTCTCTTTTTAAGAAATCTGGAAACTGAAGGAGCCTGAACATCTCTTTGGCTGCTCTTCTTTCAGGATTTATTGTCATCGAAAGTCCAAGATCCGTTTTAAGAAATTCTGTATGATCTGCATACTCGGGATTTCTTACTCTTGCTATAGTATGTTTGCAGCCAAGTTTCTTGGCTATAATACAACACAGAAGATTTGTTTCATCCGCAGACGTAGCCGCAATAAGAACATCACTTTCTGGAACGCCTGCCTCAATCTGCACATTAAGACTTACCCCATTCCCCTCAAGCACCATTACATCGAGAGTTTCCATGGAGTTTTGTAACACTTTTGGATTGCTGTCTATTACAAAAACATCATGACCTTCTTTTGAAAGCTGTTCAGTTAAAGCATATCCTACTTTTCCGTCGCCTACGATTACAATTCTCATTATTTAATCCTTTCAAATCATTCTCATGATTTTGATTATACTCTATTTTTCATTACAGCTCAATATTATATCACAGAAATATATTTAAGTAAAAGAGAACACCTTTTTAGAGTGTTCTCAAAAATAAAATATGTTTTTTAAGTGTTATTGATAGATTGGATATTTGTCTGTAAGTTCTACTACAATCTTTGCTGCTTCATCTATTTTCTTGTGTGTTAATACAAGGTCTATAACTTCTGCAATAGTCACCATGTCTTCTTCTACCATTCCTCTTGTAGTTACTGAAGCCGTTCCTATCCTTACGCCACTTGTCTTAAAGAAGCTTTGAGGATCAAATGGTATAGAGTTCTTGTTTACAGTTATATGAGCTTCGTCAAGGAGAGTCTCTGCTTCTTTGCCTGTCATATCCCTGTTTATAAGATTTATCATGAGAAGATGGTTGTCCGTTCCTCCTGCTACAAGTTTAAATCCTCTGTTTATAAGCTCTTCAGCAAGTTTTTTACAGTTTTTGACTACCTGAGTCTGATACTGCTTGAATTCTGGCTGAAGCGCCTCGTGAAAGCTTACTGCCTTTGCCGCTATTATGTGCTCAAGCGGGCCTCCTTGTATTCCAGGAAATATCGCCTTGTCTATTCTTTGGGCATACTCAGCCTTGCAAAGTATAGCTCCTCCTCTTGGACCTCTTAGCGTCTTGTGAGTAGTAGTAGTTACAACGTCTGCATATGGTACTGGGTTTTGATGAAGTCCTGCTGCTATAAGCCCTGCAATATGAGCCATATCTACCATAAAGAGAGCGCCTACCTCTTTTGCAACTTCTCCTATTCGTTTAAAATCTATTTCTCTTGAATAAGCACTTGCTCCAGCTACTATCATCTTTGGTTTTTCTGCGAGTGCAATTTCTCTTAGTTTATCATAATCAATGAGTTCTGTTTCTTTGTCTACTCCATAGGCTATGAAATTAAAGTATTTTCCTGAAATATTTACAGGTGAACCATGGGTAAGGTGACCGCCCTGGGAAAGATCCATGCCCAAAACTTTGTCTCCATACTCAAGAAGGGCAAAATATACTCCCATGTTGGCTTGTGAGCCTGAGTGTGGCTGAACATTAGCGTGGTCTGCTCCAAATATTTCCTTGAGTCTGTCTATTGCAAGGTTTTCTACTTCATCTATGTGTATGCAACCTCCGTAATATCTCTTTCCCGGATATCCTTCAGCATATTTGTTTGTAAAATAGCTTCCCATAGCTTCCATTACTGCTTTTGATACAATGTTTTCCGAGGCAATAAGTTCTATATTTCTCTGTTGCCTTAAAAGCTCTCTTTCGAGTATTTCATTTACTTGCGGGTCCTGTTTAATTAAATTTTCAAAATTCATATACACCCTCCTGATTAAGATGAAATTGGTAAACATCAATTACTAATTTCATTTTAACAGAATAATTAGATTTTTTCAAGGATTGTTAAAATAAAACCCCCTAAAAGTTTAATAACTTATAGAGGGTTTCTGCTTTAAATTTTATACTGAAAAGAGTTTTACATCATTCCGCCCATTCCGCCGCCCATTGGCATCATTGGCTCATTTGATTTTATGTCTACTACTGCGGCTTCTGTTGTAAGGAATGTTCCTGCAACTGAGGCTGCGTTTTGAAGTGCTGATCTTGTTACTTTGGTAGGGTCGATTATTCCGGCTTCGATCATATTTACATATTTCTCGTTAAGGACATCAAATCCCATTCCTTTGCCTGCTTTTTTTACATTTTCTACTATAACTGCTCCTTCAAGTCCTGCATTTATAGCGATTTGGTTAAGCGGCTCTTGAAGTGCTTTGAGTATTATTCTGGCACCAATTTTTTCTTCTCCGCTAAGGTCCGCTATTACTTTTTCAACGTCTGCAAGTACGTTTACAAGTGCTGAACCGCCTCCTGCTACTATGCCTTCTTCTACTGCAGCTCTTGTTGCATTAAGCGCATCTTCCATTCTTAGTTTCTTTTCTTTTAATTCTGTTTCTGTAGCTGCTCCAACTTCTATTACTGCAACTCCTCCTGAAAGCTTTGCAAGTCTTTCCTGAAGTTTTTCTTTATCAAATTCTGAAGTTGACTCATCTATTTGTCTCTTTATAAGTGAAACTCTGTCTGCTATTGCTTTTTTGTCTCCAGCTCCATTTACGATTACTGTATTTTCTTTTGTAATCTTGATGCTGCCTGCTCTTCCAAGCATTGAAAGCTCGGCTTCTTTAAGTTCAAGTCCTATTTCTTCTGAAATAACCTGTCCTCCTGTAAGCACTGCTATGTCTTCGAGCATGGCTTTTCTTCTGTCTCCAAATCCTGGAGCTTTTACTGCTATTACTTCGAATGTTCCTCTTAGTTTGTTTACTACAAGTGTTGCAAGTGCTTCACTTTCAACGTCTTCTGCTATGATAAGGAGCTTTCTTCCCTGCTGAACAATCTGCTCAAGTATTGGAAGGATTTCTTGTATATTGTTTATCTTTTTATCCGTTATAAGCACGAGTGGCTCTTGAAGATTGGCTTCCATTTTTTCCATGTCTGTTGCCATGTAAGATGAAAGGTATCCTCTGTCAAACTGCATTCCTTCTACTACTTCAAGTGTAGTATTCATAGATTTTGATTCTTCTATAGTGATTACACCGTCTTTGCCAACTTTTTCCATAGCGTCTGCTATAAGCTGTCCTACTTCTTCATCTCCTGCCGAAATTGCCGCAACCTGAGATATTGATTCTTTGCTTTCTATAGTTCTTGAATCTGCCTTGATAGCCTCTACTGCTGCATAAACCGCCTTGTTTATCCCTTTTCTGATAAGTATAGGGTTTGATCCTGCCGCAACGTTTTTCAGACCTTCTCTTATTATTGCCTGTGCCAGAACTGTTGCTGTTGTTGTTCCGTCTCCTGCTACGTCGTTGGTCTTGGTAGCTACTTCTTTTACTATCTGAGCTCCCATGTTCTCAAAAGCATCTTCAAGTTCTATTTCTTTTGCTATAGTAACTCCGTCATTTGTGATAAGTGGTGTTCCAAACTTTTTATCTAATATTACATTTCTTCCTTTTGGTCCAAGCGTTACTTTTACAGTGTCAGCCAGTTTGTTGACCCCAATTTCTAATGCTTTTCTTGCGTCTTCTGAATATTTTATCTCTTTTGCCATGATAAAGTTCCTCCAATTTATTTATTCTATTATTCCTAAAATATCATTTTGTTTTAAAATTATATATTCTTCGCCTTCAAACTTTACTTCTGTTCCGGCATATTTGGAGAATATAACTTTGTCTCCTGCTTTTACTTCCATTTTTATTTCTTTTCCATCTACCATTCCACCTGGTCCAACTTCGATTACTTCGGCCATCTGAGGCTGCTCTTTAGAACTCCCTGTAAGAATGATACCGCTCTTTGTTTTTTCTTCAGCTTCTGCCATTTTAATTACTACTCTGTCTGCTAAAGGTCTAATTTTCATATTCTTCCTCCTAAATTACCACTGAAATAGTCTTTGTTAGCACTCTTTATCTTAGAGTGCTAACAACTGTATCTCTATATTAAGACTTTTTTCATTATTTTTCAATACCTTTTTTGATTTTTTTTACTTTTTCATGTAATTTTTTGTTTTTACCGGGCTTATTTCTACATTTTACTGCAGATTCTCTTGGAAAACTCCATTGCTCTTTTTTCTATGTCTTCTATCTGAAATATGCTTCCTCTGTCATTTGCAATTGCTGATAAGCTAAAATCCGGAGGAAGCTGGAATGTCTTGTTCATATTAAGAGCTCTTATGAGCTGAGCGGCTATGGCTTCTGATCCTGAGCTTCCTGAAACAACTATTGAATATAATTTTTTATCGTAAAATTTCGTATGCCTGAAAAGTGCTGTCAGGCGATTTATAATGGCTGTTAAATTTGCACCCAGGGCATCATTGTAATTTGGGCAAAGCATCACGAGTATATCTGCTTCAATTATTTCTGGGTATACTTCTTCTACCATTATCCCGCCGTAGTAACAGCTCTTTTGCTTTGCAAAATATTTGCAAACGGTATAACTGCAGCCCTCGCAGTCTTTGACTTCTCCATTTGGAATATAAATCTCATTTATATGTGCTAGTCCCTCAAGATTTTCTTTTACCATGTTCCAAAGATATAAGGTGTTTGAACCTTCTTCACTGGCATGAAGGGCTAAAATCTTGGGTTTTTCCTTGCTTTTGCTGAAAATATCATAAATCTTGAATCTGTGGGCAAGGTCCTTTGTCTCTATTAAGCAGTTTTCTTCCAGACTTTTTCCGTTCCTGAGCTGTGGACTGATATAATTTTTAAGACCTCGAGGCGCTTCGACCATGGGTCTTCCGGGAAACTGCATACCCATAGAGTTAAGCCTGAATACCAGCATGCTTGATACACTCTTTGTGTACAGGTCTTCTTTTGAGTGTATAAGAATAACTCCAGCGCTATATTTAAGCTGGTCTTTATCTTTACTTTTGTAGATTTTTTGGACCAGTGGTTCTATGTCTAAATTTACCCCCAGCTCTTCTAATTCTATTGCAAACAAGAATTTTTTTCCCTTGCAATTCCCTATATGTTCTATATCTCCTGCTTTTACCTCATCAAATTCATCTGTAAATTTTGCTATCATTTCTTCCAAAAATCCTGAAACTTTTCCAAGCCTGCAAACATAGATAGTTTCTTCCATATTATCTCCCTATACTCTGGAGGTGTGAGTGGGTTTCCTTTATCTTGTCAAATAAATCGTCATCCAAAACATTTCTCTCTATTTCCAGCCCATTTAATGAGTACCTGTTTTTCACACCCAAAAATGCATCATCTATAAATACACAGCTATAGTGATATTTCCCTCTAATCCTGGAAAGTATGGAGATTGCGCCCGAAGAAAGTGCCGGAGCTATATATGGCTTGAATCCCAATTCTCTCACCATCAAATTGCATGTTATTGTCTTTTCAGTTATACTTTCTGATTTTTCTTTATTATAATTATATATGCTGTCTGCAATTACGAGTCCATTTCCATGGGGTCCAAAGGCTCTACCTTCTTCTTTGAAATAGGACATATTTTTTTCTTTATCTGAAAAATATAGTGCTCTCGCAAACATAACTCCAAGCCCAAAACCTTCTATCTGTTCTGGCAAGAGCCCCTCGTGATCAAATAATCCCAGATCATTTTTATTACTTATATCATAAACCGCCTTGCAAAGCAGGTCCACAGGGTCTGAAACCACCGCAAACAATCCTTTGAAATTTTGATGTCTGGCCATCTTTGCATATTTAGATATTATTTCACGATTGGATTCGTATTGAACCATTCTTACGTCTCTCACTTCTGATCCTACTTCAGGGACCTTTGCTGATGCACAAAATATGAACATATCACAGTCCATGAGATTTTCTCTTTTTACTGCTTTTATTACAGGATATCCACTGTTCAAAAGGCTGCCTTCTTCTATTGAATAAATCTGATTCATCTCCATTTCATATCGCTTTACTACATTTTCACGATTTGAAAATATACCTATCTCTGAAATTACGTCTCCTCCAAGAAGTTTGAGTCCTATGAGAAGGTTTGATCCTACGTCTCCAAGACCTGCTATATTTACTCTCCACTTTCTGTTTAGTGGCTTTTTAAGGAACAATTTTCTAAGAGGATGAGCTATGTTGAGGTATTGGACTCTGCCTTGTGATATCAAGTCTACAATCCACTCAGGAAGGTCTCTTAGCTCTGGAGATGAAGCATTTTTTTTTCTAATTATCTCTATATTATTTCCGTTTTCAAATATCATTTCTGGATCGGTTATCGCGTAGCTTACTCTTTTTCCTGCATCAGTTTTGTGAAGATAGTAAAGTTTTTTGGTGGTATCTTTTTCCAGCTCACTTCTTATTTCAAGCTCACTGACAACTTCAAATTTAACTTCGCTATCAAAGCTAAAAGCACAATTTCCGTCCTTCTTATAATAATACATTTTTCTCCTCCATTATCTTTGAATAATATTTTTCAACCTTTTTAATTTTTCCAGATCATTTTTGAGATATTCCGATGGTTTAATATCCAGATCATAATCAATACATTTGCCCTGGTCCGGCTTTCTTGGTTTTTGGAAAACTTCTCCAATTTTCTTTAGATTGAAGTTAGTCTCATTTAAATTCTGGTACTCTGCTTCTATTGTTTTAAATATTTTTATTGAATTTTTTATGCATGTTTCTGATAATGTATAAATATTTTCCGGATTTGTGTTTTTTACAAATCCTGGTGAGGCATAAGGTAATATGAAATTTATAGATGGAAGTATATATTCATCTGAACTTTCTTCTCTGTATACAAAGTCGCCTCCCATAAATGGATACAGTGAATTTTCGTTAAACCAGTTATTTAGATTTGGGAGGAAATAAATATACTGTGCATTACGTCCCTGTATGTCCATCAGCTCTTTTCCCTGTCCCGAAAGTATTCCTACTACTATCTGTTTTATTTGAATATCGGCTTCTCTGAACAAGGGGTCAAGCGCCTTTATCCTGTGTCCTTTATGAAGAATGTCATCTATCAGTATTACTGGTTTATTGAATGATGACAATACTTTTATCTGGTTTTTTATATCCATGTAGTTGGGAAATTCCCTAAAGTCAAAGTCCGTCAAAGAAGGGTTAAATGTCTTTTCTGTATGAATAGATTTTGTTACTGTATTTGGTACACGAGCTCCATTGAGGGTTGCTCCATATGGTACGCACATATTCTCGCCTAACTCTCTGGGTACTTTTATATCATAAGCCACCTGATTTATGTCACATACTTTTTTGATTAATTTCCCATATGTTACACTCCTGTCAAAAGAAAGCACCAGTTGTCCCTTATACAATTTGGTCAGGGCCATCTGAAGGTCTTCTCTTGTTTTGTAGATTTCTTTTTTTATGTTTTTATTGCTTCTAAACGGCTCTTTGAGCATGCTCCTAAGATCCAGATTCAGTACTATTGGTTTTGCCATGTTTACACATTGTATGATATTTTCCGGATCGTCTGCATGGATATACTCAAATCCTTGCAATTCGAAAACTTTGTGGCATTTTTGAGGGTCCACAGGTATGAAATTTTTGAATATGCAATATGTGTAATCTTTTTCAAGTGCCATTGTAAGAGTCTCTGTAAGAAGTATCTGGTATATGTTGTTTATTGATTCTTTTTTATTTACACACATAGAATTGATGTATAATATTCTCCCAAGAGCATTTTGCCTCACATAGTCACTTATTTTTGTGTCTTCAAATTCCGAGTAATACTCCGTGCTTCTCAGCCAGCTGCTGGTAGTGAATCCCAGGAGCTTATCTGTAGCTTCGTCACGTATGACTACAGCTCTGAGGTTTTCATGTTTTGCAAGCGAATCAGACACCCTTGATATATGGTCTTCATCCATAAGGTCAGAATCTATGCAAGTGTGTATTAATTTTCTTATCTCTTGGCCTGAACAGTCGTCTATAACTTCTGTCTTCAGGGTCATGTTGGAAAAATATCGCTTGAACATAGGTTCTTTTTTGTAGAGGCCATACCTGTATATAAACTTTTGTGCCAGAGGATCTATAAGCTCTGAAATGTCTTGCTCTGCGTCTATACTTTCTCTTATCTGAGTGGAACTTATATCTTCATACTGGGGCGCAAGGCTAAGTATATCAGACTTTCCTTTTATCATATCAGTCTTTATAGCAAGCAATCTCAGCTCTTGTTCTTCACTCCTGTCACTCTGATTTCTCCTGTGAAAAATTATGTGGTCATATTTAAGTATTTCATTTTTTGAGCCGTCTTTGTAGCTGCTTGCGTTAAGGATAACGTCACTGCCTACTACTATGCTTACCTTTCTTGGTGCAAATATTTTACTTAGATTTTTCAGGTTTTCATCATTAGAGAGGTTTACCTGTACATCTTCTGGAAGTATATATATATTGGGCTCTTCTGCAACAGATACTTTTATTATTTTTCTTCTTATCTTGTTAGGCTGAGTTTTTTTGGACCATGAAAATTCATCTACAGCCAGGAATACATCGTATCCCATGTCTCTTATGGCTTTGGCTATTTCCTTATGTCCAAGGGAAAAGGGATCAAATGTACCTGGGAAAAATGCTATTTTTCGCTCATTTCCACGTTTTATTTCTCCGTATAAAAACTCATAGTCTGCAATAAACCTATATATTGAATTAAGAGAAGCTGCATTTCTTAAATACAAATCTTTACTTTCGTTCTTGTTTTTAAGCATGTTGAGGATTTTTTTATCTACAAGTATATAAATTTTATACTTTTGTACTATGGTCAGGTTTTTTGAAGAGAATATGTTATTTGCTATTATTTTTAGGGCTTCATGACTGAGGTATCTATCAAAGCTGTAGAGACCTACAAGAAGTATTCCTACCATTTTTTCCATACGCCTCTTGTATCCGGCCGGGTCATTGCTAAGCTCATATCCATTTAATATATAGCTCTCTATTGCATGTCCAACCGCAACGAGAATAAGCCATGCCACCTGGACGTTTGCGGTCTTGACTTTATAGTAAAAGTCTTCGAGTATTTCATCAAATTCTCCGGGTTCCTGGTATATGAGGATCTTTCCTATATATTCTGGTATATATTTTGTAAATTGAAGGTCTTGCATCTCAAGAGCTCTTATGAGTTCTATGCATGCTTCATTTTTTTCCTGTCTTTCTAATATGGGAAATATTGAAAGCATAGCTTTTCCCGAATGATTTCTTACGCTCTCTGCAGAGCTTACTTTGAGAAGATTGCAAAAGTGCATGACTGTCTGCAGGTTATTATTTGTTTTTCCAAGAAGTGTAAGTTCTTCGAGAAGGTCTATATTTGATTTTTTTTCAATCCAACTTGTAGCACTCTTTAAGTTTTTCAGATAAATACCCGATATTTCTTCTTTTGTGATTTCATCTGGTTCAAAAATTTCAAGTCTCTTTTTTAAATCTATATCACTTTTCTCGCATATAAAGTTTACAAGCTTATGTTTTACAAAATCTACTGCCTTTTTTCCACTTTTTTTGGTATTTTGCATGATAAAAGTTGAGACATCAATATAAAAAAGCGAGGTTTTGTCTAAATTTTTGAGTACTACATACATACTTTTAGCTACAGACATATTTATGTCTGTAGAAGGAGCATTGTACATTTTTTTCATGAATACTATAAGGGTGTCTGGCATAGTTATTTTTTCTAAAGGAATATATTTTATAAGCTGAGACATCATAGCCAGAGTTTGGTCCGTTAGAGCAACTTCTGTTGACATAGCCTTTTTGTAAATTTTCTCTATAACTTCATAATATTGTTGAGTCTTGTCAGAACCATTTTTGAATATGCTGGATACAAAGTTTTTTGTATTTATCTCTAACCAATTCTTATGTTTTTCTGTCAGTTTATGATCTTTGTATATAAAATATTCCATATATTTTTCGAATATATCCACAGCTTTTATTTCTTGTATGTCATATGTGACATCCTCTGGAATGTCTTTTTTGTATTCTTGATCAAAGTTGGTAATAAGGAGGCCTATAATCTTTGCTGCCTGATTTCTTACATCTTCTTCTTTGTAAAGCAGCAGATCTCTCAGCATATTCATAATGAACATCTTTTGCAGCTGACTGGTATAGATGTAATATTCTTCAAAGGTGCTTAGATATTCTCTTAGTTTTTTCCAATTTTTTTCACCACTGAGATCTGCAAGCATCCCATTAAATGATTTTGCCGCAGAAAGTTTGTTGAGTATGTTTATGTTGTACTCAATGGCCTTGTATTTAAGGTTTTCTGCTATCTTTTCTCCATAGGCAAGGCTAAGATCTGCCTTGGGCATATCTTTCTGATTTTGAGCTTTTTCCAGTCCTTGCAGGGTAATGCTTGTGTCTATACAATTTTCTACCATAAAATTCTCAAAATCTTTTAGTTTGGCGTAAACTTTTCTGTATCTACGCTCTTTTGCCTCGTTTACATTGTCCAGTTTGTCTAAAATAACCTGAAATGATTCTGAAAGTGGATATATATGCATTGAGCCATCTTTATTTTTAACTCTGAAATCAGAATATATGAGTACAAGGCACTCTGCAGGAAGATTTTCCAGTTCAAGGTCCCATGTAGAGTGGTTTGATGCTACATTTGCGATGTAGGGCATGGACCTTTCTCTAAACCATACATCGGTATAGTAGTAATGCAGATAAGGGACTCTTTTTTCTTCATTTTTTCTGCATCCAAATTTGCCTATATCATGTCCTGCGGCGGCGGCTACGACTGTAGCAACATCCACAGGAAGTCCGGCATCTCTTAGCTGCCTTGCTATATATCCAGCTACAGAGCTTACTCCTGATATGTGGTCCAAGGTAGTATATCCCTTGATCTCCTGGTTCAATTTCATCATTTCGAATATATATTCATCTTCGAATCGCTTTATAAATTTATGGTATTCATGGTTTTTATCTAAGGTATTTAGTTCCTCTTTTGTAAGGAGTTCTATTGGATGTTTTATATAAAATTCACTTGAATCTGTGCTTTTTTCTATCTTTAACCATTCTCTGTAAAATGTCAGAAACAATTTTACCAGTTGATTTTTCTCATCTGAGAGTTCAATATTTATGGATTTAGGGAAAGAAAGTGACAATATATATTCATAGGCATACTCAATAAATTCTTTACTGTCCATATATCCAAGATAGTCCTTTAATGCTTTTGCAAGTTTAAGTGCCTTAAAATCTTTTTTATTTATAAGTTTTTTAAGATTAGTCTTGAGTATTTCATCATTTTGATAGTCTTTGTCCTGGTCTTTTTGTGAAAAAACAATCAAAAAGTCCTCAATTATTTTATCTATCTCTGATATATTGTTTTTAGGATTCATAATCATTCATTTCCTCTCCCTTTGTTAATTCAATTTTATCACATGCACAATGCAAATAAAAGCCAAAAGAAAGATGATTCCAAATAATGGATTCATCTTTCTTTTGGCCGATAATATTAAACTAATGTTTTTCCTATCTCAAGAGCCTTAATGTTTATATCAACAAAGGCTGGTTTAACGTTTTCTTTTATTATTTTATCCCAGTTGATGTGTTCAAGCTGCATAGACTTGATTATTGTTCCAAGTAAAATTATATTCATTACTTTTGAATTTCCAAGTTCTTCAGCTTTTTCAGAAGCATCTACCACTATAGTCCTTACTTTAGATTCAAGAGTCTCTATAATGTTTTGTGGGTAATCAAATTTTCCAGAAAGTATAGGCATAGACTCAATCTCAATGTTGTTGACAACTACGAGACCTTCGGGTCTTAGATACTCTAGTGCTCTTATCGCTTCCATCTTTTCAAATGCTACTATAACATCTGCTGATCCAAGCTCTATAACAGGGGATTCTACCTTTTCACCATACCTTACATGTGATGAAACATTCCCCCCTCTTTGTGACATTCCGTGAATCTCACTCATTCTTACATCATATCCTTCTTCCAGAAGACCTGTAGTAAGAAGCTTGCTTGCAAGTATTGTACCTTGCCCACCAACTCCAACAAGTAGTATATTTTTAGTCATATTATTTACCTGCCTTTCCTATTGCCTGCTTTGGACATACCTGTGCACATACTCCGCATCCTACACACTGATCTTTTTTTATTGTAGATTTTTTTGTTTCTTTGTTAAAAGATATAGCAGGACATCCTGTTTTTATACACATTCTGCATCCTATACATTTATCGTGATCTATCTCATATTTTTCCGTAAATGCTCCTGTGAATTCTTTTTTGTCAACTTCTGTAAACTTTTTAAGAGCACATGGCCATCTTGTTATTATAACTGATGATTCTTCCATGCCAAGAGCCCAGTCAAGCGCTTCTTTCATCTCTTTAAGATCATTAGGATTTACTGTTCTTACATTTTCAACTCCACAAGCTCTTACAAGTGGTTCTATTTCTACAATTGTTGTCTCTTTTCCCTGAATAGTATATCCTGAACCCGGGTTTTCCTGATGTCCAGTCATAGCTGTTATTCTGTTATCCAGGATTATATTTACTGAATTTGACTTGTTATAAACTACATTAAGAAGCCCGTTTATAGCAGTGTGAAAGAATGTTGAGTCTCCAACTACTGATACCACTCTCTTCTTGTTGTCGTCTTTCATGTTAAAGACCTGCTGTGCTCCATGTCCTGACCCAAATGCGCCTCCCATGCATACGTTGAAATCCATTGCATTGTATGGTGGAGCGAATCCAAGTGTATAGCAACCAATGTCTCCTGCTACAACAACATCTTTTCTCTTTCCAAGCTCATAGAAGAACCCTCTGTGAGGACATCCTGCACAAAGTGTAGGAGGTCTTGGTACAGCAAGCGCTCTGTCGTATTCTACTATCTTTGGCTCAATCCCAAATACGGCTTTTTTGATAACTTCTGGAGTCATCTCTCCGCAAAATGGAAACAGATTCTTTCCAAAACAGTCAAAACCAAGTCTTCTTACTTCGTCTTCTATATATGGATCATTTTCTTCGATTACATATATTTTTTCCATGCCTTTACAGAATTCTATTATTTTTTTATCTGGCAGCGGATTTGTGAAACCAAGCTTTAGGTAAGATACTGTATCTCCAAAAACCTCTTTTGCATATGTGTAACTTCCACCAGAAGATATTACTCCTGTTTTAGAGTTATTGTCTACTACAAAGTTAAGGTCTGTTTCATTGGAAAATTCCTTTAGCGCTATCATTCTTTCTTCTACAGTATATCTCATCAGTCTCGAGTGAGCTGGTACTGTTATATTTTTTAGAACATTCTTTTCGTATTCTTTTATTCCAACTTCTGTTCTTTCTCCGCATTCAACGATTCCTTTTGAATGACAAACTCTTGTGGTCATTCTGAAAAGCAGTGGAGCATCGTATTTTTCGCTTATTTCGTACGCTCTTAACATCATGTCTTTAGATTCTTGACTGTCTGATGGCTCAAGCATGGGCACTTTTGCATGTTTTGCAAAATTTCTGTTGTCTTGCTCATTTTGTGATGAGTGTTGTCCTGGCTCATCGGCTGTAATAAGTACAAGTCCTCCGTTTACGCCCATGTATGCATATGTAAATAATGGGTCGGCTGCTACGTTAACTCCAACGTGTTTCATTGCTGCAAGAGTTCTTGCTCCGGCAATTGAGCCTCCTATTGCTGCTTCGAGTGCAACTTTTTCATTCGTCGCCCACTCTGCAAGGATGTCATCCTTATATAAGGCTACGTTTTCCAGTATCTCTGTACTTGGGGTTCCCGGATAGGCCGAAGCATATTTTACGCCAGCCTCGTATGCTCCCCTTGCTACAGCTTCATTACCTGTCATTAATTTTTTCATCATGTATCTCCTTTGCATTTTATTTTACTGCTGATGCAGAAATAGCCAGTGATAAATACTTTTCTTGTGTAGATGCTCCTCTTGAAGTGAGAACTATAGGCACCTTGGCTCCAACTATGAAACCTGCCATCTTTGCATTCGCGGCATATATCAGTGATTTGCCCAGTATATTTCCCGCTGTAATATTAGGCACTATCATTATATCTGTATGTCCTGATACCTGACTCTTATAGCCCTTAATCTGCGCAGATTCACTACTCCATGCCAAATCATAGGCAATGGGTCCTTCTACTATGCAGTTTTTTATTTCCCCACTAAGATTCATCTGCTTGAGCATGTCTGCATCTATAGTTTCAGGCATTTTGGGATTTACATTTTCAACTGCAGAAAGAACTGCTACTTTTGGGCACTCGTAACCTATGTTATTGAACACCTCAACTGCATTTTCTATTATCTGTTTTTTTTCCTCAAGATTAGGATACATCATCATTCCGCCGTCAGTTACTGCCAGCAGTTTGTGATATGAAGGTACCTCATGCATTGCTATATGAGACATTATCTTTCCTTTTGAAAGTCCAGTTTCCTTGTTTACTACCGCTTTTAACAAATCTGCTGTCTGAAGCTTTCCTTTCATTATAAAGTCAGCTTTGCCTTCTCTTATGAGCTCTATTGTCTTTTCTGCTGATTCTTTGTCGCTATGAGTTTCGTAGATTTCATAGGCATCTGGATCAGTTCCAAGCTCTTTAAGAAGCTGCTGGATTTCTTTTTTGTATCCAACAAGTACTGGCGTTGCTATACCGTCTTTATCAGCCAGTATAAGCGCTTCAAGTGCATGTGAATCATGGGCTGCAGCTACAGCTACTCTTTTCTTTTTACCATTGCTTTGAACATGTTTGATTAGTTCATCAAATGTTTTAAATTCCATTAAAGTCCTCCTTTATTGTTTGTCATTAAAAATTATATCATATATTTTGTATTTTTATATCATTGTTAATTATCTCTCAGCTATAAGTTCTTTATTTTTCCAGATATATTCTACACCTGAGTAGAGTGTCAGACCTACACATATATACATCATTATGTCTGCAAATGGGATATTCATAAGCAACATAAGGATTGCCAGCATCTGAGTGACGGTCTTTATCTTCCCTCCTCCTGATGCGGCAATTACTTTTCCATTGGTTGCTGCCATAGCCCTTATTATAGATATGGCATACTCCCTTGTTATTATTACTACAACCAGCCACGCTTCTACTCTTTGAACCTGAATCAGAAATAGAAGTGCAGCTGCTACAAGTACTTTGTCAGCCAGCGGATCCATAAATTTTCCAAAATCCGTCACAATATCATGCTTTCTTGCCAGATAACCGTCAAGAAAATCTGTAAAAGAGGCCACAGCAAATATTATTGTGCTCATCATCATTACATTATTGTTTTTTTCATAATATGCTGCAATAAGGAAAAATGGTACTAATATAAATCTGAGTAAAGTAAGTTTGTTTGGTGTATTCATTTTATATAATCTCCCCTGTGAGGTCGTATTCAAGTGCATCTGTTATCTTTACATTAACAAATTGTCCTTTTTTAAGTTTTTTTTCTGATTTTACGAATACCAGACCATCAATTTCTGTCATGTCCCTGTATGATCTTCCCTCGTAAAGTCCGTCTTCGATTTTTTCTTCTATTAAAACTTCCATTGATTTCCCAACGAAGGTCTTGTTTTTTTCATAAGAAATTCCCTGCTGAATCTCCATGAGACGGTTTTTTCGTTCTTGCTTGATTTCTTCGTCTATCTGATTTTCCAAAAGTGCAGCTGGAGTGTCTTCTTCTCTTGAATATGCAAATACTCCAAGCCTGTCGAATTTTACTTCTTTTACAAATTCACAAAGTTCATCAAATTGCTCCTGGGTTTCTGAAGGAAATCCAACTATTATAGATGTTCTTATTGAGGCTTCAGGTATTTCTTTTCTTATCCTGTCAATATTCCCTTTTATCTGCATTTTATCTGTTTTTCTGTTCATCAGTTTTAGAATCTGGTCATTTGCATGCTGAATCGGAATATCAAAGTACGGAAGTACTTTTTCGCATTCTTTTACAGCTTTTACAAATTCTGTATCCACGTCTTCTGGATATGAGTAAAGTATTCTTATCCATTTCAGATTTTCTATCTTATTAAGTTCTCTCATAAGATCACTTATTGCCTTTTTCCCATAGATATCGAGTCCGTATTTTGTAGTGTCCTGGGCTATGACTATGAGCTCTTTCACTCCATTTTTGGCAAGCTGGCGTGCTTCTTTTAGTATATCTTCTTGATTCCTGCTTCTGTATTTTCCTCTAAGCTTTGGTATTATGCAGTATGTGCAGAGATTATCACAACCCTCTGCGATTTTTATATAGGCGCTGTAGGTGTCTGTAAGGAGGGATCTTGGAATTTCTTCAGCTATATGCTTGTCTATATCTGTTATAAGACTGGTTTTTATTCCACTTTTAAGCTCATTTATTTTTTCCAGTATCATATCAAAACTTGTAGTCCCAAGAACTATGTCAATTTCTGGAATTTCGCTCAAAAGTTCATCTGAATATCTCTGCGCCAGGCAGCCCGTAACTATAAGGTATTTTAGTTTGCCTCTTTTTTTGTACTGGCCAAGCTCTAATATCTCGTTTATAGATTCTTCTTTTGCAGCTTCAATAAAGCCACATGTATTGACTATTGCTATGTCTGCATCCATTATTTGTCCGGTTTGCGTATAATCGTTGTTTATAAGTGTTCCCAGCATCATCTCTGAATCTACCAGGTTTTTTGCACATCCAAGTGTGGATATAAATATCTTATTCATATATCTCCTTTTGCTCTAATCCTTGTTTTTTTAAGAGTTGTCTGTACCAAGCGTCTACTTCATCGCATGCTTTTTTAAATTCATCGGTGTTTGCAGTAAACTCATATTTGTATTTATCCTGTGAGTGCAGGTAAAGTTTGTCGTAATAGTTTTCCATTAAAAATTTGGCTATATAGTAATAATCCTTTTCTTCGGCTCTTTCAAGGAGCGTTTTTACGTTTTCATTTCCAAGCGAGTCCTTGAGTTTCATTATAGATGACTTAAGCAGATCGTCATTGTCCCAGCATTTTAGTGTGTAGTCTTTTACACACCTCTCTACTCTGGATTCTATAGAAGATTCTACAAGTATGTGATATCCATTTTGCATCATATCCCAGAATGAACTTGAAAGCATGCATTTTCCTATTTTTTTACTTTCACTTTCCATAAAGAGATATTTTATACCTTTTGCTTTTACACTCTGAGTGTAGTCAAATATTTGTGTCTCAAAGTACTTTTGCGTTGTAGCATCCCCTTTGTAATATATTCCTCCAAATACTGAACCACTGTTGCGTGCATAGTATTCCAGGTCTATTATTGCTATCCCCCTTGCTTCAAGATCTTTGAGCATTTCAGTTTTACCGATTCCCGTGTGACCATGAAGTACTACAAAGGTGAAGTCTGTACTGAGCTTATCAAGTGAATTTATAACGTAATTCCTGTATTTTTTATATCCACCATCGAGTTTTACAGTATTTAATCCACAGCTCTTTATAAAATCTACTACTGAGCTGCTCCTCATACCGCCTCTGAAGCAATATATTATAACATTGTCATATTCTTCGCTCAATTTTTTTATATCATTAAATATATCTTTTAGTTTTGGTGCTACAAATTCCAGGCCTGTCTCCACTGCATCTTCTTTACCTTTATTTTTGTACAATGTCCCTATTATGGCTCTTTCTTCGTTGTCCAGTATTGGGATGTTTATCGCTCCACATATGTGGTCTGCTTCAAATTCCAAAGGACTTCTTACATCTACGAACACCTTACTGGCCAAATTTAATGCATTTTCTATATTTATTGATTCCATCTTGCTCCTTTTTTAGCTACTCTGATATTTCTATCTGCTTTGCGAATACTTTTCTAGGTTTTGCCCCATCCATAGGTCCGCATATTCCGCGTTCTTCCATTTCATCTATTATGCGTGAAGCTCTGTTATATCCTAATCTGAATTTTCTCTGAACCAGTGATGTGGAAATCTGGCCGTTTTGATGCGCAAATTCTATGACCTCTTCAATTATCGGGTCTGCTTGTTTTTCTTTTTTTTCTTCATCTTTTTTTTGCATTGTCTCTTCGATTATGTCTCTGACTTCATGCTTTTGTTTTGGAAATTGTTTAGATATAAATTCTACTATATCCTTTACTTCCTTATCTGAAATAAATGCCCCTTGAATTCTCTGGGCTTTGGATATTCCCTGGGGAGAATAGAGCATGTCTCCTTTTCCTATCAGTTTTTCTGCTCCCACGCTGTCGAGTATAGTTCTTGAATCTACTTGTGAAGATACTGCAAATGCAATCCTTGAAGGTATGTTAGACTTTATGAGCCCTGTTATAACATCCACTGATGGCCGCTGAGTAGCAAGCACCAGGTGCATCCCGCAGGCCCTTGCCATCTGGGCCAGTCTGCAGATTGCATCTTCGACTTCGTTTGGACTTACCATCATAAGGTCTGCAAGCTCATCTACTATTATAACTATTCTCGGCATTTTTTCTTCTATATCACCCAATTCATTATAACCACTTATATCTCTTACACGGTTTTGGGCAAACAGCTTGTATCTTCTGTTCATCTCGTTTACCGCCCAGCTTAGAGCATAAGGTGCCTTTTTCATGTCGGTTACAACTGGTATAAGCAGGTGTGGTATATCATTATATATTGAAAGCTCAACCATCTTAGGGTCTATCATTATAAATTTAACTTCATCGGGAGTCGCTTTAAAGAGTATGCTGCATATAAGTCCGTTTATGCATACACTCTTGCCTGAACCAGTTGAACCAGCCACCAGCATATGAGGCATCTTGGATATATCAGATACCATAGGTTTTCCCGAAACGTCTTTTCCAAGCACAAAAGTCAGTTTGGACTTTGCCTCAAAGAAGGTCTTGCTTTCAAGTACACTTTTGAAACTCACCATGTCAGTCTCTGGATTTGGGAGTTCTATTCCAATTAGAGATGTGCCTGGTATGGGTGCTTCTATTCTTATAGCGGCTACTGCAGCCAGTGCCAGTGCCAGATCATCTGAAAGGTTGAGTATTTTAGAAACTTTTACCCCCGCTTTGGGTTGAAGTTCATATCTTGTAATGGTAGGACCTGTAGCTACATTCACCACTTTTGCCTCTATACCAAAAATCATCAGAGTCTCTTCTAGTTTTTTTGCATTTTTATTTTGTTTTGCCGGATCTTTTGATTTTATCTTGTAGTCTTTGAGTAGCAGGGTTGATGGAAGAATATACTTTTTTTCAACTTCCCCTTCACCATTTTTTTTCTCATGTAGCTCAAGTTCTTCAGGATGTTCTTTTTCCATCTGGCTCTTTATAAATATATCTCTCTCATCCACGATTTCATCTGCAAGGACATCTTTATGGACATCAGCCGCTTCATGTGATTCAAAAGAAACTATAGGTGGCTCCTGAGTTTTGAAGTTGCCTATAATAAAGGGTGAATAAGGCTTTGTGTCCCCACTTACATCCCCACTTTCGCTTTTATATTCAGGAATTTCCTCAGGGGTTTTTTCGAGTTTTATTTCGGGTGTCATTTCTTGCTTTGGTATTTTATTAAAAACTATAACATCTTCTTGTTCGTATTTTGGAAGCTCTTTTTTCTCTGTATCTACATAGAATTTTTCGAGAAAATCATATCTTCCCCCATCTTTCTTTTTGGTTTTGTCTTCTTCAAATGCCTGGGGTGGTTTAAGATAGTTCTCTTTGAATGTGCTTCTTTTTTCTTTTTTAGATTCGATTTTATTTACCTTGTTGGAATCGTCTTCTTCAATGACATAATCAACAGCTTTTTCTTTGATGGTTTTTGCTGCAGTTTTACTTTTTTTAAAAGCACTTATACTTGCATCTCCAATTTTTGAAGGTGACCATTTCAAATAATAAATTCCCACAAACATATATATTCCAAGAGAGATTATTATCATTCCGCTGCTTCCCATAAATTTTTCTAAGTAAAATGCAATAAGATAAGGCCATAGCCCAATTCCACTTCCTGAAGCCGAATTTACAAATACAATCTTTATAGTTTCGAAGTTTATTTTCCCTCCCAATATAGTTTCAAGATTTGTCGCTCCATAAAATATCATTGTAGCTGCTGAAACTAGTATTATCATTGCAGGTGGAAGAGAGTGGAGGCTGAATCTCGAGCTGTAAACCAGTCTGATTGCTCCAGTAATTAGTAAAAAAAGTGACAAGAGTACCGAAAGCCTTGAAAACTGTCCTAACATTATGGCCTTGATCCCTTTTCCCAAAAAACCCATTGCATCGGTGGTTATGGATAAGGTAATTATCATTCCTGAAACTACCATAAAGAGGGCTATTATATTTTGTCTCCTGAAGTCATCCGCAGAAGATATTTTTTTAGAAGTGGATGCCTTTTTAGAAGTGGATATTTTTTTAGAAGTCTGTGATTTTTTTCTTTTAGGTGATGGGCTTTTTGTTATGTTACTTTTAGTCATCGGCTTTTTTGCAGTGCCTGCCGGACTTATAGGTTTTTTGATTTTTGCCAATTTATTTACCCCATTTCTTTTATTATAACTTTTATATTATAACATATATGGCGTTCAATTTCCAATAAAATAGCCAGGGTTAAGTCCCTGGCCACACTTTAGGACATATCGACAATTTCAAATGAATTATCATATGTATTTATAAACATTATCTTTTTTTGCAGAATTTTTCCTCTTGATATCATTATCTTTAATGCTTCGCTCACCTGAAACGATGCTATTAGAGCAGGTGTAAAGGATGGGTTTCCCAAAGTATTATCTGTCTCTTTTTTTGTTGAGCCTGAGTAAAGACCTGAAAGTGTTCTGTCTCCTGGAATTATCGTGCTTACCTGACCATACCAGCCTGATATTGCTCCATGTACCAATGGAATATTTTGCTCTTCGCATACTTCTTCAAGCATTAGCCTGGAGCCTATATTGTCCAACGCATCCATTACTATATCGCAACCCAAGAGTATTTCTGAGGCATTTTTTCTGGTAAGGTTGTGCTCATATGCAGTGACTATTATTTCTGGATTTACTGTTCCTATTCTCAGTTTTGCCTGTGAGGCTTTATTATTTCCTATCGCGCCAGGGACTGATAGTATCTGACGGTTTAGGTTGGTTTCTTCAAATACATCTCCATCTACAACTATCAATTTCCCGACTCCAAGCCTTGCAAGCATTTCTGTTATATATCCCCCAAGTCCTCCACATCCAATAACTGCTATTTTTTTCGCCCTTATTGAAACATTTTCATCTTGAGTCAGCATCTTCATATTTCTTGAATATCTGTCCATACAAGCCCTCCAGCAATTTATGTAAAAAGACTGCATATCTGACCGAAGTCAGACATGCAGTCTAATAGTGTTATGATTCTATTTAAGTTTTTGGAAATTAAGCATGGATAGCAACAACTACGCCTGATCCTACTGTTCTTCCGCCTTCTCTTATTGCGAATCTTAGTCCTTCTTCAACAGCGATTGGAGTGATAAGCTCAACCATCATGTTTATGTC
>NZ_AUID01000003.1 GCF_000423525.1 Proteocatella sphenisci DSM 23131 | reverse complement strand
GATAATTTCAGAAGATTTAATCATCGTACATCTGAAAAAGTATATAAAGAATTTCTTTTATACGCTGTAGGAAGAAATTTAAATAAATATTATCGCTTCGCGAAGGAAAAAATCAAAACCTACGAAGCAAAAACAGCCTAATCCTATCGGATTTTTATAAGTCATGAGAAAATATCAAATGGCTTTTTTTGTCATACAATAAATATTAAATTAAACAAAAAAATCCTAAATTATTCAGTGCTCTACATTTTTGTAGATGTTGAATAATCTAGGATTTTTAATTATTAAAGTTTAGGGGTCAAAAAACGTCATTCTCCGACAGCCCCTTTTTTAATACATAAAGTTTTAATTTCCTATTAATTTAATCTCACCAATTGACGATATAAAGGTACAAAGAAAAATAAAAAATTATACATGACAAAAGGAGATTAAATGAAAAAAAATGAGATCAAAAACAAAAACAGGCAAAAGTTGTGGATTAAAATGCTGCTGGGTATTTCTCTGCCGGTGATAATGATACTGGTAATAGCAGGATTTATGATAATGTCTTCGGTAAACAGTTCGGTTTCTGGAATTGTAAAAAACAACCTGACCTCGGATTCAAGATATCTTTCAAAACAGGTGAGCTCTTTTCTTGCTGACTACATAGCCACCACCCAAACTGGTGCAGGAACTTCAGAGATAGTTAATTATATGAAAGACACTAAAGCGGGAGAGCGTTTTGCGCAAAAGCCGGAATGGAAAGAGATAAGATCAAGCCTTATAAACTACACTGTAATTGGTCAGGAAAACGTTTTGAGAGTTTGGATTTCAGATTTTGACTCCAGTCAGGTAATAACTTCGGATGATGTAGTTACAGATGATACCTTTGATGTAACTACCAGACCCTGGTATGCAGTAAAGGAACTTAGAAAAACTATAGTAATTCCTCCATATGAGGATACTGCCGTAGATTCGCTTGTTATATCAGTTGTATCACCAGTAGTAGACCCTCAGACAGATGAGGTGATAGGTGCATTTGCATATGACATTATGATAGGCCAACTTTCTGATGTACTTTCTCAGTTTAAACTTGGAGAAAGCGGATTTATAATGCTCATGGATGAAAATGGAAATATAATATATCACCCACAAGAAGAATATCTGCAAAAGAACATAGCTGACACAGATATTTCCCAAGAACTTAAAGCGTCAGTATCTTCAAGAACTTTTGGTGATGTTGAATATGAGATGAATGGTGAAAGCTACCTTGGAGATGTAAATGCAGTAGAAGGCTCAGATTGGGTGGTTATAACTGGAATAACTGAAGACGAAGCTTTTGCTGCAAATGCAAAAATCAGGAATATTATATTTGGGCTTTTTGCGCTGGTAATACTTCTGGTTATAGCTGCAATAATGTTTATATCAAAAAATATAACCAAATCGGTTAACAAACTTTCATATGCAGCAGCTCAGATTGCAGAAGGCAACCTGGATATAGAAATAAAAGCAGACTCTAATGATGAAATAGGTGATGTCGCTGAGGCTATGGGAGACACTGTAGTCCGTCTAAAGTCATATATAAATTACATTGAAGAAATCACAGAAGTACTAAACTATATAGCGGTTGGACGTCTTCAGTTTGAACTTAGACAAGATTATGCAGGAGAGTTTTCAAAAGTTAAGGAAGCACTTTTTGATATAAGGGATACTCTAAGCCAGACTATTTATGAAATAAAAGAAGTAGCAAGTCAGGTAAATGGAAATTCAATGCAGCTTTCTACCGGTTCTCAGATACTGGCTCAGGGAACTACTGAGCAGGCGAGTTCGATAGAGGAGCTCTCATCAACTATAAGTGAGGTTGCTACAAAAATAGATGATAACGCGAAACATACAGTGAGAGCGAATGAGAGTATGGGAAGAGCAAGTTCAAAAATAAGTGATAGTAACAGACAAATGCAGGAAATGGTAGAAGCAATGAATGAGATAAATGCCAGATCTGCAGAGATAGGAACCATAATCAAGGCAATAGATGATATTTCATTCCAGACTAATATACTTGCCCTAAATGCTGCAGTAGAAGCCGCAAGATCAGGAGCGGCAGGCAAAGGATTTGCAGTTGTTGCGGATGAAGTACGAAATCTTGCTGCAAAGAGTTCAGAAGCTGCAAAAAATTCAGCAGTGCTCATTGAACGTTCTATGAAAGCTGTTGAAGAGGGAAGCTCACTGGCAGATGACGCTGCAGCGAATCTTCAGTCACTTTATGAAGATGCTGGTCAGATAACATCAACTATAAATGATATTGCAAATGCATCTCAGGAACAATCCTTTGCAGTGTCTCAGATCAATCAGGGTCTTGAGCAGATAGCATCTGTAGTTCATACAAATGCTGCAACTGCAGAGCAAAGCGCAGCATCTAGTAAAGAACTTTCAAATCAGGCAGAGATGCTCCAAAATCTTGTCGATAAATTTGAAGTGTAATAACTTAACTATTATGACCATAAAATAGCGAAGCAGTAAATTCAATGAAAAAAGCAAAGTCGACTGGGATTTACTCCGGTCTGACTTTGCTTTTTTCAATCTGTTTTTCACACTATATCAAAAAGTATATCCACAACTCCTCCACACCACATTCCTATACCGGCAGCTTCTTCATTACTTAGGACATAGGTCTTGATGAAGGGTCTTGGTTTATCTTGACCAAGGAGTTTCACAGCATCTTGTATACAAAGGTATTCTATAGTGCCACCCCCTATAGTATCAGCTATGGATCCATCACCTCTTATGAGCATTTGGCTGCCCAGGCCTCTTGGGGAAGAGCCTTTTTTATTTATTATCTTTGCCAGGACCAGGGGAGAGTGCGAATCTATTATTGAAGTTTTTATGGTGTCGCTCAAGTAGGATTTATGGTCTGAATTTATGGTCTGTATAATCTCGGCTATTATGCTGACAGCTATTTCTTCTGGAGTCTGGCCTCCCAGGGGGAGTCCAATCGGAGTATGGATATTTGCAAAATCTTCTTGGCTAAAGCCTTTTGAAAGCATGAGGTTTTTTGTTTTTTGTATCTTTGTGCGGCTTCCTATCATGCCAGCATACATGAAATCAAGACGCATGATATTTTCAAGGCAAAGTGCATCGTGAGAGTGCCCTCTGGTAGCTATAATAAAACATGCATTAGGGTCAAATGTGTTATTTTTAAATATAGTATCAAAGGAATCGACTATTATTTTTTTTGCATCAGGAAATCTCTTTGTATTTCCAAATTCTTCTCTGTCTTCAAGGATGATCATATCATAATTCATAAACTTGCATAATTTTGAGAGAGCCTGGCTTACGTGCCCACCGCCACAAACTACTATTTGAATCTTTGGGCTGAGACTTTCAATGAATACAGATGACTCAGAGTCTTTATAAGTCAAACTTCCAAGATCTATTTTTTTCAAGAGATTTCTCCAGTATTCTTCGAGTCCGTGGTCCTGAACCAGATCCAGGATAATGCTGCCATCGTGGTCTGTGTGGACCAGGGCCTTACTGGCGGTATTTATTTCATCTGTAAGTGTAAGTATAAAGCTATTTTTTGTATTATTTTCTGATATTTCAATTATTGTCTTATAAAAATTTGATCCTGATGTATTTTTTTCCATGATTTTCCTCCATAGTTTTTATAATATCTTAAATCTCAAAGTCAGCATAATCGTCCTCATTATAGAAAATATATTTTAAAAATGCCCTGTCTCCAACGTTTTTTCTATAGCCGGACTTGCTGTTCATAATTCTCATTACATCTTCTCTGGTCACAATATGATCCTTGCTTATTTCATATCCGTATTGACTGGACAAAAATCTGCAGGCAAGCTCATAGCGGTGGCATACTTGTGATATAGACTGGCCTGCGCACCACATTGCGGCAACTGCTATAACCAAATCACTCTCTATCGGTATTACGGGTTCATTTTCTCCTGGAAATTTTAAAGGCTTATGTTTTGAACCGTCAGCTTCGATAAGCACGAAATCAGCAAGACTCAGAAAATCTCTTGCACTAAAGCCGCAGAGCTCATAGGAACACAACTTTTGAGGCTCATAATGGTCTTTTCTCAGGCACAAAGACCCAGTTACGCATATATTATCGTTATTGAGCGAAAGTTCTATTTGTGAGGCCATAATTTCCTTTAGGGATTCAAGGCTGCGGCTGGTACTTGACATAGATATAATATCTTTATCAGGAAGCACTACTGGATGGTTTTGGGGTATGTATATCTTTGTGGTGGTCGTGACTATAACTTTTTTTCCCAAAAGTGAAAGCTTTTTTGCCAGTGCAAACATAAGCGTGGTTTTTCCTCCACTTCCCACGAATGAAATTACCTTGTGTTTCAAAATCTCATTGAGCATAAAATCACCTCCATGAGAGGATTTTATCATAATTGACACAAAAATGATACTGCTGTATACTCAATTGTGTCAAAACAATTATATGTAAAATTATAACTAAGAAAGAGGAACATCATGAAAAAAACTTTGGCTTTATTTTTACTTATGATTTTAGTCCTTGGAGGCTGCAGTAAGGACGTCCAGCCTCAGGAGCAGTCTGAAGAAAAGACCGTAATAAATGTCTCAGCGGCAGCCAGTCTTAAGGGAGCCCTTACAGATATAGAAACAATATATGAGGCAGATCACCCTGAGTATGAAATAATGTTTAATTTTGGAGGCTCAGGAGCACTTCAGGCACAGATAGAAGAAGGCGCACCGGTAGATATATTTTTTTCTGCAGGATCAAAGCAGGTAAATGCACTTGAAGGAAAAGATCTTATAGTTAATGAAAGTCGAAAATCATTTTTGAGAAACTCCCTGGTTGTAATAACTCCATCAGAGAGTAAGCTTTTGCCCAAAGAGATCAAGGACCTTGCAGAGAAAGATTTTACAAAGATAGGTCATGCAGACCCAGCGCTTGCGCCTGCAGGCCAGTATGCGACAGAGGCCATAAATTATTACAATCTTAAAGACCAGCTTGGATCAAAAACTGTGCTTTCTCCAGATGTAAAGACTACGCTCACATGGGTGGAAGCAGGAGAAGTGGATGCAGGTTTTGTATATATGACAGATGCAATGACCACCGACAAGGTCAAAGTTGGATTTACAGTGGATAGGGCTTCACATTCACCTATAGAATACCCGGCTGCTATAATAAAAGACTCCAGGAATCCACAAGGGGCAAGTCAACTTATGGACTTTATGAGTGCTCAGCAATCTCTGGATATATTTCAAAAATATGGATTTTCGATAGAAGGTAAAGAAATTGGATAGTATAGATTATTCACCTCTTATAATTTCGATAAAGACCTCTCTTGCGGCAACTATAATAGCCTTTGTGGCTGGAATAGGGGCGGCGGCCTTTGTTATGAGGCTAAAAAATCACAAAAATCTCATAGATGGAATTTTTACGCTTCCACTGGTACTTCCCCCTACGGTAATTGGTTTTTTTCTGCTGGTGGTCTTTGGTAAAAACGGCGTATTTGGAAAAATCCTTCTGGGATTTGAAAGCTCAGTGGTATTTACGTGGACTGCAACAGTTATAGCGTCCTCGGTGGTGGCTTTTCCACTTATGTACAGGGCATCCAAGGCTTCATTTGAGCAGTTAGATCAAACCCTTGTATATTCGGCGCAGACACTGGGCATGTCTGAAACAAGGATATTTTTCAGGGTAATTCTTCCCAACTGCAGGTATGGGATACTTTCAGGGACTATACTTGCTTTTTCAAGGGCTATGGGAGAATTTGGAGCCACAGTAATAATAGCTGGAAACATACCAGGCAAAACCCAGACCATGGCCCTTGCAGTATATACAGCTATCCAATCAGGAGACAGAGCCCTGGCCTTTAAATGGGCATTTTTGATATCAGCAATATCACTTCTGGCAGTGGTAGTCATGAACAGTATTTCTCAAAAAGGAGACAGGCGATGAATCTGAGGGCGAATTTTACAAAAAAATCAGGAAGCTTTACTCTTAAAGTAAATATAGATACGGGCTCTGGTAAATTGGGACTTTTTGGCGCATCTGGATCAGGAAAGAGCATGACTCTTAAGTGCATAGCGGGAATAGAAACTCCAGATGAGGGCATTATATCACTTGGAGAAAGAGTCTTATTTGATTCTGCAAACAAGATAAATCTAAGACCCCAGCAGCGAAAGATAGGATATCTTTTTCAGAGTTATGCTCTTTTTCCAAATATGACAGTGAGAGAAAACATAATAGCAGGAATAAGAGATAAGAAAAAAAGAGATATAATTTTTGAAAAAAGCATAGAGAGTTTTTCTCTCCAAGGAATGGAAAAAAAATATCCTTACCAGCTAAGTGGAGGCCAGCAGCAAAGAGTGGCCCTGGCCAGAGTTATAGCATCACAGCCAGACCTTTTGCTTTTGGATGAACCCATGAGTGCACTGGATGAAGAACTCAGAATAAATACAGAAAAAGAAATTGAAAAAGTAATGGATGAATCAAAAGGCACCATATTTGTATCCCACAGCCGCAAAGAGGTATTTCGCCTGTGCGACGAGATTGCATTTGTAAAATCTGGAAAAATAGATGGGACCAAAAGTCTGGATGATCTGGCGCTTGATGCACTGAGTAATGGCAATATAAGAGTTTCGGATTCCACAGCTTTAACAAGAGGAAAAATAACAATTGAGATAGACCCTGTAGACGACATAACCAAAGCAATTCGAGATATTATTAAAGGGTAAAAAAAGAGTGTAGATCCTTTCGGATCTACACTCTTTTTTTATATAACTGATATATTATTCAAATTTAGTGTTTATAACAACTTTTTCTCCAGCCTTACGTCTTTTTCCAAACTCTGCTATAGCAGTGAAAAGAACGTCAGTTGAAGAGTTAAGAGCAGTCTCAGCTGAATCCTGGATAACTCCAACGATGAAACCAACTCCAACAACCTGCATAGCAACGTCATTTGGAATACCAAAAAGACTTGCTGCAAGAGGGATAAGAAGAAGAGATCCACCAGCAACTCCAGAAGCTCCACATGCACTTACTGCTGAAAGTATGCTTAGTAGAAGAGCTGTTCCAATATCTACTTGAATTCCAAGAGTATTAACTGCAGCAAGAGTAAGAACTGATATAGTTATTGCAGCTCCTGCCATGTTTATTGTTGCTCCAAGAGGTATAGATACTGAGTAAGTGTCTTTGTCAAGGCCAAGCTTTTCACAAAGAGCCATGTTTACTGGGATGTTAGCAGCTGAACTACGAGTAAAGAATGCAGTAAGTCCACTTTCTCTCAGACAAGTCAATACAAGTTTGTATGGGTTCTGACGTATGAAGATGTATGCTATTATCGGGTTTACTACAAGTGCAACGAAAATCATACAACCTATAAGAACAAGTAGAAGTTGTCCGTAGCTAAGAAGAGACTCAAGTCCGCTTGTAGCTATTGCATCAAATACAAGACCCATAATTCCAAGTGGTGCAAAGTTTATTACCCATCTTACCATTTGAGCAAGACCATCTGCAAATGTAGTAACCATATCCTTAGTAGTCTGAGCAGCGCCTTTGATAGCGAGACCAAGAACTACAGCCCATGCAAGGATACCAATGTAGTTTGCGTTAAACAGCGCCTTAACTGGGTTGTCAACAACATTCATAAGTAATGTCTTAAGTACTTCTACAACTCCTCCAGGAGGCGTTATACTGTCTACTCCAGCTCCAAGAGTAAGTGTAACTGGGAACATGAAACTTGCAATAACTGCAACAAGACCTGCAAGGAATGTTCCAGCAAGATAAAGCATTACGATAGATTTCATGTTTGTCTCAGTACCTTCTCTGTGGCCAGAGATAGCAGACATAACAAGGAAAAATACCAGGATTGGTGCGATTGCTTTAAGTGCACCAACAAACAGTGCTCCAAAGATAGTGATTCCGCTGAATTGCGTAGGAACAGTAACTGCCAGTATTATACCGATTATAAGGCCGACAAAGATTCTTTTTACCAGACTCAGGCTGTTCCATTTTTTCATAAGATTTTTCATAGATTATTCCTCCTATAATATTTAAAATAGAACGTATACATTGAAAGTGCTACCATTAAGATTGAAATAAAGATTATGAAAACAAATAAGGCAATTGTTCTTTCTTTTTATGTATATGTACTAATATATTTACCATAATACCACAATTTGTTTTATAACGGAAGACAAAATTTGATAAAAGACCAAAAGTTTTTGAATTGTTTGTTTTTTAACACAAATTATGCAGGAATCGTTTTCCAAAAAAAATCGAATTACAATGATGACACAATATTGATTTGAGCTTTATTTTGTGTTATCATAGAAACATTAATTATAAGACACAATAATGTTATTATATACCAGTTCAGGCGGATTAATTTTGCCTGAACTGTCTAAATTTACACAGGAGGAATTATGAAAATCGGATTTGATCATGTGAGGTATCTGGAGGAGCAGTCCAAATATATTCTCCAAAGAGTCAATAACTATGACAAGCTGTATCTTGAATTCGGGGGCAAACTCATGTTTGACATGCATGCAAAAAGAGTACTCCCAGGATTTGATGAAAATGCAAAGATAAAACTTCTCAACAAACTTAAAGAAAAAGTGGAAGTGGTTATATGTGTATATGCAGGAGATATAGAGAGAAACAAGGTAAGAGGAGATTTTGGAATCACATATGACATGGATGTGTTCAGACTTATAGACGATCTTAGAGGCCATGAACTCGAAGTAAACAGCGTAGTAATAACAAGATACAATGATCAGCCCTCAGTGACAGTTTTCATGAACAAGCTTAAAAGAAGAGGAATTAAAGTTTATAAACACAGAGCTACAAAAGGATATCCTACAGATGTAGATACTATAGTAAGCGATGAAGGTTATGGACAAAATCCATTCATAGAAACTACAAAACCTATAGTAGTAGTTACTGGTCCAGGTCCAGGAAGTGGAAAACTTGCGACGTGCCTGAGTCAGCTTTACCATGAAAACAAGAGAGGAAGAGATGCCGGATATTCCAAATTTGAAACTTTTCCAGTATGGAATGTACCTCTCAAACATCCCCTAAATATAGCCTACGAATCAGCGACGGTAGATCTTAGAGATGTAAATATGATAGATTCCTTCCATCTTGATGCATATGGAGAGACCTCGGTAAACTACAATAGAGATATAGAGGCTTTTCCAGTTCTAAAGAGAATAATAGAAAAGATAACAGGTGAAGAATCTGTGTACAAGTCGCCTACAGATATGGGTGTAAACCGTATATCATGTGGAATAATAGACGACCAGGTAATTCAGCAAGCTTCATGTCAGGAAATTATAAGAAGATATTTCAAGATGGCCTGTGAATATAAAAAAGGCTACGTAGATAAAGAAACGGCTGACAGAGCCAAGCTTATAATGGAAGAACTAAGTCTTAAAGAATCAGACAGAAAATGTGTAGAGCCAGCAAGAGCCAAGTCACAAAAATACAAGCGTCAAGACGTGAACGTGTATCCGGCAGTAGCACTTGAGCTTAAAGACGGGACTATAGTAACAGGAAGAAAGACAAACGTAATGGACGCAGCTGCAGCAGTTATGATAAATGCAGTAAAGCACTTTGCCCATCTGGATGACTCCATACATCTTATAGCTCCTGAGATTTTAGAACCTATAATGAACCTTAAGAGCAATATACTTTCAAACAAGACTCCGCTGCTTTCATGCGAAGAAGTGCTCATAGCCCTTACTATAAGTGCTACAACAAACCCTGTAGCAAAGGCAGCACTTTCAATGCTGGGAGAACTAAATGGAACTCAGGCTCACTCAACTACAATACTGAGCAAAAATGATGACCAGACTTACGGAAAATTAGGAATAGATGTAACTGCGGATCCATATTTCCCTTCAGATAACTTATACTATATATAGGAAGCAAAAAAAGAAGATATGAAAAAAGAGCACAAAGCGCTGCTCTTAATTCATGTCTTCTTTTTTGTCTATATCAAAAAGTTCTTGACTTTCACTTGCTTCAACTTTATTTAAAATAAATTTCATGCCAGACGAAACTGCCTTTTTAAGGACTGCCTTTCCACCGGTGTCACCCTTAAGCTCAAGGAGCTGGCCCATGAAGTGACTGGTAAAAATCACAGGATTAGCTTGAGTTTGTCCAAAGCAAAGCACAGAGATGACAGGAAGATTTTCTTTATTCACGGCCATATTGTGTGAAATGGTTAGTTTTTGCAGGGTCTCCTTTTTAAGGAAGGGCTGGTCGGCCACCATGTAAATCACCGAAAATATTTTGCAAATATTACCAGAATCTGTATTCTCATCCTCGGCCTTAATCACAGCCTCACTGCCGAGTCTTATAGATGAAGATATACCCTCATCTGCAGATGAATTGTGGATAAGTCTGACCTTTTTACGCTTGTCATGCATTAAGATATCCACAGTTTTCTCTACATATTCTTCAATCTCAGCATATCTTGTGACTACTGTGATATCCTTTATTTCAGGGCATGAAAGAGCATTTTCGAGGGCATATGAAAAAAGTGGCCGGCCGTCAAGGAAGGTAAGGAGCTTGTTGGCTCCAAACCTTCTGCTGGTCCCAGATGCAAGTATTACTGCATGCATGACATTGCCATCATAAGTTTTTCAGCTGTCATAGGGAGTTCTCTAAGCCTTACACCTGTTGTATTTTCTATTGCATTAGCAAGAGCTGGAGAAGGGGTATTTATAACGAGCTCGCCAACTGATTTTGCCCCAAATGGACCTGTAGGTTCATAGGTAGGCTCAATATGAACCCTCACATTCTTTATATCCAGTCTTCCTGGGATTTTGTAGGTCATGAAATTGTCATTGAGAAGTTTTCCATTATCGTCAAAACGGACATCTTCCCAAAGCGCCATTCCAATGCCTTGTGCAATTCCGCCTTCAGCCTGTATCCTTACAAGATTAGGGTTTATAGGAGTTCCGCAGTCAAGTACGCCTACATAGTCAATGATTTCTATCTTGCCTGTATATTTATCCACTTCAATCTCAACGGCTCCTGCCATAAAAGGTGGTGGAGAGTACTGAGAAAAATGGGATTCACTTGCAGATATCATATCCACAGATCCGCCACCTGTCTGAGCAGCCAGATCAAAGAGTGAAAGTTCCTTATAAGCTACTTCAGGACCATCTATGGTAAATATCTTTTTACCGTCAAACTCCAGTATGTCTTTGGCAACACCCATCATTTTTGAAGCCTGTTCAAGAATCTGTTCTATTATTTTTTCGCAGGTCTTTACAACGGCCATACCAGTTATATATGTCGTGCTCGAAGCATAGGCTCCAGCGTCATAAGGAGAAACGTCTGTGTCTACCCCGCTTACGATTATATCGTCCATGGTGCAGCCAAGGGCTTCACATGCTATCTGAGAAAGGACAGTGTCGCTTCCGGTACCTATATCAGCAGCACCTACATTCATATGATAAAAACCATGATCGCTCAGCCTTATTTCTACGCCGGCTATATCTATACCAGCTATTCCAGAGCCCTGCATAGCAATTGCAAGTCCCACACCGCGCACTTTTCCATTACCCATTTCTCTTCTTGGATATTTATTATCCCAATCTATAAGGTCTTTGGCTTTTGCAATGCACCTGTCGAGGTTACATGTGTTGACAGGCTTGTTTTCATACATAAATACAGCTTCACCAGGAGTTACTAGATTTAACTCTCTTAGTTTTATAGGATCAAATGCCATAGCATGTGCAAGCTCATCTATGGCAGACTCTATGGCAAATACACCCTGAGTAGCTCCAAAGCCCCTGTAGGCACCGCTTGGTACCTTGTTAGTATAAACAACATCATAGGAGAATCTTTGAGCGGGTATTCTTCCATAAAGAGAAAGTGATTTTGTAGCAGACAGGCCAACTGTTGTGGAGCTGTGCTCATTATAGGCACCCGAATTTGAAAGCGTATAAAGATCCATGGCTCTTATTTTTCCGTCTTTTGTAGCTCCAATTTTTACGGTCATCTCCATCTCATGCCTTGGACTTCCGGCTATAAAACATTCAGCTCTGGTATAGACTATCTTAGAAGGTCTTCCAGTCTTAAGCGTTACTATGGCAGGATACATTTCACTTACAGAGCTCTGCTTGGACCCAAATCCTCCGCCTATCCTTGGTTTTATAACTCTTATCTTTGACTTTGGAACATCGAGTGCATTTGCAACAATCCTTCTTACATGGAAGGGAGTCTGGGTGGAGCTTACTATAGTAATTCTGCCATAAGGATCCAAATTTGCAAAAGTAGTAAAGGGCTCCATTGGAGTCTGGTTATTTTGAAGCGTATGGTAGGTTTTTTCAATCACTACGTCGCATTTTTCAAATTCTTCATTTACGTTTCCGTATTGGGTTTCTCCATAATAAACAATATTTCTTTTTATCTGCTCAGGAAAAAATGGGTTGGTCTTTATGTCATCTTCTGGATGTACAAGGACCTTGTGGTCTTTTGCTTTTTTAAAATCCAGAACAGGTTCAAGTACTCCATATTTGACCTTTATAAGCTTTAGCGCCTTGTTTACAGCTTTTTCATCTTCACCCGCCACTATTGCTACGGCATCACCGACGAATCGCAGGCGTTTTTCGAGTATAAGCCTGTCGTAGTTGCTTGGTTCAGGATAAGCCTGACAGGCAATTGTAAATCTGCTTCCCGGTACATCTTTGTAGGTGAGGACGCACTCAATTCCATCAACTAAAAGGGCACGGCTCACATCGATTTCTTCTATAAGAGCGTGGGCATGAGGACTTCGCAGTATCTTTATTACAAGAGCATCTTGTGGAGCCAGATCATCAGTGTATACAGGCTTTCCAGTAACCAGAGCCATGGCATCTTTTTTTCTGAAGCTGCTATTTACAGATTTGAATTTACTTATATCTACTGCAGGTTCTTTTATATATTTAGCCATCTATTTCCCTCCCGTTATTTCTATATTATTAGCGGCAAAGTATTTTCGCAGCGCTCTTATGTGTCCCATGTAACCTGTACATCTGCATAGGTTTCCAGCAAGATAGGTCAGTATATCATCTTCGCTGGCCACAGTTTTTTCCTCAGCTATCCATTCGTTTTTCATGGCAATTATATTCATTATAAAGCCGGGGCTGCAGTAACCGCATTGCTCCGCTCCTTCATCAGCAATGTAGGCGCCGATTTGCGTCGCATCTTTTTGCATTCCCTCAAGTGTTGTCACCTGCTGGCCGTCAGCTCTTAGAGCAGGGGTAGAGCATGATAGGACAGGTTTTCCATTTAGATGGACTGTGCACAGGCCGCAGTTGGATGTCTCGCAGCCTCTTTTTACACTTGTATATCCATTTTCTCTGAGAAAATCTATCAGCATCATATCGGGTGAGATTTCCCTTATGATCATTTTTTTGTTTACTTTTACTCTTATTTCCATGAAGAAGCTCCTTTCGCGGCAAGATCTCTAAGCACCTTTGCAGACAGAGCTTTGGAAAGTATTTGCCTGTACTGGGCGCTGGCTTTGAGATTGCTTCCATAGTTTAAATTGTTCAAATCATCTAGAAGATACTTTTCAATCAGCTCATTTATTGATGCACATGAATTGTTATTCACATCCTGTGCATAAGATGTGAATAATTCTGAAATATCGAAATTGTCAGACACTATTAATCTTGCAATGCCAGGTCTTGCACCCACTGCAATACTGAGCTTAGACAGATTTGTATCAGGCTTTGGTTTTTCGAGTGATGCTGATACTGAGAGCTGTGGAAAATCCGTAGATATTATGCGTAAAGACTCGTATGAAGAGATTGATTCAGTTTTTTTGATGATGATTTTAGACAATATGGACTGATCTCTTTTAAGTGAAACAAACTTCTCAATTGGAATATTTTCTATTGATCCATTAAAAACTTCTATGCTGGTTTCCAAAGGCATAAGCGCTGTGATGACATCAGAAAATCCGTAGCGTCCAAAAACGCTGCCTCCCACTGTAGCCCCATTTCGAAATTGGACTCCCACTATAGATTTAAAAGCTTTCTCAAAGTAGTCTCCAAAATATTTTTGAAGGACTGGGCTTTTTTCCATCTGTCTTAGCGTTACCATGGCGCCTATCTCTATATGAGATTCCAAGTCTGTTATATTATTCAGCTCAAGACCTGACAGATCTATGAGGGTATTAATATTTTTTTTGCTCTGCTTAAGCCACATCAGACCCCCCATGACAACGTTGGTACGGGTCTTGTTGAGTTCATAGGCCTGCTCGAGGCTGTCGACGCGTATATAATTTTTTGCAGTATACAAGATATCCTCCTCAATGTTAAAAATATTCAATATTAACTATCTTTCCAATTTTTTCGAGCTCTGACTTCATTTCTTTTATGAGGTTCAGTTTGAGTCCGAGAGATATGGGCATCTCGGGATTCTGGTGGGCAGGATTTATAGCCCTGCCAACTAGAAAATTAACCTCGGTGGATTCTTCCGTGAGGATTTTTACAAGGCGTGAAGCTCCATCTTTTTTATAAAGGGCAATGACCTTTTCAGACCGGTCCATAGACGGAAGCTTTTTTATTATATCAAGAGTTTTGCCTATTGTCAGTACCCCTTCTGTAACAAGGTCGATTCCTTTTATATGAGCTACAGGTGGTATGCCGTGGCTCTCATAGTTGAGGTTGACCTCAAGGTCTTGCCCTGTATGGGTGCTTACTATCTGAGAAGTAGTTCCACCACATACTACTTTTATACCCTTACTTTGCATAAGTTTCTCAACGACTATAGAGTCAAGTTCGTAATTTATGGGCGGTCCTATCATTATGTGAACAGGATTGCTTTTTTTAAAGCGTATGGCACATACTGTAGAATCATCTCCAATTTCACCCATATATAGGGCATCTACTGCATTTAGTATCTTGGCGCACATCTCCAGGGGGCATATTTCCGGGCTTATATGCTCACTTATAAATTTAACTATATTTTCATATTGCCATCCCAGATCCAGGAGTTTGCCCACGCCTGCATGCACTACTCCATCACTGAAAGCTACCAGCATGTCTCCGTTTTCTGCCTTAAAGGAGGAATGGTATACAGTTTTTTCATCTACAGACATGGGAACTCTTTCAAGATGAATCATTTTGTTATCACGAAATAAGGTAACTAAAGGGTTGTCAAATTCTGCAAGTGTGCACATACCATCGGGCATAACCCTTATTATGGTAAAGGTAGAGTAGGCTATATCTCTTTCTCTGCAGACAGGAAGAGTATTTGCTATAGTCTCTATGGCATCGGTTAGTTTTGCGCCTCCAAGCAGCATAGTAGCAATGATCTTGCTTGTGAGGGTGGACAGTATGTTGGCTTTTACCCCACTTCCGAGGCCATCGGCAAGGACGGCCACAAAGGAATTATCCTGTCTTACAAACTCCACTTTGTCTCCACAGAGTTCTTCTCCATGGTGGTTAAGGCTTTCATATGCAGCATCTACGTAAATCTCCACAAGGCCTCCTAATCGTTTACTATGGTTTCTTTAAGGTTGTTAAGGGCTAGTTTGGTCTCTGCTGCAGTTTCACCCAGCAGGCTGGCTATCTCCTGAACTACCCTCATCTGCTTTTCTATTACATTTTGGGTAACATCAGCGGTGTGTATTCTCATGTTCATTATATGGTCTTTGTGAAGTTCTTCTGCTGAGGTATCCTTTATAAAGGCTACAAAGGTGTCGTGCTCTTTTATATATACCATTGTCTTTTCAACGTAGATTTCCATATCCAGGATATTAAGTTTGAGATTTTGCATTACAGGAGCTCCAGTTTGGCGAGACAAGTCAAAAGAATCATCGTCATAGAGCTCAGGGATTATCCCACCTATTATTTCTGATTCGTCGACCTTATAAATACTTGCAGCCATTGGATTTATATCAACTACAAAATGATCTCTATCAAGTGCGACGATTCCATTAGGAGAATGTTCTATGATGACATTTGAAAAATTCTCAGCTTTCTTTCTGAAGAAGGGAAGACACATCTTTATGTCTGCCTTGCCCAAAAATACGGCTTCAGCCTTGCTCTTGCAAGTAAGGTAGCCGCACGTTCCACAGTTGAGCTCGTCTTCTGGCCTGTGTTTACCCATCTGAGCAAGTATGGCAGTTATTTCATCTGTAGTAGGTTCTTTAACTGCAGGTTTCCTGTTGAGGTATTGCCTTTCAAGGGAAATATCATATATATCATCAATATCACGAGCCAGCATGTCACGAGCCAGCATGTCATGAGGTTCAGCTTTTTTAGAGAGCCTGCTGCTTGCAAATACGGTCCGCTTTTTAGCGATTTTAAATATGGGTCCGTTCATGCAGGCCCCCTTGCAGATATTAGCTTCTATAAAGAGTTTGTCCTCAGCCATATTACCACTTCTTATACATTCGTCAAGATAAGAGAACATATCAATACAGTCCCTTGCGCCGTCAATTGCAATGCTAAGATAGCCATCAAAAGGTTCAATTGCTTCAAGAGAGTCAATCACTCCTCTAGAACGCGGATACAACCGGACTGAGGTATCCATAAGCCCATTAACAAGAGGAGAGCCAGAGTCTTTATTATCTGATTGACTCTTCATTTTTCCTGGTTCGCTTGCAGTTTCAGCACCGAGCCAGCTGTCTATTTCATCAAAGGTAAGTACGTTGTCTATATAACCGCTGAGCAGTATGTCAGAGGGTTCATATTTTTTGCTTATGCAGGGGCCTATGAATACCACATGTGGGTCTTCTTGAGTTCTTCTTATGAGTTTTGCATGAGCCATCATAGGAGAGAGTGTAGGGGCAATAAGGCCTATTAAAGAAGGATAGTGACGCTCTATAAGCATGACTACAGAAGGACAGGCGCTGGTTATTATTACAGGCATAGAGCCTTCTTTCATCAGGCGTATATAATCGTGATTTACCATGCTTGCCCCTATTACAGTTTCTTGAGCATCGGCAAAACCCAGATCCAAAAGCTGTTCCCTGAGATGTTCAAAGCTGGTTTCTGACCAAGCCTTGTAAGAAGGAGCAACCGAAGCTATGACTTTTTTTCCAGAAGCTATCAGAGCCTGGACATTATAGAGTTCGCTTTGTATAAATTTAGCCTGATGAGGGCAGACCTCTATGCATTTACCGCAGAGTATACATTCGTTTTCTATTATCGTAGCATTGTCATCCTTAAACTGTATGGATTTAACGGGGCATTCTCTTATACATCTGTAGCAGGCCTGGCAGCTGCCAGGATTAAGGTTTATATAGGACATTGAATCTCCTTTCAGGCATTATCAGAGACAGCTTTTGGAAGTATGTATTCTAAAAATCTATCTGGAGCATTTGATATGTTGACGCCCGAAATAAGGTGTCCGTCTACACTTGTGGAAATACCATTGACACAGTTCTTCATGCAAAATGAAGCTTTGATATTTATCTTATCTGAAATACCATGCTCCTGGGCCATCTCCTTAAAAGTCTGGACAACCCTGTAGGATCCCTTCATATGGCAGGAACTTCCAACACATATTACTACTTCAACCATAGCAACCTCCATTTTAAAATTATTTTACTATATTAATATTATATCAATAACGAGCTACTATATCAATAAGGTTAAATTCAAGATTTTGCTCTTCATAAGGATTGCTTATGCTTCATAAAAGTTACTTATTATGAAACTAAATAAGAATATGGTATATTAAATTGAGATAAAATTAACAATAGATAAATATAAGATTATATGAAGAAGGGAATTTTAAATGTACAAAAAAACTGCAACTGAAAAAATATTGTCATTTGGAACAGTAGCTTCCATTTTGTTTTTATGGTTTATTGTTTCTGAATTGGGATTAATTGATCAAAACTTAGTTCCGACTCCGCGAGCAGTATTTGCAGCTTTTGTTGAAATTATGGAAAATGGTTACAAAAACTTCACTTTGGTGGAGCATTTGGGCGAGAGTATGAAAAGACTCGTTATTGCCTTTTTTCTTTCTTGTGTAACTGCAGTACCTTTAGGGATTGCAAGCGGATATAATTCCAAAATAAGAGCGGTTTTTGAACCGGTGATAGAATTCTACAGACCCCTTCCTCCACTTGCCTATTACACCCTGCTGGTTTTGTGGATGGGGATTGAGAATGATTCCAAAATTTCACTTTTATATCTGGCATGTTTTGCACCCGCATATATTTCCTGCCTATCAGCAGTTGTAAAAATAAAAGAGGACTATATAAACAGTGCACTCACGGTGGGGGCCTCTAAAACCCAGATAATCACCCATGTAATATTTCCTGCTTGTTTGCCAGATATTTTTACTGGGCTCAGGACGTCGCTTGGCGTTGCCTATACAACCCTGGTATCAGCTGAAATGGTTGCAGCAAATTCAGGCATAGGATGGATGGTACTTGATGCAAGCAGATATTTGAGGAGCGATATTATATTTTTAGGCATTATCATAATGGGAATAACGGGCTTTTTTCTGGACAAGGCTATACAGCTTGCAGAACACAAAATTGTTCCTTGGAAAGGTAAAGAATAAGGAAAAAATAATTATAAATTAAAAAGGAGATATTTTATGAGTATAAAAAAAATATTTACAGCAGCACTTGTAGTGATTCTTATGGTGTCACTAATGACAGCATGTAAAGCAGCAGACCAGGCTGGTGAAAGTGAAGCAGATATATTGCAGGTAGTTAACATAGGTACACAACAAATACCTAATGGTGAAAAAATAGCCATAGCAAAAAAATATTTTGAAGAAGAGATGGGCGTAAAAGTAAATGTAGTTGAATTTCAGGCAGGAGACATAAGAAATGCTCTCATTTCAGGAGCTATAGATTTTGCCATGTTAGGTTCTACCTCAGCAACGCTGGGGATTGCTAATGGTATGGACGCAGAAGTGATTTGGATACATGAAGTTTTAGGAGATGCAGAAAGACTGGTTGCCAAAAATGGATCAGGTATTGAAGCTATCCAGGATTTAAAAGGAAAGAAGATTGCAACTCCTTTTGCAACGACAGCGCATTACAGTCTGCTCAAAGCCTTGGAGCTAAACGGTATTTCTGAAAGAGAATTGACTCTTTTGGACATGCAAATGCCAGACATATATGCAGCCTGGCAAAGAGGAGATATAGATGCAGCCTATGGGTGGGAGCCGATACTTTCTGATCTTTTAAAAGATGGAAAAACAATAATTACCAGCAAAGACTTGGCTTTAGATGGGATAATAACATCCAATGTAGAAATTGTGAGCAGAGATTTTGCACAAAAATATCCTGATATGGTTACAAAATATATAAGAGCACTAGACCGATCTGTAAAACTCTATAATGAAGATATAAATGATGCAGTAAATACAATCGCGCAATCAATGAATATAACATATGAAGACGCTTTAAAGCAGACTAAGGGTTCACTTTGGCTTACAGCTCAGGACCAGCTTAGCCCCGATTATTTTGGGACATCTGCAGAAAAAGGCAAATTGACAGACAATTTGAAAGATACAGCTGATTTTTTATACCAGCAAAAGAGCCTTATGTCTAAGCCAGAGTCAGAAACCTTTGTAAATGCGGTAAATCCCCTCTATATAGAAAATGCAGTTAAATAATCAGATTTAATTAATAGATAAAGGGATTGGAAATGGAGTGTCTTATGGTTGTATCTTTAAAAAATATATATTTTAACTATGACAGTGAAAAAGGCAATGTGGATGTCCTTGAAAATGTAAATTTAGACATAGAAGAAGGTGAATTTATATGTGTTCTTGGACCGTCAGGGTGCGGTAAAAGCACATTGCTTAAAATGCTGGCAGGCTTTATTAAACCCTGTTCAGGACAAGCTTTAATGGATGATGAAACTATAGAGGGACCTGACTATCACAAAGGAGTTGTGTTTCAAAATCCAGTATTATATCCATGGCTAAATGTAGAAGATAATATTGCATTTGGCTTAAAAATGAGAAAATTTCCTAAGAATCAAATAGAAGAATTGACAAAAAAGCATTTGGAACTTGTAGGTTTGAGTGGATTTGATAAATATAAGCCCTATGAGCTTTCTGGAGGGATGAAGCAGAGAGTATCTCTTGCTAAGACCCTGGTCAATAAACCAAGATTGATACTCATGGATGAACCTTTTGGGGCATTAGATGCCCTGACTAGGACCAATATGCAAAAATTGATAAGACATATATGGAGCAAAACAAAAAATACTGTTTTGCTTATAACCCATGATGTAGATGAGGCCTTAGAGCTTGCTACAAGGATAATTGTTTTGTCTGACCGGCCTGGGACTATAGTGAAAGAATTCAATACCTCTTACACTTATGATATAATAAAAAATAAGAATGAAAATATTAGATACTCTGAGGAATACAGGAATACAAGAGAAGAAATTCTAAAAATCATTAACAGTCAAAACAATTTTTTCAATTGAGAAAGGACGCCTGAAAATGGATATAAAGATAACTTCTGCTGCTGTCGAGGCATTTAAATCACAATACAGTGCCAGCTCTGAAACTGGATTCAGGTTGTATCTTGCAGATAAAAGCTGAGTAGGTCCAAGGATAAGGCTGGTTCTGGATGAACTTGAGGACGAAGATATAGTTGTTGAAATAGACCATATAAAAGTATACTATAAACACGATGTGACAATTTTAGCCAATAGCTTAAAAATAGATTATAAAGCATCGTTTTTTAAAAAGAAGTTTTTTGTGGAACGAATAAGTTAATATTCAGCTGTGTTGTTTTTTAAAAGGAAATCACAAAAGCTCTGTTCATAAGTGTTTAATTTATACTGTTTCCTTTTGATAAGGTGGTAGGAGAAACGAAGATCGTCAAAATTGTCCAAATCGGAAATTTTTATTATTTTCATCGTGCCATTCTTTAATTCATTTTGAATGCAGCTCTTGGAAACGAAGCTTGCACAGCAGCTTTTGAGTATTGAAGATTTGATGATTTCTGTACAGTTGCTGCGTATCAATACATCCAGGTCGCCCATATCAATCCCACTTCTGTTTAAAAACTTTTTTACCATCTTATATGTTATAGAATCAGAATCTCTCATAATAAGAGGGATTCTTTTTACTTCTTTAATTTTAATTTCATTTTTAGAATATGAAGGGTTTATGCATAATACAATTTCATCATCATAAAATGGGATTTCTTCAATCATATTCATTACTTCAGGACTGCAATGCCCCTTAATTATGCCTATGTTGTAATCGTGATTAAGAATCTTGTCGATGACCTCAGATGTGTTGTAAGTATCCATGCAGATATCAAGACCTGAATGAATATCTTTAAAGTCGCATATATTAAAAGCCAGCTGGTAGGACCCGTATGTTTTGCATGATGCAATAAACAAGGTGTTTTTCTTTTGTTCTAATGAATTAATGCTGTTATACATGTTTTCTTCCAGTGTAAATATGGACTTGGCATAATCGAAAACTATTTCACCTTCTGATGTAAGCAATACACCCTTGTTTGAACGGCTCAACAAAGAAAACCCCAATTCTGATTCCAGGTTTTTTAGCTGCATGCTGAGTCCTGGTTGAGTAACATGAAGTATTTCACTTGCTTTAGATATGCTATTGCACTGGGCAATATAATAAAATGATTTTAGGTAGTCTAAATTCAATTTTTCTCCAATCTTTGTTAAGTTAATGCCATAACAATGCCTTATGGTATATAAAAGTTATTTATTATACAAACCTCTAATTTGATTATACAATAATAAATATAAAGGGTAAAGAAATAATAATAATATAAAGTGGAGGAAATAAAAATGAATAAAAGAATTTTAATTATTGGTGGAGTTGCTGGTGGTGCTTCTGTAGCTGCAAGAGTAAGAAGACTTGATGAATCAGCAGAAATAATAATGTTTGAAAAAGGGCCAAACGTATCTTTTTCTAACTGTTCATTGCCATTTCATTTAAGTGGTATAGTTGAAGACAGCGAGAGCCTGGTTCTTATGGATCCTCTTGTATTTAAAAACCAGTACAACATAATTGCAAGAACAAGCAGCGAAGTTACTGCAATAAATCGCCAGGAAAAAACAGTTACAGTAAAGGACCTGCTTACAGGCAAAGAATATAAAGAGTCATATGACAAACTCTTCCTTTCTCCAGGAGCCAACCCAATCCTTCCAAGAATCGAAGGAATTGACAATGAAAATGTGTTCACGGTAAGAAACGTAGTTGATATAAAAAAACTAAATACCTATATTAAAGAAAACAAGTCTAATAAAATTGCTGTAATAGGTGGCGGTTTCATTGGAATGGAAGTAGCAGAAAATTTAGAACTTGGCGGATATAAAGTAACTTTAGTAGAGGCCTTAGACCAGGTTATGGCACCTTTTGACTATGACATGGCACAAATCCTTCACAAAGAAATGATGGATAAGGGAATCAATCTCGTGCTTGGAGACGGAATACAAAAAATTGAGGAAAGTTCTATTGAATTAGCTTCAGGAAAAAAATTAGATGCTGAAGTTGTGGTTATGGCAATAGGTGTAAGACCTGAAATAACATTAGCAAAAGAATCAGGTCTTGAAATTGGAGAAACAGGCGCAATCAAAGTTGATCACAATTATAGAACAAGCGACAAAAATATATATGCAGTTGGAGATGCTATCGAGGTTTACAACAAATTAACCCGTAAACAATCAAGACTTGCACTTGCAGGACCGGCCCAAAGACAGGCCAGAGCAGCAGCAGACCATGTATTTGGAAGAGGCAGCAGAAATACAGGAGTAATAGGTTCATCATGTGTTCAGGTTTTTGATATGAATGCAGCTTCAACCGGTTTAAATGAAAAATCAGCAAAAGCAGCAGGAATCAACTATGATTTTGTTTATATAATTCCTGGGGACAAAGTAGGTTTGATGCCAAACAGCAATCCAATGCATTTTAAATTAATATTTGAAGTTCCTACAGGATCAATATTAGGGGCTCAGGCTATAGGAAAAGGAAACGTTGACAAAAGAATAGATGTTATTGCAGCTATGATTACTATGGGAGCTACATTGGAAGATTTGAAAGAATTAGAATTATGCTATTCTCCTATATTTGGTACTGCAAAAGACGTAGTTAACTTTGCGGCTCTGGTAGGTATAAATATTTTAAATGGTGTATTTAAACAAGTTCCTGTGACAGCGGTAAGAGAATTAGTAGAGGCTAATGCATTTATAGTTGACGTGAGAGAAAAAGACGAATATGAAGAAGGACACCTGGTAAACTCTGTAAATATTCCACTCAGTGAATTGAGACAAAGAATGTCAGAAATTCCAAAAGATACGCCTGTATACCTGCATTGCCGTTCAAGCCAGAGGAGTTACAATGCGCTTATGGCACTTATAAATTCAGGATATGACAATGTTAAAAACATTTCAGGTTCTTATCTGGGAATCAGCAATTACGAATACTTTAACGATCAAATTACAGGAAGAAATAAAATAGTTACAGAATATAACTTTAATTAATGGTAGTTTATGCATAACTTGGAGGATACGAAATTGAAAAAGATTGAAAGATTTATAGGCTTTGCCTTAATTTTGGCAGCCTTAATATTAGGTAAGAATTTATTAAAAAGTGATATGTTATTTTTCAGATTATTAATAGGATGTGGATTTGGCTACACACTGACAAGATCTTACATGGGATTTGCAGGCAGTGTAAACAGGGCTTACAGGACAGGTTCAACCAAACTGATGAGAACACTTATGTTCATGTTCTTTATATCATGCCTGGTATCGGTGGCATTCTTCTTTAAGCAGGATGTAAGTGTTTACAATCTTTGGATAAACCCTATAAACCTTGGCTTGATAGCAGGTGGGATACTGTTTGGATTTGGTATGGCATTTTCATCATGTTGCGCATCGGGGGTCCTTACAGATTTGATAACAGGATTACCCAGAGCATTAACTACATTGGTATTTTTCGGTATGGGAGTATTTTTAGGATTCCCTGTTCAAAATTCTGCAGACTGGGTTAAAAAATCATGGTTCACTTCTCCTGTGGGAGAGCAGATGTCAGGCGGGGTATTCTTGCCAGACCTCTTTAAATGGGATGGTCTGGAAGGTTATTTAGGAGCTTTAATCCTTACAATAGTACTTTGTGGAATTGTTGTTGGAATTTCATATGCTTATGAAAACATGCGTAAAAAAGACAAAACATTCATAGGAACTCCTATGGAAAAGATACAGGAACAACTGGATGTGACCACAAACGATTATGCTGTGTCAAGCGACCAGTCATACGACACAATGTTTGTAAAACCATGGTCAATGAAGCAAGGGGTTGTTGTAATAACAATTTTATTTGCCATATTGATGGGAGTTACAAAAGCAGGCTGGGGAGCATCGACTCCATACGGTATATGGTTTGGAAAAGCATTGATGATGTTTGGCGTTTCTCCTGATTCTTTGGCAGCATTTGCTAAAATGAAACCAGATGGATTTATTATGCCGTTTTTCGAAAATGCAGTTTCAGTACAAAACTTTGGAATACTTGTTGGAACAAGCATCTACTTGCTGACTGCGGGTATTTTCAAGAAGACATTCTTCGAAGAAATGAACATATCCCTAAGAGAACTTATGCTTTACGCTCTTGGTGGCCTAAGCATGGGATTTGGAACAAGACTTTCAAACGGATGCAACGTAGGTGCTTTATATACGCCGATAGCAAACTTTTCTTTATCAGGATGGATATTCCTGGCGGTAATGGTTATTGGCGGTATAATAGGAAACAAGTTTGCAAGGAAATTATTTAAGAACTAACAAAATTTGCAGGAATAAAAGCAAGCCGTTGGATTTTCAGTCATTGGAAATTCAGCGGCTTTTATTTGTATTGTTGCTATGAATTATGAAAGCTATTTTTTGATTAAATATAATGTTATGCATAAAATTTTGCTAATATATAATAAAAATCAATAAGCTATTTAATGAATCATATTGCAATTTCAGCAATAAAGAAGGTACAATGGCTACGGCAAATAGTATTATAGTAAATAATTCGAAAATTTTGGGAGGAAGTAATGAAAAAAACATTGTCTATTATTTTGGCAGCTGTAATGGTCTTTTCCACAGCTGCTTGCGGTGCCAGTGAATCTGGAAATACTGAAGGAGAACAGTTAGCTAAAGAGGTTCCAACTATTAACTTATCATGGGGGAATGAAATGCACACAGGTATAATGTACCTTCCTTTTATAGCCCCAGAACTATTTGAAAATGAATCTGTTCGTATTAATCCATTGTCTGAGGATATGGGGGAATTGCAGGTAGATGGACAAACAATTGCAAATATTAAACGTATCGTTACAAAAGGCGGAAGCGAATGTGCAACAATGATGGGTCAGGAAAGTCTGGATATTGCACTTACATCTTCTACTGCAATGATGACCGCATATGATGTTGATGCTGGCGTGAGTATATTATCTCCGATTCAATGTGACGGGGTTGCCATTACGGCAAAGGTAGATGCTCCTTACAACACTTTCCTTGAATTTGTTGAATATGCTAAAAACGCAGAGCAGCCTGTAAAAGCTGGATACCATTCTGCAATCAGCAGCCCTCGTGTTGTTCTTGAATCGGCTATGAAAGATGCAGGTCTTAATGTAACAGAAGATCCGTCTGACTTTAAGGCTGATGTACTTATGGTTGACTTAAAAGGGGTACAGAATCTAGTTCCTTCACTGTCCAGCGGCCAGGTGGAGATGTGGGCTGGACCGGCTCCTCATCCGCAAAATGCAGAAGAAAACGGTGTTGGAAAAATCATATCCACTCTTAACGAATTGCCAGAAGGAAAGTGGGCAGATTTCCCATGCTGTTGTTATGCAGCAAGAAATATAATCATAGAAGAACATCCAGAAGTAATCGAAGCTCTTGGTCAAGTTATTACTTATACAGCTGATTATGCAAATAATAATCAGGAAGCAACCGGAGAGATGCTGGCCGAGATAGTTGGTGTGGAAAAAGACATATTACCAAAATCTATGATAGTTTATGGCACTGACCCAAATGAAACCTTTATAAACGGTATTAACATATACTATGATGCAATGAAGGAAATGGGTAAATTCAGTGGTAAATTAATAGAAAATGACTTTGAAACTGCAAAGGAAACTTTTTTCAACTTCGATATTATGGAAAAAGTAAATAAGCAGTAGTGTAAATAAGCATAGAAAATACTAATCTCATCTTTTAAAGTATGGCAATAGGTAGGGTGTATAGTAATGAAATTCAATTTAAGTGAAGTAAAAACAAGTTTAAGAGAGAGCAAAAGTTCAATAGAAAAATTGGAATGGATGATGCCGTTTATACTTCCGGTACTGCTGATTATAGTATGGACTCTATTGTCTAAAATAATCGACAATAAATCAATCCTGCCGTCTCCTTACAAGGTAATTAACAACTTCTTACATTCCATGGATAACTTTATTGGTTTGGGATCTCTGCCAAAAAATATCTTGCACAGCCTGTTTCGAGTTATTCTTGGATACGGACTTGGATTGCTGGTGGCAGTTCCTTTAGGATTGTTCATGGGATACTTTAAAGTAATAAACAAGCTATTTGAAAACTTCATCAATTTGTTTAAGCCGGTTCCACCGTTGGCATGGCAACCTTTGGTTTTAGGCTGGTTTGGAGTTACAAGCCTTGCTACTGTAGCTCAATTAGGCTATGGTGAATCTTATGTTTTTTGGGATAATTTTAAAATGTCTATGATATTTCTGATTGCGCTTGGAAGCTTTTTTCCTATAGTCAATAATGTTATTTTTGGAGTAAACAATGTTCGCTCCACCCTGATTGAATCTGCAATGGTATTGGGGGCAGGCAAGAAAGATATATTCTTTAAAATCTTGCTGCCAGGTGCTGCACCTACAATTCTAAACGGTATGAGGCTCGGTCTTGCCACCGCATGGGGATGCCTGGTTGGTGCTGAGATGCTACCAGGTTCTGTAAGTGGGGTAGGTTATCTTATCACTCATGCTTATGAATTGGCACGGATTGATCTTGTTATTACAGGAATGATCTGTATAGGTGTTGTAGGGGCACTTCTGGATGGTATTTTCAAAATTATTTCTAGAAAATACTTTTCATGGGAGAGTAAAGTTAAATAATTTAGAAAGAAAGATGGAAGACTTATGGACTGTATTACATTAAAAAATGTAAAGAAGAATTTTATTACTGGGAAAGGAGATACAGTTAAAGCACTGGGGAGTGTGAATCTTTGTGTACCTGAATCTGAATTTGTGTGCATTCTGGGGCCATCCGGCTGCGGTAAATCCACTCTACTCCGTATCATTGCAGGTTTAGAAAGTGCAACAGAGGGCGAAGTTATCTATCGTGGAAAACCAATTACAGGTGCACACAAGGAAATCGGAATGGTATTTCAAAATTATTCTCTGATGCCGTGGCTCAATGTGCGTGATAACATTGCACTGGGATTGAATTTTGCTGGGACAGGTAAAAAAGAAAGACTGGAGCAAGCTGAATATTATATGGAAATGATTCATATGCAGGAATTTGCAAAGGCGTTTCCTTATGAGCTTTCTGGAGGTATGCAGCAACGTGTTGCCATTGCCCGTGCATTAGCTAATGACCCTGATGTTCTTTTAATGGATGAACCATTTGGAGCCTTGGATGCTTATACCCGTATTGTTTTACAACAAGAATTATTGAGTATATGGGAAAAACATAAAAAAACTATTCTTTTTGTAACTCATAGCGTTGATGAGGCTATTTATTTGTCAGACCGTGTTATTTTTATGGGTGCAAAGCCAAGTAGAATTGAAGAAGAGTTCTCAATTGATATGCCGCGTATTCGTCAGAGAAACAATCCCAGATACGGTGAATTGACAGAAGAAATGTTGGCCTTGTTTGAAAAACATTAGATATAATAAAATGGAAATTAGAGTTTAGGACTTTCAATCATTTATAGCAAAGAGTGTGATCTCAAGTATGAGAATAACTCTTTGCTATTTTTGCATAAATAATTTTCTCAGAGTGCTTGGAATTTTTTCGATTTACCTTTAATAAATGTATCGAGAATTTCCCCGTCCCTAAACTACCTTGCTCATCTTAACGAGAGTGAAGGCTGTGGGATGAATGGTTTATGAATGTTTAGAACACTTCTGCAGGGGTAGAATATAATCAATCGTAATAGGAAAGGATCCTTATTATACAGATGCTAATTATAAACTAAAACAGGGGGCGTAAAACTTTACACTACAAAATTCAATGGGAGGATTTTATATGCGAAACAGAAAAAAAATATCATTGCTTATGATAATTATATTAATTACAAACCTTACATACGCCTGCAGTCCGGGAGGCGGATCTGGAAGTGGAAAGGCAAAAGAGTACACGATTTCAGAAGAGGAGACTTTGATCCAAGGGGACGGAATAAAGATAGCATTTTCGCCATACGATATTAACAGCGAGACAAAGGTGAGTGTTCAAAAAATTGAACCTCCTAATCTTTTCAATGAAGAAGTTATGGCAGAAGAAGTTCAGGTGACGGCTTATGATATCAAGGCGCCTGAAATCGAGGGTTTTACGGACCTTATAGAAATAAGGATTCCATATGACAAGAGTTTTATTGAAGCGGGAAGTGAAGAAAAAAATGTGGGAGCAATGTATTATGATGAGGAACTTGGAGAATGGACTCCGGTGCCTTATAAAATAGATAAAGAGAGCGGAGAAGTCGTAATAACGGCGAACCATCTGTCTATTTATTCTGCATATACTATTAAAAATGAAAACAGCAGGACAGCGCAGATAATAAGCGTAAATTCATTTCCTGTGCTTCCTCCAGGAACATCAGACGTTTTTGGAGAAGTAATAGAAGAAGCAATGGAAGGCCAGATGACTCCAGGGAAAAAAGCAATGGAGCTGGGACTTGGAATAAGCGGAGACTGGATGGGGATAAGCGGCTCTGCCCTTACGACCATAACTCAGACAATGTATGCTTCTGAATTTGCACAAGGACTTGGAAACGCATTCACAAATGTAGGCCTTGCAGGAGCATTTGTACAAGCAGCATATGACTTTAGCAAGGGTGATGATACGGCGCTATTTACCAATCTTACAAAAAATCTTTCATATTTCAGCGTAAGCAGATGGGGAACTAATGCCCTTCAGCTCGGATTTGTAGGAGTTTACGCAATTGACTATTCACTTACCAAATTTGCAACTACGGCGTGGGATGGAAGAAAGGATATCTGGTACGAGGCGTACAAACTTTACTATGAAAAAGAAAATAAAAGAAGCTATAAAGAATGGTACAGCAAATTCTACTGGATATGGCAGGACAATAAGGAAAGTAAAGACCCTGGTATTGTGAAGACAAAGATAAATGCGTCGATAGATGAATATACAAAGGCATTTTGGAATCTTCCAGAAGAAGATCAGGCATTTTGGCAGTCAGAAGTTCAAAAGACCGGTTTTTCTGGTGGCGGCGGCTTGAACGAAAAGCTGAAAAAAGAAATTTCAGATGCAGCAAAGGCAGAACTTGTAGCTGCAATGCAGGAGAGCGTCTTCTACAAGCTTGAGCAAAAAGTAACAGCCGGTATGATGGAAGACTACAGAAAAGAGCTTATCAGCCTGAAAAATTATCTGAACAAGCGAATTGATATTCTTATTACAGAAAATGTAAAAGAAAACGAGAAAGCTGAGTACGCGGGATATACAGTTAGATTTGCTCCGCTTGGAGAAAATGCCAACAAGGCAAACTGGACTGGAAAAATAAAAGAAGACGGAACGCTAAAAACTGTAATGACTCCTCTTGGGCATATACAGTCAGGAGCACCAGATACCCTGCTTTTATTTGAGCCTTCATCAGACCCAGACACAGATGAGCCAATAAAAAGCATACCGTTTAAAATTTCTTTCCCCGAGACTCGAATAAATCTAAAAGAGTCAAAACCGACTATGGATGAAATCTCAGGGCCGTGGTCAGAGGTATACCTGGATTTCCCGAATCCACCGGTAATTGAAGAATCAGCAGCAGAAGAAGGCGATTGCGACATGAACGAAATGATTGCAGAGATGATAAGAGTTGCCAAATTAAGATCCAGCTTTGATATTAGAAAAATAGATGAGCAAAATGCGACTCTTGTGTTTGGTTTTATCAGTGGAACAAACAAGGAAACTGGGGAAAGCCTTGAAATGGAACCTCAAGACCCAGTAAGTGGGCCTGCGACATACAAAGACGGAATATTTAAAGCAGATATTAACATAGAAGACGGTGATATTTCAATGAGCCTTAACATGAAAAAAACACCTGAAGGAGAGATTACATCTGAGGGCAGTGGAACAATAACCTTCAAAGATGAAGGCAAGGATGCAGCAACTATTGATATAAGAATTTCTGGAAAGAAATAGATAATCTCATAGATATTTTTGAAAGGAGTAATATGCTGCCTCAGATAAGCCTGAGCTTAGGAAACGCTCAGATACACATACACACATATGATCTTTTCATTATCATAAGCATGGTATCAGGCCTTGTAATGGCAGGCATTCAGCTCAAAAATATGAATATAAGAATAAAGACTGTTTACCTCATATGTTTGCTTATCCCAATAAGCTTTCTTATTGGAGCAAGAGTTTTAAATTATGTAATAAACTATAAAAAATATACAGAATCAGGGATACCGCTTTTCATTATGAAAAGCGGTTACTTCTCTCTTTATGGAGGAATAGGTGCAAGCTTTGCAGCCTTGATTTTCGTGTCAAAAAAAATAAAGCTGGATTATCTTCAGCTTTTTGACTATCTTACAGTGCCATTTCTCTTGAGTTTTTCTTTGATGAAGATGGGATGCTTTCTTAATGGGTGCTGTTACGGTAAAATCACAAAATCAGTATTATCAGTTCCCCTTCCTCTAAAGCAGCAGTCTGATGTGGATGCGAGCGCACTTATATCAACTATTTTTGGAAGCCCGGAAATAAGAGTCTATCCGACCCAGGTCATGGAAGCATCGGCAGCTCTCTTAATAATAATACTTGTACTAGCAGGTAAATATTTTTTTAAAAACAATTCACATAATATAAAAGGAGCAAGATTTGCTGTATCGGCAGCACTTCTCAGTCTTTTCAGGCTAATAATACTCCAATACAGAAGCACATCTTACTCCTTTATTGTTTTAAATATATTTTATCCACTTCTTTACATGGCCATTATCATTATTTCACTGGCATTTTTATGCAGCCGATTTGGATTTTTCAACCTTAACTTCTTTTCTCATAGCTATAAAGATGATAGCACTTACACCCATAAGGATAGGATAATAGAGGTTTGGCATAATATCAAAAGGAGTAATACCAGTAAGTGAAGCCGCTGTCAGCAATTGAGCTCCATAGGGTATGATGCCTTGAAAAACTGAGGTGAAGATGTCTAAGATAGACGCACTTCTCTTAGGATCAACCCCAAACTCATCACTTATTTCCTTAGCTATTGGTCCAGCCATTACGATTGCCACTGTGTTGTTGGCAGTACAAATATCAACAGCAGAAGCCAGAAATGCTATTCCAAATTCAGCTCCCTTGGTGCTGTTGACCTTGGATTTTATAATGTTCAGTATTGCGTTTATTCCCCCGTTTTCCTTTACGATTTCTACCGTTCCACCTATTATTATAGAGAGTACCGTAATCTCAAACATGCCTGAAACCCCATCCCCAACAATCCCAAAAATTTCGCTAAAGGCAAAGGTGCCTTGAAAAACTCCCACACCAAGAGAAATAACCGTTCCCATAACCAGAAGTGCAAATACATTCATGCCAAAAATAGCGCCCGCAAGAACTATTATATATGGAAAAATTCTAAGGAGGCTGTAATCGAGATTTTGCTCAATAGCAAATGACCCGCCAGAAGTCCTCATAAAGAGTATAAAAGCAGTTATTATTGCAGCTGGAAGCACTATAAAGAAATTCTGTCTGAATTTATCCTTCATGGCGCAGCCCTGAGTTCTTACAGCAGCTATGGTAGTGTCAGATATCATAGACAGATTGTCCCCAAACATAGCCCCGCATACCACTGCGCCTATGCAAAGTTCTATGCCAAAACCTGTCTTTTCGCTTATTCCAACTGCTATGGGCGCAAGAGCCGCTATAGTTCCCATAGAAGTTCCCATAGAAAGAGATATAAAGCACCCTATAAGAAATAATCCCACAACCGCAATGTTGGATGGAAGAATAGAAAGTCCCAGATTCACGGTACTCTCTACTCCGCCAGCAGCCTTTACAGACCCCGAAAAAGCTCCTGCAAGCAGGAATATAAGAGACATTATCATTATGTTTTCATGCCCGGCTCCGCGACTCATCACAGAAAGTTTTTCATTAAAACTAAGATCTCTGTTTTGCATAAAAGCCACAAACAGTGCAGCCAGAAAACCTACTATTGCAGGCATCTTGTAAAAATCTTTAAGTATTATCCCGCTTCCAAAAAAAAGTGCCAGAAAGACAAGAATTGGAAGGAGCGCAGCTATACTGGATTTTTGATTTGTAATTATTTTGTTATTTTTCATTTTGTTTTCCTCCTGAAATTAAAAAAGCCTTCTCAAAGAGAAGGCACAGAATTACAGATCTATAGCTTCTCTTATCTATCAGATCTTTACATACTGTAATAAGCAGTAAAATCTGATGGATTTGGCACCTTTTCACACTGGTGAAGGTTGCCGAGACTTCAAAGGGCCATTTCCCTCCATCTCTCTAAATAAGAAAATTGAATATTAAGTTTTTTTAAAAAAGTCTAAAAGAAAAAAATCGAGCGGGGTAACTCGATTTTTAAAAAAGGGGGTATTAATAAGGTTCAATAATTAGGGGGAGTGAACCCTTATTCATTCACTCTTCATACATTATAATCAATAATTATATATTTGTAAATAGTTTTTTTTGAAGTTTTTTGAAGTTTTTAAAATTTAGGGTTTAACATCTATGGTCACATCCGGAAAAACTTCGGAAAGCATATCTATAAAATTTTCGTCATTAGAAACCTTTTTGGATTTTATACCAGCAAGCTCACTGTAAAGTATATATTGGACCCTTACATTTTTTTTGAGCAGTTTACTGAGGATTTTGCTTACAGAATTATTGGCATCCTGAGTATCAAGCATATTTTTATGAAATATATTTTTTTCTTCAAAACAGAAGAATATATTATCATCAAAAAACCTTTCAGGTTTTCCTTCTCGAAGAAGGGCCATGAGTTGTGCCTGCTTTAGAGCTCTCAGTTCTTCATAAAGTACAGGTATGGCATCATTGACTCTTTCAAGTTGAGATTTTTCCTCATCACTTATATCAACTCGCTCGATCGTACTGGCAGAAATACGGGGAATGGGTTTTTCCACATCATCTTTTATTTTATCCACAATAGCCTGTGGATTACTTGATATTTCTTCAATGCGTTTTTCAAGGCTTTGCACAAGTGATTCAAGCCTTCTTATCTCAGTATTTACAAGAGCGAACTCAGAGCGAATGTCACTGTCTACGTGTCGATTGGAGCCTATGGTATCATAGTTTGTACCTGCTATTTTTACGATTTCAGTCAGCAGTAATACCTGAGGTTGTGGGGAGTATCGCATATTGTTACAGGCTGTGGATAAGTCCTCTATAATATATGAAGCAATAGTGTCAGTGCATATAGTTACAGCATTTTCTACGTTTATATTATCCTGGACAAGGCCATTAAATTCAAGTATTACCTGTTTTAAAAAATTTATAAATTCAAGCGCAAAGACTCTGGGGTCCATACCTGATTTTTCGATGCTGGCAAGTACCATTATGGCATCAACAGTGTTGTGGTCCATTATAGCTTTGAGCATGGTGAAATAACTGTCTGAGTGGATCTGACCAAGGACCTGAAGCAGATTATGGGTTGTAAGATCTCCATAAGAAAGAGCCTTGTCAAGTATACTAAGAGCATCTCTGAGGCCACCTTCACTCTTTGAAGCTATAAAATCCAGAGCTTCAGCTTCAAAACTTTTGCCTTCTTGGGCAAGGACATGAGAGAGTCTTTGAACCAGGACATCTTTTTCTATCTTTCTAAAGTCAAATCTCTGACACCTGGAAAGCACGGTCTGAGGAATTTTTTGTGGCTCAGTTGTAGCAAGTATAAATATTACGTGCGAAGGAGGTTCTTCCAGGGTCTTTAGCAGCGCGTTAAATGCAGATGCGGACAGCATGTGCACCTCGTCTATTATGTATATCTTATATTTTCCTGAAGTTGGGGCAAAAGCAAGGTTTTCTCTTATATCTCTGATGTTATCCACAGAATTGTTTGAAGCAGCATCAAGTTCTATTGTATCAATATCGGTACCATTATTTATAGCAGATGCGAAAACTTTGGCAGTAGAAGTCTTTCCAGTACCCCTTGGTCCGCAAAACAGATATGCGTGATTGAGAGTGGCGTTTTCCAGCTGATTTTTAAGTATAGAAACTATTTGATCCTGACCGTAGATTTCATCAAAGCTTTTTGGCCTGTAAATCCTGTATAGAGCTTGCTTCATAATTTTTTAAGATGACTGAAAACTGTCAGCCATGTCCCCTTTCTATAAAAATAGATAGCCCAGCAGGTTGCTTAGGCACACAGGGAGGTCGACTTAGTGCTGCTATCTTCCGATCCTGACACGGTTCACCGATTCCTGTTGCAAAGGCCTGCTAGGCTAAGATATATTATATCAGTATAGGATTCATAAGTCAATAAAAAATCCATTACTATATGAGATTCTCACCAGACTTTGAATATCTGTTTTTTTTACCTGCCATAAGGGCAGCACCAAGAGCTCCTGCGTACCTCCCCATAGGACTGCTTATGACATTCGAATTAAGTTTGTCTCCAAGCACCTCTATTATATACTGGTTCTCGCAAAGCCCGCCGGTAAGATATACAGTCTCATTTGCATTCCTATGTTTGCTGGACAATGATTTAACCTTGTTTGCTATCGAATCAACTACCCCAAATGCAATATCTTTTTTGGGGCATCCACTCCCTATAAGACTTATGACCTCAGATTCTGCAAATACAGTGCACATGGAACTTATGCTGACTCCGCTGCCTTGTCTTGCGAGTTCACACATTTCATCAAGCTTTATTCCCAGGGTGTTGGCCATTATTTCAAGAAATCTACCGGTTCCAGCCGAGCACTTGTCATTCATTATAAAATCTACTACGCTTCCATTTTGAATGGTTATTATCTTGGTGTCCTGCCCGCCAATGTCTATGACTGTGGTATTTTTTGTATCAAAAAGATGGGCAGCGCCAATACCGTGACACGTGATTTCAGTTACTATCTTGTCCGCATAAGGAACTGAAATTCTACCATAGCCAGTTGCCACGACTATGCTGTTTTCCTTATTTATTGCATTTGCAGCAAGGTCTGATTTTATGTACTCCGCTGTTTCAAGTGAGTTCCATCCGGTTGGAATCACTTTCTTGTATACGATTTCTTTATTTAAATTCATAGCCACTATCTTGGCTGATGTCGAACCTATATCTATTCCTACTGTGTACATAATTATCATCTCCAATTCAAGTATTAATTATCTATATATTACTACACAAAAAGCTCAATAAGATAAGATATATATATAATATTTATCTATTGATACTATGCCTTATTTTGATTAGACACTTACAAACGCCTAGGATAAAATAAAGTTCACTGAAGATATATATTTATGTTGAATTTTGTGTAAAAAAGGAGAAGTAAAATGGATCTTAGAAAAGAACTTCCGCAGATATTTGATGAATTTGCAGAGGCCAGGAGAAACGGCTTTATAGCAGCTAAAAATCTGAAAGAAAAAAACGTGCCTATGGTAGGGACTTTTTGTACATATATGCCTCAGGAGCTTCCACTTGCATTTGGAGCTGCAGTGGTATCCCTTTGTGCCACATCGGACGAGACAATCCAAGAGGCGGAAGCAGACCTTCCAAAAAACCTGTGTCCGCTTATAAAATCCAGCTACGGATTTGGCAAGACTGACAAGTGTCCATTTTTTTACTTCTCGGACATAGTAGTTGGAGAGACTACATGTGACGGAAAAAAGAAAATGTATGAATACCTTGGAGAATTCAAGGACGTTCATGTGATGGAGCTTCCAAACAGTCAGGCTACAAAAGAAGGATTTGATCTTTGGAAAAGTGAGATAATAAAGCTAAAGGGAATCCTGGAAAAGAAATTTGATGTAGAGATAAAAGAAGAAGATATAAGAAAAGCCATAAAACTTAAGAACGATGAAAGAAAAGCTCTCAAGAACATGTACGAAATAGGGAAGCTAAATCCACCTGCTATGACAGGGATGGATATCCTTAAAGTATTGTACGGGAGCACATTCAAGTTTGATAAAAACGATACTATAAAAGAAGTAAATGAACTGGCTCAGAGAGTAAAAAAAGAATATGAACAAGGCAGAAGACTAGATCCAAAGCCAAGGATAGTAGTTACAGGATGCCCAATAGGCGGAGTTACCGAGAAGGTTGTAAAAGCCATCGAAGAAAATGGAGCATATGTAGTTGCCTTTGAAAACTGTATGGGAGCAAAGGCCATAGACAAGCTGGTAGACGAGACCAACGAGGATGTATATGATGCTCTTGCTGAGAAATATCTTAGCATTGGATGTTCATGCATGACTCCAAATCCAAACAGGATAGATCTTTTAGGGAGAATGATAGATGAGTATCAGGCAGACGGGGTGATAGATGTGATACTTCAGGCATGCCATACCTACGCGGTAGAGACTCTTAGTATAAAACGTTTTGTAAATGGTGAAAAAGAAATACCTTATATGAGTATAGAGACAGACTACTCTCAGTCGGATATAGGCCAGCTTAACACAAGGATGACTGCATTCATAGAAATGCTCTAATAAAAAACACTTGTTATAATATGGGAGCGCACCGGAAAAATCCGGTGCGCTTTTCAAATTTTTTTTATTATTCAAAAAAATAAAATTTTCAGCTTAATCTATTGAATTCATACATCGCAATGGGTTATAATGAAGAGCAAATACCTGTCAAGATTGGGGGTTTGCTCAGGCATTGATTGTTTTTTTATTATTGGAGGGGAAAATGAAGATCAAAATGAACAGCATTAAAAATAAAATTATGGCTGTGACGCTAGTAGTATTGCTGCTTTCGCTAGGTTTAGTGACGACACTTTTCAGTATCATGAGCATCAAAAGTACGGAAAAAGTTATGTATGAAATTATGGAGGAGACTTCATCTACCGCAGCATTGGCTATAGAAAATCGCCTCAATGCAACAAAAAGATCTATTGAAGAGCTAGGAACCATATTAATGTTTTCAAGTAAGGACGCATCTAAAGAGGAAAAAATCAAAATAATTGACAGTAAAATAGAAAAGTACAAACTTGTGGACATGGATATATCGGATTTGAGTGGAAAGACTCTTAAAGGTGAAAATATTCAAGACACAGAGTTTTTCAAATCGGCATCTAAAGGAACAACGTACATATCTTCTCCTTCAATAGACTCAGGATCACAAATAGTATTTGTGTCCGCTCCAATTTGGAAAGACGGTATTTACAATACAGAAATAACAGGAGTTTTGGTTTGCAAATTAGATGGAGCATTCCTTTCTGGAATTGTCACAAAAGTCCAGGTAGGACAAACTGGAGGAGCCTATATACTTAACGAAGAAGGAACAACTATAGCTCATAAAGATGAGCAAGTTGTTGCCCAGCAGGAGAATCTTATAAAGAGTGCTAATATAGATCCTCAGCTCAAGGCCCTTGCAGCTATAGAATCAGCGGCAGCAAGTGGAGAAAATGCAAAAGGAGAGTACAAATATGGCGGAGTAACCAAGGTTGTATTTTTCACCCCTATAGAGGGAACTGGCTGGACAGTTGGGGTAAACGTCGAGAAGGACGAATTTATGCAGCTGAGCTACAATGCGGCTATGATATGCATAGCCATATCAATAGCCGCACTACTAATAGCAGCATTCATAATCACAAAGCTGGCAAACGGCATAGTAAGACCAGTCAAAGAAGTTGAAGAAGCGGCTCAGAAGATGGCAGTGGGAGATTATGACATAGATATCAGCTACCAGTCAGAGGACGAGATAGGAAATCTTGCCGACAGTATGAGGCTGATGTCATCTACTACCAAAACCATTATAGAAGATGCAACAAGAGGGCTCGAAAAACTTTCAGAAGGATACTTCGATCTTCACAGAGACCTGGAATACCCTGGAGTATTTGCACCTATTGAAGCATCTATACTAAATATTGCAGTGTCGCTGAGCGATACGCTCTCAGTTATACAAAGATCATCAGACCAGGTGAGCGCTGGAGCAGACCAGGTATCTTCAGGATCACAGACACTTGCTCAAGGAGCAGCAGAGCAGGCAAGCTCAATAGAAGAACTGGCAGCATCAATAAGTGCAATATCAGACAAGATCCAGCAAAATGCAAAAAATTCCCAAGATGCCAACAAGGTAGCATCAAGTGTGGGAGAAGAACTTAAATACAGTACAGCAAAAATGGACGATATGGTCTGTGCAATAGAAGATATTTCAGTAAAATCTGGAGAGATAAACAAGATAATAAAGGTCATAGAAGATATAGCCTTCCAGACCAATATACTTGCACTCAACGCGGCGGTAGAAGCTGCAAGAGCAGGTTCTGCAGGAAAGGGATTTGCAGTAGTAGCAGACGAGGTGAGAAACCTTGCTGGAAAATCAGCCGAAGCTGCAAAAAACACCACAACTCTTATAGAAGATACTGTGAGAGCAGTCTCAGAAGGTACTTTGATTGCAAAAGAGACAGCAAAAGCCATAGGCAGCGTTGTTGAAAATGCAGAGAAAGTAGTTGAGGCTGTAAGTGAGATTACGAGCGCGTCGACGGATCAGGCAGGAGCTATAACGCAGATAAATGCAGGCCTTGATCAGATTGCGTCTGTGGTACAGTCTAACTCGGCAACAGCAGAGCAAAGCGCTGCGGCGAGTGAGGAGCTTTCAGGACAGGCAATGATGCTTCAAGAAGAAGTTGAAAAGTTTACTCTTAAAGAAGGCAGAGAATTCAACCAAATATAAAATACAAAAATATAAAATATACAAAAAAAATCACTGGAGCCATATATAGCTCCAGTGATTTTTTATCTTATATATTTTTAGAACAGTCCAGAGATCTTTCCGTTTTCATCAACGTCGATCCTGTTGGCAGCAGGAACTTTAGGAAGTCCTGGCATAGTCATAATGTCTCCTGTCATAGCAACCGCAAATCCTGCGCCTGCAGAGATTTTTACATTTTTTACAGTTATTCTAAAACCGACAGGTCTTCCAAGTTTTGTCTGATCATCAGTCAAAGAATACTGGGTCTTGGCCATACATATTGGCACATCTGAAAAACCAAGGTCTTCTATTTCTTGTATCTGCTTGAGAGCAAGAGGAAGAAAATCTACGCCATCTGCACCGTATATTTTAGTTGCAATGGCATTTATTTTATCCTTTATACTCATTTTGAGATCGTATGCATACTCAAAGTCCTTTGTTCCGTTTTCAATCAGGTCGAGCACATTTTGCGCCAGTTCTTTTCCGCCTGCGCCACCGCCTGACCATACCTCAGAAAGAGCTACATTGACGCCAAGGTCCTTGCATCTGCTTCTTATAAGGTCGAGTTCAGCCTCAGTATCAAGAGGGAAACGATTTATTGCAACTACTGCAGGTAATTTGAATACCTGAGTTATATTCTCAACATGCTTGAGCAGGTTTGGAAGTCCCTTTTCAAGAGCCTCCAGATTTTCTGTTCCAAGATCATCTTTTTTTACACCACCGTTATATTTAAGCGCTCTCACTGTCGCCACTATTACCACGGCATCAGGCTTGATTCCGGCCATGCGACACTTTATATCAAGGAATTTCTCAGCTCCAAGATCTGCTCCAAATCCAGCTTCAGTAACTACATAATCTGCAAAATGCATGGCCATCTTTGTTGCAATTACGGAGTTACAGCCATGAGCTATGTTGGCAAAAGGTCCTCCGTGAACAAAAGCCGGAGTTCCCTCGAGTGTCTGTACAAGATTAGGCTTAAGGGCATCCTTAAGCAGAGCCGCCATAGCACCGTTAGCATTTAATTCGCTGGCAGTAACAGGTTTATCTGATCGTGAGTATCCAATTATAATCTTCCCAAGTCTTTCTCTGAGATCGGATATGTCATTTGCAAGGCAAAATGCAGCCATAACTTCTGAGGCCACTGTTATATCAAAACCATCTTCTCTTGGAGTTCCATTTGCTTTTCCTCCAAGTCCGTCAGTAATAAATCTCAGCTGTCTGTCATTCATGTCCATACAGCGTTTCCATGTTATTCTTCTTGTATCTATATCAAGCGCATTGCCCTGCTGGATATGATTGTCTATAAGGGCCGCAAGCAGGTTGTTTGCAGCACCTATAGCGTGGAAATCCCCTGTGAAGTGAAGATTTATATCTTCCATGGGGATTACCTGAGCATATCCGCCGCCGGCAGCTCCGCCTTTAACTCCAAAAACAGGTCCAAGAGAAGGTTCTCTCAGAGCAACCATAGTATTTTTTCCAAGCTTCGAAAGAGCATCGGCAAGTCCTATGGTAGTGGTAGTCTTACCTTCTCCTGCGGGAGTAGGGTTTATGGCAGTAGTCAGTATAAGCTTAGCTTTTTTGCCTCCCGGTTGCTTAAGCAGGTTGTAGTCAAGTTTTGCCTTGTATTTCCCATAAAGCTCCAGATCGTCTTCAGTTAGTCCCATTTTTTCAGCTATCTTTCGTATATCCAGAGCTACCGCTTCTTGTGCGATTTCAATATCAGATTTAAATTCCATAATATCCTCCTAAATTCACAAAAATATACCAGAAATCAAGCTCTTCCAGTTTTTCCAAAACGTCCCTTGAAAGCAGACAGCAAGACCTTGAGCAGTATGGCTTCAATGAATGCTATGGCAAGGGCAGATACGATTCTTGTAGGAAGAAGTACCAGAAACCCTTTTTTAAGCAGTATGGTAAGCCAGAAAGTGTTGAGGATAAGAGAGCAGATAACCGCGCTCAGTATACTCGAAAGACCAATTAATCTTATTGAAGGCTTTCGCCCATAGAGCACAAGTCCCGGTATTAGACCAGACAGTGCGGCCGTAAGCGTAAAACCTGGAAAAAATGGTCCCTGTGGAAACAACGTAGCGCCAAGTAAATCAGCTACCAGTCCAGTCATTGCGCCCCAAAACGGACCCATAAGTGCGCCGGCAAGCGCTATAGGCAGTCCACCAAAGCTTATCCTGACAGCACCTCCAAGAGCCATAAAACCAAGAAACCTCGTAAAGATAATGCTTGTAGCCACAAGCAGCCCACTAAATACAATACTTTGTGTATTGTTTTTTTTATTCATTTTTCCTCCTCAGCGGATGCGGTACAATATCGCAGACAAAACCCTTAAAATTTGAGTATGTCCTTCGTCTACAGGCAACTTCCCATCTCTGTAGCACTTTACGCATAATACCTACTCTGCACAATTTCATTATAGACTAACAAGGAGTGATATTGCAATAAAAAGCAATAAAGTTTAACAAAATATTTCCAAATATTCGGAACTATGTGGTATAATTTACTCATAAAAATGTTGTAACGTTTTCTTTTTGTATCGATTGGGTATTTGTTAGGTATAAGGAGGTATGGTTATGAAAATTATAGACAGAGGAATGAAGGGCGTAAAGCGATTTGATGTAATGGATTTTGCATTTTTCAAGATATGCGTTTTCACTCTTGGGATAATCACAGGTGTTCACTTCTTCAGATTCTTTAGAAAAAAACAAGGCATGCTGTGGGGGATCTTTGGGACCACATGGATATACACGCTTTGCAAAGTATTTGCACCGGATAAATACGAAAAAGCAGTAAGAAAATGCTCCAAAAAATTAAAGTTTTAGACTTTTAAAAACAGGCTATCGGAAATTTTCCAATAGCCTGTTTTATCAGTTTAAAAAAAGACAACTATTCAACCTCGTTGATTTCAGACCATCTGTAATAAGATTCATCGTAATTTCTTACATTTGTGTACCCGTTCATCTCAAGGATTTGCTGCATATAGGCAGATCTTATTCCTGCAGTACAATATGTCACTATTGAATCATCTTTTGCTATACCATTGGCGCTCATTATAGCATCTATATCAGCATTAGATTTAAGAGTACCGTCTTCTTTTACTAGTTCCAAAAAGTTTATGCTTATAGATCCTGGAATATGGCCACCTGCATTTTCACCATAATTTGCAGCACCGTCATATTCAGAAATATCTCTTGTATCAATTATCTTAACTGAGTCATCAGCTATTAGAGATTCAAGTTCATCAGTATCAATGCTAGAAGTCAAATCCATATTGTCTATAGTTACTTGAGCAGGTACATAAGGGGCAGGTTCTTTTGAAGTATTAAGCCCTGCATTTTCAATAGCTAATATACCACCATCAAGGATTTTGACATTATCATATCCTGCAAGAGTAAGTGTCCAAAGAATTCTTCCATCATCTCCCCAGCCTTTTTGAGTATCTGCAAATACTACAATATCCTTATCTCTTGTAATTCCGATTTCAGAAAGTGCAGAGGACAATCTTTCCTTATCAAGGACAACTCCCCAGTTAGCGTCTCCTGATTTTCCATCTGCAACTGTTGAAAGTTGTTGCCATATGACACCGGTGGCGTTTTCAAGAGAACCTGATTTTGTTATGGCTTCAGGGCCTCTGGCATCAATAGCCATAAAATTATCATTGTTCATATTTGCTTTTACATACTCAATATCTACAATTTTATCTCCTACAAAAACATCAGAAACAGTATCTGTTTCACCTTCGGGAGAAACTTCCCCGCTATCATTAGATGTACAACCTGTAAATACAAGCATTAACAAAAGAATAGTGATTAGAGCTTTAAATATTAATTTCTTTTTCATGATTTATAATCTCCTTAATATATATAGTTTAGCATGAATAAATATCTGTACCAAATTTTATTTTATCGTACGCATTTAAAAGTGTCTAATAGAAAAATCCCATACTATCAATAGATTTAGTCTATAATGGTTCACAAAAAACAGTGTATATGCTATAATTATTTGTTTGGAATATACATTGGATGAAGGAGATAAAAGATGGATTTTATTGAAATACTTAAGGTAATACTTTTGGGGGTAGTAGAAGGTCTGACCGAATGGCTACCAATAAGCAGTACAGGCCATATGATACTTGTGGATGAATTTGTAAGGCTAAATGTTTCAGATGCCTTCAAAGAGATGTTTTTTGTAGTAATACAGCTTGGAGCCATATTCGCAGTCATAGTCCTATACTGGAATAAACTTTTTCCATTTAAAAAAGAAAAAATCGCAGACTCCAAGGCCAGGATTGTCCTTGACAAAGATACCATGATAATGTGGTTCAAAGTAATAATCGCAGTTCTCCCGGCAGCGCTTATAGGAATTCCATTTGATGATAAGATAGATGCAATGTTTTATAATTACCAGACCGTAGCAGTAACACTGATTATTTATGGAGTGCTCTTTATTGTAATTGAGACAAAAAACAAAGGAAAACAGCCAAGGATAAATTCAATTGCTCAGATAACATATGAAGTAGCGGTCATAATAGGTATTTTTCAGGTGCTGGCACTAATACCAGGAACCTCACGTTCTGGAGCGACTATCGTAGGGGCCATACTCATAGGTGTTTCAAGGACCGTAGCAGCAGAATTTACGTTCTTTCTTGCCATACCCGTAATGCTTGGGGCCAGCCTGCTCAAGCTACTTAAATTTGGACTGGTATTTACGCAATCAGAAACAATAATACTTGCTACAGGAATGGTGACAGCTTTTGCAGTTTCAGTACTGGCCATAAAATTCCTCATGGGATATATAAAGAAACATGATTTTAAGGTTTTTGGGTATTACAGGATAGTTTTAGGTATAGCAGTTATAGCATACTTTATGATAGCAGGTTAATAATATGATAAAATATAACACGATAATGTTTGATGTAGATGATACTATCCTTGATTTTAAAAGAGGAGAAGAAGTAGCCCTAAAGAGCCTTCTTGGCGAAATTGGAGCACCGCAAAACAGTCACATAATAAGTGAATACAGGAAAATAAATAAAATGCTCTGGCGTGATTTTGAAAAGGGAGATACGGATAGGGACTATATATTCACCAACAGGTTTACCATGCTGTTCAAAAAATATGGAATTGAGGTGGATGGTGTTCAGATGGAGCAAAAGTACCGCAGTTACCTTGATATGCAGCATGAGCAGGTAGACGGGGCTTGCGAAGTCTTGGACTATCTGCACTCAAAATGCCTCCTGTACGTCGTTACAAATGGAGTTTCAAGTACTCAGTACAAGAGGCTTTCGGATGCAAATATGAACAGGTATTTTGACAAGATATTCGTTTCAGATGACATAGGATATCAAAAACCCATGAGAGAATTCTTTGAAACAGTTACAGCTGAGATTCCTGAGTATGATCCGAAAAAGACGCTTATAGTAGGAGACTCTCTAGGTGCCGATATCCTTGGGGGTATTAACGTGGGAATAGACACGTGCTGGCTAAACCGATTTGGAGAAGAAGCCTCAGAAATAGTTCCAAACTACGAAATAAAATCACTCAATGAGATTTTTAATATTGTAAAAAAATAGAATGCAAAATATTTTTCAAAGAGATTTCACTATAATAAACTCATGTCAACTAAAATATATTTTTAGTTGACATGAGTTTTCTTTAGTTATATAATGAGAAAAAATGATCAGGAAAAACATTTAGAAACATGACAATTCAGGAGGTTTATTTTGGAGAAGGCAGCAAGACTAAAAAGCAGGATAAGTACAAAAGAAATGATACTGTGTTCGCTATTTGCAGCACTTATTGCAATAGGAGCATTCATAAAAGTTCCGGTGCCATACGTACCCTTTACAATGCAGCTGATGTTTACCACTTTGGCAGGGATACTTCTGGGGTCCAGACTGGGAGCTGTATCGGCAGGTTTATATGTTGCTATTGGACTCATAGGACTGCCTGTATTTACAAAGGGCGGAGGGATAGGATATATATTTCAGCCTTCGTTTGGCTACCTTTTAGGATTTATAGCAGGGGCCTATATTACAGGGAAAATAATCGAAAGATATGAAAAACCGGGATTTGTTCAAATCGTGGGGGCCAGCCTTGCGGGGCTTTGCGCAGTATATCTTGCAGGGGTACCTTATTTATACATGATAAGCAACTTCATTATGGACAACCCCATGGGAGCCAAAGCAGTCCTCACATACGGGCTTGTAGTCTTTCTTCCTGGAGATATAACTACGTGCATTATATGCGGGTTCCTTGGAACGAGACTTGTTCCGATAATAAGGAAGGAAAGGCGTTCATGGAAATAAACGGACAAGGAAACAAAACCTTTGCAAATACACTTAAAGATAAGGTAATCAGTGGCCACCTCATAAATATGCAAGAAGCGCTTTTGCTTTACAATGGACCGCTCGAAGACCTGCTCTCAGTCTTCGCATTTTGAGACTTCCTCAGATTCATATCCTCTGATGTCAAAAGAGGATATATTAAAGGATGCAAAGCATAATGAATCACAGGGTATAAGAAGGTATTCTCTTGTAACTTCTGGCCGAAAATTAAGTGCTTCGGATCTGGATGCAGTTTGTAAAATATATAAGAATCTTAGCGAAAATTCAGACTTGTATCTGTGCAGCTCTCATGGATTGCTTGAATACGAAGATTTTATAAGTCTAAAGAACGCAGGAGTAAAACGGTATCACAACAACCTGGAAACAAGCAGAAGATTCTTTCCTCAGATATGCACTACGCATACTTACGATGATAAAATAAATACCATAAAGGATGCGGTGCGCGTGGGACTTGAAGTGTGCAGCGGAGGAATAATCGGGCTTGGAGAAGATATAAAAGACAGGATAGATATGGCGCTTGATCTTAGAAATCTGAACATAAAATCTGTACCTGTAAATATACTTAATCCTATAAAGGGGACTCCATTTGAAGATAATTTACCCCTAAGCGAAGAAGAAATTCTACGGACTATAGCGATATTTCGCTTTATTCTTCCGGGCGCTGCGATAAGGCTTGCGGGTGGACGTAGCCTCCTGAGAGACAGAGGTGAGCGAAGCTTTTGCTCAGGTGCAAATGCAGCTATTATAGGCGATATGCTTACTACCGCAGGTCTTGGAACGGCGAGTGATAGAGAGCTTGTAAAAAGCCTTGGTTATAAAATTTAGAAAACAAAAACTCAGCCCGGAGAAGGAAAACACATGTCCTTTGGGCTGAGCTTTTTTATTATATTAAATCCAATTTAGCATTATTAATTGCACTAATTTTCAAGTGCAGGTACATAAAACAACTCATTGTCTGAGGTTATAAGCCTCCAGCAGGGGAATGCGCGTGCATTCTTGACCTTATAAAGATCTTCTGCCAAAACTGTATCAAAATAGTATATAAAATCTATTTTGCTTATAACGGTGTTTTCCTTCATTGAAGGAAAGGCTTTGAGTATGGCTTCTACGCTGGTTATGACATTTGTACTTGTAGCAGACACATCGAGCGGCCTCATTACTATCATAACTATTTTCATGCCTTCGGGAGAGAATACAAACCTAAGTTCACTTTCCTCATAGGCAAAACCGTCATATATAGGGTTGTAAAAAAAGGTAATAATCCCATTTTCCTTAGTATAGTTTCGTAGTTCGTATGTGTAGTCACTCAGATATCTGGAAATAAATCTATTAGCAAAATTTTCTGCGTTTACCGTATCTTCAATAAGAATGTCGCTGTTGTTTATTACTAATTTTTTGAGAGAATTCACGTTGATTTTGCCATCGTACTCTTCAAAAAGAAGGGGGTAGGCATAGGCATTAATAGTCTGGTATTCTACGTTTACCGTTCCCGTATTGTATACATCTGTAGGGATTTGCGTAGTAATCTTTACATTTTTACGGTCAAGCATAGTTTGAAAATCAGCCATTGATTTTTTTGAAAAATATATGTTGTCTATAGATACGTTGTTGTTATGGTTAAAGATGCTTATAACAAGGAATATATTAAGAATAGCAAGGGCTATGATCAGGTAGTTTTTTGCTTTGTTCCAGTTCATTAAATTACCTCCCCATTCAGGGTTGAAAAGTAGAATATCTTTCCAGCTATAATCATCTTGTAGGCAGGAGTATAACTAAGGTCCTGGCCATATACATATACAAGGTCTATGAGGGAAATTTTGTTAAAAAGTTCAAGATTATCCTTGAATTTTACCGTGGACTTTATATAGTCATAATTCAGGTTAAGCACATCCAGTGCATTGAAAATATAGTCATCTGAATCATCGGCTGGCTTATCTTCATTGTTTTCATAAGATCTGAAAATTCCTTTGAAGCTGTAAACCTTACCGTTTGCTACACTTACTTCAGTATTTACTTCGTTATTTTCAAGACAAGCCCTAAGACCATCTATACGGGGTGCAAAAACAAAGGTATATCCATTTGTCCCATTTTCACTAAAATCGACAACATCCTCAACCACATAAACATCATTATTAACATTAAACTTGTCTATGAACAGATAGGCTATTACAAGACTGCTGGTCATCGAATTTTTCACAGGATTGCTCAGAACATCAGTGTTTTTATAAGCAACTCTTCCGTCCGGAGACATCTTTAAAAGTTCTCTTCCATAGTCGTTGGAGGTTATTAAAGTGCCATCGAGCTCTTGTATACGGTTGGCAAAGTCATATCTTGATGAAAATACAGACTTTGGTATGGAACTCGAATTTTCTTCGTTAAATGCCGACGTGGTTTCATAGCTTGGAATATTTATTCCGCTGTCAGAAATAAGAACATCACTCGAAGAATCAAAAAGCTCTCCAAGAGAGTAGTATTTTGAATATTTCAGTTTGCTCAGATTATCGACATAGGGCATGTAGTTTATTGTTTTATTTGCAAGTCTGAAGAATTTTGCATCTTCAGTCATTATATATACAGAGGTGTCATTAACCAGAGGGATAAGAATTTCTCTGATGTTTTCAAAATCGCCAAGGCTTCCGTCTTCTAAAAAAAGACTCCCATAGAGGAGTCTTTGATTTACAGCAGGTTCAAAATCGAGCTCAATACTCTTGGAAATCTTTGCTTCATGATAGTCCACTTCCGAAATTTCTGAAGTTTCGCTTATATCACTCAAAGAGTCTCTTAGAACAATGCGCGCCTCCTGATAATAAAATCCGTCCTTATCTACTAATTTAGTTACATTGTTGGTAGTGTACCTTATGATTATAGATGTGGGTCTGACAGAAGATTTTAAAATTCCTTCCACTCCGATGGCGTCAAATGTTGTTGAAGCTGTTGAAGAGGGTGAGACAAACAATTCAAACCTTATAGACAGAAGAACCATTGACGATATCAATAAAAATATAATAGATGTATTTCTAAGCTGGTTTTTATTCATATGGTCGTCCTTCAGTAAAATTAAGGTTTCACAGCAGAGCTTGCTGAAAATGTGCTAAAACCTGTAGTTCTTAAGGTACTAAGAGATTTCTGAAGATCCTTTTCATCTGAAGCCTTGATTACTCGATAATCTCTTAAAAAGGAATCACCCCTCTTAAGAGTAAGGACTACAAGGGTATCTTTGGATATTTTGGATTCTACAGGCATTCTGGAAGTCTGATACTTTAAGGAGATTTTCTCCATAAAATCACCTATTCTTCCAAGTTTAACCTCAATAGAATCTTTGATAGGAACGTATTCATCATCAACTCTTGTATAAAGGGAGATAGAGATTTTGTCTCCTTCTTTTCCCATTCCTGATATAATTACGTTGTCATCTATGGTAGCAAGAACAAAGTCTTTGGGTTTATTTATTACGCTGCGATCTGAATTAAATGATTCCGAAAGTTTTTCAACAGTATCAGCAGATATGCTGTCTGCTGGAGCTGCAAAAGACATTGCAGTAAAAGCAATAAAAATAAACATTGTCATTATAGATAATCTGATTACTTTTTTCATTCAGTTAACCTCCTTTCTCCATTAATATATACTTACATCATATTTTATTATACTATGGTCATGTTACAAACAAGTTACATTGCAGTTAAAAATGATTTACACATTTAGACCATCTTTATTCGGGTTTGCCACAGACTTATCCACAGGAAGGCTGATTTTGAAGATGCTGCCCTTGTTAATTTCTGAAGAAGCCTTCAATTTTCCGCCGTGAGCGATTACAATATCTCGAGCTATAGAAAGCCCAAGGCCTGTCCCACCCTGCTGTCTGGACCTTCCCTTATCTACTCTGTAGAAGCGTTCAAATATCTGCTCAAGGTCCTCTTCGGGTATACCCAGACCGTCATCTCGGATATAGATATCTACAAAATTATCCACAGTATCTACCGAGATATCCACATTTCCAAACTCGGGTGTGTATTTGATAGCATTTGACAAAATGTTTAGTATTACCTGTTTTATTTTTGCCTTATCAACGAGAATATTCGGATTATTTGTGGTGGTAAAATTAACAGTCTGATTTTTTTCAATGTAATATATTTTCAGATGCTCTATGCATTCCCTTATTATATCATTGATGGAATTGTGTTCAAAATTCCACTGAGCTTTCTTGAAATCGAAATGAGATAATTGAAGCAGGTCTCTTACTATAGAAGTCATTCTGTCGGCCTCATTTTCGATTACCATTAAAAATTCACTTACTGTCTCAGGCTCTGTAACTATGCCACTTGAAAGCGTTTCAGCATAAGATTTTATAGTAGTTATAGGAGTTTTTAGCTCATGAGATACATTTGCAACAAAGTCTTTTCTCATATTTTCAAGTCTTTGCGCATCGGTAATGTCTTGAAATACCAGAATAAAACCGGTTTGTTTTTTAGCATCGTCACTGTAGTAGGCAGGCGATACTCTGAGTATTTTTTCATCACCGGCATTTATAATAAGTTGGTTTGAATTATCATCAAAGATACATTTCTTAATGGCAGAAAATGAGATTCCAACACCTGTCTGAAGGGACATATCATGAACAGAACTACCATAAATATCTATATCGCGAGCCTTAAGCAGCTTGAGAAGAGCCTTGTTGTAGAGCACTATAAAACCGTGTTCATCAAGAGCCATGAGGCCGTCAGCCATATTGTTTATAATTGCATCGAGTTTACTTTTTTCTGATGAAATCTCTACCAAAGTATTGTCCAGTCGCTTGGTAAGATAGTTAAAGGTATTTCCCAGCATTCCAATTTCATCGTTTGAATGATTGGTGACTCTTTGTGAAAAATCTCCCTTGGCTATAAGACTTGCCTTTGCATTGAGTTCGTTAATAGGGGTGGTTATGGAACCAGATATAAGAAAACCCACCAGCAGCGAAACAAAGAGGGCAATGAGCGTGGCCGTAAGAAAAACATCAGTTACAGTATTAAGCGAAGCATATACTCCCTCAAGGCTTGCGCTTGAGTATATTATATAACCTCCCCCATTGGCATCGTTTATAAATGAAAAAGCCATTATTTTAACCATAGAGCTTCCTGGAGATGGATCAACTATATCAAGTTCATATGACTTCTGGGTGAGACTGCTCATTATGACCTTTCTGTCCAGGACATCAAGGCTGTTTTTTCCCGTAAAGCTGTCGTTTGAGGACGCAATAATAGAATAGTCGAGTGAATCCACTATGGATATGCTATAGCCTATGGGAAGTGTGATCATGTCAATGCTGTCTTGTATAGAATCTTTTGCATCAGGAAGACTGGAGTCCGGGATAATGCTCCGAATCGTGTTATTGGATATAGACACCAGATTTTGACGCACAATGTCCAGATTATAATCTTCCAGGCGGTCGGTTATGAATATTCCAACTATAGCCATTGCAATAAAGACAAGCACAAAATACAGTATACTTAGTTTCCAGCGGATACTTTTAAACACTCTTTATTCTCCCTTAATTCTTTTATTCACCTTTGAAATAATAACCGACTCCTCTTCTTGTCATTACATAAACTGGTTTTGCAGAGTCGTCTTCTATCTTTTCACGCAGTCTTCTTACGGTTACATCTACAGTTCTTATATCTCCGTAGTATTCATAGCCCCATACCTTTTCTAGAAGCTGCTCACGTGAAAACACCTGCTCTTGCTGAGTAGCAAGAAACTTAAGCAGTTCAAATTCTCTAACAGTAAGAGGCAGAGCCTCACCAAATTTGGTAACCTCATATTTAGAAACATTTATAGAAAGAGAGCCACTTCTTATATGTTCTTTTGCATTTTCTGCACTTTCTGGTGATACTATGGGCATTGCAGTACGTCTGAGATTTGCTTTAACCCTGGCAGTTAATTCTCTCACGCTGAAAGGCTTTGTAATATAGTCATCTGCACCAAATTCCAGACCAAGTATCTTGTCGACTTCCTCTTCTTTTGCCGTGGCCATTATTATAGGAACATTCGAAGTTTCTCTGAGTTTTTTACATACGTCAAAACCGTTCATCCCAGGCAGCATTATATCAAGTATGATAAGATCAGGATTAGCAGAAAGCGCCAATTCAAGGCCTTCCTTTCCATCATATGCGGTAAGGATGTCAAATCCCTCTTTTTGAAGATTAAATTTTATGATATCTGAAATTGGTTTTTCATCTTCTATAATAAGTATTATACTCATAAAAGCCTCCTTGTTTTTAATACAAATATACAAATTAATTTTACCACAAAAAACAGAAAAAGAAATCAGTATTTTAGAAATGGACTTGACACAGCAAGTAAAAATGAATATACTACTAAGTAGGAACTATTCTCAGTAAGGAGGTGGATGGAATAATGAATACACCAAAAAGAAGAAATACAATACAGAAAAAACTTGTACTCGATGCAGTGCAGAGCCTTAAAAACCATCCTACTGCAGAAGAAGTATACAGATATATATTAATGACCTACAAAAACATAAGCAAGGGAACCGTCTACAGGAACCTCAATATGCTTGTAGCAGAAGATGTCATAAAAAAAGTCATGGTTGTAGATGGGGCCGACAGATTTGACCACACAATTACAAACCATAACCACGTAAAATGCGAAAACTGCGGTAAAGTATACGATATTTCCTCAGAAGCTGGAGATCTGGAAGAAAAAATAACAAGTCAGGATACTGAATTTTTGAGAAAATCTGGATTTACAGTAAGCGGATATAAGATAATATTCACAGGAATATGCCCGAACTGCATAAAAAAATGTCAGTAATAAACTAAAATATATAATCTAAAAAGGAGAACATTAAAATGGCAGAAGTAAAAAGCTTAAAAGGTACAAAAACTGAGAAAAACCTGTTAGATGCATTTGCAGGAGAATCGATGGCGAGAAACAAATATACTTATTTTTCAAGTGTTGCAAAAAAGCAGGGATATGTGCAGATTGCTAACATATTCGAAGAAACAGCAAACAACGAGAAAGAGCACGCAAAAATGTGGTTCAAGCTTCTTGAAGGAATAAGTGCTGATACTGTGGACAACCTTATGCAGGCAGCAGAAGGCGAGAACTATGAGTGGAATGAAATGTACCCAACATTTGCAAAAGAAGCAAAAGAAGAAGGGTTTGACCATATATCATTCCTTTTTACCAAAGTTGCTGAAATAGAAAAAGAGCACGAAGACAGATACAATGATCTTCTTCAAAATATTCAAAGTGGAAAAGTATTTAAAAGAGAAGAAAAAGTGCTTTGGCATTGTGACAACTGTGGCTATATAGTAGAGAGCCTTCAGGCACCTCCAAAATGTCCAGTATGTGATCATTCACAAGCGCATTTCCAGATAAGATCTGTAAACTGGTAAGACAAAAAATAATTAAATAACCATAAAAGAATCCCTAGTATGCCCTGAACCGGTTTATTATGGATTCTTTTTATGGCATATGTTCGTTAAAGCATTGACCACTTCAAAAAATTCTGATAGAGTGAACGTGCAACTAAAAAAATGTCAAAGGAAAAGAGATATGGTGAAAATACGAATATTTGATGCAGAACTGAAAATGATGAAAATCTTGTGGGAAAATGAACCAATATCTACAGGAGAACTTGCAAAAAAGTGCGCAGAGCAGATTAACTGGAACAAATCGACTACATATACAGTCATAAGGCGCCTGGTAGAAAGAGGAGTACTTAACAAGCAAAGGACAATACTGACCTCAAAACTTTCAAAGAATCAAGTCAGATTTACAGAATCAGAAGATCATATTGAAAAAATGTATGGCGGATCGCTCAAAAAGTTCTTTGAAACTTACCTGAGGCATGCAGACTTTAAAGATGAAGAAATAGAATCACTCAAAGAAATACTAGAAGAAAAGAAAATCTGCTGACAATCTTAGATTTTGATTAAGCGGGGCATAAGACAATGCTCCGCTGTTTTATATTTGGAGAAAAAATGAATAAGAAAACAAGATACAGTATTTCCGTAAAAGAACTGGTAAATTATAGCCTGCTCTCAGGGGATATAGACAGCAGATTTACGACAAATGCAAGCGCACTTGATGGTATAAGGCTGCACAAAAAAATACAGGAAAAAGCCCCGAGCAATTATGAGAGCGAAGTAAGCCTCAAGCATATAGAGGAATATGAAGACTTTGACCTATTAGTCCAAGGCAGAGCAGACGGGATAATAAGAGAAGAAGCAGACTCGATTATAAAAGTAACCATAGATGAAATAAAAACCACCAAAAGACCCCTTGAAATGATAGAGGAAAAAGAAATTCATACAGCCCAGGCAAAATGCTACGGCTGGATTTATGCCCTCCAAAATGGTCTGGACATTGTAAATATAAGGCTTACCTACTGCCATGTTATAACAGAACAAATAAAAATATTTGAAAACAGCTTTACCTTCCAAGAACTCAGTCAGTTTTTTAAAACGCTTACCACCGCATTTGAAAAAAAGCTGAGAGAGAAAAAATCGTGGACAGAAAAGAGAAACAAAAGCCTCAAGGAACTGGCATTTCCATTTCCAAAGTATCGAAAAAACCAAAGAGAAATGGCAGTAGCAGTATACAAGGCACTTAAAGATGAAAAAAATATATACCTGCAGGCGCCCACAGGTATAGGAAAGACTATTTCCACGATTTTTCCAGCCCTCAAAAACATGGGAGAAAAAGACAGTGAAAAAATCTTTTACCTTACAGCCAGGACTACCATAAGAAAAGTTGCAGAAGATACTCTGCATTTTATAAATAAAGATGGAGCCAGGATAAAATACCTTACAATAACGGCCAAAGATAAAATATGTTTTATGGAAAAGACCAGGTGTATACCAGAATACTGTCCATACGCAAAAGGGTATTTTAACAAGATGAGAGCAGCCGTAGAAGACATGCTTCAAAACCAGGACTGCATAAACCGAGAAAATGTAGAAAAATATGCAAGAGACCACACCATATGTCCTTTCGAATTCCAGCTGGACCTATCTATGGAAGCAGATATAATTATCTGTGATTACAACTATCTATTTGATCCAAACGTAGCACTCAAGAGGCTATTTGGATTAGATCAGCAGGTTCAGGATTATAGCTTCCTTATAGATGAGGCACACAATCTTCCAGAAAGAGCAAGGGAGATGTATTCCTCTGTAATAGACCAGGCAGATGTAAAAGATCTGCAAAGCCTTTTTAAAAACAGCAAAAGCGAGCTTGAAGAAAATGTAGAAGACGCACTCAGCAAGCTTTCAAGAGCGCTCACCAGGCAAAAGAAAAACTATCTTACAGACTCTCATGGAGAGCCCCTCTTGAATACGGTGGAAAAAGAAGCACCCGAAAAACTGGGAGAAGATCTTCGCAAATTCAATAACAAAATAGAAGATTACCTGCTTGAAAACAATCAGGACGAAAAAACCGAAAAACTGACCAGCTTCTATTTTGAAGCCCTCAGGTTTATGAAAGTATTAGAGATGTATGATGAGACCTACCTTATGTATGCACAAGGACAAAAATATTTAAGGATGAAACTTTACTGCCTGGACCCCTCAATCAGAATAAGAACCGCAATAAATCAGGGAAAATCTGCCGTATTTTTTTCAGCCACGCTTGTACCCGGACAATACTTTAGGAGCCTGCTTGCATATGAAGAAGAAGATGTACTTGCAGAATTTAAAAGTCCATTCGACCCCCAAAACAGGAAGATACTCATAGCACCAGACGTATCTACAAAATACAAAAACAGAGATTACAGCTACGAAAAAATAGCAGATTATATACAAAAAATGACAAGCTCAAAGACCGGGAATTACATGATTTTCTTTCCATCATATAAATATATGAATACCGTTTTTGAAGTTTTTGTGCGCAAATACACAGACCTTAGCCAAGAAGAGATAATAGTATTTGAGCAGACCGCAAATATGAAAGACCAGGAGAGAGATGAATTTCTTGAAAGATTTCAAGATTCTCCCCAAAAGACCCATATAGGGTTTTGCGTAATGGGCGGAGTTTTTTCAGAAGGTATAGATCTCAAGGGAGAAAGGCTTATAGGAGTAGTTATAGTAGGAGTAGGTCTGCCCCAGGTCTGCCTCGAAAGAGAAATAATAAGCAGATATTTTAAAGAACATAAAAACCAGGGCTTTGAATATGCGTATTTGTACCCCGGCATAAACAAGGTACTTCAGTCAGCGGGAAGGCTTATAAGAACCGCTCAGGACAAAGGCGTCATACTTCTCATAGACGAGAGATATATGGAGCCCCAGTATCAGAGACTGCTGCCGTCAGATTATTATCCATGCAGAAAAGTAAGCCTGGACAGTATAGAAACAGAGCTTTCAGAATTCTGGAATTCAAACACAGGAGAATAAACTATGACGACATTTTTTACCGCATTTACACTGATATTCCTTGCTGAGATGGGAGACAAGACCCAGCTTCTGGCGCTTGCATTCTCGACAAAATTTAAGATGAGACAGGTCATGGCAGGCGTCGTGGCAGGATCATTCCTCAACCACGGGATAGCCATAGCACTTGCATCCGTGGTATCAGGATTTGCATCTGAGAGCATTATAAAAACACTAGCTTCAGTACTCTTCATATTTTTTGGGCTCTGGTCTATGAAACTGGACTTTGAGGACGAAGACGAAGAAGACCAGAAACTGAAATTTGGACCGGTGCTGACCGTAGCACTTGCATTTTTTGTGGGAGAGCTTGGAGACAAGACTCAGATGAGCGCAATGGTCCTGGGCCTCGATTCAGCAAGCCCCTTTATAACACTTCTGGGAACTACGACCGGAATGGCAGCAGTCAGCCTTGTCGGAATAATAGCAGGAAAGCTCATAGGCAAAAAGATTCCGGAAGTCACCATGAAATTCATCGCAGCCATAGTGTTCCTTGGATTTGGAATCGCAGGGCTCGTAGAATCTCTTCCAAAAGAGTATCTTACAGCCGTTCCGGTGATTGCTTTCGCAGCAGTACTTGCAGGAGCGGTATATCTGATTTACGGGCTTAACATGAAAAACAGGGATGAATATTACGGTGCAAAACTGGAAAAAGCCATAGCAAGATGCAGGCGTTGCCAGGTGCATGACAGCTCCTGCCAGGTTGGTTTAGATATAGAAAATATCGCAAAGTCCTACATTGGAGCAGATGTGCCTTATGCCGGAAGAGTAATTCAGTTCTTTGAGTCAATGAAAAAAGCATCTCCAAAGAACGCCAAGACCCTGAGCGAGTGTCAGGGAAAATTTCCAGATAAATAGGAGGAAATTTACAAATAAATATCGCTTGATAAAACTTGTGTTTTATGGTAGAATAATTTGGTGACAATGTCATCAAATATCTGGAGAGGTGTCCGAGTGGCTTAAGGAGCACGCCTGGAAAGCGTGTATACGGGCAACTGTATCGGGGGTTCGAATCCCCCTCTCTCCGCCATAAATCAAACATGACTAATGTTAAATATGTGGTAGCTTTCTGAAAAGAATTCATACCGCTTTTTTCTATAGAAAAACAAATTGTAAAATAGATTTATAAACAGAGAATCAGGAGAAAAGATGAAAAAAGAATTCAAGGCAGGTACGATATTTGGAGCCGTACCACCAGTAATGGTATCATGTGGTGACATGAAAAATCCAAACATAATAACTATAGGATGGACAGGAATAGTTAACACCAAGCCCCCAACGACATATATTTCGGTAAAGCCGGAGAGACATTCACATGACATGATAAAAAAAGGTGGAGATTTCGTCATAAACCTTACTACAAAGGACCTTGTCTATGCAGCTGACCTGTGTGGAGTAATAAGCGGATCAAAAAACGACAAAGCGGAAAAAGCAGGACTAACATATGAAAAAAGTACTCACGTATCAGCGCCATCTATAAAAGAAAGTCCAGTATCTATAGAGTGTAAGATAAAACAGGTAATAAAACTGGGAAGTCATGACATGTTCCTTGCAGAAATACTTGCAATAAATGTAGACGACTCAATAGTGAACCGTAATGGAAAAATAATGCTTGATAAGGCAGAACTTGTATCATATCTGCATGGAGAGTATTTTGAGCTGGGAAGAAATCTTGGAAAATTTGGATTCTCAGTAAATAAAAAAAGAGGAAACATCAGAAACAACAGTGACAGCACAAACAAAAAATCAGCTATAGGAAGAAGCGGAAAGCCTATGGAATCAAAAGGCTCAGGCAAACCATCATCAAAAAAAGGCACAGAAAAAAAGAACAGAACCCTTAGTGCAAACAGTGGCAAAAGCATTACTCCGACCAATCCGGGAAGTGCAAAAAGCAAAAAAATGAGCAAAGATAAATATAGCCATATGAAAAACAAATAATATCAGAACAGATTAAGCAGATCATCTACACATGTACTTTTAAGAAAAACATAATTATATTCATGAAGAATCTCAGTATTTTCAATTTTGAAAGTGCTGAGATTTTTGTTATTTCTGGCAATAGACTCATAGACAAAAGATACTCCGCAATTTTCACTCACAGCTTTTTCTGTAAGCTTAAAGCTGCTGATTACAGATTTTCTGGCAAAACTATTAAAAGAATAGCTGTTCTGCTTAAGAAAATTCTCAAAAACTCCCCTTGTCCCAGACCCTGATTCCCTTATTATAATATGCTCTTTAAGTAAATCTGCAAGGCTTACGGTGCCTTGTGCAAAGCAATGTTCTAGTGAACAAATACCTATCAATTCTTCCTGCTTTATCAGCTCAAATCCATAGCTGTCCTTGTCAAATGATCCCTCAATCAGAAGTATGTCCAGTTCAAGCGCATTCAATTTTTTCAAAAGATATTCTGTATTATCTATGATAATTTCCAGTTCTATATTATCAAGCTTTAAGAGGTCTATAACTTTATCCTCAATTATATAATCCCCTATGGTCTTCGTGGCGCCTATAGATATTTTTCTTATAAAAGGTTTTTCTATATTTCTTCGTATAAGATTATCGTTATAAACTACTGATCTGGCATATATTTCCAGTTCCTTGCACTTTTGAGTTTTTGAGAGGACTCTTCCACTATACTCAAAAAGCTTGCATCCATACTCTCTTTCCAGAAAATGAATCTGCTGGGTAACAGCAGGCTGGGACATATTTAGTTCTTCGGCAGTCTTTCGATAATTCATCATCTCGCATAGTTTCAAAAACGTATGTACCCTGTTGTCCACCATATAACTTAGAGCTCCTCTCCTTGATAACAAAAATTTATTAGTATATTACAAATGATTATTTTATTTTATCATCAATCTGGGATAAAATAAATACATAAAATATAATTATGTAAAAGGAGAGTATAGCTGTGGAATTTATAAAATCGAAATCAAAAATCATTCCAGGTTTTTTTGTATCAATATTGATAGCTGCCTGCGCCAGATTTATTGAAGGTCTTCTCCCTATCCATCTGGTCGGAGCTTCAGTGATAGCACTTTTTATAGGAATGACAGTCAATTCCTTCTGGAAACCTTCAATTTTGAATCCTGGATTAAAATTTACATCCAAGAAAATCCTCAAATTAGCAATTATTCTACTTGGAGCCTCACTTAGCGTAAATACAATACTTACAGTGGGAAAGATATCTCTTTCAGTTATGGTATTTACCCTTTTGACCTGTTTTGGGGGTGGATATTTCATAGGAAAAGCCCTGGGACTCAACTGGGAGCTGTCTAACCTTATCTCAGCCGGAACAGGCATATGTGGAGGTTCTGCCATTGCTGCAATTGCGCCAGTAATTGATGCGCAGGACCGAGAAATTGCATATGCCATGTCAGCCACATTTTTATTCGATATGGCCATGATAGTGCTGTTTCCGATCATGGGGCGCTGGTTGGGCCTGAGCGACATGGCTTACGGACTCTGGGCTGGGACGGCTGTAAATGACACATCGAGCGTGGTTGCCGCCGGCTATGCATTCAGTGAAGTAGCAGGGGATTTTGCCACTATGGTAAAGCTGACAAGGACATTGTCAATCATTCCTACTGTGATTGTATTTGCACTTATAAATATAAGGCTCAAGAAAAAAACAGAATCACCAGGCGGTGAAAAAGGCAAGGAAAGTTTAGCCGAAAAAGTAAATTTCATGTCTTTGTTTCCCTGGTTCATACTGGGTTTCCTTGCTCTTTCCATAATAAACAGCCTTGGTTTCATTCCGCCCGATGTCTCAACTTCAGCCAAGGAATTAAGCAAATTCCTCATGGTAGCGGCCCTGTCTGCCATAGGCCTTAATACAAGCTTTAAGGAAATGAAAAAGGCAGGCTTTGCGCCTATGCTGCATGGCTTTATAGTCTCTGTGCTGGTTGTTATTGTAGCCATTACCGTGGAATGGGGTATGGGAATAATATAATCTGCTTTAATGAGAGAAACTAATCGATTGTAAAATAAAATATATTAAAGTATAATACTTAGTAATCGAGATTATAATTGGATGGCCAATAAATAATAACTAAGGAGATACTAAGTGAACGGAAATATATATAAGGAAGCCATGAAAAATGCATCATGTGCATTTGCTTATCATGAAGCTGTGTTTGATAAAAATAATAAGATGACAGATTATATATTTATTGACGTAAATGAGGCTTTTGAAGAGTTTACAGGCATGAAAAAACAAGATGTAATAAACAAGCGGCTTGTAAGAGACATTTATGACAATAAAAAAGACGCACAAAAGTGGGTAGAGATATATGGACAAGTGATTGCTAAAAATGAAATTATTGAGTTTGAAGAATACTCTCTAGTGTCCAGGAGGAATTACCATATAAAGGCCTATCGCGTTGGAAAAACTCATTTTGTGACACTCTTTACCGATAAGACATTTGAAAAAAAGATGAGTGAGTTATCCAAATACTTCAGGACCAACAGATCTAATGATATAGACTACGAGGAAATAACCAAATTTGCCTGCGATCTATCAGGAGCAGAGTATGCAGCCTTAAATTTATTCAAAGAAAATGATAATAGCCTTAAGACGGTTTCGATTTATGGTCTGAACAGCAATATAAAAAAAGAACTTGATAAACTGGGCATTGATTTAATCGGGAAAAACTGGGATTATGATCCTCAAAGAGACAAAAAATTAAAAGGCAGTGACATAACCTGTTTTGATAAAATATCTGATTTTTCAGGCGATGTAATAGCAAACGAAACCATGCAGAATCTTGAAAAAAACTTTAATCTCGGAAATTCAGTCTTAGCAAAGATCAGAAGTGAAGAGAAAATAGTGGGGGATTTTGTACTTGTTTTTAAAAAAGAAAGCAAATTAAAGAACCGTGATTTATTTTTACTCTATCTGTCACAGATAGGACAATTCTTAGAACAAACCAGGCTGGAAAAGTCGCTAAAGGCAAGCCAGAGACGGTTCTACACTCTTGCAGAATATGCTCCGATTGGTTTTATTTCATGTGATTTGAGTGGTGAAGTAACCTATGCAAACAGGAAACTGCTTGAAATAATGGATTCCCCCTCTTATGAAGCAACAAAAAAAGTCAATCTACTCGAATTTTCAAAACTCAGGGAAATCGGATTTTCACAAAATCTCGCAGAGTGCATGGAAAAAGACAGATTAATCTCATTTGAGATGCCCTATAAGAGCACCTGGGGAAAACAAATCTGGGTGAGTGTACATTTTACGCCGAGCAAAGAAAATGATTTAATTACAGGTGCAAACATAATCGTTGATGATATTACGGACAAAAAGAAAAATGAAAATGAATTAAAAGAAAAAGCAAGCAGAGACTCCTTGACCAGAGCATATAACAGGTATGCATTAGACAGTGTTATGCTTGAACGGCTGAATGAGTCAAAAGACAGACATCTTACCTCTTGCATTTCGGTTTTAGATGTAGATAATTTCAAATATATAAACGATACCTATGGTCATAAGGCAGGAGATGATGTACTCAAATATCTTGCTGCGAGAATCAAGAAGGAACTAAGAGAAGAAGACCTTATCATAAGGACAGGGGGAGACGAATTTGTCATTTATCTTCACGATATTAAAAACGAAAAAAATGCCGCTCACTTCATAGACCGGATTTACAGTAAGATAACGGGGAATTACAGGATAGAAGACAATGCAAGTGAAAATTTTTTAAGTTTTGATGTAGGTTGCAGCATAGGTGCATCGTTTTTCCCAAGAGATGGAGAAACCGTAAAGACGCTTATGGCAAAAGCCGATGAAGCCTTATACAAAGTAAAGAAAAACGGAAAATCAGGGTATCAAATCTTAAAATAAGATAAAAATGGATATTGACTTTACTAGGAAAACGATTGTATAATATACTTATAGATAACAGGAAACGTTTCCAGTAACGGTTCCTGAATTTGGATAATTCAATGGGAGGGTTAAAAATGAAAAAATTATTGGCACTTTTAGTTACAGGGGTGATGGCACTTTCACTCGTAGCATGTGGTGGAACAACAGATTCAGGGGAGGCTCCTGCAGGATCAGGGGAGATTTATTACTTAAACTTTAAACCAGAGATAGCTGAGGTTTATGACGAAATAGCACTGGCATACGAAGAAGAGACAGGCGTAAAACTTAACGTTGTGACAGCAGCATCTGGAACATATGAGCAGACTCTTAAATCAGAGATAGCAAAAAAAGATGCACCTACACTTTTCCAGATAAACGGACCTAAGGGATACGCAAGCTGGAAAGATTATACAGCTGATCTAAGTTCTACAGAGCTTTACAGTCACCTTACTGACAAGAGCCTTGCAGTGACTGACGGAGAAGGCGTATATGGAATACCATATGTAGTTGAGGGATACGGACTTATCTACAACGATGCTATAATGCAAAAATATTTTGCAACAGCAGACCCAAAAGCTACATCAATGGATCAAATAAACAACTTTGAAATATTTAAAGCAGTTATAGAAGACATGACAGCTAAAAAAGCTGAGCTTGAAATCAATGGCGCATTTGCAAGTACTTCACTAAAACCAGGTGAAGACTGGAGATGGCAGACACATCTTGCAAACATTCCGGTATACTATGAATTCAAGAACAACAATATAGACCTTGCAAGTGATGCAACAAAAGAAATAACATTTGAGTATGCAGATAACTACAAGAATATATTCGACCTTTATATTAACAACTCAACAACAGATTCCAAGCTTCTTGGAACCAAGCAGGTAGCAGACTCAATGGCAGAATTTGCTCTGGGACAGTGTGCATTTGTTCAAAACGGTAACTGGGCATGGTCACAGATAAATGAAGTAGATGGAAACGTGGTAGCCGAAGAAGATATCAAGTTTATGCCTATATACACAGGCATTGAGGGCGAAGAGACACAGGGACTTTGCACAGGAACTGAAAACTTTTTTGCTATAAACTCACAAGCTTCAGAAGCAGATCAAAAACTTGCTGCAGATTTCATTTACTGGTTATATTCAAGTGATACAGGAAAACAGTTTGTTATAGACAAGCTAAACTTTATAGCACCATTTGATACATTTACAGAAGAAGAAAGACCTTCAGATCCACTTGCAAAAGAAGTTATAAGATGGATGGAAAAAGAAGGAACAACTTCAGTAGCATGGAACTTTACAGTGTTCCCAAGCCAGGCATTCAAAGATAACTTTGGATCAGCACTTCTTCAATATGCTCAAGGAACAATGCCTTGGGAAAATGTAGTTACTACAGTAGTAGATGGCTGGAAAACTGAAAGCGCAATGTAATACGGATTAACAAACAGGTTGAAAATTTAATTGATAATGCATTAATAGCCCCTGCCTGGAAAAACGGGCAGGGGCATTATTATTGAAAGGAGGAGTTTATGGAAAGATCACTAAAAAAGTATTTTGTAGTATTTGCGCTTCCTACCCTTATAGCCTTTGCGATTTCATTTATGATACCCTTTGTTATGGGAATATATCTCTCATTTACAGAATTCACAACAGTGACCAACACGTCATGGGTGGGACTCAAAAATTACAAGGCTTTGCTTGGTAGTCCGGACTTTATAAAGGCACTATGGTTCACCGTAAAATTTACAATAGTATCAGTACTTTCAATAAATGTAATAGCATTTACACTGGCACTTCTTCTGACAAGAGAGATAAAAGGAACAAATCTTTTCAGGACAGTATTTTTCATGCCAAACCTTATAGGCGGTATCGTGCTTGGATACATCTGGCAGATAATAATAAACGGAGTGCTTATAAAATTTGGAGTAGATATAACCTTCAGTGCAAAATACGGATTCTGGGGACTGGTAGTACTTATGAACTGGCAGATGGCCGGATATATGATGATAATCTATATAGCAGGACTTCAAAATATTCCAGGAGACCTCAAAGAAGCCGCGGAGATAGACGGGGCAACGCCTTTTCAGCTGCTGAGACACATAACTATACCTATGGTAATGCCTTCAGTGACTATATGTACCTTCCTTACCCTTACAAATTCCTTCAAGCTTTTTGACCAAAACTTTGCACTTACAGGAGGAGCTCCGGCAAAACAGACAGCCATGCTTGCCCTTGATATATATAACACCTTCTATGGAAGAATGGGATACGAAGGCGTAGGACAGGCCAAGGCCGTGATATTCTTTATAATGGTAGCTGTAATAGCATTCATACAGCTCTACATTACAAGAAGAAAGGAAGTGGAAAGCTAATGGAGCACAGAAGCAGGGCAACAAACAGGGTCATATTTTTTTCTATGATTATACTCTCTATAGTATTTTTGGCACCTATATTTATAGTTTTAATGAACTCATTCAAAGGACAGTTTTTTATATCAGATGCTCCATTCGTATTTCCTACAGCGCAGACTTATGCAGGAGGGAAAAATTATATAAATGGAGTAGAAAAAACTGGATTCTTTTCAGCGTTTGGCTACTCCATGTTTATAACAGTATTTTCAGTTGCAGCCATAACTCTTTGCACCTCTATGACAGCGTGGTTTATAGTCAGAGTAAAAAACAAATTCACTACGGGGCTTTACTACCTCTTTACATTCAGCATGATAGTGCCCTTTCAGATGGTAATGTTTACTATGTCAAAGACCGCAAACGTTCTTGGACTCGATAATCCAGTTGGAATAATACTCATATATCTTGGATTTGGGGCGGGGCTTTCGGTATTTATGTTCTCAGGATTTGTAAAGAGCATACCCCTTGAGATAGAAGAAGCCGCCATGATAGACGGATGCAATCCAATCCAGACCTTTTTTCTTATAGTATTTCCAATACTCAAACCTACGGCAATAACAGTTTCCATACTCAACACCATGTGGATATGGAACGATTATCTGCTCCCGTATCTTGTAATAGGAAATAAATACAGGACCATACCAATAGCAGTTCAGTATCTCCAAGGAGGCTATGGCTCCAAAGACATGGGGGCCCTAATGGCTATGCTCGTTTTGGCTATAATACCAATAGTCGTGTTTTATCTTTCCGCGCAGAAATACATCATCAAGGGTGTAGTTTCAGGAGCAGTAAAAGGATAATGAGTAAAAGGTTAAAATTAGCAGGGAGACAATATATGCCAACGGTAACTATAAAAGATATAGCAAAAGAAGCAGGCGTGGCAGTAAGTACAGTGTCAAGAGTACTCAACAACCACCCAGATGTAAGCGAAGCCACAAAACATAAGGTAAATGAAGTAGTAAAAAAGAGGAATTTCGTACCAAACAGCAATGCAAAACATCTTAAACAGCAAAGCACTATGGTAATAGGAATCTTTGTAAAAGGTACCTTCAACTTTTTGTTCTTTTCAATACTTGAAAAAATACAGCGCCTCATAAAAGCCAAGGGCTATATAGCTGTAGTAAACTATCTAGATGAATATGCAAATGAAGTCGACCAGGCCAGGATATTTTGCAACGAGAAAAAACCCATTGGGATAATGTTTCTTGGAGGAAATCTGGATAATTTTAAATCAGGGTTTTCAAAAATAAAAATTCCAGCAGTGCTTGTAACAAATACGGCTCAGGCTCTGGGATTTGAAAATCTTTCAAGTGTAACCACAGATGATCAAGAAGCGGCCAAGTGCCTTATAGAGCATCTTGTCTCTATGGGCCATACAAATATAGGAGTAATCGGGGGAATGCGTGAGAGCTCAAATATAAGTAATACAAGGATGAAAGGGGTGCTATCGGTACTCTCAAATCACGGTATAGACTTTGATCCAGACCTTCAGTTTGAAGAAGCCAGATATTCTTTTGAAAGCTCATACCAGGCAGCCTGCAGGCTCCTTGAAAAAAATAAGGACATAAGCGCCATATTTGCCATGAGTGATGTAATGGCAATAGGGACTATGAGAGCCATGACAGACAAAGGACTCAAAATACCCCAAGACATTTCCATAGCAGGATACGATGGAATAGACCTGGTTAACTATTACAATCCCAAGCTTACGACCATAAGGCAGCTCCAAGATGAACTTGCAAAAAATGCAGTGGACATATTGAATAAACAAATAGAAAAAAACGCACCTCCACTTCACAAAGTTCTATCATACGAACTGCTTGAGGGAGAAAGCGTAAAATATGCAGGCAAGGTGGTAACAAAATGACAGAAAGAATAGATAAAGGAATAATATTAAAAAAACAGGAGCCGCTAAAAAAGCAGGAGCCGTTAAAACGGGGATCCGGAACCCTTTTGCCAGTAGCAAGTCTGCCTTCAAAATATGGTATAGGTACATTTGGAAAATCCGCATATGACTTTATAGACTTTTTAAAGAATTCAAAGCAGAAATACTGGCAGGTGCTTCCACTTGGGCCAACTGGTTATGGAGACAGCCCCTACCAGAGCTTTTCAGCATTTGCAGGAAATCCCTACTTCATAGATCTAGAGATACTTATGGAAGAAGGGCTCATAGAAAGAGAAGACGCAGAAGCTGTAAACTGGGGAGACACTCAAGATACAGTAGATTATCTCAAAATATATGAAAATAGATTTGATATTTTGAGAAAAGCTTTTGCGAACAGCGACCACAAAGAGGACCAGGACTATCTTGATTTCTGCAAAGAAAACAGTTTCTGGCTAAATGACTATAGCCTTTATATGGGAATAAAAGAACACTTTGGAGGGATAGAGTGGCTAAAGTGGCCAGATGATATAAGGCTTAGAAAACCGCAAGCAGTAGAAAGCTACAGCAAGAAATTCGAAGAAGAATCCCAGTTTTGGAACTTCATACAGTACAAATTTACAAGGCAGTTTCAGGATCTAAAAAAGTATGCAAAAAACAATAAAATAGAAATAATAGGAGATATTCCCATATATGTGGCGCTTGACAGTGCCGATGCCTGGGTAAATACAGATCAGTTTCAGATGGACGAAGATCACAGGCCAGTCATTGTTGCCGGAGTACCTCCAGATATGTTCTCAGAGACAGGCCAGCTTTGGGGTAACCCAATCTACGACTGGGACTATATGAAAAAAAACAACTTTGACTGGTGGAGAAAGCGAATGAAATATTCTGCTTCACTCTTTGACATAATAAGGATTGACCACTTTATAGGAATAATAAATTATTACGCTATAGAATATGGCTCAAAGACAGCAATGGGTGGAGAGTGGAAAAAAGGGCCAGGAGAGGATTTGCTCAGCGCCATAAACGAGGCCACAGGAGACACCCTTATAATAGCTGAAGACCTTGGAGTTGTAACAAAAGAAGTCATAAGAGTCCTCAAACTCTCAGGATATCCAGGGATGAGGCTCATGCAGTTTGGATTCGATGGAAATCCAAGGAACAGTAATTTGCCAAAGTATTTTGATGCAAACTCCGTAGTTTACCCAGGAACCCACGACAACGAGACGCTCAGAGGATACTTTGAAAATGCCAGTGACAAGACAAGGGCAAACGCGCGTAAAATATTGAGGACAAAAAGAAACAGAGATCTGGTATGGCTCCTGATAGAAACAGCCTTCAAATCCAGGGCAAGTACAGTAATATTTCAGATACAGGATTATCTAGAACTTGATAACAGAGCCAGGACCAACATACCGTCTACAATCGGAGGGAACTGGAGTTGGAGACTTGTCCCAGGTCAGGCATCTTCAGAGCTTGGACAAAGAATAGCAAAACTGGCAGAAAAATACAAAAGATAGGAGCATGACTATGGCAAAAATAAGTCTAAAGAACATATATAAAGTTTATCCAGGAAATGTAACCGCAGTAAGCGACTTCAACCTTGAGATAGACGATAAAGAATTCATTGTGCTTGTAGGACCTTCAGGATGTGGAAAGTCTACTGTGCTAAGGATGATAGCAGGTCTTGAGCTTATAACAAAGGGCAAAATTCACATAGGAGACAGGCTGGTAAATGACGTGCCCCCAAAAGACCGCGATATAGCAATGGTTTTCCAAAGTTATGCCCTTTATCCGCACATGTCAGTATACAAAAATCTGGCATTTTCTTTAAAATTGAAAAAAATGGACAAAGCAGAAATAGATAAAAGAGTAAAAGAAGCGGCAAACATACTGGACATAGAAAAATATCTTGATAGAAAACCCAAAGCCCTTTCAGGAGGTCAGAGACAAAGAGTAGCACTTGGAAGAGCCATGGTAAGAAATCCCAAGGTCTTCCTTTTAGATGAGCCTCTTTCAAATCTGGATGCAAAACTGCGAACAGCTATGAGAAGCGAGATAAGCAAGCTGCATCAAAGACTTGGAACCACTTTTGTATACGTAACCCATGACCAGACCGAAGCCATGACTATGGGAGACCGAATAGTAGTAATGAAAGACGGTTTTGTCCATCAGGTAGATACCCCTCAAAACCTTTATGATCATCCGGTAAATAAGTTTGTAGCAGGATTTATTGGCTCGCCTCAGATGAATTTTATGAAAGCGAAAATTGTGAGAGACTCTGAGGGATACATGGCAAAAATAGGAAAACATGACATAAAAATAAACTGGGACTACAAAAAAGCACAAAACCTGAGCGCATATGAAGGAAAAGAAGTAATGCTGGGTATAAGACCAGAAGAACTTCATGACGAACAAAGCACAGAAGATCCAAAAAATCTGAGCTACGTAGATGCATATGTCGAGCTTTCAGAGCCAATGGGCTCAGAAATATATCTTTATGTAACAATAGAGGGAGAAAAAAATATTGCAAAGATACCTCCAAGGACCAGTGTAAGAGTTGGGGACACAATAAAACTTGGAATAAATACAAATCAGATCCATCTTTTTGATATCGAAACAGAAAAAGCGATAGCGGTGAGGTAGAAAATGGAAGCAGAAAAAATAATAAAATCAGCACAAAAAAAATCTAGAACAAACTACGGAAAAGACCTTTCAAAGGCTCTGCCGTGGCAGCTTCATGAGGCACTTTCCCTTGCAGCAATGGAAGCTGTAGGGCCTTCTTGGATGGATATGAACAAAGAAAAAAATAAAGGCAGAAAAGCAGCATATCTATCAGCCGAATTTCTTGTAGGAAGAGCCGTGCAAAACAATCTTCTCAATCTGGGCATATCAGCTAAAATAGAAAAAGAGCTCGCAAAAAAAGGAGCGGATTTTAATATACTGGAAGAAGTTGAAGATGCAGCCCTTGGAAACGGGGGACTAGGAAGACTGGCAGCCTGCTTTATGGAAAGCGGAGCCACCATGGGCCTTCCCCTTGATGGATACGGTATAAGATACAGATACGGACTCTTTAAGCAGAAGATAGAAGATGGATTTCAGGTAGAAGAAGCAGACAACTGGGAAAAATATGGAGACCCCTGGTCAGTGAGAAGATACGAAGACGCGCTTCAGATAGACTTTGCAGACTATAGCGTACTTGCGGTGCCATACGACATGCCCATAATAGGCTATGAAGGAAGTAACATCTCAACCCTTAGACTGTGGCAGTCAGAGCCTCTTGAAGAATTTGACTTTGCAAAATTTAACGACCAGAAATATGATCTTGCAGTAGCACAAAAAAACCGCGCCGAAGATATCTCCAGAGTCCTTTATCCAAATGATGATAATGCAGAAGGAAAAAAACTGAGATTCCGTCAGCAGTATTTTTTCAGCAGCGCAGCCCTGAAAGACCTGATAAGAAGATACAAAAGTGAGCACGGAGAAGATCTTTCGCAGTTTGCAGATTACAACGCAGTTCAGCTAAACGATACCCATCCCGTGGTATCTATCCCAGAGCTCATAAGAATACTGACAGACGAAGAAGGCCTAGAATTTGAAGAAGCGCTTGAAATAAGCAAAAAGACCTTTGCATATACCAACCATACAATAATGCCCGAAGCCCTCGAAAAATGGGACGCAAAACTTGTTAAATCACTGGTGCCAAGAGTATATGAAATAATAGAGATGATACACAGCGCATTTGAGCAAGAAAAAATTGAGCTGATAGAAGACGAGCTCATATCCAAGGCCCTCTCACACAGGACAAAGATAATAAAAAACAGGACAGTTCATATGGCCCACCTTGCCATATACGCAGGAAGCTATGTAAACGGGGTCGCAGCAATCCATACAGAGATAATAAAAAGCGACACCCTCAAAGACTGGTATAAACTCTATCCAGAAAAGTTTCAAAACAAGACCAATGGAATAACGCAAAGAAGATGGCTTGCGCTTTGCAACAAAGAGCTTTCAGAGATGATAACCCAAAAATTGTCAGGAAAAGACTGGATAACAGACCTTACACAGCTTAAGATTCTCGAAATATTTGCCGAAGACGAAAAAACAATAGAGAAATTCAGTCAGATAAAAGAGATCAAGAAAAAACAGCTTGCACGGTACGTAATGCACAAAGATGGGATAAAGATAGACCCAGAAAGTATATTTGATATACAGATCAAAAGGCTCCATGAATACAAACGGCAGCTGCTTAACATACTCACTATCCTTTATCTATACAAAGAGATAAAATCAGGAGAACTTACAGATTTCCATAAAACTACATTCATATTTGGTGGAAAATCGGCTCCCGGATACAAGCGGGCAAAGACCATAATAAAGCTTATAAACGAAGTAGCAGAGCTAATCGGCAGCGATCCAGAAGTAAGAGATATAATCAAAGTCGTATTCGTTTCCAACTACAACGTTTCATACGCCGAAAAACTCGTTGCCGCAGCAGACGTTTCAGAGCAGATCTCCACAGCAGGCACAGAAGCAAGTGGCACAGGCAATATGAAATTCATGCTAAACGGAGCAGTTACCCTGGGTACCATGGACGGAGCAAACGTTGAGATAGTAGAAGAAGCAGGACTCGAGAACAACTTTATATTTGGAGCAACAGTAGAAGAGATAAAGAAAATAGAAAAGACCTACGATCCTAAAAAAATATACAACTCAAATCCAAAGATAAAAGCAATTTTAGACATGCTCATAGACGGCAGTTTAGACGATGGAAAAACAGGAGGCTTTAAAGAACTTCATGACTCAATATTAAAAGGAGCCTCATGGCATAGACCAGACCAGTACTTTATAGTCAATGACTTTATGTCAGCCGTAGAAGCAAAGATAAAAGTGAATGATGCCTATAAAGATAAAGCGGATTTTAGAAAAAAATGCTATATAAATATGTGTAACGCAGGCAAATTCAGTTCAGACAGAACTATAATGGACTATGCACAAAATATATGGAAGATAGAAGCTGTAAAGAAAAACAAACAACAAAAATAATTTTTGCGGTACCTGCATAGGAATGTAGGTATCGTTTTTTTACTATTGTAACATTAAAATTGATTTGTAACATCAAATGTGTTACAGTGAAATATAATATGTTACAATAAAACAGAATACGTTAAAAAGGGGAGTTATAATGGATAAAGTAAATGATATTTTAGGAATAGATTTTGTATTTAAAATAATGAGGAATGAAGACAAAGATAAGTTGCCAATTTATCTTTGGGAGTTGTATGATATTTGCTGGGTTGAGATAATTGGCAGAAATTATATTTATGCCAGACTTTTGGATTCAGAGATAACAATAAACTCAATTAAAAAGCACAGAAAAACTATATTTAATATATTTTCAACGGAATGTATATTTGAGATTCATAAAATAACATCTTATCAAAGAAAAAAATTGATTGAATCAAAATTATCATTTATAGTGCCTGAGAAACAGATTTTTCTTGCTTATCTTGGAATAAATCTCACTGATAAAGTCAGTAAAGAAATTAAGAAACACGATATAGGAGTATTTTCAACCGCTTCTCAGATTTTGTTCCTGCACTTGATTTATGATGAAAATTTCAAGGAGATAAACCCGACTGATGCCGCAAAAATACTTGGATTTACAAGAATGACAATGACAAGAGCATTTAATGACATGGAAGTATTGGGATTGGTTTCATATAAAAAAGCAGGAAATAAAAAAATGTATGCCCATTCATTAAACCGGAGCCAACTTGTAATAAAATCACTAGAAAATTTAAAGAATCCAGTTTCAGAAATAATATATACAGACAATAAGGAAATCTTAGAAAATGCACCGATTGCAGGTCTGCAGGCATTGTCAGATATATCAATGATTAATCCTCCTTCCTATGAGATAAGAGCCTTAAAAAAAGATGATGGCAGAATTAAAGAAATAAAGAAATATGGTAAAGAATATATTTCTGAACCTGATTTTTTTGAGTTGGAGCTATGGGATTATGATCCATCAATTTTTCGAAAAAATGGCATGGTTGATGTTGTTTCATTGATTGCATCGGTGAAAGATATAAACGATGATCGTATACAGATTGAAATTGAAAAATTGATAGGGGAGGAAATATAATGGTTAAGGGAATAGAAATTTTTGAAAATTTCTTCCGAGATTTTTCGCAGGAATATATTCTCATTGGTGGGACGGCTTGTGATTTACTTATGGACGAGGCAGGACTTGATTTTAGAGCTACAAAAGATTTAGATATAGTATTGATAGTAGAAGCGCTAACGGAAACATTTGGAGTGAGATTTTGGGAATTTATAACGAGTGGAGAGTATGAAATCAGAGAGAAAAGTAATGGGAAACCAGAACTGTACAGATTTTCTAAGCCTAGGGTTAAGGGATATCCAGTTATGATTGAGTTGTTTTCGAAAACATCAAAAGAAATATTGAAATCTGAAAATATAGTACCAATCCACATAAGTGATAATATATCGAGTCTTTCAGCTATACTGCTTGATGAAGATTATTATAATTTCTTAATAGAGGGAAGGGTGTTTGTAAAAGGGATACCTGTTTTGAATGAATTACATTTGATTCCATTTAAAGCAAAGGCGTGGCTTGATTTAAGTTTAAGAAAGGAATTAGGAAATAATATAGACTCCAAGGACATAAATAAACACAAAAACGACATTTTCAGACTATCGGTGTTAATATCTAAAAACAAAACAGTATCTCTGAATGGAAGTATTTTGAATGATATGATAAGATTTGTAGATCTTATTAAAGACGAACCGGTGGATTTGAAAGCTATGGGAATAAAAAGCAGTACAAAAGAAGATATAATAGATATATTCATAAAGATATATTTATCTTAAAAAATGGGTAAACATGTAAGAGTACAATTATAATGTCCATAAGAATTGGAAAGGAGTTTTACCATGAAAAAAACAACTTTGATATTAAGTATGATAATGCTTGTCTTGTCTCTGGCGCTTTTCGGCTGCAGCTCCACAGATGATACCATACCTGAAAATGATGACGGCAATGTAACAACTGAAGAACCTGCTGCACCGGAGCAGGCTGAAGAAAAGACATTTACTCTGGACGAGCTTGAAGAATATGACGGAAAAGACGGGGCAAAAGCATACATTGCTGTAGATGGAGTGGTATATGATGTAACCGATGTAAAACCATGGTCTGGTGGAGAACATAACGGCTATGAGGCGGGAAAAGATTTAACAGAAGAAATTAAAAATGTATCCCCGCATGGTGTATCAAAACTGGAAGGAATTACGGTAGTAGGAAAGCTTGGGTAAGGGGGAATTATGTACTCAATACTTGGTTGGCTTAACGCGGTTCTGCTTACACTTATGGTTATGCCCTTCGCCTTGATACGTGCAAACAAGATGATTTTCAAGGGCAAAAACAAGAATATCCAGAGCCTTACAAGAATGCTGCGAAAAATTCACAAACAGATGGGATTTGTTCTTGTTGTGACTGGAATTGTCCATGGTTACCTTGCGCTTGGGGGGTTAAGGCTTCACACAGGGACACTTCTTTATTTATCCCTGCTGCTTACAGGTACTATGGGGCTATTGTTTTATCTAAAAAAGAAGAAAATTTTTCTTCAGCTTCACAGATATTTTGCAGCGCTCGTTATAATGCTGCTGGCCTTGCATCTCATATTCCCGTCAGCGCTTAATTATTTTTTGAGGTGAAATATATAAAAATAATAAATCGGAAGAATCAGGTATAACATCCTGGTTCTTTTTTTGCAAAAAAGTTACACATAAAAATCTGTACCTTCAAAATATAAACAATCTGACCATTTTCAAAAGAACAGAATAAAGGTATCATATTGAGTAAACAAAAAACAATATAATATCAGAGGAGAACATTGAAATGCAGACAAATCAAAAGTACATCGGCAGCAGGACTGCTACAAGAACTATGATTATCAATGGATTGTTTATCGGGCTTACACTTTTGGCTACAATGTCAATAAATGTAAGGCTGCCATTTATGGGAAACGGGGGACTTATACATCTTGGAAACGTACCGCTGTTCATAGCAGCGATTGTTTATGGCAGAAAAACAGGAGCTATAGCCGGAGCATTTGGAATGGCAATGTTTGATATAATTTCAGGATGGACTGCGTGGGCACCTTTTACATTTATAATATGTGGTGCTATCGGATATGTTGTAGGGGTTATTTGTGAAAAATCAAGAGGAAATGCATACATAACCAATAGCATTGCTATATTTGCAGCATGTATCATAAAAGTGGCGGGATATTATATTGCAGAAGTGTTGCTGTATGGAAACCCTATAGCACCAATAGGTTCAGTTCCAGGTAATGTAATGCAGATACTTGTTGCCGGAATAATAGTGATTCCAGTTGTAGACAAGCTTAAGAAAATAGCACTTAAGGGAGGATTCTAATGCTCAAGATAATGACGCCTGGACCTACACAGGTAAGAGAGAACGTAAGGATGAAAAGGAGTATCGAGGTTACAAATCCCGATCTGGATCTGGAATTTTATGATTTCTACAAGGATACCTGTGACAAACTAAGCAGGATTTTAAAAACAGAAAACTCTTCATATATACTCAGTGGAGAGGCTATACTTGGTCTCGAAGCGGCATGTGCTTCTTTGACGGAGCCTGGAGACAGAGTGCTTGTTATAGACAACGGAATCTTTGGAAGAGGCTTTGAGGATTTCGTAAAGATGTATGGCGGAGAGGTCGTACTTTTTGAAAGTGAATACGACAGACCAGTTGACATAAGCAGGCTGGCTGCATTTCTTGAAAAAGATTCTGATTTCAAATATGCGACTGTTGTTCACTGCGACACGCCGAGCGGGGTACTTAATGATATAGAAAAAATCTGTACTCTGTTTGATTCGCACGGGATATTATCGGTAGTAGATTCGGTTTCAAGCATGTTTGGACAAGATATATGCGTAGACACGAGTCATATAGACATAATATGCGGAGGTTCACAAAAGGCGCTGTCTGCACCGGTTGGGATAACACTTGTTTGCGTCAGCGACAGGGCTTTTGCATCCATGGAAGCCAGAAAATCTCCAATAAGTTCGTTTTATGCCAACCTTCTCAACTACAAGGATTACTACATCAACAAGTGGTTCCCATACTCCATGCCAATCAGCGACATATATGGGGTAGCTCAGGCAATAGATAATGTAATAGAAGAAGAAGGATTTGTCCAAAGGCACAAGGATATAGCTCAGGCTGCCAGAAAAGCCCTAACACAAGCTGGACTGGAGTTTTATCTCAAATCAGGATTTGCGGATACTATTACGGCGATCAAAGTGCCTCAGGGTTTGACGGATTCCGATATACTGAGAATTATGAAAGAAAAATATGGAGTCATGATTGCAGGCTGCTTTGGATGCCTTAGCGGAAAAGTTATACGCATAGGCCACATGGGAGAAAATGCCAATGTAGAAGACATGAAACTTGTAATGGATGCACTTCAGGGCGCACTTAAAGAACTAGGATTTGAGCTTTCGTGCAATTTAAAGGAAAGTTTTTATGCGATTTTTTTGACACTGTCTTTCATATAAACTATAATAAATCATAAGCTTATACCAATCTTATAATGAAAGGATATTAAATTATGGAAAGCATAACCCAAAAACTAAAAGCGCTTCCAGGCAAGACAGGATTTTTCTACAAAAACCTCGAAACCGGAGAGACAATTGCGTGGAATGAAAACGAAAAATTCATACCTGCGAGCGTGATAAAGCTTCCTGTGCTTATGGCTATATTCAATCTGGCAGAAAGCAGAGCCGCTGATCTTACTGAGTACATAAAAATAAAGCAGGAAGAAAAGATGCCAAGCTGTGGAGCTCTAAATTCCTTCACAGGAGAACCAGAAGTTGACATACGCACACTTTGCAATCTGATGATAACGATAAGCGACAACACAGCCACAAACGTTCTTATTTCACATTTTGGAACTGAAAAACTGAATGAAGTATTCACTGATATGGGGCTTGCGGATACACGCGTCAACAGAAAGCTTTTTGACATGGAAGCTTCAAAAAAAGGAATCCAAAACAGCGCCACACCCAAAGAGATGGCATACCTGCTTGAAGAACTTCATTTCAACAGATTCATAAATGAAAAAGTGTCAGAAGATATAAAAGAAATTCTGCACCGTCAGCAGATAAACCACAAGATAAAAGAGATGCTGCCACCGGGTACCAGAGCGGCTCACAAAACAGGAGAAGACGACTACATATCAAACGACGTCGGAATAATATATGCAAAACAGCCATTCATATTTTCGTTTTTTTCAAATGACACAAAGGTATCAGACGTAAACAATTTCATGAGAAATACTGCACTTCAGCTTTTTGAAAAATGCAATTTGGATGCTTAGCTGATATGATAGAAACTACACAGATCATTGAAAATCTCATGAACAATCTCTCAAGAGGGCTCGTGTTTGTGGACAGCGAAAAGCGCATTTCCATATGCAATCAGAAAGCCAGAGAGATAACAGGCATAGATTTTGACCGTACCAATACTCACGAAAGCGGGGAGATAATGCCAGGTGATATTGTCGTGATAGCAGACAACGCACTTGGAGACGATGACGGAGACCTCACAGTCGAAGATCTGGAACTGATAAACATAAGAGACAGAAAAATCAGGACCGGAGATATGATAATAGGGGCTGGAGTCTACAAAAACCGAAAAATAGAACCGGTATACAAGTATATAAGAGGACATCAGCTAAATACTCCCTTTGAGATGGACACCAGATATCTGGGCTTTCATATAAATGTAAAGATAGATTCATCGAAAAAAAATATAATCATAAGCGTAAACGGAAAGACCTTTGCAATGAACTTTTTTAATGCGATTGGCCATATTGTAGTAATAGACGGGGTTAACGGACAGATAAAGTTCTTCCAGATGCCAGGCTACAGTGTACGTAAAGAGGCAGCCGGAACTCTTATAAAGGGAGCGCGATTTCTCGCAAAAAGAAGCAGTAACGAAGAAGAATTCCAGGTTATAGGTAAAAAGCTGCTCGAGGTGTTTGATGAGAGTGAGCTTACCAGGAAGGTGTTTGAGCTTCTTAAAGGAGACGAAGACCAGATAAAGGACGCGCTCTACGAAATAAATCGAAGGCCTTTTATATGTTCTATTTTTCCACTCAAAAATGTAGAAGAAAACCAGACCAGAGGCGTGTTTATGATGCTTCAGGACGCAACTGAGCTAGAGGCACTGCTCGATGACAGAAATCGCATAATCGAAGAAATAGAAAAGCAGCACAAGGTCCACCGTTCATACAAAAAGTCCTTTCCAAAAGACGCATTCAAAAAAATTGTCGGCAGCGGTCCACTCATACAAGATATCAAATATCTTGCCTACAAAGCCTCTCAGACCAAATTCAACGTTATAATAACGGGCGAAAGCGGAACTGGAAAATCTCAGCTCGCAAGAGAGATACATAACATCGGGAACCCTAAAGCACCTTTTGTAGAAGTAAACTGCAACGCCATTGCACCAACTCTGTTTGAAAGTGAACTGTTTGGATACGTAGGAGGTGCTTTTACAGGTGCGTCCACATCAGGAAAAGAGGGATATTTTGAGGCAGCAGACGGCGGCACGATATTTCTCGATGAGATAGGAGAGATTCCGCTCGAAATACAGGTGAAACTCCTTCATGTGCTTCAGAACAAGACCATCTACAGGGTGGGCTCATCAAAGCCGATAAATGTAGATGTAAGAGTTGTTGCAGCCACAAACAGAAACCTTGAGGAAGAAGTCCTCGCAGGAACATTCAGGCGAGATCTGTTTTACAGAATAAACGTGTTTCCAATTGACATCCCTCCGCTTCGAGATAGAAAGACAGATCTTTATCTTCTTATAAATCAGATAATGAAAAGAATCTGTGAGCAGTATGACATATCAGTAAAGCAGTTTTCGGGGGAAGCCCTTCGCAAGATGCTTTCATACAGCTGGCCGGGAAATGTAAGGGAGCTTGAGAACGTCATAGAAAGAGCCATAACCCTTTGTGAGACACCGCTTATCTATCCGGAGCATATAAATATATCCGAAAAAAAGATTGCGGTAACCATGAAAGATCTGCTTGCTCATGAAGAGGTCAGGATAATCGAAGAGGCACTTGTAAGGAACAATTCTGACAAGAAAAAAGTAATAGAGGAACTGGACATATCCAGATCCTCCTTCTATGAAAAATGTAAAAAATATGATATACCGGTTTAATGCTTACAAAAATATGCAAAAAAATTAAATATTTATATAAACGCGAGGTGGTCTTGCCGAAATACGTGAGACTATCTCGTTTTTGTTTGTCTGTGCAATCTTTGCTGCTTCATCAATGCTCATGGTGTTGTTTGAGCCGTCACCATAGATAATAACCAGATCGCCTTCTTCAGCGTCAGGTAGGCCTGTAAGATCTACCATGCACTGATCCATGCAGATTATTCCTATGACAGGGCATTTTACACCTCTTATTGTAACATATCCGCCCTTGTTCATATTTCTGGGATATCCATCAGCATAACCAAAAGGAATGGTTGCAATCCTCGTGTCCTGAGGTGCTTTCCAGATAAAGTCATATCCAGCTCCCTCGCCCTCAGGGATATCATGAATCTGAGATATGCGGCTCACAAAAGAAAGTGCCTGCCTTACATCTATGCTTCCCTTGTGATAACCTTTAAGGCCATACAAGAGCGCTCCAGGCCTTACCATGTTCATGTGATACTGTGGATAGTCCACGCAGGCTATGCTGTCAGCAATGTGCTTATATCTGAAAGAACATCCGCGAGATTCAGCCTGAGATATTATCTTGGTGAATTTTTCATACTGAAGCTGGTTTTCCCTGTCTCCAGCAAGTGCCAAATGAGAAAATATCCCCTCTACATCTAGATTTGGCAGAGAACATATATTTACAATTTCATCCACGCTCTCAGTGCCTAGTCTGTGAAACCCAGTATCCACCTTTATGTGAATCTTGGCAGATCTGCCGGATTTTTTTGCAATTTCACTGAGCTTTTCCGCCTGAGCCAGTGAGAATACGGTCTGAGTTATGTTTTTTTCAACTACAAGATCAAGCAGGCGGTCAGGAGTATGTCCCAGTATAAAAATGGGATAATCACTGTAGGTATTTCTAAGCTCGAGCGCTTCAGAAAGTGTCGCTACACCAAGATATGAAGCTCCGTGCTCCATCAATGCAGGTGCAATGGAGCAGCTTCCGTGGCCATAGCCATCAGCCTTGATTACCGCCATTACATCAACACTTTCGCCTGCCATTTCCTTTATATTTTTTATGTTGCCTGCCATTGCAGAAAGATCTATCTTTACGCAGGTATCCCTGACGATGCGATTACAGCCATTTGTATATTTATTTGATTCCAATGGATTACTTCCTTTCATTTTTTCAGTCAGCCTTTATCTCAAGCAATTTCAGGACACTCATTATTTCAATCAGCATCCCTGATTTCATGCTCTCTTCATCGGGGCAGTAATATCCGCTGTGAAGAACATCAGAAGATATGCTTCCCTCTTTTTTTGTTCCCAGGTTAAAATAAAGGGACTTAACAGAATTGGTAAAATATGAAAAATCATCAGAGCCAAGGCTGGGCTCAGGCATAAAATGTATACGCTCAGTACCAAGATTTTCCACTGCTATATCGTGGACTGCATCAAGCAAAAAATCATCATTAACAAGGGCGGGATAACTGTCTTCAAAAGAAACTGCAGCTCTCGCCCCAAATGCCTCTGCAGTAGAAGTTGAAAATTTCAACACACAGTCTTTTATATATTGCTGGGTATTATTGTCAAGCGCCCTTATTATGCCTGAGAGAACTGCAGTTTCAGGAATTATATTGTTGGCAGTTCCTGAGTGGAATTTTCCAACCGTTATTACTCCTGGATTTGCAGGAGACAGATTTCTGCTTATTATGCTCTGAAGTCCAGTCACTATATGTGAAGCAACGACTATAGGATCCACCCCGTCATCAGGATGAGCACCGTGGCACGATTGGCCGTGTACAAGTATTTCAAACTCAGTAGAGGCAGCATTCATCTTTCCCTTGCAAAACTCTATATCTCCTGAGCTCACAAGTGGCGCAACGTGGAGCCCTATTACGGCATCTACATCGGGATTTCGCAGGCAGCCTTCTTTTATCATTCTTTCAGCGCCCCCCACGGTTTCCTCTGCGGGCTGAAAAAAGAATTTTACCGCTCCGCAAAACTCATTTTCCAGAGCCTTAAGTATCTTTGCAGATCCAAGCATTACAGCGGTATGGACATCGTGACCGCAGGCATGCATTACCCCTTTGTTCATAGATTTAAAGTCTATATCGCACATCTCCTTTACAGGAAGAGCATCTATGTCAGCCCTTATTCCCACACCGCGAAACTGCTTTTTGATTTCACATTTCTTTTTTCCCTCAATCCAGGCCACGATTCCATTGCCCGCAACATTGGACCTGTAATCTATATCCAATCCTTGCAGATATGAGCTTATTTTTTTAGCTGTGCGCACCTCATTTTGCGAAAGTTCAGGATGCATGTGCAGATCCCTTCTTATTTCAACTATTTCATCATAAATCTCATCTATCCTTTTTTTTATATCCATAAAACCTCCTAAATGTATTTTTTGACTATCCCTTAGACTCAGGCTCGATACTTTCTAAATCCTGAAATCAGAATATGGAACTGGTTCATTGGTATCATCGTAAAAATGCCACCACTCTCCGTCATAAGGCCTAAACCCACACCCAATCATGACAGATCTCATATAATTTGCATTGCCCCTGAGCTTTTCTGGGGTATCTTCACAGCTAAGAGAAGCCGCTGGCACGAACTCATCAAATCCGCAGGGCATGGGAACTTCAGTTCCTTCCATGTCGGTCAGCGTTATATCAACGCACATACCGTTCATGTGCGAAGTTCGAAAGCTTTTCAGGACAGACATGTCAGGCGGCATTGCGACAAAATTATTATCAGGCAGAATCTCAAAAAAACGCTTCTGTGCGCTTATAGGTCGATAAGCATCCCAGAGCTTTACTCTGTAGCCAGCATCTCTGAATATGTTTTTTGCCGCTATTAGGAGCAACGCTGTATTTCTATCTATGTAGCATTCACAAGATATATAAATTTTTTCACCTGTAAAATTATCACTGCCTGCATACTTAAGATCTATTATAAAATCATCGTCCATATCAAGCAGCTTGACCAGATTACCCATAGTATTCATTATAACCTCCAAAGTATCTAAGTTAATTATATTTCAAAAATGTGAAAATTCATATATAATAAAAATATGCAATAAATGTGCCAAAAACAAAAATATAGCAAGAAGGCAAAATTATAGGAGGAAGTAGCCCAAGACGGCGAAAATAATAATATGAAGATAATTGATACACACTGTGATACGCTTCTCAGATGTTTTCTAGACAAAAACTGGAAGCTGTCAGATAATGAAGGCCACATAAGTATCGCCAAGATGCAGCAAGGAGGAGCTCTGGCACAGTTCTTTGCCATATACATAGACAGAGATGAATTTCCAGACATGGGTCATTATGACAAATTCAACGAGATGCACAAGATATATGAGAGGGAAATCTCGGAAAACTCGGGCTCAATAGCCAAGGCGTTCTGCGAAAAGGATATAATCCAAAATGCAGCATCAGGAAAGATATCCTCAATACTTGCAATCGAAGACGGCGTAGTGATAGCAGACAGCATGGAGAGGCTGGATGAGGTGTTTGAAAAAGGAGTAAGACTCATTACGCTCACCTGGAATTATGAAAACAGCATAGGATATCCATGCAGTAACAACATGCAGCAACACATGAGAGGACTCAAGCCATTTGGAATAGAGGCCGTTGAAAAGATGAATAATCTGGGAATAATTGTAGACGTATCCCACCTTTCAGAAGGTGGATTCAATGACGTCGCAAGATATTCAAAAAAACCATTTATAGCATCTCACTCATGCGCCAGAAAGCTGTGTGATCACAGGAGAAACCTTACAGATAATCAGCTGAGGACACTAGGAGAAAAAGGCGGCTTTGTCGGAGTCAATTTTTGCTCAGCATTTCTGAGAGAAGGCTCTGAGTATGCGACAATTGATGACATAGTAAGGCATACAGTATACATGGCAGACAAGGCTGGGATAGAGTCTGTAGGAATGGGGTCTGACTTTGATGGCATAGAAAATGGACTCGAGATGAAAGACTACGCGGGATATCCACTTGTGGTGAATGCACTGGAAAAGCATTTCAGCCAGACAGATATAGAAAAAATATGCAGCAAAAACATGATGAGAGTAATAAGAGAAACGATGTAAAGGTATTTAAGAATAAAAGAGCAAGAATACTAAAAAAAAGCTGAAGTCCAAGTGACTTCAGCTTTTTTTTAGTATTGCGCTGGCAAGGGCTACCGCCTGGGTCAGCGAGGCGAGAGTGAGCAAGGCAAGCGCTGAGTAGACAGTGGGTACGATTTTTTTTGATTTTCCGTATCCAGGAAGAGTAACGAACTGTTTTTCAATAGTTATATCTTTTGACTTGAGCAGCTTGTAGAATTCATCTACACCTACAGGCGATATAAGTCCAAGCCTGAAAAAAGGTATGCGCATTGCGTGTGTTTGGCAACCATTTATGTAGAGATAGATTCCGCGTTTTGTAAGCACTGCCTTATCTACTATATCAAGGCTAAGCTGCACTTTTTTTCTGAGAAGGAGATTATGATAGATTACCTGAACCTCATCAAACTCAGTGTAAAAAAGCTTGAATCCAAATATCAGCAGGGAACATAAGATAAGATAGGATATGTTCATAGCTACCGTAGCGGGCACGTTATAGAGCGATGCCGAACTCAAAATGTCTAACGTGACAATAATATGAAATATAAAAAACCTGACTGATACTAGCAGTGTAAGCAGTATAAGGAATACCTGCTTGGACATGGAAGAATAATAATACCTTATTTTTTTCATGATTTACCTCCTCGAATTATATTTAATTATACATAGAGTTAATGCATATGTAAATATTCAGGCAAACTAAATTTGCAGAATTGTCCAGAAATATGGAAAAACCGTACATAAATATGGACAAAAAACATGGATAAAAAACCAAATATACAGAAAAGTCTGTTGTTTCCAAAACAAACAAAAAATGGCACGATAATTGCATAAATTAAAAGCGCCGGCAAAACAGTTTTTTTAAACATAGTGGATCAGATTTTGATCACACAAAGAAATTGTACTTAGGAGGAATTAAGCCATGATGAATTTTATTTGGGTTGGCCTTGTAGTTATCGCAGTAATTGCAGGGATTTTTACGGGAAATATTGCAGCTGTACAGGAAGCGCTGTTCAGTTTTGCAGACACGGCGGTTGAAATTGTATTTGGTCTTGTGGGAGTAATGGTATTTTTCACAGGACTCATGTCAGTAATGGAAAAAGCGGGTCTTTGCGAAAAACTTGGAAAACTTATAGGACCAGTTATGAAGGTTCTTTTCCCTGACGTACCACCGGAGCATCCGGCGATGAGTTCAATGGCACTTTACTTTGCAGCCAACATACTGGGGATTGGAAATGCGGCTACACCATTTGGACTCAAGGCTATGGCGGATTTGCAGACACTTAACAAGACAAAACACATAGCAACAGATGCACAGTGTATGCTTCTTGCTATAAGTACTACATCAATAACACTTCTTCCAGTTACACTGCTTGCACTTCGTTCATCGGTACAGGTAGAAGGAGCGACAGAAGTCGTAGGGCCTATAATACTTGCAACTACAATTTCAACTATAGTTGGGATTGTTTCAAGTATATTGCTTAGTAAGACAAAGAGATTCAAGCTGGAAAACGTAATAGAAAAAGAAAAGCTTGCTGGAACACTGGAAATAAATGAAGCTTATGTTGGCAAAGATGCCATTAACTTATAGGAGAAAGAGGAGGACAAGCAAATGACAGCAGTATTAAATACAATTTCAACATATGCAATACCACTGGTACTTCTTTTTATTCCACTTTATGCAATCATCAAGGGAGTAAAGGTATATTCAGTATTTACAGAAGGAGCTAAAGATGGTCTTTCTACAGCGGTAATGATAATTCCTTATCTTGTAGCAATGCTTTGCGCTATTGGAATGTTTAGGGCTTCAGGAGCTATGGACTGGCTGGTTAGCATAATCAATCCACTTACAAGTCTTATAGGAATGCCGGGAGAAGTGCTTCCTATGGGAATAATGAGATCATTCTCAGGTGGAGGAGCCGTAGGAATGACAGGAGACCTTCTTACTGCCTATGGAACACAGACTCAGATAGGAAGAATAGCATCTGTAGCAATGGGTTCAACAGAGACTACATTCTACATAATTGCGGTATATTTTGGATGCGTAGGCATAACAAATGTAAGACACTCAGTGGCTGCAGGACTTATCGGTGACGTAGCATCTCTTATTGCAGCGACGCTTATAGTTAACATAATGTGGTTCTAAAAGGATAACAGAAAGAAAAAGAAGGAGCAAAAATGAGATATCCAAAAAAACTTGAAGTGGGAGCAACCGTTGGCCTTATAGCCCCAAGTTCACCAATTTCATCTGAAAGAATGGAAAAATGCATAAGTGCCGTGGAGAGTCAGGGCTATAAAGTAAGGACAGCAGACAATCTCACTCAAAACTATGCAGGATTTATGGCAGGCGATGGAGAAGTCAGAGCAAAGTGGATAAACTCTATGTTTGCAGACCCTGAGGTAGATGCAATATTTTGCATAAGAGGAGGCTACGCGGGAAACCGAGCCATGGAGTATCTGGATTTGGAAACTATAAAAAACAATCCTAAGATATTCGTGGGTTACAGCGATGTTACCAGCATGCACCTGGCGATAAACCAAAGCTGCAATTTTGTTACATTTCATGGACCAATGGTATCTTCAAACATGGTAGACGAATTTGATAATCTGACAAAAGAAAGTTTTTTCAAAACTCTCAATGCAGAAGAAAAATACGAATTTAAAAATCCCCAAGGGCAAGATATAAAAGTTCTCAAAGAAGGAAAAGCAACAGGAGAAATTACAGGTGGAAATCTTGCAATCCTGTGTTCTTCTATGGGAACCGAGTATGAAATAAACACAAAAGGTAAGATATTATTTATAGAAGATGTGGGCGAAACTATCAGCAGAATAGACCGTATGGCGTATCAGCTTCTAAATTCTGGAAAATTAAAAGATTGCGCAGGTATAATTCTTGGACAGTTTACAGAATGTTCAAATGATGAAGTTCCCGAATATACAGAAATTGAATGCTTTGCAGACGCAATGAGAGGCATAGACGTGCCAGTAATGTACAACATTCAATCAGGGCACGACCATCCAATGATGACACTTCCGCTTGGAGGGGTCTGCACAATGGATACCTTCAAAAAGACATTAGTATTTGAAGCCCCAGAAAGATAAATTGTACAAGATTGGAGAAAAAATAATGATCAGACAGATAAAAAACTCAGAGCTGTATTTCGACGGATGCAGTACGGTTGAGCTTGCAAAGAAGTATGGAACGCCTCTTTATGTACTTTCTGAGACAGATATAGTAAGCAGATTTAGAGAGCTGAGGGAAGGGTTTACACAGAAATATGAAAATACCAGAGTCGCATATGCGGCAAAGGCATTTGGCACAATGGCCATGTTCAGGCTCTGTCAAAGAGAAGGCATATGTATTGACGTAGTTTCAGCAGGAGAGCTCTATACAGCAATAAAAGCAGGCTTTCCACCTGAGATGATAGAATTCAACGGCAACAACAAACTGCCATATGAGATAGAGATGGCTCTGGGCTATGGGATAGGGAGATTTATAGTAGACGGTCTATGTGAGACGGACCTCATAGAAGCTATATGCAAGGAAAAAGGAAAGACGGCCAGCATACTCTTCAGGATAACGCCTGGAGTAAAATCGGATTCCCATGACTATATAGTTACAGGCAAAAAAGACTCCAAATTTGGGATACCTCTTGACGAAGATGTGCTTTACCCTCAGATCAAAAAAGCCATAGAGTCAGAATATATAAACTTCCTGGGATTTCATTTCCATGTGGGATCACAGCTCCATGACAACTCTTCGCATCTTCAGGCTGTGGAGACTATCCTTGAGCATACGGGCGAAGTAAAGCGAAGATTTGACTATGACATAAAGGAGCTCAATATAGGAGGCGGATTTGGCGTTAAATATACAAACGAGGACAGGAAGTCATTCTCATACTTCCTCGACCCAGCAATGGAAATGATAGAATCATACTTCAAAAAACTGGGAATTAAAAGGCCGGAGATAGTAATAGAGCCGGGTAGGAGTATAGTAGCAGAAGCTGGAATAAGCCTATATACTATAGGAAGCATAAAAGAAATAAAGGACATAAGAAAGTATGTATCGGTAGATGGAGGCATGACAGACAATATAAGACCAGCCCTCTACCAGGCAGTCTATGATGGCGTGATTGCAAATAAGGCTGATCAAGAGAAGACAGAAAAAGTAACAATATGCGGAAAATGCTGCGAGTCCGGAGATATACTCATAAGAGATATAGACATTGCAAATCCACAAGCAGGAGATATCTTCGCAGTATTTTCAACGGGAGCATACGGTTACTCCATGGCTTCCAACTACAACAAGAATCCAATTCCTGCCGTAGTACTAGTAAAAGAAGGAAGAAGCGAGCTTATAGTAAAAAGGCAGAGCTTTGATGATATGATACAGAATGAGATAATCCCAGAATCACTTAGATAAGCCCCAGCCTTTTTATAAGATAAGGTATAGCCATTTCAAAACATACACCGTATCTTCTTTCCTGATTCATGCTCTCTGTCAGCTTGATACATTCGTAAGTGTAATCCACAGCTATCTGAGCAGCTTCAGCTAGAGAAAAGTTGTGCATAATGCCAGCCAGGAGGCTGCTTGCAAATATATCCCCAGTCCCGTGAAATATTGCGGGATTTTTTTCGTTGAAGGCATAATCTATGCTTCCTGTAGTCTTGTCATAGCATACAGCTCCAAGGCTTTTATCATCATAAGAAATCCCTGTGAGTACAACCTTATCAGGACCCAGATTGGACAATCTCACAAGCATATCTTCTATATATTTTTTGTCATAGTTATTTCCTATATATTCTTCCTCGAGCAAAAAAGCAGCTTCAGTCAGGTTTGGGACTATTATATCCGCCTTTTCGCACAGTTTTTTCATGCCAGTTGCCATACTCTTTGAATAGACGCTATACATCTCTCCCTGGTCAGCCATAACAGGATCGACAAGTATAATAGTATCTGAATCTCTAAAAGATTCAAAAAGATTGCTCACAATTTCGATCTGGTCATAAGAACCCAAAAATCCGCTGTAAAAAGCATCAAACTTTAGGCCCAGAGACTTCCAATGATTGGCTATAGGCTCTATATCCAAGGTCAGATCGCGATAGGTAAAACCATCAAAACCTCCCGTGTGGGTAGAAAGCACCGCAGTGGGAAGAATACTTGTATCAAAACCCGCAGCAGAAAGTACAGGCAGAGCTACCGTGAGAGAACATCTTCCAACACACGATATATCATGTACTGCTGCGATTCTTTTTTGTATTTTCATTATTGCCTCCAATTCTTTACATACTTCAATTATATCAGCAAACTGTTATCTGCAAAAGTGACAGTTTGCACAAAAATACAAAGTACAGAAGCGAAGTATCATAAGATATTGATATTAATAAGGTAGTAAAAAACCATCAATTGTAATATAATATTAAATAAAAGATTGAAAATTCAAAAAATCAAAAACCCAAAAATCAAAAATCCACAAACAGGGAGGATGACATGAAAAACACACTAGAACTTCCCATATACCTCTTTCATCAGGGGACATCAGAGCAGGCCTACGAGCTTCTTGGTGCGCATCCGCATATAAAAGGGAAAAAAAGGGGATACATATTCAGGACATGGGCACCAAATGCTGTAAACGTATACGTCACAGGCGAATTCTGTAAATGGAAAGCCAGAGTCAATTCCATGAAAAAAATCAGTGGTCAGGGAATATGGGAGCTCTTTATAGAAGACGTAAAAGACCTTGATATGTACAGATATATTCTCGAAGATGCCAGCGGAAAGCTTCACGAAAAAAGCGATCCCTATGAATTTCATGCGGAAACTCCGCCCGCCAGCTCATCTAGAACCTACGATATTTCAGGCTACCAGTGGTCTGATAAAAATTGGATGACCTACAGAAAAAATTTAAATCCATACAAGGAACCTATGAACATATACGAAGTTCACCCAGGCTCATGGAGGAGATACGAAGATAAGAATACCTTTGACTATATAAAGCTTGCCCAGGAGCTCATACCCTATGTAAAGACTATGGGCTACACACATATAGAACTCATGGCTATTGCAGAACACCCTTTTGACGGATCGTGGGGATACCAGGTCACAGGCTATTATGCACCCACATCCAGATTTGGAACTCCAAAGGATTTTATGAAACTGGTAGATATGTGTCACCAAAATGGGATAGGAGTAATACTGGACTGGGTTCCTGGACATTTCCCCAAAGACGCTTTTGGGCTGATCAATTTTGACGGATCTCCCTGTTACGAATACAGCGACCCCTTCAAAAACGAACAAAAAGAATGGGGGACCATGGTATTTGACTGGGGCAGGAATGAAGTAAAGAGCTTTCTTATATCAAACGCCATGTACTGGTTTGAAAAATACCACATAGACGGACTAAGGGTAGATGCGGTGGCATCCATGCTATATCTGGACTATGGAAGAGAAAAAGGCCAGTGGACTCCAAATATTCACGGGGGAAGAGAAAATCTCGAAGCAGTTGAATTTTTCAAAGACCTGAACAGGTCTGTGCTGACAAACTATCCCGGAGCGCTTATGATAGCAGAAGAATCAACCTCATGGCCCATGGTAACCAAACCGCCTTATTTAGGGGGGCTGGGATTCAACTTTAAATGGAACATGGGCTGGATGAATGACACCTTGGAATACATGAAATACGATCCTATGTACAGAAAATACAGACACAATGCTCTGACATTTTCCATGACCTATATATACTCCGAAAACTTTGTGCTACCTCTTTCACATGATGAAGTAGTGCACATGAAGGGTTCTATGATAAACAAGATGCCAGGCACTTACAATAACAAATTTGCAAATCTCAGAGCCTGTTACGGATATATGACAGCTCACCCGGGGAAAAAACTCCTCTTTATGGGAGGAGAATTTGCCCAGTTTTCCGAGTGGGATTATGCCGGGGAACTGGACTGGAACGTGCTTGAATACCCCGCCCACGCCAATATGCAAAAATACGTTGCAGATCTCAACCACTTTTATCTCAAAAATTCAGAGCTATGGGAAGTTGAAGAGAGCTGGGACGGATTCAGATGGATAAACGCTAACGACTATGAGCAAAATATAATAATATTTTCCAGAATAAACACGAAATTAGAAGAAATAATAGTGATTTGTAATTTTGCACCAGTAAAAAGAACAAATTATAGCATAATGGTTCCTAAAATGGGAATATATAAAGAAATGATGAGCAGTGATGACATCAGCTATGGAGGAGAAGGAAACCATATTCCTCATACCCAGGCAGTAAAAGATGAAAACGGAATATTCATAAGTGTTGATATTCCGCCTCTTTCAACCGTATTTTTAAAAATATCATAAAATAAGGGGGACGACAAAATGCTGGAAACAAGAAAAAAGACCATGATAGCAATGATACTTGCAGGGGGCCAGGGAAGCAGACTGGGAGTACTTACCCAGAAAATAGCAAAACCCGCCGTGCCATTTGGAGGTAAATACCGGATAATAGACTTTACTCTCTCAAACTGTACCAACTCAGAAATAGACACGGTGGGAGTGCTGACCCAGTATATGCCGCTTGAACTCAATGCATATATAGGAAATGGCCAGCCCTGGGACCTTGACCGCCAAAACGGAGGAGTCAGTATACTGCAGCCATATGTAAAAGGAAAGCGAGGAGAGTGGTACACTGGTACAGCCAACGCCATATATCAGAACATGCACTTCATAGAAGCTTCGCATCCGGATTATGTACTTATTCTTTCAGGAGACCACGTATACAAGATGAACTATGATCTCATGCTCAGTCATCACAAGGCCAAGGGAGCGGACTGCACCATATCAGTTATACAAGTGCCCTATGAAGAAGCCAGCAGATTTGGAGTAATGAGCTGTGATGAAAATGAAAAGATATATGAGTTTGAAGAAAAACCAGAACATCCAAAGAGCAATCTTGCATCCATGGGAGTCTATATATTTACATGGGATAAACTGAGAGATTACCTTATAAAAGACGAGGGAAATCCAGAATCAGAAAATGACTTTGGAAAGAACATAATTCCAGCCATGATAAAAGGCGGAGAAAACCTCTACGCCTACAAATTTAGCGGGTACTGGAAAGACGTGGGAACTATAGAGTCGCTCTGGGAGGCCAACATGGATCTTTTGGATCCAGACATGTCCATAAGTCTTTACGATCCACCATGGAAAATATACTCAAAAAACCCAGTAAAGCCCCCTCAGTATATAGGGAAAGAAGCTGACATAAAGACCTCTTTCATAACAGAAGGTTGCGTCATAGAAGGACAGGTCATAAAAAGCATAATTTCTCAATCTGTAAAAGTGGGAAAAGGAGCGATAATATATAACTCTATAATAATGCCCGGTGCAGATATACAAGATGGAGCAGTAGTAGAATATGCAATAATAGGGGAAGAATCTATAATAGGCAAAAATGCTAAAATAGGTGATTGTAGAGATATTGAAAACCCGGAAAAAACACCCTTGATAACAGTAATAGGACAAGAAATCAAGATAGGTCAAGGGGTTCGTATATCCGCGGGATTCATGGTAGACAAAGATACCGACAAAGATACAGAAAAAGTGGAGGTATAAGATGAATACACTTGGAATTATATTCACATACTCAGAATTTGCAAATCTTAGAGAAATAAGCGACGAAAGAACCATGGCTTCTGTTTCATTTGGCGGAAGATATAGACTCGTAGACTTTGCTATGTCAAATTTCGTAAATTCAGGGATATTTAATATATCACTTATAACCAAAGACAGCTATAACTCACTTATAGACCACATAGGCATAGGCACAGAGTGGGACCTTGACAGAAAGCGAGGGGGAATCACCATGTTGACTCCCTTTGGAAGCGCAGGCTCAAGCGGTATATACAGAGGCAAGGTAGACGCCCTTTCATGCCATATGAAGAGTATAAAAAGTGCAATAGCAGAATACGTTATAATAGCATCAAGCAGCCTGATCTACAGCATAGATTACAAGGCTATGATGGCCTATCACAAATCTACAGGAGCCGACATAACAATGGCCTACAACAGGGACGCACAAAGTTGTGAGAACATACCTCTTGGATCGCCACTTTGCACATTTGATCATGAAAACAGGCTGACAGATATATATCTTAACAAAGACGAATCCTGCGTAAATCCCGTAAATCTGGGGATAGGCGTATTTATGATGAAAAAATCCCTTCTCGAAGCGCTCGTTGCAGATGCCATGTCTTATGGAAGATACGACATCTACACCGGTCTTTTGAGAAAACAGATAAACACCCTCAAAATAATGGGCTATGAATACACAGGCCGCCTCATGCTTCTTAATTCAGTGACCAACTATATGCAGGCCAACATCAGTCTGCTCAATCCTGAGATAAGAGAGCAGGTATTTAAAAATACAATATACACAAAAGTCAAAGACAGCGTGCCCGTAGAATATGGCCCTCATGCAAGCGTCAAAAATTCTATAATAGCAGATGGATGCGTAATAGAAGGCACAGTAGAAAACTGCATAATATCAAGAGGAGTACGTATAGGCAAAGGCTCAGTCATAAAGGACAGTATAGTAATGGAGTACACCTCGATACTTGAGAATGCAGAACTTGACTATGTTATAATAGACAAGGACGTCATAGTCAGAAACTCAAGCCAGATATCAGGTCATATAACATTTCCTGTGGTAATCAAAAAAGGAAGCATAATTTAAAGGTGGAGATAATATGAATATAATGTTTGTAAGTTCCGAAGCAAATCCCTTTGCAAAGAGTGGAGGCCTGGGAGACGTAATAGGTACACTTCCTTCAGAGCTTAAAAAGAGGGGAATAAATGTCAGTATCATGATACCACTCTACAAGTCCATAAAGGAAAAATACGCCTCCAGATTAAAACTTGTAGATGAATTTAAGGTCCAGCTTTCATGGAGAAATCAGTACTGCGGCCTATTTACCATAAAAGAAAACAATATTGATTATTACTTCATAGACAATGAATATTACTTTTTCAGAGAAGGATATTATGGTCATTATGATGATGGAGAGAGATTTGCATTTTTTTCCAAGGCAGCAATAGAATCAGTAAAACATATAGAAAAAAGAACAGACATAATACACTGCAGTGACTGGCAGACAGCCCTTATTCCCATATATCTAAAGACCCTATACGCTCAAGACAAAGCACTTGCCGCTGTAAAAACAGTATTTAGCATACACAACATAGAATATCAGGGAAAATTTAATCCCTATATAACAGGCGATATATTGGGACTTTCATATGAAGAAGAACAACTGATCAAAGACGGAGACTCTGTAAACCTGATGAAGGGAGCCATAAAAACCAGCGACAGGATTACAACCGTAAGTACCAGCTACGCAATGGAGCTGAAAGATCCGTTTTTTGCATCAGGCCTTCACAGGACAGTCGCAGAATACTCTTTCAAACTAAGGGGCATAATAAATGGTATAGATACATCTGAATACGATCCCGAAAAAGATAAATATCTTCCATTCAGGTTCAGCCTTGACAAGATGCAAGGAAAATATAAAAATAAAGAAGCCCTTCAAAAAGAGCTGGGATTTGAAGTAAACGCGGCTATACCCCTGATTTCCATGGTGACAAGACTAGTTTCTCACAAAGGAGTAGATCTTGTGCAAAGAGTCTATGATGAAATAATGGCTCTTGGAGTCCAACTGGTTATACTAGGCACAGGAGACTCAAGCTACGAGCATTTCTTCGCCTCCAAGGCAGGAGATTACAGAGGCAGATCAGCCATGCTTAACTTTTTTTCAGCTGAGATGGCGCACAAGATATATGCATCTTCAGACTTGTTTCTTATGCCATCAAAGAGCGAACCTTGCGGGCTTTCGCAGATGATAGCATCAAGGTATGGGACAGTGCCAATAGTAAGAGAAGCAGGAGGATTAAAAGACAGTATAGCTCCATTTAATCCAGTCACAGGAACAGGAAATGGAATAACCTTCATGAGTTTTGATGCATACGATATGCTGGACGCAATAAGGCGTGCAATGGACATATATTCAGACCCTCAAATGTGGAAGACCCTGACAAAAAACGCCATGAAAAAAGATTTTTCCTGGAAGAGTCCGGTAGCAGAATATATAAATCTTTACAAAGAATTAGAACAGGAGTAGTAAATGAGACTTAATTATACATCCAGACAGATTTCAGATTTGATAGAAGGAAAGCTCATGCGATACTTTGCCCGTGAGCCCCATAATGCAACCATGCACCAATACTACAAGGCGACCTGCAGTGTTATAAGAGACATTATGTCAGAGCTTTGGCTGGAAAATCACGACATAGTAAATTCTCATCAGGAAAAACAGGTATACTACCTTTCCATGGAATTTCTTCCAGGAACATCACTAAGAAACAACCTTTTCAATCTTCACCTCGAAGACGTAATGTCCAGATCCTTGGCAAACTTTGGGAAAAAACTCGAAGACCTCTACGCCATAGACCCCGATGCGGGACTTGGAAATGGGGGTCTGGGAAGACTTGCATCTTGTTACCTTGACTCCATAGCATCCCAGGGCATGGCCGGACACGGAATGTCCATATGCTACGAATACGGGATTTTCAAGCAAGCCATAGAAAATTGTAATCAGGTAGAAAAAGCAGATGACTGGCAAGACCTTGGCGAGGCCTGGCTGCTTGAAAAAGAAGACGAGTCAGAGAATGTGCAATTTGGAGGATCTCTCGAGGAGTACTGGGAAAATGGGAAGCTGAGAATCAACCATAAAAACTATCATACAGTAATTGCAATTCCAAACGACTATTACATTACAGGCTACGACAGCAAGGTAGTAAACACCCTCAGGCTTTACAGAGCAACGTCGCCTGTAAGCATAGATATGGAGCTCTTTGCCCAGGGAAAATATCTCAAAGCCATGGAAGAAAAGCATATGGCAGAGATAATATCCAAGATACTCTACCCAGAAGACGCCCATCAGGAAGGGAAAATGCTTAGGCTTACCCAGCAGTACTTTTTTACATCAGCAGGCATACAGACCATAGTAAAAAGACATATGCGCACCTTCAAAGACCTTAAAACCTTCCCAGACAAGGTAGCCATACACATAAATGACACCCATCCAGCTCTTGCAATACCAGAACTTATGAGAATACTCATAGACGACCACCGCCTGGAATGGGAAGATGCCTGGGACATAGTTACAAGGACTGTATCATACACCAACCATACAGTAATGCCCGAAGCCCTCGAAAAATGGGCAGAGAGCATTATAAGAGAGATACAGCCAAGAATTTATTCCATAATAGCAGAGATAAACAGAAGGCTGACTCTGGAACTGACCATAAAATATCCATATGATCAAGATATGATAAGAAAAAATGCCATAATATATGACGGACAGGTGAGGATGGCCAACCTTTGTGCAGCAGCAGCCCATACGGTAAACGGGGTTTCAGCTCTTCACAGTGAGATAATAAAAAAAGATATATTTGATGGATTCAACAAGGAGACACCTTCAAAATTCACAAATGTTACAAACGGCATAGCCTACAGACGCTGGCTCTGTCAGGCCAATCCGAGACTTAGCGAGCTAATAGAAGACCTTATAGGACCTGAATTCAAAAAAGACGCCACAAATCTTGAAAAACTTATGAAATTCAAAGAAGACGAAAACGTCCTGACTCAGCTTCATCAGATAAAAAGAGATAACAAGATAAAACTGGCAGACAAGATATGGCAGACCAATGCTATAAAGGTAGATCCAGATTCCATATTTGACGTCCAGGTAAAGCGTATCCATGAGTACAAGAGACAACTTCTAAATCTTTTCCACATAATATACATCTATGACAGAATAAAGACCGAGCCTGACTTTGACATTGAGCCAAGAACCTTTATATTTGCAGGAAAAGCGGCAGCAGGCTACCAGGCCGCAAAAGAGATAATAAGGTTTGCATGCCATCTGGCCAACAAGATAAACTCAGACCCAGAAGCAAGAGACAGGATAAAAATAGTGTTTCTTGAGAACTACTCAGTGTCCCTTGCAGAGCTCATAATGCCCGCAGCAGATATTTCGGAGCAGATATCTCTGGCAGGAAAAGAAGCCTCAGGGACAGGAAATATGAAACTTATGATCAACGGGGCCCTTACCATAGGCACCTATGACGGAGCCAACATAGAGATAAATCAGCAGGTTGGCGACGAGAACATGTTCCTCTTTGGCATGAGAGAAGATGAAGTACAAAAGCTAAGAGACTCACACAGCTACAGCCCCTATGACCACATGGTCAATGACAAGCATATATACAGGATAATGAAACAGCTCTCATGTGAGATAGACGGCCAGTGCTTCAATGCTATTGCAAACCTTATAACCAACGGCAGCGGAGGACCCGCTGACCAGTATTTTGTGCTGGCAGATTTCAAGTCCTACATGGAAGCCCAAAAACGCGTTCAGGAAACATGGAAAGATCGCAAAAGATGGACCCAGATGTCTCTGACAAATATTGCTAAATCAGGAATATTCTCAGCCGACAGAAGCGTAGGCGAATATGCACAGCGGATATGGGGGATAGAATCGATAAATGGAAAATAAAACGATAGAGTACAACTCCAGAGATGAATTTTATAAATCACCATTTGGAGCTACCCCAGAAGAGGTAGAAATAACATTTCGAGCAGGTATATCAAGAGCTCTTGGCCAGTGTCAGGCAACACTGGTCGTCATAAATGATGAGACTAAAGCAACCGATGAAATTCCAGGAAACTGGATTTCCATGAAAGACGGTACGGATTATTACGAATTCAGGTGGATGCCCAAAAAGACCGGACTGTATTTTTATCACATAAGGGCGCTTACTACCAGCGGTATGAGCGGAATGCTCCAGTGCAATCACCACAGCGGAGAATTTCAGCATACCGTATACAGAAAAGACTTTAAAGTCCCAAAGTGGTTGAGCGAGGGGATGATGTATCAGATATTTCCTGATAGATTTGCAAAGAGTGACACCTATATTGCACCCCCCATAGATAAAGACTATATAATCAGAAGCGACTGGGGAGGCATTCCAAACCAAAAAGATGAAAACGGTTTTGTAAAAAACAACGACTTTTTTGGGGGAAATCTTGCAGGTATACAGGAAAAACTCAACTACCTCGCAGACCTGGGAGTTAGCGTTATATACCTTAACCCCATAACAGAGGCCTACTCAAACCACAGATATGATACCTCAGACTATAAAAATGTAGATCCCATGCTTGGAACAAATGAGGATTTTAAAAATCTTTGCAGGGAGGCATCGCAAAAAGGTATAAAGATAATACTCGATGGAGTGTTCAATCACACAGGAGACGACAGTATTTACTTTAACAAGAAAAGAAGATATGACAATTCTGATGGAAAAGGAGAAATGGGAGCCTTCAACAGCAAGGATTCAAAATACTATAAGTGGTATAACTTTACCACCTATCCGGACAAATATGAGTCATGGTGGGGAATCGATACCCTTCCAAAAGTAAAAGACGATGACGATAACTATATTGACTTCATGATAAGAAATCCGGATTCAGTCATAAATCACTGGCTGGATCTTGGAGCATCAGGCTTCAGACTCGATGTGGCAGACGAGGTTCCAGACGTATTCCTCGAAGAACTAAGAAAACATGTAAAGGAAAAAAATCCCGAAAACGTTATACTGGGAGAAGTATGGGAAGACGCCTCAAACAAATTAAGCTACGGACAAAGAAGAAAATACTTTCATGGCGATCAGCTGGACAGTGTCATGAATTATCCCCTAAAAAAAGCAATAATTGCCTATATGGAAACAGGTGAGGCATCAATCCTGTCACAGGCTGTAGAAACCCTCCAGGAGAACTACCCGCCTCAGGTCTTTAATTCCCTTATGAATATACTTGGAACCCACGATACACCAAGGATTTTGACCGTATTTACAGAAAATGAACATCGCACAGCCAAGCGAAAACTCTGCCTCTCAGTCATACTTTGGGCATTTCTTCCTGGCATACCATGTATATATTACGGAGACGAAATTGGGATGAGCGGGGCCAAAGACCCCCTCAACAGAGGATGTTTCGATATAGATAAGAAAAACGACAGAATATATTACCACCACAAAGACGTGCTGAGCATTAGAAAACGTATAGCAGATATAGGGACCTATGGATACAAGACCGTAATGGACACCGGGGGAGCATTTATATTCATCAGAGAAAAAGCTCCTGAGCCAGGTTCTGACAAAAGAGAGACAGATAGAATATTTGCAGGAGTAAATCTTGGAGAAGAAAAAATAATAAAACTCCCATTTACAAAAATTCTTACATTTTTCAGGATGGGCAAGGTGGAAGTAATCGACTCTCACACCATAAAACTTGGAAAATATGCAGGGATAGTGGTAACAGGTAATACTATATAATTATATTGTATTATATAAAAAGGAGATAAATATGTGGAAAGAATTTAAAGACTTTGCATTCAAGGGCAACGTGCTTGACCTTGCAGTAGCAGTAGTAATGGGGGGAGCATTTGGAAAGATAGTGACATCCCTCGTAAATGACATAATAATGCCAGTAGTAGGTTTTTTTACAGCAGGGACAGACTTTAGTACCTTAAAATATGTATTGTCTCAGGCAGTCATGGATGGGGAAACTATAGTGACTCCCGAAGCAGCCATTCTTTATGGAAGTTTTATAAAAAACATAGTGGATTTTATTATAATAGCATTCTCAATATTTCTTGCTATAAAATTTATAAACAAAGCCAAAAAGAAAAAGGTCCAAGAACCGGAAAAAGCACCAGAGCCAGAACCAGTTCCACAAGACATCAAACTTCTTGAAGAAATCAGAGACCTTCTTAAAAACAACAAATGAAAGGAAAATCAATGGAAGAATTAAACGCTCATGCGATTACCCATCTCATTGAAAGTCAAAAGCATTTTTATAAATCAAGCAAAACAAGAACAATTGCTTTTCGTAAAGTTATGCTTACGCGCTTAAAGCAAGCGATTCTTGATTTTGAACCTCAAATTACAAAAGCGCTTTATCAAGATTTAAGAAAATCGGAACAAGAGGTCATTACGACAGAAATTGGAATTACTTTGACTGAAATCAATTTTATGCTTAAAAATCTGTCAAAGTGGGATAAAGAAAAAAGAGTCAAATCTACCCTTATCAATTTTGGGGCAAAATCCTATACCATGCGTGAACCCTTTGGCACAACCTTGATTATTGGCCCATGGAACTATCCCTTTCAATTGGCAATTGCCCCTTTAATTGGTGCAATTGCTGGTGGCAACACGGCAGTAATCAAACCATCTGAACTTTCAATGTACACCGCAAAAGTGGTTGAAGAGATGATTTTCAAGACCTTTAATCCAAATTATATTGCAGTTGTACAAGGAGGTATAAAAGAAACTACTGAACTGTTGAATCATCGATTTGACAAGATATTTTTCACAGGCAGCACCCAGGTTGGGAGCATTGTGATGCAGAGCGCCGCCAAATTTCTAACACCTGTGATTTTGGAATTAGGGGGAAAGAGCCCTTGTATTATAGATAAAAATGTCAATTTAAAACTTGCAGTTAAGCGAATTGTATTTGGTAAGGGTATAAATGCGGGGCAAACTTGTGTTGCACCAGATTATGTGATTGTACATGAATCGATTAAACAAGAGTTTTATGATGAATTTAAAAGGGTAGCAAGTCTTTTTTACGGGAGTACAAAACAGAATCAAATGGATTTTGGCAAGATAATCAATGACAGAAATTTTAATCGTGTGAGGTCTTACTTAAACGATGGAAAAATTGTGTATGGTGGTGGATTCACTGAAGCGTCTCATCATATTGATCTAACGTTGTTAGAAATAAGGTCTTTAGATTGTTCCGTCATGAAAGAAGAAATTTTTGGACCCATCTTGCCAGTTATAACCTTTCGATCCATTGAGGATATTATTGAAATTGTCGAGTGCAATCCTGATCCTTTAGCACTTTATGTTTTTTCAGATGATAAAAAGTTTCAAAAGGAAGTATTGAGACGCATTCATTTTGGTGGGGGATGCATTAATGATACGATTATGCACCTGACCAATGAAAACCTTCCCTTTGGAGGCAGAGGAACCAGTGGCCTGGGTAATTACCACGGAAAATCCAGTTTTGATGCCTTTACCCATGAAAAATCAATTAGTCATAGTCCAACTTGGTTTGATTTGAAACTCAAATACCCTCCTCTTAGCAAAAAACGAGTGGGTATTATCAAAAAAATAATGTATAAGTAAAAAAGACAAAAATGAAAACATGAAATTTCTCACGGGATATTTCATGTTTTCATTTATGTCTCATTATGATACATAAAAATACATATATGCTTCAAATGTGTATCAAAATGATACTAGATATATCTTTGTAATTGCTCAAAGCCTTGCAATATCTTATTTGTTGCACCCAAGTAGCCAATTATCTATTTGATTATCTGAAACGTTAGAAGACAGATAATAATCTCCGGTAATTCGGTAACATAAAAAGCTGGATGTATCAGGAAAATATCCCAGTATTCTTGCGAAATTTAAGAAATCATAAACCAAAAAAGCAATCTCCAATTTATGGGAGATTGCTTTTTTTATCCAACGAGTTAATTCGTATAAATATCTTTTCTGTGTCCAATGTTAATAATCAGTATAATGACTTTTTCGTCATTTATTTCAGCTGTTAACCTGTAGTTTCCAATACGGTACCTCCAAAGATTAGCCATATTACCCTTTAAAGCTTTAGCGTTAAGCCTTGGGTTGTCGCAGCCTTCGAGGTTTTTTCGTATCCATGCTAGAATAAGGAGACTCTCTGTTTTATCTGTTTTTTTTAGTTCCTTTAGGGATTTTTTCGAAAATTCTACTTTGTACATTTATTTAAACCCCAGTTCCTTTTCGACTTCTTCCAAGCTGTATGTTACAGGGTCTTTATCGAACTCTTCCCTGGCTTCAAAATATTCTTTAATATCAAACTCATCTTCAATTTGTTCTATTATAGCTCTTCTGATGACTTCGGATACGCTTTGATGCTTCAATGATGCGTATGTTTTAATTAGCTTTTCATCTTGCGGATTTAATCTTAGTGATATTGTCATAATAAAAGCACCTCCCTTGTATTACATTGTATTACAAAATTAGGTTTTTGTCAATACTTTCTACTTATAACAAGGTTGCTTTCTTATGTCTCATTATGATACAATAACTATATAAAATCTCATTATGACACAGTGGACTTGCAGACCATTCTAATTGGTGTCTCATAATGAAACAAAAGCCTTTTGCATCATTGCTCAAAGCCTTGAAGTATAAGGTTTTATTCCTTTGGCACGATACTTGCAATTATATATATATATATAATTAATACACGTTAATTATTAAATGCATAGATATTATAAGAGGAGGAATTAATTATGTTTGAGAATTTTATAGATATACTTAAAGAAGAACTTGTACCAGCACTTGGCTGTACAGAACCCATAGCAATAGCTTACGCGGCTGCAAAGGCCAAAGAGGTCCTTGGAGAGATGCCAGACTCCATGATAGTTCATTGCAGTGGGAATATAATAAAGAATGTAAAGGGAGTTACGGTTCCTTCAACAGGGAACATGAAAGGCATCGAGACCAGTGCCATACTTGGAGCCCTGGCTGGAGATGCTTCAAAAGAGCTGGAAGTACTTACCTCAGTAAGACCAGACCATGTTGCAAAGACAAGAGAACTGCTTGCGCAAAAAATATGCCAGGTAAGTCTTGCAAAGGGCGTAGAAAACCTCTTTATAGAAATAACAGCTGTAAAAGGTGACAAAAGTGCATCCGTAACTATATCAGACAGCCATACCAATATTATAAACATAAAAAAAGACGGCAATACGATTTTTGAAAAAGACAGCAAAGCCTCTTCAAATCAGAAAAAACAGGACAGATCCAATTTAAGCGTAAAAAACATATACGAATTTGCGAATACAGTAGACATAGAAGCTGTAAAACCAGTTCTGGGCAGACAGATAAAATGCAATATGGAAATAGCAAACGAAGGAATTCAAAACAAATACGGGACTGCGGTAGGAAGAACACTGCTTAAATATGACTGTGATGAGATAAAAACAAAAGCAAAAGCATATACGGCAGCAGGTTCAGACGCAAGAATGAGCGGATGCGTGCTTCCTGTAGTAATAAATTCAGGCAGTGGAAACCAGGGAATGACAGTTTCAATCCCAGTAATACTTTATGCGCAGCACATAGGAGCATCTGAGGAAAAACTTTACAGAGCCCTTGCCCTGAGCAATCTGCTTGGAATACACCAAAAATCAGGGATAGGAAAACTGAGCGCATACTGTGGAGCAGTGAGTGCAGGATGTGCGGCGGGGGCTGCAATAGCATACCTTGATGATCAGCCGCTTTCAGTTATAGAAGATACCATAACAAATTCACTTCTTAACGTTTCAGGCATAGTATGTGATGGAGCAAAACCATCTTGCGCGGCAAAGATATCATCTTCAGTAGATGCAGCCTTCATGGGCTATCATATGGCCCTTGAAGGAAACAGGTATCTTCCAGGAGAAGGCCTGGTAGGGACTGACATAGAAAAAACAATAAAAAACATAGGGCTCATGGCTAAAGTAGGAATGAAAGAAACGGATGTAGAAATACTGACCCTTATGATAAGCGAATAGTAGCGAAACGGCTTACGCAGGGTCAGAGGCCGCAATGGACAGGAGGGAAATTTTGGAGCTGAAGGATATACAAGCGAGCGTTCAACAGATAGCAGAAGCCATATCGAGCGTTATAGAGATAGATGTTACGGTTACCGATAAAAATCTTATAAGGATAGCGGGAACAGGCAAATACAAGTCCCAGATCGGAGAGCAGATATCCCAAAGTGGGGTTTTTGCGAGCTGTCTCAGAGACAATCGGCCATATATAGTCGAAAACCCCAGAGAAGCAGCGGTGTGCAGTGACTGCAAAATGAAAGACACCTGCCTGGAATGTGCAGAGATGGTCACGCCCATAACTATAAATTCATCGGCAGAAGGTGTAATCGGACTCATAGCCTTTGATCCAGACCAAAAGAAAAAACTCCTAAAAAACGAATCCAGCATACTGACCTTCCTCCAGAATATGTCACAGATGATAGCCTCTACCCTCACTGAAAAAGAAAAGACAGCCGAAATCAATATACTGGCAAACCAGCTCCAGACAGTAATGGACATAATGGACAAGGGCGTAGTTACTGTAGACAGCATCGGTGACATAAAGTACACAAATAGCATAGCAGACAATATACTGGGGATTTCAGAACAGAGATTCAGAAACATTCAAGAAATCATCAATCATACCAGTATAAAAGGCTTTACGCTTGGGGGAAAACTTAAAAACAGAGAATTTGAGTACACTCATCCATCGGGAGCCGTTACGGGGGCTATAATAAGCAGCAAAATACTCCAGAGTAAAGACGGAGTAGAGTCTGTAGTCTTTATAATACAAGAGATACAAGGCCTCATAAAATCCGCAAGAAACATAATATCCGCCAACATAGCCACACCTTTTGACAACATTATATACAAGAGCAAAGTTATGGAAGACACCATAAGGCTCGCCAAAAAAGCTTCTCAGAGCAAGTCTACCCTTCTCATAACAGGAGAAAGCGGAACCGGAAAAGAGCTTTTTGCAAGAGCAGTCCACTACGCCAGCGACAGAAAAAAGGAACCCTTCATAGCCATAAACTGCAGCGCCATACCTGAAAACCTCTTTGAGAGCGAGCTTTTTGGATATAGTGAAGGAGCATTTACAGGGGCCTCAAGAGGAGGACACCCCGGCAAATTCGAACTTGCAGACAGAGGAACCCTCCTGCTCGATGAAATAGCAGAAATGCCACTTCACCTTCAGCCAAAGCTGCTCAGAGTGCTTCAAGACGGCAAAGTTACAAGAGTCGGAGGAAGTCGCCAGATTGAGGTAGACGTAAGAATAATCGCCTCCACCAACGTAAATCTAGAGGAAAAAGTAAAAAATAGAGAATTTAGAGAAGACCTCTATTACAGACTCAATGTTATCCCGCTGCACATACCCCCTCTTAGAGAACGGACAGGTGACATAGAAATAATAACCAGATCCTTCGTAGAAAAATTCTCTCAAAAGCTGGGTAAAGCGGTAACCGGAATAGATGACAGAGCACTTGCGACAATAAAAGCATATGACTGGAAGGGAAATATAAGAGAGCTTGAAAACGCTATAGAATATGCAGTCAACATGTCAGAAAACAGCCTCATATCGCTCCTGGATCTTCCGCCAAAGCTTCAGACTGCAGGAAAACATCCATCGGCAGCCTCGCAACCTTCAGACAATATAATGAACCTCGAAGAACTCGAAACAAGAGAAATAGAAAAAGCCATGCGTTACAAAGAAAATCATGGCCTGACATTTGAAGAGATGTGCAACATGCTTGGAATAAGCAGGGCAACCCTTTATAGGAAAATTAAGAGAACTTAAGAATATAATAAGAATATATAAATTGGGCATATAAAGATAACGTGCCCAAAAATAAGGAGGTTCCAGGTGTAAAAATTACCTTTAAATAATGAGATAATAAATGGTAAGTATACACCCTTTTACAGAAATCGGAGGAAAAAAGCAATAATCCTGATGTGATATTCTTCAATACGCCAGGGACAAAATTTGAGCTCTAACCTTTAGAACTGTTAGCCAAAGATATAAGCGAAGAAGATCCACCTCAGACTTCCAGTGGTTTTTCGGGGATAACGCATACTTTGCCGACTTTGACGGATACTACTGGGAAGTAGCCTGGGGACCAAACTTTAAATTCGATGAAACGGGAATGCTTGTGTTTGATTAAAAATAATATATACTGCTTTTTACAAAAACACTTATATCGCACATGATATAAGTGTTTTTGTAATTTAGATCAGATTCATGTGTTGACATTTATACTCACTACGCTAATGTATATGAGCATAGATGTCAAAACCCAAAACTTTCACCCACTGTTCACATTCCCGCCATAAAACAGTCAGAAATCCACTGTATCATGTAATCATGAAGGAGGCGGTAAACATGTCAATAAGCACATTCAAGCGATACGAAAAAAAATATATATTGAACGGAGCTCAATATGAAGAACTCGCGAAGGCACTGTCAGAGCACATGGTATGCGATGCCAACTGCAGGGACGGAGCGATGTACACCATATACAATGTCTATTACGATACCGATAACGACGAGATCATACAGAAATCGCTCTCAAAGCCGTACTACAAGGAAAAGCTGAGGATGAGGAGCTACGAAATCCCCAAAAGTGGAGATGACAAAGTATACCTCGAGCTCAAGAAGAAAATCGGAGGGATAGTCAGCAAGAGGCGGGTAGCAATGACCTGCAGCGAGGCCGAAGCCTTTGTCGAAAAAGGCATCCGGCCCCAGTATCAGGACTACATCAGCCGCCAGGTCACGGGCGAGATAGAGTTTTTTCTAAAGAATCACCGGGTATCCCCCAAGGTATTCATAGGATACAGGAGAAACGCCTACTTTGACAGAGAAGACAGCAGCTTCAGGATAACCTTCGACAGCAGTATAAGGACAAGGCGGACCAGCCCTCAGCTCACCAGTGGAGCATCAGGCCAGCTACTTTTAAAGGAAGGTACCTATCTTATGGAAGTAAAAACCTCAGGCGCGCTGCCGCTTTGGCTTACAGCAGAATTCTCACGGCTTGGCATAAGGTCGCAGAGCTTTTCAAAATACGGAACCGAATATAAAAGGAAAGAACTATACAAAAGGAAAGAAGGAAAGATAATATGTTAGACTCACTGCTTTCAACATCATCAGCAGCAGATACCATCACCCTGAGCGGGACGATAACCATAATACTATCATCTCTGGCACTTGGGCTCTTCATCAGCCTGATCTACAGATTCACAGAAAGAGAAAGGGGAGCCTCAGCCTCATTTGCAGTAACTCTCATAATGCTGCCATCCATAATAGCCATGATAATACTTCTGGTAGGAAACAACGCAGCCAGAGCCCTCAGCCTTGCTGGAGCCTTCAGCATCATAAGGTTTCGGAGCGCCCCCGGAGATCCCAAGGACATAGGATATATATTCTTCACCCTCGGAGTCGGACTGGCCTGCGGAATGGGGTATATCCTCTACGGAGCAATATTTGCAGCAATACTGTGCGCGGCGATGGTAATACTCACCCAGACCGGATATGCGCAGAAAAAATCGGGCAGTATGCAGCTTAAGATAATGATTCCAGAAGATACGGATTTTCAGCACCTCTTTGATGACATATTCAGCAGCTATACGAGCAGTTTCAGGCTAGAGCGAATAAAGACCGCAGATTTTGGGGCGCTTTTTGAGCTCCATTATGCAGTTATGGTGCCTGATGACACAGATCAGAAAGAATTCATAGACAGCCTCAGGGCCAGGAATGGCAACCTCAATATTACCCTAAGTCTCAAACATACAGAAAGTTGGTAAAATAATGAAAAGAAAAATCATAACAGCGTTTATGCTGGCTTCATCAGTAATTATAGCCTCAGCAGGATGCAGCGCCCAGGCACCAGCGGGCTCAGACTCATCGGCAGCCCAGGATCCATACGCAAATAAGATGGTACTTTCAGGGAGCACCGACCAGAAGATAACCACAGGAGGAACCTACGCCCTCAGTGGCAGCCTCAGCGACGCAAAGCTTGTCATAGACACAGACCAGGAAGTTAACCTGCAGCTTGACGGAGTTACCATAAACAACTCCAAAGGACCGGCGATCCAGGTAGACAATGCGAAACAGGTGACCGTAACAGTCAGCGAAGGCGCAAAGAACGAGCTTTCGGACGGAGGCAGCGACGAAATCAATGCAGCCTTCTTCAGCAATGACACCCTTATATTTGAAGGAAAGGGCGAGCTCAGGATAAACGGCAACAACGAGCACGGCGTAGAATCAGATGACGACATAATCATAAACGGAGCAGACATAATCATAAACGCGGTGAATGACGCCCTCCATGCCACAGACAATATCACCGTAAATGGAGGGAACATAAACGTAGAGAGCTCCGAAGAAGGAATAGAGAGCAAGAATGACATAATAATAAACGGAGGAAGCGTCACGGTAAACTCTAGCGATGACAGCCTCAATGCCACAAACGACATAACCATAAACGCAGGAGAAGTCTACGCAAACGCATCAAAAGGCGATGCCATAGACTCAAACGGGACCATACACATAAACGGCGGAAATACCATAGCAGTAGGAGCAGACATGCCAGAAGCCTCAATAGACTGTGACGGAAATAACCTCATAATAACAGGAGGAACAATAATAGGAGCTGCAGGAAGCACGAGCATGCCTACCGCAGACTCCTCAACTCAGCCCTCAGTAATCCTGAGCGGCGCAAGCGAAGGTGAAAAAATAAGCATAAGCGACGAATCAGGGGAGCTGATGTCGTTCACAGCATCAAGGTCCTTCAGCACCCTGATATTCAGCTCGCCGGATATCACACAGGGAGAGACACTTACCGTAAAAGTAGCAGATAAAGAAAGAGAGACTGTAGCAGTCGGAGCAATGGTAGTCAGCCAGGGAGGAAGCACCGGAATGGGAGGCAAAGGCGGCTTTGGCGGAAATCCTGGCAAGGGCGGCGGCAACAGGCCTCTTCTTCCAGATGGAACAAAGCCACCATCACCAGACGGTGAGCCACCTGCGGGAGAAATTCCGGCGGGAGCACCTACGGAAGGCACAACGGCAGAACCTTAAAATACCGGCCGGATATTAAAATAATGAGTGACAAAATTCGTTTAATGTGTGCTATAATGGGTATAAGTCAAAATGACTATTTAATCAAAAAATAAAAGAATAAGAGAGGGGATAATATGTTAAACGAAAAAGTATCAAAATTATTGAATGAGCAAATTAATCACGAGCTTTACTCAGCATATCTTTACCTGGACATCTCAAATTACTATAAACACAATGGCCTTGACGGTTTTGCAAACTGGTACAAGATCCAGGCTCAAGAAGAAAGAGACCATGCAATGCTTTTCATGGAATATCTTCAAAACAATGGAGACATAGTTACGCTTGAAGCAATCGCAAAACCTGACAAGGTATACGAAGGATTTAAGATGCCGATTGAAGTAGCATTTGAGCACGAAGTATTTGTTACAAATCTCGTTCACAATATCTACGGACAGGCTGCAAAAGTTAAGGACTACAGAACAATTCAGTTCCTTGACTGGTTCGTAAAAGAACAGGGAGAAGAAGAAGCAACGGCAGATGGTCTTGTTAAGAAAATGGAGCTGTTTGGAGCTGATTCAAGAGGTCTATACCTTATTGACACAGAGCTTGCAGCAAGAGTGTATTCACCACCATCACTCGTTCTGTAAAAAAGGCACTATGCATAAAGCAGATAAATTACCCCGAAGAGTCCGTCTCCTCGGGGATTTTTTTCCATAATAATATAGGAGATAATATGAAGAAAAAGATCATAACAATAATCATAATAGCAGCAGTAGCGGTATCAGCTGCGGCGTACATTACAACAAGGCCGACAAAGGTGGCTTATACTCTTCCTGTAAGGCAGACCTATGTACAGAGCGTACTTGCAAGCGGAGAAATAGCGGCAGATGAATCCGTAACCGTAATTTCAGAAGCAGCAGGAAAAGTAACAGACGTGATTTTTTCAGAAGGCGGCCAGATTCAGGCTTTTCAGGAAATGGCAAAAATAGAATCACAGAGTCTTCAAAACACCATAAACGAAAAGACTGCAGCCCTTTCAGCGGCTCAGAGCAATTATAATGCAGTAATTACCACCAATTATGACATAGCAGCCCAGGAAGTAAAAAAACTCACACAGGAGCTTGAGATTCAAAAACGTGAGTATCAAAAAAATCTCTCTCTTTTTGAATCGGGAGGAATATCGCAGGCTCAGCTGCAGACATTCAAAGACACTATATCAAAGCTCGAGACAGATCTTAAAGCATCAGAAATAAGGATGAAATCATATGCCCCAGGTGGCAGCGAAGCGAGAAAACAAGGATCAGCGATAGAACAGGCACGTACAAATCTTAATTCCAGCCGAAGCGACATAAGCAAATACAGTATAAAATCGCCATTTGCAGGAGTCATAGTTCAAAAATTCATAAGCCAGGGAGAAATTATACAAAATGGGGCTCCGATAGCGGAAATAGCAAAATCAGGAAAAAAATATGCAGAAATAAAAGTTGATGAAAAAAATGCAGTCTATGTAAAAAAAGGACAAAAAGCATATGTATATCCATCTTCAAACCCTGAAAAAAAGGTAGAATCCAAGGTAAGCTGGATATCACCGGTCGTAGACAAAACTTCAGGCACAATACTTGTAAAAATCGAAATACCCGAGGCCTCAAAATCAGAGTTTCTGCTTTCTATGACAGTGACAGCAGAGCTTGTAACCAAGGAATTTCCGCAAGCGCTCGTTGTAGATGCAACTTATATAATGAGCGATGATACCTCAAGCTATATATTTGTAAAAAATGCAGACAGAGCAGAGCAAATACCTGTTATAGTAGAAGGCGAAGGCGCTTACGTAATGATATCGCAAAAGGCAGCGGCGCCAAGCTCAGGCGATACTTCTTCACCGGCTTCTGATACAGTAATTTCGCAGGAAAGCATCTTGCTTTATCCTGAAAAACTAAAAGCGGGAGACAAGGTAGCAACAGTGGAAACCGGAGGAAATTAATATGCCATATGAATGGAAGATAGCAATGAGATTCCTCACTGACGGCAAGGCCCAGACCTTTTTCATACTTCTTGGGATAGCTGTGGGGGTAGCAGTTCAGATATTTCTAAACTCCATAATCACCGGTGTTCAGGAAAATCTTCTGGATAACACCATAGGGACCAGCTCTCACATAACCGTACTGAGCAGTGATAGCGATTCCAGAAATCGTATAGGAGAATATACTAAGGTGCTCGAGAGACTGGACATAGACCCCGATATAATAACGGCCTCAGCTTCAGTCGATGGAAATGCATTCCTCAAGAGAGCAGAAAAAGACACCTCCCTTATAGTAAAAGGAATAGAGCTTGAAAGAGCGGACAGCATATATCAGATAAAGGACAGAATGGTTTCAGGAAACGCACAGATAAGCGCAAATCAAGTACTCATAGGTAAGGACCTTGCCAGTGAGTATGATATAGAATCAGGAGAAGCAATAAACCTGACCTTGGCAGGAGGCTCCATACAGAGCTTTATAGTGGGGGGCATATTCGACCTCGAATCCGCAGGCATAAACGGCAGCTGGATATTCATGGATATAACCAGAGCTCAAAAGCTCTACAATCTCAGCGGATACGCAAGCCGGATAGAGATGCAGATAACAACGCCATTTGAAGCAGACATCAAAGCCCAGCAGCTTGGAAGGGCGTTTCCGGATCTCAAAGTAGAAAACTGGAAAGGGCAAAATGCACAGCTGCTTTCAGCTCTTAGCAGCCAGTCGAGCTCATCATACACCATACAGGTGTTCGTGCTGATTGCCATAGCGCTTGGAATCTCGAGTGTGCTCGCAGTTTCTGTGGTCCAAAAATCCAAGCAGATAGGCATACTCAAGGCCATGGGAGTAACCGGAAAATCAGCAAGTAAAATATTCATAATTCAAGGCACCTTGCTTGGATTTGCAGGAGCAGTAGCAGGCATAGGGCTTGGAGCACTCCTTCTCGAGGCATTCCGAATAGGTACCTCAGGAGGCGGAGGGCTCGGCTTTGCGCTGACCATAAAACCGGTTAACATAATCATAGTGCTTGCAGTTGCAACTTTTGCAGGAATGGCAGCTTCATTCGTGCCGGCAAGGAATTCAGAAAAGCTCAACCCTATGGAGGTCATAAGAAATGGATGATAAAAAAGACGGCATAATATCCGAAAAAGCCATACCGCTGCTTGAAACCAGGCAGATAACCAAAGTATACGGTGAAAAAATAAAGACACAGGTGCTCCATGGCGTGGACCTTATTATTGAAAAAAAAGAATTCGTAAGCATAATAGGCCCTTCTGGTTGCGGCAAGACCACGCTTCTAAACATCCTGGGAACCCTCGACAACGCAACTTCAGGAGAAATAATTTTCGAGGGCAAAAACCTGACTGCCATGAAACCAGATGAACTGGCAGCATTTAGAAATCAGAATCTCGGATTTATATTCCAGTTCCACCACCTTCTTCCGGAGTTCACAGCAATAGAGAACGTACTGATCCCGACCTGGATAAAAGACAAAAGATCAGGCATGAAGCACAAAGAACACGCTGAGTATCTTCTTGAGACAGTAGGCCTGAAGGAATATATGAACAAAAAATCCACCGACCTTTCAGGAGGGCAGCAGCAGAGGGTTGCCATAGCAAGGGCCCTCATAAACTCGCCCCAGATAATACTTGCAGACGAGCCGACCGGAAACCTTGACACCGAGAGCACTGCGCAGGCATACGAGCTTTTTCGGAAGATCAACCATGAGCTTCATACCACAATGCTCATAGTGACCCACGACAGCGAACTTGCAAGAAAATCCGACCGCATAATAAAGATGAAGGACGGCCTTATAGAAAAGGACTGCAGAACAGGTGTAGATGAATGTATAGAATATTAGTAACAGACGATGAAGAAAAAATAAGAGCGCTGATCAAAAAATATGCGATCTTCGAAGGCCACAGCGTAACAGAGGCAGGCACCGGCATGGAAGCATTAGCGCTCTGCCGCCGCGAAAAATTTGACATAATCATAATGGACATAATGATGCCTGACCTCGATGGCTTCAGCGCCGTAAAAGAAATCAGAAAGCACAGCAATACCCCCATAATAATGCTCTCGGCAAGGGGTGAAGAATACGACCGTATCCATGGCTTTGAGACAGGAATCGATGACTACGTGGTAAAACCCTTCTCCTCCAAAGAGCTCATGATGAGGATAGACGCCATAATGAAGCGCGTGAAAAAGCCGAACGGAGAAACCCGGGCCCACGAAACATATGAGAGCCAGGAACTCGTAGCCGACTTTACAGCAAGAAAACTGACTATAGACGGAATCGACATAGACCTGACACCCAAAGAATACGACCTTATATTTTATATGATAAAAAACCGAGGTATAGCACTTTCAAGAGAAAACCTTATAACCAATGTATGGGGCTATGACTTCTTTGGTGACGACAGGACGCTCGACACCCATATCAAGAAGCTCAGAAAATCCCTTGGGGATTACAGCGACCGGATAACCACGCTCAGAGGCGTGGGATACAGATTCGAGGGTTAGCATGGAAAAAAGAAATATAAGCAAAAAAAAAGAAATAAGCCTCAAATGGAAGCTGTTCATGTACCTTCTCAGCTTCAGTGCCATACTCCTCATCATATTGTGGCTGTTTCAGATTGCATTCCTGGATGAGTTCTACAAGGCCATAAGGACCTCAGAGCTCAGAAAGACAGTTTCTGAAGTGACAGAGAAAATGACAGCGGACTATTCGAACAAAGCGGCTCAGCTGCCAGCTTTAGAGGAACTCGAAGACATGCAGGACCTGACCCGGGCGAGAGACCTCGATATCGAGATCACAGACAGCAGCGGAAACACGCTCTACTCCTCGCAGGGTACCAGAGATCCCCTGCTCAGCCGGATATCAGCCTCAGAAAAGTACGGAATATATCTTCAGGCGCTGCAAAGCGGAGGCGCTCTTACAGGATATCTTGGAAGACATGACGTATTCCCCCTCCAGGAAGGCAAGCCACCCTTTGTGGACAACATAATCTACTGCGAGATCCTCAGCGCAGAAGCCGGGAGCTCCTTCATGGTCATGGCCAGCACCCGCATAGTGCCGCTTGATGCCACCACGGACACGCTCCGCACTCAGCTGTACTTCATAACCGCGCTGATGATAATGGCCTCAGTAATACTTGCATTCATAATGTCAGGCAGGGTATCAAAGCCCATAGAGAACATAAACCGCAGTGCAAAAGTCCTTTCCACAGGAAACTACGATGTCAACTTCAGCGCTTCAGGCTACCTCGAAATCAGGGAGCTCTCAGACACCCTTAACATAGCGGCGCGTGAGCTGGGCAAGGCAGAGGGCTACAGAAGAGAAATCCTCGCAAATGTATCCCACGACCTTCGCACCCCGCTCACCCTCATAGGCGGATATGCCGAGGCGATGAGAGACCTCCCGGGAGAGAATAATTCAGAGAACGCCCAGATCATAATAGACGAGACCAGGCGCCTTTCAGAATTTGTAAATGATATTCTTGAGATAAGCAAGCTTCAGTCAGGCGCACAGCAGGCAGACTGCAGTGAGTTTGACATCACAGAGATGCTCAGCTCAATAATCTCCACTACCGCAGAACTTCTGAGGCTGGAAGGCTACGACATCACATTCGAGCATGATGCAAATGTCACGGTCAGGGCAGACGAAAAAATGATATCACAGGCATTTTACAATATCCTGATAAATGCAGTCAATTATACAGGAAGCGACAAAAAAGTGAGAGTAAGGCAGATAATTCAGCCGGAGACAGTCCGCATAGAGGTCTCAGACACAGGCAGGGGAATATCGCAGGAGGACATTCCTCATATCTGGGAGAGGTACTACAAGTCAGACAAATCGCACAACCGGGCCGTAAAAGGCAGCGGACTCGGGCTTTCCATAGTAAAATCGATAACAGAGCTTCACGGTGGAAGCTGCGGAGCCATATCAGACGAATCAGAAGGCAGCACATTTTGGATTGAAATACCATGAGCCCCGCAGAAGCGGGGTTTTTCCAACAAAATCTTGTTTAAATGTTCAGTTTGCCTCAAAAGCATGTTATAATTGATAAAAAAGGGGGTGGCAGCGCTGATTCGCAAAGACCAGGCCGAAAGATATATAGAAAAATATGAAAAAAGCAAAGCCGCCGGGGACATAAGAGCTCAGATAGCATACTGCTCAAAACTTGCATGTGTGTTCAGTCACTTCAGCATGTACGAATATGCAGCCGACTGGGTAAAAAGAGGGCTTAAAGAATGTGCGATAAATGAAATAAATGACTTTATACCCCAGCTGAGGCTGCAGCTGCTTGAGATATTCAGCAGTATTTGCAATGCCAGCAATAACAACAATCTGTTTTGCACTACAGAATTTGAAAAAAGAATACAGGAGCTTCAAGAATTCGAGGTGGTTTTTTCTGCACTCGAATCAGCAAGGATACACCTGCTGACAGCAGAAAAACATATAAGAGAAAATAATTACAAAGACGTCTCCTTGCATCTTACTAAGGTAGAATATGAGCTAAATTCGGATCATATAAGCTCTGAAGCAAAGGGAACTGACCGAACATATACACTGGGATGCCATTCCCGGATAAATTATGCGATTGCAAAAATGCTGATTACAGAAGAGGAGTATGATGAGGCACTGATGCATCTTGAAAACGCTCAGGCATACGCACGGGAAATGAGAAGCGACCAATATCAAATTGAGATAAACAAAGAGCTCTCATTTATATACGAAACAAAGCAGGACTACAAAAATGCACTGAAACATCTTGAAAGCATGTCATATCACAAAAAGAATCTGATTAAATACCAGAGCCTCATGGCACTTGTACAGAAAAGATACAGCAAGATAAGGAAAAAAACGCGTACATATGAAAAACAGTACGCAGATATTGATAAAATATACACCATATGTCAAAAAATAAATTCCAAGCTTGAATATGACGAAATAGTAGAGATGCTTTACGCTGAAGCTGGAAAAATCTTCAATCTGGATATCCTCCTGCTTGCCGAATATGACCAGGAAACATCTCGCATAAACAGGGCAGTATACATGGAAGACGGTCATAAAAAATATGTCCATGGCTTTGCCACGGGAGAAGGCACTACCATCGGAGAATATGCACTGACCAGAAAAAAGAGTATACTTATAAATGACAGAGACCTTGAATATAACAAATATACCAATCCCGAAAAGACAAATCTAATAGCAGGCAGACCCTATCCGCAGTCGCTACTGTACAGCCCTCTTTTCGTAGGAGAGAGCTTGACAGGCTACATAAGTATACAGAGCTACAGAAAAAATGAATATAAAAAAGAAGACATTTATAAACTGGAAACATTAGCAGCATATCTTTCCGTAGCACTTGAAAACTCAGCGCTTTATCACAAAATCGAGTATTCATCCAGCCACGACTTTCTTACGGGGCTTTCGAGTCGCAAGGAACTATTTGTAAAAGGCAGGAAAAAGTATTACGAATGCATGAGGACAGGCGGCAATTTTTCGATAATTATGACAGACATAGACCATCTCAAAAAGATAAATGACATATACGGTCACAAGGCGGGAGATCAGCTTCTCATAGAGGTTTCAGATATAATAAAAATCAATTCACGCACAGGCGACATAAGTGCAAGATACGGAGGGGAAGAATTTATACTTTTGCTTCCAGATACAGATCTTGAAGGGGCCATAAAGGTTGCCGAAAGAATAAGAGAACAGTTTGAAAAAGGCCTTGTATTAACAGACTGCGGGCAGAAGATTTCCTTTACAGCAAGCTTTGGAGTATATCAATATGATGCATCTGAGATACAAGAATTCGAATATGGACTAAGAGTCGCGGACGAGGCTCTTTATGAAGCAAAACGAAGCGGCAGAAACCGGACTTCGCAAGTAAGATCATAAAAAAAGGGTATTAATTGGGGGATAATATGAACAGTACAGTGGATTTCGAATTTGAAAGAGACTTTGAGTTACTGGCACAAAATGAAAATCATATCGAAGAAATAGTAGAAAATTTGAAAGATAACATATTAAGAGATATTGACAAAGCAGGAGAGATAATAGATAAGCTGCTAAGTATCACATCAAAGAACAAGATGCATATGGCAGGGGCCCGTGCAAAATACCTGAGCAGCATATACTTCACCGAAAAAATGGAATATGAAAAGTCCATTCAGTATGCAAAAGAGGCCTATGAATATTTTATAAAAACCGACAATACCATTGCATTAATAGAAATATGTAATGAGATAATGCTTGCACATTTAATGATAGAAAAATATATAGACGCCATACACTGGGGCAACTTCACTATGGAGATATGTGAAAAAAATCAGGAATATAAACATTCTTTTATGGCAGGTATCAATCTGGCTTTTGCATACGAAAAGCTGGGGGAATACACAGAAGCGAGTGAAATGTACAAACGGCTTGAGTCTCTTGAATCAGAAGCCAAACAAATTCATAAACTGGGACTTTATATAAACCGGGCGCACAACGAAGCATCTCTTAATAATACCAAAGAAGTAGAAAGGCTCCTTGAAAAATGCTATAAGATAGCAGAAAAAGAAGACCATAACTGGGATCTGCCAGAGATGATATTTATAAAAGGTTGCATATATCTAAAAAGATGTCAGTATTATCTGGCGGAAGAGGCATTCAAAAGGGCTATAGAAGAATCTCACAGAACAGGAAACTTATCGTTCATTTCAGATATATATATACAGTGGGGTGAGCTCTATATAAAAAAATACAGATATGAAGAGGCAAAAGACAAATTCTTTGCCGCAAAACAAGCCCTGTCTGGCAGATTATCAGAAGGCAAGCTTCTTAAAATCTATACAGGCCTTGCAAAAGCAGAAAAAAATCAGAATAACTACAGGCAGTCACTGGAGTACTTCAAACTCGCACAGGAGTTTTCAGACAGTTTAATTCAAAAAAACAGTCACATATACATCGCAGGCATGAAGATAAAACAGACAGAAAGACACACCCGTTTTGTAAAAAACCAGACCAGAGAAATAAAAGAACTTGCCGAGATAGGAAAGGTAGTAATGACGGGCATAAGCAGAGAAGACATTGTAAGAACCGTAACCCATGAGCTCTGTAAATATCTTGTAGCAGACGATCTGGAAGTCGAATTTGATGAAAATAAAGAGCAACTTCCTTTAAAGAGAACAATGATCCACAAATCCGTGATGAGCGAAAGAGTCCTTGCGGGAGAAAAATACCTGGGCATGCTCCGTGTAAAAAGCAGTAAAGAAAAAGCCTTTGGTTCATCTGAATACAAAAAGCTAAGAATAATAGCATCATATATGGGCATAGCTATAGAAAACTCCAAATTTATAGAATCTGCCAGATACGCGGCCGATTATGATTACCTCACAGGTCTCTTTACAAGAGAAAAAATAATGAATATAGGACAGACTGCCTGCTCAGAATTTTTAATGAGTCCCGGCTCCAGGAGACTTTGCATAGCCATGGCAGATATAGACCACTTTAAAAAGATAAACGACAGCTACGGCCATTCAAATGGCGATGCTGTTATAGTAGAATCAGCAAAGATACTTAAAGAAAAGTTTGGGGAAAAGACATTCAGCTCCAGGTATGGAGGCGAAGAGTTTTTGGTGGTGCTTCCAGATCTGCCGCTTGCAGAAGCTGTAGAGCTTACAGAAAAAGCCAGGCAGGCCATACAGGACTCATACGTAAGCTCTGAGGACAAAAGACAGATAAGATTTACAGCAAGCTTTGGAGTCTTTGAATTTACGCCAGATATTTCTAACCTTGATGAGGGTATAAGAAAAGTGGACAGTATGCTCTATAGAGCCAAGCAAAATGGAAGGAACCGTGTAGATTACTATGGAAATCTTTAACATTAACATTATGGAAACTATAAAAATAATAAGGGTATCGTTAACAGTGGGACTGTTTTTATATTCCATGTATTTCCTTATAATATGCCTGTTTTCATTCAGCCCAGACCCAAAGTATCCACAAACGACAAAGAAAAACAGGTTTGCAGCCGTAATAGCCGCCAGAAATGAAGAAGAAGTCATTGCCAATCTCGTCCAGAGCCTTAAAAAACAGAATTATCCCAAGGACCTCTACGATATAATAGTCATACCTAACAACTGTACAGACAATACAGAGCAAGAAGCACTCAAGAGCGGGGCAAAAATATTCAAATGCAAGCGAAATATCAAATCCAAAGGAGAAGTACTCTCAGAGTTTTTTGACCATATGATGTCACAAGAAGACCAGGGAGAGGCCTATGATGCCTATTGTATATTTGATGCAGACAATCTGGTGGACGAGGATTTTATAGACTCCATGAACAGGGCATTTGAATCAGGGGCATACTCGGCTCAGGGCTACAGGGACAGCAAAAATCCTTATGACAGCCCAGTTTCAGGAAGCTATGCCATATATTATTACGCAGCCAACAGATTCTTTAACCATGCACGAAGCCACATAGGACTCTCAGCCCTCATAAGTGGGAGTGGATTTATGATAAGTCACGAGCTTGTCCGCAAGATGGGTGGCTGGAACACAAAGACCATGACAGAAGATATAGAGCTCACTGCAAAATGCGTACTCATGGACTGCAGGGTCTACTGGGTACCAGATGCAAAAATATATGACGAGCAGCCCCTTGCCTTTGAGCAGTCATGGATACAAAGAAAAAGATGGACGACAGGACTTATACAAGTCACAGAGCTGTATCTGTGGCCACTCATCAAAAAAACCCTCAAAGAGGGCAGTCTAAAGAGTTTTGACGTCATAATGTTTATGTCAGCGCTTTTAGGACAGATTCTATATATAGTGGCCATACTTCTTACCGCAGTTGTAGACTATGAACTGGTAAACTCAGGCCTTATGACCCCCATGTATATACTCTATCGCCTGTCAGGAGCCTTTGTCCTCTCATATATATTTTGTATAATGATGAGCACAATTGCGGTCATCATGGCTCACAAAAGGCCATACAAGATGAGAAAAGGCATAAGCTACTTCTGGGTCTTTGTATTCAGCTGGATTCCTATAAACATAGCATGTATGATAAAAAAAGAGACCGTGTGGCATCAAATTGACCATACTATTTCAGTGAATATAGACGAAATCGAATCAGAAGAGAGGAATTAAATATGAAAATTACAAAAGCAGTTATTCCAGCAGCAGGTCTGGGGACCAGATTTCTACCTGCCACAAAAGCCCAACCCAAAGAAATGCTGCCTATAGTAGACAAGCCGACCATACAATATATTATAGAAGAAGCTGTAAAAAGCGGCATAACAGACATACTGATAATAACAGGCAGAAACAAGAGAGCAATCGAAGACCACTTTGACAGATCCATAGAGCTGGAGCTGGAACTTGAGTCCAAGGGCAAATTAGATGTCCTCCAAGAAGTAAGGGCAATATCAGATATGGTCAACATCCAGTACGTAAGGCAGCATATGCCCAAAGGCCTGGGTCACGCCATACTTTGCGCAAAGAGCTTTGTAGGAAACGAACCATTTGCAGTCCTCCTTGGAGACGATATAGTAGACTCAGAAAAACCTTGTCTGTCCCAGCTCATGGAGGTCTATGACAAATACTCATCCTCAGTACTGGGAGTACAAAAAGTAAGCGAAAGTGAAGTAAACAAATACGGTATAGTAGATGGAGACCAGATAGAAGACAGAATATACCAGGTAAAAAACCTTGTTGAAAAGCCACCAGTAGACAAAGCCCCATCAAACATAGCTATACTTGGGAGATACATCATAAGTCCCGCAATATTTGAAATACTTAAAAACACCCAGCCAGGAGCAGGTGGCGAAATCCAGCTCACCGATGCCCTCAGAGAACTCGCATCAAAAGACCAAGTCCTGGCCTACGAATTTGAAGGCAGAAGATATGACGTAGGTGATAAACTTGGATTTCTTGAAGCAACCGTAGAATTTGCCTTCAAAAAAGAGGAATTGGGAGACAAGTTTAAAAAATATCTCAAAGACCTTCTCAATTAGATCAATTCGCAAGACAGGGGCCATATCTCTTTATATCGGAGTAGGCCCCTGCTTTTTTTTACCCTGAAAACATATTTGTTTATTCATAATATTGTAAATAAACTGAAAACGTAGTACAATAAAGAGGAAATTTAACCATTTAAACTTTGTAGCATTACAGGAGGGGACATGTGTGATTGTAAACAAGGTGTCAAATTTGCAGGCACCGTAGAACAAGAAGAAAAACTAAAGGCCATAATAGAAGAGTACAAACAAATGCAGGGAGCTCTCATGCCCATACTTCAAAAGGCCCAGGACCTCTATGGCTATCTTCCCATAGAAGTTCAAAAAATGATAGCAAAAGGACTGGAGATACCACTTGAAGAAGTGTACGGCGTAGTGACCTTTTACTCACAGTTTTCACTGGCTCCAAAAGGAAAATACAAGGTCTCAGTATGTCTGGGAACTGCTTGCTATGTAAAAGGTTCAGGTGATATCTACGAAAAATTCGTAAGAGAACTCGGCGTAAAAGACGGAGCCTGCACCGAAGACGGAATGTTTTCTCTCGAGGCCTGCCGCTGCATAGGGGCATGCGGACTCGCACCGGTTATAACCGTAAACGAAGACGTACATGGAAGGCTGACAGTTGGTGACGTAGAAAAGATAATAGCCACATACAAGGCAAAAGGCTAAGATACACCTATCCTAAAAATGAGGAGGAAAATATGAAAAACGTACAAGAACTCAATCAGGCAGCAGCAGAGGCAAAAAAACAGCTTGGAATAAGAGAAGCTGATACCTGGAGGTACAGAATAAATATAGCAATGGACGACTGTGGAATCGAAAAAGGCGCAAAAGGAATAGTACATACAGCAATGGAAGAACTCGAAAAACTTGACCTTCACGATATAGCACTGGTGCAGACAGACTGCATGGGCATGTGCAATTACGAGCCTACCGCAGAAGTTATAGATAAAAATGGAAAAAAGACGACATATCTCAACCTTACCCCACAAAAAATGAGAGATATAATAGAAAAACACATATCAGGCAATCAGGTAGTTACTGAATATACCAAGGCATAGGAGGAGGTAATTATGTACCGTTCACATATACTAGTTTGCGGAGGAACCGGCTGTACCTCATCAAGCAGCGAAAGAATAATACAGCTTCTTGAAGAAGAAATAAAACTAAAAGGCCTGGAGGACGAAGCCAAAGTAATAAAGACAGGCTGCTTTGGACTATGTGCACTTGGCCCAATAATGATAGTCTATCCAGAAGGCGCGTTCTACTCAAGAGTAGAGCCAGAAAATATAAAAGAAATAGTATCAGAACACATAGAAAAAGGAAGAGTAGTAAAGCATCTCCTCTATCAGGAAACTATAAAAGACGGCAAGATAGAGCCCCTTACACATACAGACTTCTACAGAAAGCAAAAGCGGGTAGCCCTTAGAAACTGCGGAGTAATAGACCCTGAAAACATCAACGAATATCTTGCAACAGATGGCTACCAGGCAATAGCAAAAGTACTTACAACCATGACGCCAGACCAGGTAATAGACACAATCAAAGCCTCAGGCCTTAGAGGAAGAGGCGGCGGGGGATTCCCTACAGGCATCAAATGGGCACTGGCAAAGGCCAACGACGACGACCAGAAATACGTATGCTGCAACGCCGACGAAGGTGACCCTGGAGCATTCATGGACAGGAGTATACTAGAAGGCGATCCACACGTACTAATAGAGGCAATGGCAATAGCAGGATATGCAATAGGGGCTACAAAAGGCTTTGTATACGTAAGAGCAGAGTATCCAATAGCGGTTCACAGACTCCAGATAGCCATAGACCAGGCCAAAGAAAGAGGAATGCTCGGAACAGACATACTTGGCACAGGCTTTGAATTTGACCTCGAGATAAGACTTGGAGCAGGAGCATTCGTATGTGGCGAAGAAACTGCCCTCATGACTTCCATCGAAGGAAAAAGAGGAGAACCACGTCCAAGACCGCCATTCCCAGCGCAAAAAGGGCTCTTTGGAAAACCTACAGTCCTTAACAACGTTGAAACTTACGCAAACATACCAAGAATAATCCAAAACGGAGCGCCTTGGTTTGCATCCATGGGAACCGAAAAATCCAAAGGCACCAAGGTATTTGCACTGGGCGGAAAAATAAATCACACAGGACTTGTAGAAGTACCTATGGGAACCACCTTAAGAGAGATAGTAGAAGAAATCGGAGGAGGAATTCCAAACGGCAAAAAATTCAAATCAGCTCAGACAGGTGGACCATCAGGAGGCTGTATACCAGCCCACCTTATAGACACCCCTATAGATTACGATAACCTTATAGCCATAGGATCTATGATGGGTTCAGGCGGACTTATAGTAATGGACGAAGATAACTGCATGGTAGACATAGCAAAATTCTTCCTTGAGTTCACTGTGGATGAGAGCTGCGGAAAATGCTCACCTTGCCGAATAGGAACCAAAAGGCTCCTTGAAATCCTTGAGAGAATAACCAAAGGCCAGGGCGAGATGGAAGATCTGGACAAGCTTGTAGAGCTGAGCAACCATATAAAACAAAACTCACTGTGCGGACTCGGACAGACAGCTCCAAACCCAGTGCTTTCAACAATAAACTATTTCAAAGATGAGTATATAGCTCATATAAAAGACAAGACCTGCCCTTCAAGAGTATGTCGCAGCCTTCTAAGCTACTATATTATAGAAGATAAATGCGTAGGATGCACCGCTTGTGCAAGAGTATGTCCGGCAGATGCGATAACAGGAGCAGTGAAAAAGGTTCACAAGATAGATCTTGAAAAATGTATCAAATGTGGAGCCTGCATAGAAAAATGTAAATTCGGCGCTATAATAAAAAAATAGTCTATTGAAACAGTCAGGAGGAAACGATGAGTACCGTAAACGTTAAAATAAATAATATATCATATCAATTTCCCAAGGGACTTACCATACTGCAGGCCTGCAATCAGATAAACATAGAGGTGCCAACCCTTTGTTATCTCAAAGAAATAAACGAAATAGGCGCCTGCAGAATATGCGTAGTAGAAGTAAAGGGAGCAAAAAACCTTGTAGCATCATGCGTACATCCGCTTTCAGAAGGCATGGATATATTAACCCATTCAGAAAAAGTGCTTAAGGCCAGAAAAATAACCCTTGAGCTTATACTTTCAACACATGACCGTAGCTGCCTTTCCTGTATAAGAAGTGACAACTGCGAGCTCCAAAAGCTCTGTCATGACTTCAAGGTAGACGATGAAGCCAAATATGACGGCCACAATCAGGTATACAAGACAGACGACTCAGCGATTCATATGTACAGAGACGACAACAAGTGTATACTGTGCAGAAGATGCGTGGCAGCCTGCAGCAAACTTCAAAGTGTAGGAGTTATAGGAGTTAATGAAAGAGGATTCAAGACTCATATAGGATGCGCATTCGAAGAAGACCTTGGAAAAACCGACTGCGTATCATGCGGCCAGTGCATAGTAGTATGTCCAACAGGAGCAATCGCCGAAAAAGACGATACCGACAAAGTATGGGCAGCACTTGCAGACGAGAGCAAACACGTTATAGTAGCTACGGCTCCATCCATAAGAGTTACCCTTGGAGAAGCATTTGGAATGCCAGTAGGAACCAACGTAAAAGGCAAGATGGTAACAGCCCTCAAGCACCTTGGATTTGCAGGAGTGTATGACACAGACATAGCCGCAGACCTTACCATAATAGAAGAATCACAAGAACTAATTACCAGAATCCAAAACGGAGGCCCGCTTCCACTCATTACCTCATGTTCCCCAGGCTGGATAAAATTCTGCGAGCATAACTTCCATGACTTTATACCAAACCTTTCAAGCTGCAAGTCACCACAGCAGATGTTTGGAGCAGTAGTAAAGACCTGGTACGCAGAAAAAAACAACCTCGATCCGCATGATATAGTAGTAGTTTCAGTAATGCCATGTACTGCCAAAAAATTCGAGGCCAGAAGAGACAATCAGTCCGCAGCCGGAGTTTATGACATAGACATAGCGATAACTACAAGAGAACTTGCAAGAATGATAAAAAGAGCAGGAATCCAGTTCAAAAAACTTGCAGACACCGACTTTGATGATCCCCTTGGAGTATCAACAGGAGCAGGAGCCATATTTGGAGCAACAGGCGGAGTAATGGAGGCAGCCCTTAGGACCGCAGTAGAAAAACTTACAGGACAAGAGCTGACAAATCTGGACTTTACAGAAGTAAGGGGAACCAAAGAAATCAAAGAAGCAACATATAAAGTAGGCGATCTCGAAGTAAACGTGGCAGTAACGAGCGGCCTTGCAAACGCCAGACAACTTTTAAACGAGATAAGAGAAGGCAAGAAAACCTACCACTTTATAGAGATAATGGGATGCCCGGGAGGCTGCATCAACGGCGGAGGACAGCCAGTACAACCCGCGTCAGTAAGAAACTTTGTAGATTTAAAAACCGAAAGAGCAAAAGCCCTCTACGAAGAAGACAAAAACCTTCCCCTTAGAAAATCTCATGAGAGCCCGGTAATAAAGACCCTTTATGAGGAATATTTTGGGGAGCCAGGCAGCCACAAGGCCCACAAAATCCTTCATACAACATATAAAGAAAGGGAGTATTAAAATAATAATAAGAATCCGCAAGATAGGACTAAGTAACTTCAAAAATGTCGAAAACGGAACCATAAATCTTCCTGGGTCGCATTCAGAGCTCAGCCAAGATATGGAATCCGAGATAATAGGAATATACGGTCAAAATGGGTCTGGGAAAACCGCTGTAGTAGAAGCCCTGGCTATACTAAAACACATACTCAGCGGGAATCCCCTTCCCCAAAACGCAGCAGATAAAATCCATAAATCAGCAGTCAGTTCAGAGCTGAGCTTTGAATTTGACCTCCAGCTCCACCAGCATGAGAGCACACTGTATTATCAGGCCCAGCTTACAAGAACAGAAAATGGGGATTTGACAATAAATAAAGAAAAACTCTCATACAAGATAAAACAAGCTCATGAACCAAGGCAAAAAGAGACCATAATAGACTTTGATGCAGATGAAAAAGGCTACGCATTTAGGCCGATCAAAAACCTCAACAGGCTCAATCACAAAAGTCCTGAAAACAATGTAGATCTCCTCGTTTCAAAAAAAATGTCACAAAAAAACAGGACCTCATTCATATTCAGCGACGAAACCCGAGAAATCCTCAAAAATTCATATGACTTTGTAGAGTATAGAGATATAATATTTGCCCTCAGACAATATGCCAGACAAAAGCTTTTTATAATGGACCACGATTATAAAATTCAAGAAGAAGACATGCCAGCCATGAAACCTATGCTGGTTAGTCTTGAGGCCTTTGAAACTATGAAAAAAACTCTGGCCCAGGTCAATATAGTCATAAGCGCAATAATACCAGGGCTGGAAGTAGACATAAAAAACTATGGACCCCAGCTGAGTCCAGATGGGACCAGTGGAGTGCGAATAGAGATGGTGTCAAAAAGGCAAGATTTGGAAATCCCTCTAAGATACGAATCGGGCGGAATAAAAAAAATCATATACATGCTGGGGTCTATGATAAAGATGTATAATGATCCCTCAGTGTGCCTTGTAGTTGACGAACTAGACTCCGGCATATTTGAATACCTGCTTGGCGAACTCCTCGAAATCCTTACCCAAAACGCAAGAGGCCAGCTCATATTTACTTCCCACAACCTCAGACCACTCGAAAAACTCAGCGCAGACTCTCTAATATTTACTACCACCAACCCCAAAAACAGGTACTACAGGTTGAGGGGCGGAAACGAAAAAGAAAGCCTGAGAAGCAAATACTACAGGTGCATAAGCCTGGGAGGCCAAAAAGAAAACCTCTACGAACAGACAGACCACTTTGAGATTGCAAGAGCCTTCAGAAGAGCAGGGAGAATGAACCATGAAGACTAAAAAAGTAATGCTTTTTATAGTAGAAGGCATCACCGACAAGATTTCACTGGGAGAAATAATCAGCAAGCTAATAAAAAATCAGGAAGTAAGATTTTATATAATAAACGGAGACGTGACCAGCGATGGCGCTACAAACCAGAAAAACGCCGTAGACAAGATGGCCTCAAGAATAAGCAGGTACTGCAAAAACAACTTTCTAAAAAGAACAGACATATCACAGATAGTCCACCTGGTAGACTCAGACGGAGCCTATATAGACGATAAACACATAGAAAGAGTCAAAGCCGGTGGCCTCAAATATACCACAAAACATATATACGCCAAAAGCGTAAAATTTGTACAAGAGCGCAACGAAAAAAAACGAGAGATACTAGACGTACTTTGCGACCAGCCAACCATACTGGGCATAAAATATAATGTATATTATTTCTCCTGCAATCTCGAGCACGTCCTCCACGGCGATATAGACATGCCAGATCGCAAAAAAAGGATACAGGCCGAAGAATTTGCAGACATGTTTTACAAAAGAGAACAAGAATTTATAGAATTTATAAATAATCCCGAGTTCGCAGTCAAAGGAAACTACCAGCAAACCTGGGACTTCGTAAAGCAGGACCGCAATTCCCTAAACAGGTATAGCAATTTTCATCTTTTTTTTGATGCCAAATAAAGAAACTTCTTCCATATATATTAGTATAAGCAGTAAAACGCTGCACCTCTATATAATGGAAAGGAGAAAAAATGAGAGTATTTATAGGAGTTGGCCACGGAGGAAGAGATCCAGGAGCAGTATCCCAGGGCTTTAAAGAAAAAGACATAAACCTGGATATAGCCCTTATGCTAAAATCAGAGCTCGAAAAGTATGGAGTTACGGCAATAGTCTCAAGAACATCAGATTCAAGCCAGGCCCTTTATCAGAAGATAAATGTGGCAAACATGTCAAAATCAGACCTTGCACTAGATGTCCACACCAACGCAGGAGGCGGTACAGGGTTTGAGGCATACGTTCCCCTCTATAGAGACTCCTGTCAATCCCTCAGACTGGCAAAGCTCATAGAAGAAGAAATACAAAAGACGGGCCAGAGGAGCCGGGGCATAAAGACCCGCAAAAATGCCAGCGGATACGACTACTTTGGATTCTTAAAGAGCGTCAACTGCCCCAGAGCCATACTCGAGTGTGCCTTCATAGACTCAGGTGACATAAACAAAATAAATACCCCTCAAAAACGTATGCTCATTGCAAAAGCATATGCCAGAGGGATAGTGAGATATTTTGGGAATAAGGAAGAGTAAAAAGGATAATGGGAGTGAATTATAGGATAATATGCGAAATCATCATCATTATAAACCCAGCTGCAAAATTACCTGCAAGGATAGCAGTAAAAGAATATTTGAGCCTTATATCAAATACAGATGCAAGTACAGATCCGGTATAAGCACCAGTAGATGGCAGAGGAATAGCAACAAAAAGAAAAAGGCCTAATACAGAGGCCTTTTTTAGTTTGTGGGCCTTTTTTTGAACATGGTTGTGCAAAAAATCAGTAAGGCCTTTAAACCAGCCCTTATATTCCAAAAAATCAAGGATTTTTCTGAAAAAAAGTATCAAAAAAGGTGCTGGCAGACTAGAGCCTGCAACAGCAAGCAGATATACAGTCCAGGGATCAAGCCCCAGAGCTACCCCTGCGGGTATAGCCCCACGCAGCTCTATTATAGGAGTGGCAGCGAGTAAAAATACAGTTAGATATGGATTGATTATGTTCATAAAAAATTATTCCCTTCGAAGTTGTAATTATGTAATTATAACATAAAAGGCCGCAAATATCAGCTAAAAATGATATTTACGGCCTTTGTTTGTTATAAAATATATTTATAATATGTTATTTTGCATCATTAAAATCTACATATATTTTATCTTTTGAAGATCTGTATTCAGCGTCCACAACTAGATTTTTAGCATCTTTATCAGAGTGTATTTCTATTTTTACATCATATCCCTTGTAGTCATCTAGAGTATCTTTGAGTTCATCTAATACATCTTGAACAAAGTCTTCAAAGTCTTCTTCTAGATCATCGTAGTCGTTATTATCATCAAGTATATCATTCCAGTCCTTGATTTCTGCTGCTGTCCAGTCTACATCAGGAGTAAGCTCGAGCGAAACGGAATCATCATCAATAGAAGCACTTACTATAAATCTTTGACTTCTCTGGAATATAGAATCAGCTCTTATAGACCTAAGGTCAGATTCTATATCACTTACAAGTTCTCTCTTGTCACTTGATCTAAGATCCTCAAATGCATCACCAGTATTATCCGAAGAACTAGATGATCCCTTAAGTGTCTCTAACTCAGCCTTTAGTTTTGCATTCTCAGTCATCAGATTATTGTTTGTAGTCATAAGACCGTTATTTTGAGCTATGACTGCATTGAGCTGGCTTTGAACTTCAGTTGAGCTTGGACCAGATGCAACATTTTTTATAGTCACAGTATTGTCCGCGTAAGTAGACGTAGCTATTCCCATACTATTAAGAGAAGCTACAGATACATAAGATCTTCCGTCACTTGTCTTAAAAGGTCTTTGGTTTTCATCGGTCACAGTATAGTCTTGTCCATTAACCTTTAATTTAAGGTTGTAGTTAACGCCAATGTTTCTTGTCATTGCAGGTGCCGCAAAAGCAAATGAACCCGCACATAGTGATGCAGAGAGTATTCCTGCAACGATTTTTTTGTTGTATTTCATAATTACCTCCCATTAATAAATAATCTTAAATACTGTATATATTATAACAGAAATACTACATTCTTTTATTACAAAACGGTTAAGTTGATTGTACAAGGGGGTTACTCCTGTGCAAAAATGAATAAAATATGTTACAATGGGTACAAAGACTAGTGTAGATTTAAAGATTTTCAGGCATTTAATTATACAAGGAGGAGAAAAAATGAAAAAGAAACTATCTTTATTAATGGTAATGATGATGACAACATCACTGCTTCCTTTCTCGGCATTTGCGGCAGAGGATTCAGAGAATGTTTATGTTACAGACGGAGCCCCAAAAGTAGCGCAAGACTATGACAATGAAGAAATAACAGTAGTTGTAGAACTTGGAGACTATGTATCACTAAGAGAAGGTTACGTAAGCTTCAAGCTAAAAAATGCTTATCTTGCAAATGCAAGCAATCCTGTAAGCTATAAATTAGTCCAAGACGGCAAAGAGATAACAAAAGGTACAACGCTCAGATTCGAGACGGTATTTCAAAAGCCTCTTGATGGTGGCGAAAATGAATTCGTAATGAAGGTAAGCGGGAATACCCTTGAAAACAAGGCGAAAGACAATATAAAGATATATCTGATGATGAAACTGGACTTTAGAGAGTCATCACTTGGAGACATAAATCTTGAGATAAGAGACAGAGACCAGACTGGTGTAAAGGACCATGTTGAGACAATAGCATATCAAGTTGGAGACATGCAAAGAGACATGAACATCAGAGTAAATGATGATAAGATGAGAATTGGTAAAAATGGTGGAGAGCTTTCTGCATTCATGATAGAGACAATGGACAGACTTGACTCAGTTGCTTCAAATAATGAAGTCTTGATCAGATTGACTGATGACATGAGCTTTGGAAGAAATACAAAAGTTGAACTTGATAACAAGGCAATAACTCCTTCATACAGTACAGACAGAACTGAAATGAGAATAAGCGGAGTAAACAGTTCAAACAGATCGATAACTGTTATCCCACAAATTGACCTTGACAAAGATATAGAATACAAAAATGTAAATGTGACAGTAGAATATAAGGTAAGAAATAAAATAACAGACTCAGAAACAGCACAAATAGGAAGAATTACAGACAATTCTCCTGATATCAAAGTGACAGAGCAGGGAAAATCAACTATACCTTCAATGCAGAGTTCGCAGACAAGAACTGTAGAGCTTACTCTTTCAGGAATTGAAGAAACTTTCCCAAAGGGCGAATATATAGACTTTGATGTAAATGGAGTTGGTCTTGTATTCAAGGGTGTTACAGTAGAAGCACCTAAAGGACAAATTATGATACTTGGAGAATCCAACGGAAAAGAAGACAAGAACCTTATAAATGGAAAAGAAGTTTACAAAGACGGAGAATTTTCTATAAAAATACTCAATTCAGGCGTGGAGACTATAAGTCTTATGATGGATATAAGTGCAGACCCGGCGGAGAGTGGCAAGGCGACAATGGAAATAACAGCAGATCATTTCAGCATGAAAAAAGTTGAAATAGCAGACATATCATCAAACTTCTCTATAGAAGCACCTATGACTACCTTCGGTCAAAAAGGAACATCATCAAAAACAAATGATATTAAAATAAGAGAATCTAAACTTGGGACATTAAGCACAGGAGATAAATTGTACTTCTCGCTTGATAATACAAAAATGGGATTCGATATAGAAAACCTGGCAGTAACAGCTACAGGCGGGCTACAGTTTTCTGAACCAAAACTTGATTCAAATTCAAATATTGAACTAAGAGTACTCAAGGGCGGGCTGAGCTCAGCATCGACAATAATACTTTCAGGAGTAAAGGTCTATTCGCTTGAAACGGTAGTAAGCGGAGTTGCTAATATGGAAATAAAACATAATAGTGATGTAATATTTGATGCTCCTTATGTAACAATACTGGGAATGACAAAATCAGAAACTGTATTTAAAATTGGAAATAAAACATACACAGAAGCAGGAGTATCTAAAGAGGCGACAGAGGCACCATATATAAACAAAGGTTACACTATGCTTCCAGTTAGAGCACTCGCTGGAGCACTGGGACTTTCGTCAAGCTGGAATAATGACACTAAAACAGCAACATTTACAGACAAGACAAGAGTAGCAACTGTAAAACTGGGAGCTGGGGAAATGATAGTAAACGGCGTTTCTTACAAACTTGCAGTACCTGCAGAGATTAAAAATGGAGCAACTATGATAGAACTTAGATCACTTGCAACAATATTTGGAGTTAATATATCATGGGATAACATTCAAAAAACCGCTACTGTAACAAATTAATCAAAAAAATGTAATTGACCTGTAACATAAAAATGTAGTATGATATGGTATAATGATTTAAGTAATATACTTAAGTTATAAATCCTGTAAATTACAGTTTTGTTACATTTAACTTGTTATAATTGACATCACAAGAGGGTGTTGGTATAATGGGAAACGTAATATCGAGTAATTATACTGGATAGGGGAGAGAGACCCTGTTAACTCTCAATAAAAATATATTAAATTTTCGAGGAGGAAAAACACAATGAAAAAGAGATTATCTCTATTAATGGTGTTAATGATGGTTCTATCATTAGTACCAATGTCTGTATTCGCTGCGTCTGGTTCTATGACAGGCGGAGTTCTTAGCTTTGATGACACTGACGAAAATGCTACTGCAGAAGATTTTAGTGTAAAATTAACACAAGGTGCATTCTCTGATATTAAAGGCGGAGGTAAGGTTGCTAAACTTACATTAAGCAATGATGCAGAATTCACAACAGATGCTCAACAGTCGGTTATATTTAATGCTGGTGGTGATCCAATCACATATGCATCGACTACAAATTCAAATGCAGTACCTGCTGCAGATGTTAGTGTTACAATCGACGCTGCTTTTAAAAACATAGCTTATGTTACTCTTAATAATGATATTCAAGTAGGAAAAGATGCAATGGACATTCTTCTTAGACTTGAAGCTAATTTCAAAGAGTTAAATGCTGGAGATGTTACACTTACAGTTGATGAAATGAACAGTTCTAAACTTAGTGTTGCGGATCCTATAAAAGTTGCTGTAATCAAAGAAGCTACTTCAGATGACTTCAAAATAGTAGTTGCTGATTCAGAAAAAAAACTTGGAATGGATGGCGGACAGCTTTCTAAAGTAGAAGTTAAAGATTTTGATGCTAATACAACTACTTTAGAATTTGAACTTCCAGATTACCTTTCTTGGGCAAATACAACATTCGCTGTATCTGTAGACGGTGCTATGAAAACTGCAACACGTAATCCAAGTGATTTTGAAAAAGCTAGTATTACAGATTCATCCCTTACAAATGCTGATTCAGTTTTATTCCAACCTGAAGTAAAAGTAGACAGAAGAGACTCTTCAATGGGCGATATAACTCTTAAAGTTACTGCTACAGGCGGAGCTAAACAAACTGCAAGTGAAGTTGTTGGACAACTTGTTGACTTTGAAGCAGCAATGACAGCAGTAGAAAAAGGGAAAAAAGAAATACCTTCTATCTATGGTGGAGATGATGCTACAATAAAAGTTACAATTAAAGGTGTTAAAGGTACTTTTTCTGACAACAGAGCTATAGACTTTACAGTAAAAGGCGCTGACATAACTACTTCATCTATAAGTGGGTCAGCTACTAAGCTTGATGGCGGAATAGTAACTGATGAAGACGATGGCGAGTTCACTTACTATGTAAATGGTTCTAACGAAGACGAACTTGAATTCAACTTAGAAATTTCAGCTGACTATGCACAAAATGGAGCTGTTACTCTTACAGCTGAGTCAAGAGATTTCGGAACACTTGAGTGCGAAATTGCAAAAGTTACTCCTGCATTCACTGTAGAAGTAGCTAAAATAACAGATATTAAAAAAGGTGAAAGTCTTGCAACAGCTGATGTAATAATAAAAGAAGCTAAGGCTGGAATACTTGGTTCAGATCAATTTATTGTTCTTAACCTTAACGATAAAAATAGAGAAACTCTTTCGTTTGCATCTGACTACAAAGTAGAAGCTACAAATGGATTAAAAGTTGATGAAGACATATTCAACGAAGAAGGCGGATCTAAAAATGCTCTTAGCACTCTTGTTGTTGAAATCGAATCATCATCAGTTAAAGAAGCTGGCGTTATAACTATATCAAATGTAGTAGTTAACGTTGATGGAGCTACAGTTGATGGAGTTAAGACTATTGATGTATATGTAGTTGAAGATAGAAGTTACACATATGGATCTAATGATCAATACTCAGGAAATGTTTCAAAAATGAAAGACGCTGTAGAATTTATAGACAGAACAGAGCCAGATGCTGAGTATGCAGTTGACTATGTAAATGTTGTTAAAGAGTACGGAGCTACTGCTACTACAACAGTATTCGTAATCGGATCAAAATCTTACACAGTAAACGGCGAAATGATGACTGCTAACGAAGCACCATTTATAGCTGGTAAAGGTTACACTATGTTACCAGTAAGAGCACTTGCTGAATCTTTAGGATTAACAGCTGATTGGAATTCAAACACTAAGACTGCTACATTCTCTAACGATTCAAAAGTTGCTTCAGTAACAATGGGAGCTAGCACTATGTATGTAAACGGTACTCCAATTCCTCTAAACGCTAAAGCTGAAATCAAAAACGGTTCTACTTTTATAGAACTTAGATCTCTTGCTTCTGCATTCGGAGTAGAGCTTCAGTGGGATGCTGCTACAAAAACTGTAACAATAATAGGATAATTATATAAACATAATAAATCTTAAAGAAAGGAAGCCTTCGGGCTTCTTTTTTTACATATATACTCTTAAAACTGGACACTAAATATATTATAAGATATAATATTTGGGTAGGTAAAATATAAATAGGGAGAGTTTAAATGAGTAAAAAAAAGAACATAGCAAAGAAAGCAAAAAATAAAGACGTGGCTGTAATAGTGAGTTTGAAAAATAACAAGTATTTTAATTTAATAGAAATGATGCCAATAATTCTAATTATAGCAATGGTGCCTTTTATACTAAGACTGATGTCAAATCCTCTCGATTATTCTATGGGCAAGGTATGGTCGTCAAATGTTGAGTCTGATCTTTATACATATGGAAAGACCATTGCGACAATGATTATATCGCTGGGAATGCTTGTAATTATGTATCTTACATTCAAAAAAGATACCATAAAAAAAGATGGAATTTCAAAGGTGATATATAGCTCGATGGGAGCGCTAATGTTAAGCCTTCTAATAAGTACGCTGTTTTCAGATTATAAAGATACTGCAATATGGGGAGCTCCCGAAAGGCACGAAGGTCTTATTATTCATATTTGTTATGCGATTATATTTATATACACATATCTTTCTGTAAGAAAGGTGGAGGATTTTAAATATATAAAGTGGGCAATGATAGTTCTTGCTACTGGAATGGCCATAATTGGGGTGTCCCAGGCTATAGGTAAAAACATTGTCAATACAGAGTTTGTAAGAAGGTTAATTATTCCAGCATCAAGATACGATGCACTTGAAAAAATCGACACAGGAAAAACTGTATATCTTACGCTTATGAATCAAAATTATGTGGGTAGTTATGCAAGTATGGTAATATTGTTTTTTACTGTCTTGGCAACTTCAAAAAAGGAAGACATAAAGATAAGAATAGCAAGTATAATAATAGCGCTTGTTACCATCTTTGTGTTAGTGAAATCGGGCTCACAGGCAGGCATGGTTGGAGTTGCAGCAGGCATTTTAGCGATTACTGCGGTGAATATCAAAAATATTATAAAGAGCCCAAAAACACTGATTGCAGTTTTAATGGCGGTAATTATAATATCGTTATCCGTAAATATTGCAACGCAAGGTTCTTTTGTGAATGACATCAAAAATACAGCCAATGATGCTAGATCCCTGTTTACCAGAGATTCTGCTTATGTACATGACCCATCCTATGGTTTTGCAATAAAGGATATTAAATTTTCTCAAGATACAGCAGAAATTGACACTCAGTTTGGAACCATATCTACGACTTTCAATAGCCAAGGGATGTTGGAGTTAAGAGATGAAAATGGAAATGATATGCTTGCAAGCTATGATGCTGAGTCTAAAAAATATATGCTTAAGGCACCTTTTGAATTGATAGGTTTTAACGTCTCCAAAGATTCAGAGGAACACCATGTGCAAACTGGAATCACTTACAATAGTCAAATCTATTTTATTTTTGAATGGTATGCAGGAGAAGGCATAGAAATGATAGACCATAGATCCAATGTATATGAATGGGGGCCAGCTCCACACATTGGATTCGAAGGGAAAGAAAGCATTGGTTCTAACAGAGGGTATATCTGGTCACGGACCCTTCCTCTTATTTTAAACAAACCTATTTTTGGTTATGGACCAGACACCTTTATTCTCGATTTTCCTCAGCATGATATGCTTGCAAAGATACATGCGTATGGTGGAAATATAGGTATGATAACAGACAAACCGCATAACATGTATCTGTTATATGCAGTTAACAGTGGTTTAACAGGTCTTTTGGCTGCACTTGTGCTGTGGTTTGCTTATGTCGTATCTTCATTTAAAAATATAATAAAATCTAAAAATAAAACTAAAGCATATTACTATAAAATGGCATGCTTTGGCGCAGTAGTAGCATACCTTGCGACTGGTATATTTAATGACTCTGTACCAGTTATAACGCCGGTATTTTGGGTAATTATTGCTGCTGGATACGCGCTTAACTATATAGATAAGCATGAAAATGCCGAAGTTTCAGAGGAATTTAAATATGAAAAATAAGATTTTCAACAGACGAAATACACTGATGCTTATAGATGTACTGCTTGCGGTAATTGGTTATTTTGCAGCATTTCTGATTACACTGAGTGCGGACCAAGTCGCAAGCTACACCTATACTTTTAAACAGAGCTTCTTCATACTTGCAGTAATATATTCGGCGACATTTTATTTCACACATATATATGAACAGATGTGGCGATATGCGGATGCCTCAGAGTATCAGAAGTGTGCAATTTCTTCGATGGTGGCAGGAGCTATATTTGTAGTCGCTGGAGAAATAGCAGGTTATAATGTCCCTATAAGGATACAGATTGTAGCTCCGGTAATAATAATGGGACTTGTTATAGCAAGCAGGATTATCTATAAAATTGTAATTCAAAAAGAACGCCGAAAAGCACATCAAAACCATGTTGAAATTTCAAGAAATAAAACAGATATTAATAAGGAAAACAAGAATAACAGACTTGCCATTGTTGGGGCTGGGGACGCAGGCGTTCAGCTACTAAGGGAGATAAGAAACAACAGGAGCCTAAGATATGATCCGGTATGTTTTGTTGATGACAACCCCCAGAAAATCGGCAGGACCATTTATGGAGTGGACATAAGAGGCCCAGTTGCAGATATTGAACATATTGTGGAGACATCTGCAATAGAGACTATAATAATAGCTGTCCCAAGTATGAACTCATCTGACAAAAAGAGGATAGTTGAGCAATGCTCCAATACAAGCTGTAAGATAAAGATACTTCCAGGCATACCGGTAATGCTTGCAGCTGAAGATTATGAAAGAAATATCGAACTCATTGGAAGGCTAAGAAATATAGATATAGAAGATCTATTGGCAAGAGACAGCATAAAAGTAAGTGAAGTAGATATAGCGTCTTACATTTCTGGGAAGAACATACTTGTAACAGGTGGAGGAGGATCCATTGGGTCTGAAATCTGCAGGCAAGTAGTGACTTTTGGAGCGAATAGACTTGTTATAGTAGATAATTATGAAAATAATGCATACGAAATAGAGCAAGAGCTTAAGAGAGATTATGGATTTACTCCTCAGGTAGAGATAATTACTGTAAGGGAATATGATTCACTCGATAAGTTTTTCTGTAATTTTATTGATAAATATGGTAAAATAGACGTAGTGTTTCATGCTGCGGCTCACAAACATGTACCACTCATGGAACACAATCCAGATCAAGCGGTAGCAAACAATGTATCAGGAACATACAACGTTGCCAAGCTTTGCAACAAGTACAAAGTTGACAAAATGATACTTGTCTCCACAGATAAGGCAGTCAATCCTACAAATGTAATGGGTGCAACCAAGAGAGTCTGTGAAATGGTAGTTCAAGCCATGAATGACATATCGGACCATACGGTCTATTCGGCGGTAAGATTTGGAAATGTGCTTGGGAGCAATGGATCGGTTATACCACTTTTCAGAAAACAGATAGAAAAAGGTGGGCCGGTTACTGTTACTCATCCCGACATAATAAGGTACTTTATGACTATTCCCGAAGCAGTGTCACTCGTGCTAAATGCGGGAGGGATGGCAAAAGGTGGCGAGATATTCGTTCTTGATATGGGAGAACCCGTAAAGATAGTAGATCTTGCAAAGAATATAATAAGACTTTCAGGACTTATGCTGGGAAGAGATATAGATATAGAGTTTACAGGTCTTAGGCCTGGAGAAAAGCTTTATGAAGAACTTTTGATGTCAGAAGAAGGGCTTTCACTTACATCAAGTGAAAAAATATTTATCGGAAAACCTGGAACAATAGACAAAGAACAGCTCTTTGACTGGATAGATAACATGGAGAAGAATAGATATTCTTATAGCAGTAGTAATATAATAGAGCAGCTTAGATTGCTTGTGGACACATTCAAACCTTCAGAATAAAGGAAATGGTGGATAATTTCATGGATCAAAACTTAAACACAGACTTAACACGCTACGATGACGAAATAGAGCTGTGGGAGCTCATGATGATATTATGGAAAAACAAAAAGACAATAATTGTTACTACAGCCGTATTTGGACTTGTTGCCCTGCTACTTTCCGTGTTCATCATCAAACCTGTTTATGAGACAAACCTTAATATATCAATAAATATGCCAGAAATAATGAATACAAAATATGGCGATATTACAATGCCTATTGAAAACAATTTGGAGTATATAAATCTTTTTACTGAGCAGACTGTAATGCAAAAAACATCAGATGACATGGGATACGAAGGGGTGAATCTTAGTTCTATGAGATCTAAATTCACACTTCCTACAAAAGAATCTAATATTGCGAATATATCAGTTTCAGCAAATTCTCCGGAAGAAGCAGTAAAACTTGCTCAGACGGCATATCAAAATTACTATGAATATCTGGATATAGTACTCAAGACAAGGGCGCTATCAACCTTTGAAAATACATTCAATGTAAAGATAGAACAGAATCAGAATCAGATATCAAACCTTGGAAAATCACTTGAAAGTGACCGCAAAACTCTACAAAAAGTAACGGATAATATTAATTCTAGTATAAAAAGTAGCAATAAATACGGTGCAATAGACTATGTAGCACTAGGAGAAGCACTTGGATATGCAGGAGCCAGCACAACCGTAATTGAAAAAGAACAGCAGATAAATCAACTTCTAGAAGATAATATACTTTATGAAAAGTATCTTGAAGAAATAGAGGATATGAATATAAAGATAGATGCATACAACGAAACTGGAGACGAGACAAAACTTGAGTCCAAAAATTTCGACTTTGTGGCACAAAATATCCAGCTGCTTTCAAATCCAAGACTTCCGCTATCAAAATCAGGACCCAACACTATGATGAATTTGGCTATAGGCCTTGTACTTGGCCTAATGGCGGGAGTGTTTTATGTATTTTTAAGACAGTATATTGTGGAACACAAAAATAAAAATAGTTACTAAACCCAGTTTTATAGTGGCGGGATTGAAGAATGTTAAAGTTCTTTAATCCCGCCTTTTTGCTTATTTACTTTATAAATAAAAACTTATAATTTAATTTAATGAAAAACTATCTAAACTTATTGAAATAACTAAACTTTTGTGATAATATTGTAATATTGCGTAAAATCATATAGAGGGGTATTTCATTTATAATGATTTTGGGGCAAAAAAACTTAAAATTTGGAAGGGGAACAAATGAAAAAACATTTTAACAGAGCAGTAGCTCTTGTAGCATCTGCAGCATTAGTACTTAGCACAGCTACACCTGCATTTGCAGACAGCAAGGTATTGGATCGATTCTCTGATATATCGGGTCACTGGGCGGTAAGTGATTTGACTAGCATGACAGAGAAAGGCATAATGGGGGGATACCCAGATAATACTATGAGACCACAGCAGTCAGTTACGATAGCTGAGTCAATAAAGCTTATCAACAAATCTCTCAAGCTTGAAGGAAACGGAAATGTATCAGCAATAACATACACAGACGTTAAAAAGAATGCATGGTACTCAAATGAGATAGCAATAGCTGTTGAAAACGGATATCTTGCAAAAGTTGCACCTGGAGAAAAATTAAATCCAAATGCATCAGCTACAAGAGAGCAGCTTTCATCAATGCTTGTTCAGGCAATGGAGCTTAATTCAAAAAACAATAGTGCGCTTGATAAATTCAAAGACAATGCAAAAATATCAGCTTCATTAAAATCTGATATGGCTGCAGCAGTAGAAAAAGGGCTTTTTGGCGGATACGAAGATGGAACTATAAGACCATCAGAAAATGTTATAAGAGCTACAATGGCGGCAGTTGCGAACAGAACTATCAAGGATAGAGAAGCATCTCAAAACGGTGGAATAGTTCTTGGAGCAAATGATATTCTAGTAAAGAGCCATGGCGAAACAATCAGTGGAAAAACTGTAGACACTCTATGGGTTGCTCCAACTGAAGGCGAAGGCGTTATCACTCTTGAAAACGTTAGAGCAAAAAAAGTAGTAGTAATGGGTGAAAATACATCATTAGAAATAAAAACTACTGTTCAGCCTCAGGCGAAAGAAAAAAGAGCAAAAGTTGCTGAGACAGGATCTTTCATAGGAGAGATCGAGATCAGAGTTCCAAACGCAAAGATATCTGTAGGTAAAGGCTCAAATGTAACACTTCTTACATTAAAGCCAGAAGCTAAGCAAGCGGTTATATCTGGAGAAGGAACTGTTGAAAAAGCTACAATAGGAGCAGACGGTGTAACATTTAACATCGTAGGAACAAAATTCACAGTAGCTAAAGACGTAACAGGTACAGTTATAAACAAACAAGCAGTAGCAGGAAATACATCAGGATCTGTAACGACTGATGGCATCAAAAAAGATTCAATAGCAGGCGGCGGTGGCGGCGGAAGCAGCAGCGGCGGTGGGACAGCTCCATCATACAACACATACAAATATAACTTTGTAGTATCAAAAACTGATAAAAGCGGAACTACTCCTATAAGCATAATGAAAAAAGACTTCAAAGAGAATACAAAAATGAGCTTTGCAGTAGTAAGCGAGGTTTACAAAGCAATACCTGTTAGCGACGATTCTATCAATCAGGCGATGCCTACAGTAAAAGACATTCTTAATCTAGAAAATGCTAAAGGCGACAAATATGTAAAAGTACTAGACTCTGCTATCCAAGATTACAAAGGTGCTACTACACTAAAAGTATTCAATAAAAATAGTGTTGTTGCAGGTTATGTAGGAAAAATAGCGGCTAAAGACAATGTTGAAAACAACATGAATCTTCTTACAAAAAAACTTGTTGAAGCAGGAATTGATTCAATACTTTCAGACCTTGCAATTCTGTTCCAAGGTGAAGCTATACCAGCGAAAATAAGCGTGAGTGTAATGGGAACTGAACTTTCAGTAGCTGAAAGAGCAATAGCAAGTGCAGTATCTACTATAGATTCTAAACTTAAAGAAGTTACATTTGCTGATGCTACAGGAAAAGAAGTAGTAAAGATTGGGCTTACTGGTTCAAAAACTACGCTTTCACTAAAGATAGTAAAATAATAAGAATATCAATAAAATTTATATCAACATATAACCAGGGCCTTTGAAAAAAGGCTCCTGGATTTTAAAGCGGAGGACTGCATGTACAAGAAGAGGGTATTGGGGTTAACTTTGGCACTTATGCTTACGGGGACATCAAGCATATATGCGAATGGATTCAATGATGTAAAGGATTCAAACTGGGCGGCGGCATCTATAAGTAGAATGTCAGAAAAAAACTATGTTGGCGGATTTCCAGACGGAACATTCAAACCGGCCTCAAATATTTCAAGAGCAGAATTTGTGGCTATAGTAAACAAAATAAACGGATTTACAGATCAACAAGATTCACAGTTCAAAGATCTAAACAGCTCACACTGGGCATACGGTGAGATAAAGGCTGCCACAAAAGCCGGTTATATTGGCGGATTTCCAGATGGAACATTTGGTCCAAACCTTCCTGTAACAAGAGAACAGGCGGCAGCAATACTTAACAATATATATAAACTTGAAAACAGCGCAAAAAGCGTTACTATAAAAGATTTAAGCAAAGTATCTCCATGGGCGGCAGACTCAGTAATGAGAGTCGTGTCAAATGGCATCATGGGAGGGTATGAGGACGGAACCTTTGGACCAAAGAAACCTGTGACAAGGGCAGAATGCATAGTTATTCTGGACAGGATAGTTTCAGGAATCCAAAAAGAAGCAGGCAAAGAAACTGGAAAAACTGATCCAGCCGGCACACCTTCAACAGGAACGCCTTCAACAGGAACGCCTTCAACGGGCACAAGTTCATCAACAGGCGGAGGTTCATCATCAGGAGGTGGAGGATCTAAGCTGCCATCAGCGCAGCAGGTTAAAGAAAGCCTAAACTCTGTAGTAGAGGAACTTAAAAGTTCGGTACAGCCAAAATTGACTACAAATCTTCAAAAACAGACAGCTGAGGCAATCTCATCTTCACTTTCAAAATATATTGCCAATAACAACTATTCAATAGACTCAGACGTTGAGAATGCAAAATCAAAAATATCTCAAATGAGTACAGCTGAATACAACGCATTCAAAAATGCAATAACAGGAAACATTCCAGCCAAAGACCTGGATAATCTCAACAAATATTTTGATCTTAAAAAATAGTCATTTAAGGACATAACCGGAGGCATTATGAATGAAGAAATCATAGAATTGCGGGAGCTCCTCGAGATTCTATTAAAAAGAAAGCTATTGATTATAATACTGACAGTGGTATGTACTCTGGCAGGTGGGATATACAGCGTGTTTATGATAACGCCATTATACAAGTCCGAGACAACTATGATGGTAAATGGAGCAAAGAACATGACAGACATAGCCTCAAGCCTTGACCTGGGAAGTATAAACCTTAGCCAGAAGCTTGTTGTTACTTATGGAGAAATAGTCAAATCAAGGATAGTACTAGAGCAGACTATAAAAACCCTTAAACTGGACATGACTTATGAGCAATTGCTCCAAAAAACCACAGCCCAGCAATTAGGCGGTACAGAAATCCTCAAGATATCAGTGGAGGATGAAGATCCCAAAAATGCAGCAATAATAGCAAACAAAATATCAGGCGTTTTTGTAAAAGAAGTAATGAGAATACTTAAGGTAAATAACGTAGAGACCATAGACAAGGCTATAGCTATAGATAAGCCGATAAACATAAATACAGCCCTCAACCTTGCCATATCCATGATACTTGGCCTGATGGCAGGAGTTTTTATTGCCTTTATTCTTGAATATATGGATAACACAATAAAAACAGAAAATGATGTTCAAAAATACCTTGATCTGCCAATACTTGGTCTTATACCAGATCATGCAATGGTTTTAAATGAACAGGGGGAGCCAAAATGAAAGAACTGATACTCAAAAAATTACCAAAATCTCCCATTTCCGAGGCTTACAGAGGAATAAGGACCAATCTGGAGTTTGCAAATATAGACAAAAACTTCAAGACAATACTTTGTACCAGTGCCACTGCAGGAGAAGGAAAAACGACTACACTGTGCAATGTGGCAGCCGCAATGGCAGATAACGGAAACAAAGTGCTCATACTAGACTGTGATCTTAGAAAACCCAGAATTCACAAATTCTTTGAACTTAGCAATGCCGCTGGCCTTACAGATATACTTCTAAAAGGCCAGGACTATAAGAAATTCGTTCACAAAATAGACTATAACAACATATCGGTAATAACAGCGGGAAACATTCCCAAAAATCCATCAGAACTGCTTTCATCAGAAAAGATGAAAAAATTCATAGAGATGCTCAAAGATGACTATGATTACGTAATGATAGATGCTCCACCAGTGGTACCGGTTACTGATTCAGTTATAATGTCCACCTATATAGACGGGGTTATCCTTGTGTGCGCATCAGGAGACCTTAATATAGAAATGGCAAAAAAGACCAGAGAATCGCTGACCAAAGTAGGCGCAAACATCCTTGGTGTAGTGCTTAACAAAGTACCCGTAGATTCAAAAAAATATGCATACTACTATTACTACCATCAAAACGATGGAAAGGGAGATAAATAATGTTTGATACACACTGTCATATACTTCCAATGGTAGATGATGGATCCTTTTCACTCGAGGAATCCCTGAACATGATAAAAATGGCATACCAAGACGGCGTAAGAGCTATGATAGCAACGCCCCACAAAAATCATCCAATAGATTTCAGGCCTCAGGATTCAGTAATGAATTCATTCCAGCTTCTCAAGGCCTCAGTTCTGGATCTTTATCCTGATTTCGATTTGTATCTTGGAGCTGAATTTTATATAACAGATGATTATATTGAGGTGGTCAAAAAAAGCAGAGAAGAACTTGTCATAAACTCTACAAAGTATATACTTATAGAATTTGATCGAGAAGTCAAATACGAGCGCATGAGTGAAGTAGTCCACGAGCTTAAGATACAAGGACTAAGGCCCATAATTGCCCATGCAGAGATGTATCCAGATCTGACAAAAAAACCTGACAAAGCTTGTGAACTGAGAAATCAGGGAGCCCTTATACAGCTTACATCAGCAAGCATAAACGGAAAAAGAGGTAAAAAAATCGCCTCATTTTGTGAGACACTCCTCAAAAAGAGCAGTGTAGATTTTGTAGCCTCAGACGCACATGGAGATCAGCATCGAAAGCCACTACTGGGTTCTTCATATCAAAAAGTAGTAGAACTTGAAGGCGAAAAAGAAGCAGAAAAGATATTCATAAAAAATCCGCAGATGCTTATAGCAGGAATCGAAATTTATACTCAAAAATTAGAAACAGGAAACAAAAACAGTCCGAGCTCAAAAAAGAAGATGATGGCAATGATGACGGCAATAGCAGTAGCAACACTGTTCATAATAGGGACAGGAGCCAGAATCAGCCAGAGCGCTTTAATGGAAAAAGCTGAGGGAGCTTCGCAAAAAACAACTCAGCAGGATCAAAACGAGCAAGATGATCAAAGTACCCAGTCAGCCACAGAAATATCAGAAGCATACGCCGTAGAATCGGATGGCGCAGGGGAAGCAGCTCCATCAGCTCAAGGCGAGCCAGGCACAGAAGCTGCAAAGGCGGCAATAGAGAGCAAATACTATCAAAAACTCAAGTCACTCGAGGGATCTTATACAGGGGAGCTAGAGAGCATAGTAGGAAATATGAGATATGCAAAAAACAACATAACAGACGAGGCACTTCTTGCCACCACACTCGAAGCATATAAAGAAGAGATATTTGCACTAGAATCGCAAAGTGATAACAATGTATACGCAGCCCTTTATGACATGCAAAACGAACTCGAAGAATATGACTTTGAAGTTTCCAAAGTCCAGGCCTGCAGAGACGAATACAATGACATAAAGATGAAAAAACAGCAAGAATATATAAACAAATTGGGATAAAGGTATTTCCGGGGGGAATCATGAATACAAGACAAAAAATATTTAGCAGAAGAAGCACTCTTATGCTGATAGACATGGCAATAGCTGGGGTAGGCTATTTCTTTGCATACGTAATGACGCTTAACAATGAGCAGGTAATAAGCTACATACCTCTATTTAAGCAGACCTTCTTTTTGTTTATTGTAATATATCTTATCGTATACTATTTTATGGGAATATATGGCCAGATGTGGCGCTATGCAGACGCAGACGAATATCAGCTGTGCTCAGTGGCGTCTATTTTTGCGGGTGGAATTTTTATAGTCCTGAGCGAGCTTGCTTCATACAACGTTCCAGTAAGAATACAGATAGCAGCCCCACTTATAGTCATGGGAATAGTTATAGCAAGCAGGATAACCTACAAGACGGCCTTGCAGCAGAGAAAAAGACTAATCAGCAGTATCTTCTCTGACAGCGATAAATCAGAAGCTCAAACAGGACACGTTGCAAAAAAAAGGCTGGCAATAATAGGAGCAGGAGACGCGGGCGTACAGCTTCTAAAAGAAATAAAAAACAACCCAAACCTTAAATATGAGCCAGTGTGCTTTGTGGACGACAATCCTAAAAAGACAGGAAGATCAATACTGGGGATACCTATATACGGACCGACAGACAAAATACAGGAAATAGTAAAGCGTAAAAAGATTGAAAAAATAATAATCGCAATGCCAAGCCTAGAATCAAGTGACAAAAAACGCATAGTAGAACAATGCTCAGATACAAAATGCAAAGTAAAAATACTGCCAGGCATACCGCTGGTACTAAAATCTCATGACGACAAGACCGAGCTTATGGGAAGACTGCGAAACATAAACGTAGAAGACCTTCTTTCAAGAGACAGCATCAAAGTAAACGAAGTAGACATCGAATCATATATAAAAGGCAAGAACATCCTTGTCACAGGCGGCGGTGGTTCAATAGGATCCGAGATATGCAGGCAGGCAGTAAACTTTGGAGCAAAAAGACTCGTCATTATCGACAACTACGAAAATAACGCATACGATATAGAACAAGAACTCAAGCGCGACTATGGCTACGTGCCACAGGTAGAAATCATAACCGTAAGAGAAAAAGATACACTCGACAAGTTCTTCTGTAATTTCAAGGATAAATATGGTAAAATAGATGTAGTGTTTCACGCAGCAGCGCACAAACACGTACCACTCATGGAGCATAATCCAGACCAGGCAGTAATGAACAACATACTGGGAACCTACAACGTAGCAACCATGTGTGACAAATACGGTGTAGGCAGGATGATACTCGTTTCCACAGATAAGGCCGTAAATCCTACAAACGTAATGGGAGCGACCAAAAGAGCCTGCGAGATGGTAATACAGGCCATGAATAAAAAATCTAAACATACCAGATACGCAGCAGTAAGGTTTGGAAACGTACTCGGAAGCAACGGCTCAGTAATTCCACTGTTCAAAAAACAGATAGAAAAAGGCGGCCCCGTAACCGTTACCCATCCAGATATAATAAGGTATTTCATGACCATACCAGAAGCCGTGTCACTCGTTCTAAACGCAGGAGGAATGGCAAAAGGCGGAGAAATATTCGTGCTTGATATGGGAGATCCAGTCAAGATAACAGACCTTGCAGATAACATGATAAAACTTGCAGGACTAACAGCAGGAAAAGACATAAACATAGAATTTACAGGACTGAGGCCAGGAGAAAAACTCTTTGAAGAACTACTCATGGCAGAAGAAGGCATCACAAAGACAGACAGCGCAAAGATATTTATAGGAAAACCAAATGAAGTAAGAGAAGATAAAATATTTGAATGGATACAAGATGTAGAACATAACATGAAGCACTACAACAGCACCATCACCGTATCAAAGCTCAAAGAACTGGTAGACACATTCAAAACACCAGAAGAAATAAATGAAATAGCAGGATAAGAAACATTGAACAAAAATATTGAACAGCCTGCGTGGGGAATTTGATATGAAGGCTGTTTTTTGGTGGGGATAATATATTCATCATAAAAAAATAAACAATTTAGAGAGGGTAAATCAGATGACTGAATTTAGAAGGATTCCATTTTCACCGCCGGATATAACCGACGAAGAAATCAATGAGGTAGTAGATACATTGAAATCGGGTTGGATTACGACTGGACCAAAAACCAAACTATTCGAAAAACAAATTGCTGAGTATTGTAATACATCAAAAGCAGCAGCCCTGAATTCGGCAACAGCTGCAATGGAGTTAACTTTACGACTTTTGGGGATTGGCCCTGGAGATGAAGTTATCACATCGGCGTATACTTATACAGCATCAGCGAGTGTAATACATCATGTTGGCGCAAAAATAGTCCTTGTGGACTCCGGTAAAGATTCATTCCACATTGATTATGAAGCTATTGCCGGTGCAATTACTGAAAAAACCAAAGCCATAATTCCCGTTGATATAGCAGGCGTTATGTGTGATTACGATAAAATTTTTGAAGCTATTGAAAGTAAAAAGAATCTATTCAAACCTGAAAATGAACTACAAAAAGCATTTGGAAGAGTAGTTGTTATTGCAGATGCAGCTCATTCAATAGGAGCTACTTATAAAGGAAAGATGAGTGGTGAAGCTGCAGACTTTACGTCTTTTTCTTTTCATGCTGTAAAAAATCTTACAACAGGTGAAGGCGGAATGGTTACCTGGAGAGATATAGAAGGCATTGATAATGAAGAAATTTACAAGGAATATATGCTTCTTTCACTTCACGGACAATCAAAGGATGCACTTGCGAAAACTAATCTTGGAGCATGGGAATATGATATCGTCGCTCCAAACTATAAATGTAATATGACTGATATCATGGCTTCACTTGGACTTGCGCAGTTCAAGAGATATCCGGGGATTCTTAAAAGAAGAAAAGAAATCATAGAAAAGTATGATTCTTTATTAAGTGAATTAGAAGCAACGCCAATCAAACATTATGACGAAACGTTTACATCAAGCGGACACCTTTACTTGTTAAGACTTAATGGGAAAGATGAAGAATTCAGAAATAATGTGATTACGAAGATGGCTGAAAAAGGAATAGCGACTAATGTTCATTACAAACCACTTCCAATGCATTCAGCCTATAAGAATTTAGGGTTTAAGATGGAAGATTATACTAATGCATTTGATATGTATAAAAATGAGATTACATTGCCACTGCATACTTTATTGACGGATGAGGATATTGAGTATGTGGTGGGTAAATTAAAAGAAGCTATTGATGAGCTTAGGTAATGGGGTGAAGGGATGTATCGGAATTTTTTCAAGAGTATATTTGATTTAGTATTGGCAATTATAGCACTTCCGTTCTGGTTTATAATTTTGGTTATAGTCGGTCCTATGATTTACATTCAGGACAAAGGCCCAATTTTCTATAATGCGTCTAGATTAGGAAAAGATGGAAAAATCTTTAAAATGTATAAGTTCAGATCAATGAAGATAAATGCGCCTGATTTGAGAAATGAAGATGGTTCTACTTTTAATGCAGAAGATGATCCAAGATTAACACAGATAGGTAAGTTTATTAGAAAAACAAGCCTTGATGAGACCCCACAACTACTTAACATCATCAAGGGTGATATGAGTATTATTGGTCCAAGGCCAGATCTTCCGGAGCATATGGAGCTATATGAAGGAAATGAAGCGCGAAAGCTTGAGATAAGACCAGGCGTTACTGGGTATAACCAGGCATATTTTAGAAATACAATTCCCTGGAAGGAACGAATCAAGAATGATATCTATTACATTGACAATTTAACGATGTGGATGGATATCAAAGTCTTTTTTAAAACTGCAGTTTCAGTACTTAAAAGAGAAGCTGTATTTGTAGATCAGAAATAAGGTAACAAGAACAGTGAGAAAGCTAATGTCTAATAAAAATTATGAGTGCAAGCTGCTACAATGGGATACAGATTACTTTGGAGTGAATTCTGCTAGAGTGAATCTCAATGGAATTGTAGATAAAAAAGGTCAATATGAGATAATAGAGTTTTGTAAAAACTATGAATTTGTTACAATCTCGAATCTAGACAATATAAAAGAAAACAATTATTGGATAGGCAAAAGAACGGCTGCATTTCTTGCTGATATGAATATTCAGTTTCTAAAGATTTTGGGGGATAAGCCAGACTGTCAAGATAAGAAAACTAATGTAACAAACAACTTGTCTAGAAATGAGCAGATAGTTGATATTGCAAGAAAGTCATTTAATTATTCTAGATTTTTTAATGATCCAAAGTTACCTCAAGAACAAGCAAAGAATATCTATCTCCACTGGACTGAATGCGCTTTTGGTCAGGAGAATAAATACTTTGTTATATCTGAAAGAGAAGGAAATGTAGCAGGTTATATACTTTTTTCTCTTAATGAAGATAGCAGTGTAATTGAACTAATTGCTGTTGATGAAAAATATCAAGGACAACGAGTAGGAAAGTCATTGATTCACACGATGGAATCATTTGTTATAGATCAAGGAATACAAAAAATAAAAGTTGGAACACAAGTGAATAACATATCTGCTACTCAGTTTTATACTGCTATGGGATTTAAGTATGTGAGTTGTGGTAGTGTGTATCATTTGTGGGAAATAGCAGGGAGATTGTAAAATGAGAATTTTATATATAGCAACGTCATTTCCAGAACCCAATAAAGGCGCGACAATCTATACCGATTTGGCTGAAGCTCTCAGTGAATCAGGACATGAAATAACAGTGGCTGTTTCAGAACAGGCGAGAAATTCAAGCCAAACGCAGATGAAAAAAGAACGCGGATTTGGTGTTCTTAGAGTTGTAACTGGGAACTATTATGATGTTGGTCTTATAGAAAAAGGAATTACAACTTTAAGAATCCCAACTTTAATGAAAAAAGGGATTTCTAAATATTTAAGTGATATGAACTTTGACTTCATATTATATGAAGCACCTCCAGTAACGAATTCGAGTTTGGTGAGTTGGGCTAAGAAGCATTTTCAGTGTCCTTCATATTTAATGTTAAAAGATATATTCCCTCAGAATGCTATTGATATAGGGATAATGAAAAATAATAGCCCTATATTTAAGTTTTTCAAATATAAAGAGAAAAAATTATATGAGTCGGCAGATATTATTGGTTGCATGTCTGAAGCGAACAAGAAATACATTATTAACCACAATCCCTGGTTAGACGAGAGTAAGATAGAATTATTTCCTAATACAAAAAAAATAACTAATTATATTGAGCCTGTTGCAATAGAAATGAGACAAAAATATTCTATTCCGGAGGATGCGTGTGTATTTCTTTTTGGTGGAAACATGGGAAAACCACAATATGTCGATTTACTAAGTAAGGTAATTATAGATTGTAAGAACGATAAAGATATATTTTTTCTTTTTGTAGGACGAGGTACAGAAAGATATATACTGGAAAATACAATAAAATCTGAATCCATTAACAATGCAAAAGTAATTGAGAATTTACCAAGAGATGAATATGAACAAATTACTAAAGAAAGTGATGTCGGACTTATAATTTTAGATCCGCGATTTACAATTCCGAATTATCCATCAAGAGTATTATCCTATATGGAATATGCAAAACCCGTACTTGCGGCAACCGATAAAGTTACAGATTTAAGAAATTTAATTCAAGATTCTGGATGCGGTGAATGGGTTTGGTCTGGTGATAAAGGAGAAATTGTTGAAGCAATTAGAAGAATGGCTAAGAACCCAGAACTTAAAAATATGGGGAAAAAAGGCAGAAGTTATATTGAAAAAAAATTCGACATTAAAAAGTCTGTTCAAATATTAGAGGAACATTTTAATACAGAAAAGAGGCGGTAGTATGTTTAAAAATAAAACCTTATTAATCACAGGTGGCACAGGATCTTTTGGAAATGCAGTTATGCAAAGATTCTTAGATACAGATATTAAAGAAATTCGTATCTTCTCTCGTGATGAGAAGAAACAAGATGATATGAGGAAACTATATAAAAATGATAAGCTTAAATTTTATATTGGAGATGTAAGAGATCTTGCAAGTGTAAAAAATGCGATGCATGGAGTAGACTATATTTTTCATGCAGCAGCTCTTAAGCAGGTACCTTCTTGTGAGTTTTTCCCTTTAGAGGCAGTAAAGACCAATGTACTTGGTACAGACAACGTTCTTACGGGTGCTATTGAAATGGGTGTAAAAAAGGTTATATGTCTTTCAACAGACAAGGCGGCTTACCCTATTAATGCTATGGGAATATCTAAGGCTATGATGGAGAAGGTATTTGTTGCAAAAGCAAAGACCGTTGATCCTGAAAAAACCCTAATTTGTGGAACCAGATACGGAAATGTAATGGCCTCTAGAGGCTCGGTTATCCCTTTGTTTATTGAACAAATCAAGAGCGGGCAGACCTTAACAGTTACAGATCCAGATATGACGAGATTCTTGATGAGCCTTGAAGAAGCAGTAGAGCTTGTTATATTTGCATTCCAAAATGCGGAAGCGGGAGATATAATGGTTCAAAAATCACCGGCATCTACAGTAGGAGATTTGGCTAAGGCGGTTAAAGAACTCTTTAATGCAGACAATGAGATAAAAGTGATTGGAACACGCCACGGTGAAAAATTGTATGAGACGCTTCTCACAAAGGAAGAACATGTAGTATCAAAAGACATGGGCGGTTTTTATAAAGTACCTGCTGATAAGAGAGATCTTAATTATGATAAATACTTTGTAGAAGGAGATCAAAAGCTATCATCAGAAAATGAGTATAATTCACATAATACAGAGCGCCTTAATATAGAGCAGATTAAAGAAAGACTATTACAGCTTGATTTTGTAAGAGAGCAATTGGAAAGTTGGAATAGATAATGAAAATATTAGTAACAGGATCGAATGGCTTTATTGGTAAAAATCTGATAGCAGAGCTAAAAAATAGAAATTATAACGATATTTATGAATATAACAGAGACACAGATGTCTCACTGCTTCAAGATTATTGCAAGCAAGCTGATTTTGTATTCAACCTTGCAGGAGTAAACCGTCCAGTAGAACAATCAGAGTTCATGGAAGGGAATTTTGGATTTACTTCAGATTTCTTATATATTCTAAAAAAACATAATAATACTTGCCCAGTTATGATTTCATCATCAACTCAAGCTGGATTAAAAAATCCATACGGTGAAAGCAAAAAAGCAGGAGAAGATTTGCTGTTTAATTATGGTAAAGAGACAGGAGCAAAGGTTCTTGTCTACAGATTTCCTAATGTATTTGGAAAGTGGTGCAAGCCAAATTATAACAGCGCTATCGCAACTTTTTGTCATAACATAGCACACGATTTGCCTATTCAGGTAAATGACAGAAGTGCAGTGATGAACCTTCTCTATATAGATGATTTAGTAGCAGAACTCATCAATGCCCTTGAGGGAAAAGAAAATAAAGCAGAATCATTTTGTGAAGTTTCAACAGTACATACTATAACACTTGGTGAAATAGTAGATTTGATTTACTCATTTAAAAAAAGCAGAGAAGACAAGTCAGTTCCAAATATGTCTGATTCATTTACAAAGAAACTATACAGCACATATTTAAGTTATCTGCCAGAAGATAAATTCAGTTATGAGCTTAAAATGAATATAGACCAGAGGGGTTCTTTTACAGAGTTTATAAAGACTCCTGATAGGGGTCAGGTTTCAGTAAATATTTCTAAACCAGGAATCACAAAGGGAAACCACTGGCACCATACCAAAAATGAGAAGTTTTTAGTTGTAAGCGGTAAAGGTGTAATCCGTTTCAGAAAAATAGGTTCAAATGAAATAATCGAGTATTTTGTAAATGGGGATAAAATGGAAGTTGTGGATATACCAACAGGTTATACTCATAACATAGAAAACCTTGGCGATACAGATATGGTTACTATAATGTGGGCCAATGAAGCCTTTGACCCAAGTAAACCTGACACTTATTTTTTGGAGGTATAATTGATGAAGAAATTAAAAGTTATGACAGTTGTTGGTACAAGACCAGAGATTATTAGACTGTCAGCTGTTATAAATAAATTAGAAGAATCAGAAGCAATAGACCATATAATAGTTCATACAGGACAGAACTATGATTATGAGCTTAATGAAGTGTTTTTTAAAGACTTCAAATTAAAAAAACCAGACTATTTTTTAAATGCGGCGACAGGCAGTGCAGTAGAAACAATAGGTAATATTCTTGTTAAAATTGATCCAATTCTCGAGGAAGTAAATCCAGATGCATTTCTTGTATTAGGCGATACAAATAGTTGCCTTTGTGCAATTGCAGCCAAAAGAAGACACGTTCCAATCTTCCATATGGAAGCAGGAAACAGATGTTTTGATCAGAGAGTTCCGGAAGAAACTAATAGAAAGATTGTAGATCATACAGCAGATATTAACCTGACATATAGCGACATTGCTAGAGAGTATCTTCTAAGAGAAGGCCTGCCAGCTGATAGAATTATAAAAACTGGGAGCCCAATGTTTGAAGTTCTTAATTCTAGAAAAGAAGACATTGAGAAGTCAGATGTACTTGAAAGGTTAGGACTTGAAGTAGAGAAGTACTTTCTTGTATCAGCTCATAGAGAAGAAAATATCAGCTCTGAACAGAATTTCACGGATTTAGTAGATAGCTTAAATAAGATTGCTGAAAAATATCAGATGCCATTAATATTAAGTGCACATCCAAGAACGAGAAACATGATTGAAGCTAAAGGAATCGAGTTTAATCCATTGGTGAAAATAATGAAGCCTCTTGGATTTAATGATTATGTGAAACTTCAGAAGTATGCAAAAGCTGTTTTGAGTGATAGTGGAACAATAAGTGAGGAGTCATCAATTCTCGGATTTAAGGCACTAAACATAAGACAAGCACATGAGAGACCAGAAGCAATGGAAGAGGCTTCAGTAATGATGGTAGGACTTAAGAAAGAAAGGATTCTACAAGGATTAGAAGTGTTAGAAACACAAGAGAGAGATAGACTGAAGTTGGTTGCGGATTATAGTATGCCAAATGTGTCAGATAAAGTGTTGAGAATTATTTTATCATATACAGATTATGTAAATAGAGTGGTTTGGGGGAGATAGCATTTGAACTCATTATTTATACAGGGCAATAAATTTAAATATAATAATACAATTTATGAACTAGATGATATGTTTAGTGATCATGTTTTTGAAGAATGCAACGAGATAGCTGAAAAATACGTTGGTGAAATATGGGTTGTTAATGAAGTTTTTTTAAATCGTGTACAACCATATAAAGCAATAGAAATCTTTCTGTCTGGTCTTGATATAGAAAGCATTGAACTCGAAAATCCTGATAATAACTTGTTACCACTGGTCTTAGATTTCGCAAAGAATAAAGGAATTACAGTAAAAGGGAGCTCAAATTTTTATAAGGTAAAGAATGTGTTCTATGGTCAAATTAATCTAATTCTAACTTCGATTTATTTGATTTTAAAAATGCTAAAAATCCCTCATAAATCAGAAGTCAGCTCTAACAAAGAAAAAATATCTTTGATACGAACTCCTGCATCTAAGAAGAAGCTTAGTTTTTTAAATGATATTGATTTTAGATATGAAGATTTTAATGATAAAAATTCTATTTACAACTGTTTTAGTAAACATAAAAGGATTTACTGGGTTACAAAATCCTGGATAACTTCTTATAAAGAAATGAAAAATTACAGTAAATATATACAAAATATCATTGGGCCTTTTAGCTCAGCGAATGCTTATAAATACTATGGGAAAAGAGTTGTACACACTATTTTATATTCAATAGTTATAGATGTTTTTTTAGCTAATAATGAAGGCAAGAAGTTTTACACAGGTAATAACTTGGATCGATTTGCTTTAATAGAAGAAGCAGCTGCCAAAAAGCACAATATTCATACTCTTTGCATACCTCATGGATTAGAGTATGGATTCAAACTTCCATATTGTTTTATTGGAGATGAGTTCTACACAACCAGCTTTAATGCTTCATTATATCTTAATCAATTGTACGATACCAATAAGTTCATTTACAGGCAGGATATAGCTAAAAATATGTTTTCAGTGAATTATGAGAATAAGAAAAGTGAAAGAGATATTGTTTTCTTTACAGAACCTCGAGAAGTTGAAGTGAATTTTAAAATTATTGAAGGTTTAATTCCTTTACTCAACTCCAAGAATCTCCAATTGTTTGTTAAGCTACATCCAAAAGACAAGAAATCAGATTATGATAAGTATTCAAAAGATATACAGTTGGTAGAAGACTTTAATTCATCCATAAGTAAGAATATATGCATCTCAAGGAAATCTACAATTTTATTAGAAGCTGTCTACAACAATTCAGATGCTGCTGCGATTTTGATTAATAATAAGGATAAAGTAATATTTAATACTTTTCCGTCATTACAAGACAAAAGTATAAAGGCATTCAATTCGATGGACAAATTATTTGAATGGATATTAGAAAAGAAAAAATAAATTAGGAGGCTTAGCCATATGAAAATTATTGGAGTAATACCAGCACGTTATAAATCAAGTAGATTTGAAGGGAAACCATTAGCGGACATCTGTGGAAAACCAATGATTTGGTGGGTTTATCAACAAGCCATTAAAGTTAAAGAATTTGAAGCTGTTTATGTAGCCACCGAAGATGAAAGAATTAAAATTGCCTGTGAAGAACTTGGTGTCAACGTAATAATGACATCTGATGAACATAAAACAGGTACAGATCGTATAGGTGAAGTCGCTAGAAAAATTGAAGCTGACTTATATGTAAATATCCAAGGTGACGAGCCAATGATTGAACCGGAGACAATCATTGAAGCAATCAAGCCATTTTATGGTAATAAAGAACTTCAGGTGTCCAATCTAATGACTATCATAAAGGATCCTGTTGATGTAGTGAATTTTACAGTTCCAAAAGTAATAACGAATAAGGATGGAATTGGAATTTATTTGACAAGAAGTGCTGCGCCTTATCCTAAAGGAAGTATTGATTACTCTTACTATAAGCAAGTTTGTGTTTATGGTTTTAAGCCTGAGGCACTAGAGTTTTATTGTAATAGTCCAAGAGGAAAAGTTGAAAGTATTGAAGATATTGAAATATTAAGATTTATAGAAAGTGGCTATAAAGTTCAATTTATAGAAGTCGATTCAGATACCGTAGCAGTCGATACTCCAAATGATTTGGAAAAGGTAAGAAAAATAATGAAAGAAACGAAAAGAGGGAATATAAATGAATAAAATAAATGTGCTTGACTGCACATTGCGCGATGGCGGATATATTAACCAATGGCAGTTTGGCGAAAAAAATATAAAAAAGATAATTAGCAGTCTTATAGACTCAAAAGTTGATATAGTCGAATGTGGATTCTTAACAGAAAAAAATGAGCGAAATCAAGACTCATCATTGTTTGATAGTATTGAGAGAATTGCACAATATCTTCCGATCCATAGAAAAGATAGCATGACTGTGTGTATGATTAATTATGGGGAATATGATGTTGAGAACTTACCTCAATATGATGGTACCTCAATAGATGGTATAAGAGTTGCCTTTCATAAAAAAGATCTAGATGAAGCATTAAAGATGTGCGAAACAATAATTAGCAAAGGCTACAAGCTATTCATGCAACCAATGGTATCAGTATCATATACCGATGAAGAGTTTATTAACTTAATAAATAGGTCAAATGAGTTAAACCCTTATGCATTTTATATTGTAGATAGTTTTGGAGTGATGAAAAGAAAAGACCTGATGAGATTATACTATTTAGTTGATCATAATCTCTTTAATGATATTTTCGTTGGTTACCATTCTCATAACAATATTCAAATGGCATACTCAAATGCGCAGGCCTTAGTTGATCTTAAAACGAAAAGAAAACTGATAATTGACTCAAGTGTATTTGGCATGGGACGTGGTGCTGGGAATTTGAATACAGAGTTATTTATCGAATATCTTAACGAATTAAATGGCAGCAAGTATAAAATTAAGCCGCTGTTGAAGATAATTGATCAGGTTTTAAGTTCTATTTACGCGAGCAACTTCTGGGGATACTCATTACCTCACTATGTATCTGCTATGAATAACTGTCATCCTAACTATGCTTCTTATTTAGATGACAAAAGCACTTTAACGGTTGAGAACATTAACGAAATTCTTGAAGGGCTTGAAGAGTCTAAGAGAAACAATTTTGATAAGGATTATATTGAAAAGCTTTATGTGCAATATCAGAATAGAGCAATTGCTGATGATAAGGCTAAAAAACAGCTTGCATCCCAAATTAAGAATAAAACTGTTGTCATTATTGCACCCGGAAGTAGTATTAACGAAGAAAAAGAAAAAATTTCTGATGTGATATCTGACGAAAATCATCATACTATTGCTATCAACTTTAAGCCAGAGAAGTTTGAATGTAATTATGTTTTTGTTAGTAATCTAAGGCGTTATGAGGACCTCAAGAATAATGATGATTTAAAGCTAATAAAAACATCGAATATTAAGAATGGTAATGTTGAAGGGATTGTAGTTAATTACTCAGATTTACTGAATGATGTAGAAGCTGTTGAGGACAATGCCGGTATGATGCTAATTAAACTTCTAATAGATATTGGAGTAAACAAAATTAAGCTTGCTGGATTAGATGGTTATTCACATGACATTTATGATAACTTTGCTAAAAAAGATATGGCGTTTATTAAAAATGCTACCGTCATGGATGCAATGAATACAGGTATGGAGAAGATGTTAAATCGATTTGCAGAAGTGATTGATATTGAGTTTATTACAACACCGAGATTTGTTAGGTTAGGAGAATCTCAATGAAAGTAATTACTTTTGGTGAAATACTATTAAGATTAGCTCCACAAGGACATAAAAAACTTTTTCAAAATGATATATTTGAGACTTCATTTTGTGGTGCAGAAGCTAATGTAGCTGTGTCGCTTGCGAATTATGGGATTGATTCTTGCTTTGTAACAAAAGTTCCAGATAATGAAGTGGGACAAGCTACAATTAATTCACTGAGATACTTTGGCGTAGATACTACAAAAGTGATTAAGGGTGGAGAGCGTTTAGGACTATACTATTTAGAAAAAGGTGCTAGTCAAAGACCCTCAAAGGTTCTTTATGATAGAGCTTCTTCAGCAATAGCTAACTCAATTGCTAAAGATTTTGATTGGGACCAGATATTTGATGATGTAGAGTGGTTTCACTTTTCAGGTATAAACCCTGCATTAAGTGAAAGCATGTCAAATATATCTTTAGAAGCATGCAAGGCTGCTAAGGATAAAGGCATCACAATAAGTTGTGACCTAAACTACAGAAGCAAGTTATGGACAAAAGATCAAGCAAAAGAAACAATGAGCGGATTAATGAACTATGTAGATGTCTGTATCGGTAATGAAGAGGATGCTGACAATGTATTTGGAATAAGAGCAAACAACACAGATGTTCTAAGTGGTAGTGTGGATCATAAAAGCTACGAAGAAGTTGCAAAGAAAATCAGCAATCAATTTGGATGTAAGTATGTGGCTATTACACTCAGAACAAGCTTATCAGCATCATCAAATAAATGGGCTGGAATGTTGTATTCATCAAATGAAGATAAATATGCTCTTTCAAAAGAATATATGATTGATATAGTAGATAGAGTTGGTAGTGGAGATAGTTTTGCAGCAGGGATTATATATTCATTACTTAATAAAGCTACAGCCCAGGACGCAGTTGAATTTGCAGTAGCTGCCAGTTGCTTAAAACATACTCAAGAAGGGGATTTTAACAGAGTTTCTGTAAATGATGTAAAAGCTCTTGTTGATGGGGATAGTTCTGGAAGAGTAAAAAGATAAAATTAAGTTGAGGAGTTATAAATATGAAAATTGTTCATGTGTGTTTAGCTGGTATTGGTGTTACTGATGGATGGGCGTATCAGGAAAACTTATTAACTAAATATCATAAAAGGTTAGGTCATGAAGTCACAATCATAACTTCTCAATGGGTTAGAGATGATAAGGGTGGACTTAGAATAGATAATCGCAGTGAGTATTATGATGTCAACGGATGTAAGATGTTAAGATTAGCAATAAAGAACAATCACAAACAATCATTTAGGTTTAAAAGATATCAAGGAGTTTATCATACAATATCAGAAGAATCACCAGATATTTTATTTCTACACAATATTCAATTTTTGGATATTTTTAAAATCATAAAGTATATTAAGAAGAATCCTATAACAAAATTGTATATTGATAGCCATACAGATTTCTCTAACAGTGCTTCAAATTGGATTTCAAATAATGTGCTTCATGGAGTAATATGGAGATTTTGTGCAAAAAGCATAGAACCTTACACACGCAAATTTTATGGAGTTCTACCAGCAAGGGTAGATTTCTTGAATAGTGTTTATAGGTTGCCTACAGAAAAAATCGAACTATTGGTTATGGGAGCCGACGATGAAAAAGTTAGTGAAGCATTGGATGACAAGGTAAATATTAAAATACGGAATAGGTTCAGTATTGAAGAAGACGATTTTTTGATTGTTACAGGCGGGAAGATAGATTTGGCAAAAAAGCAGACTATTCTGCTAATGCAAGCTATTAAAGAAATCAAAAATCCGAAAGTAAAATTACTTGTTTTTGGATCAATTGTTGATGAATTAAAAGATAAAGTTACTCAATTGAGTGATGGCGAAAAAATTCAGTATATAGGTTGGGCTAATGAGAAACAAAGTTATGAGCTTTTTGCTTCAGCAGATTTAGTGGTTTTTCCAGGGAGACACTCGGTATATTGGGAATTAGTGGCTGGACTCGGAAAACCTATGATCGTAAAATACTGGGAGGGCACAACTCACATAGATATTGGAGGGAATTGTGAGTTTTTGTATGATGAAAATGTTGAAGAGATTAGAAATAAAATCAATTATTTATTTGAGAATAAAAATGCTTTGGATAAAATGAAAGAAGTAGCATCAAGTTTTGGGCGTGAGAAGTTTTCTTATTACAATATTTCAAAAGAATCATTAAAATAAATAGAATTGCTAAGAAGGGAATTGTATGGATATAAAAACAAGAAAAGAGGATAGCTTAAGCAGATTTGAATTATTCATAATTATGATGATACCATTTGCTAGTTTTTTTGGTGCATTTATAAAGATATCATCTATAGGTTTAAGTAATGTGTATTCAGTGATTCTTTTTGTATTGGTACTGAAGAGATTTTTGAAGAAGAGTTATGCAGGGATTAACTATATAGTGTTTTATTTTATTTTTTTTATATTCTATTCTATAGCTTCTCTTCTCTGGAGTTCTAATCATATAGAAGGTATTAGAATATTAACTTCACTGATAACTGGTATAATTACTATGCTTTATATAGCCTCACTTAATAAAGATGAAGTAATTGTTTTCACTAAGGGAATTAAATATTTTGTGATATTCATTCTTGGAATGGCGGGTTATGAAATGGCCACTGGCAATTATCTCTTTTTTAACAACGAGTTATTTATTTATAGAATTACTGATTTTGGATTAAGGTATCCAGGGGTTGCATTCACAAATCCAAATGACTTGTCTCAATTTCTAATCTTTGGAGGCTCGTTTGTAATAATGTCATTATTTCAAAAAAGAAAAATACTAAAAGGTAGTTTAATATTAATAGCTACTTTTTTTGTAATAGCTAATACTGGTTCGAGACTGGCAATGATATCGACATTAATCGTATTGTTCTTATTCTTTATGAAGGATATAATCTCTTCTAAGATGCGTTCATTATTAATCTCTATTCCCATTATATTAGGTATTATTTCCATTTTTATAATAGTTTTAGAGGTCAATGTTTATGATATAATTGATGAATTTCTTAAAATAGACAGTTCGCAAATGTATTATAGCGCTAGAGATAATCTTTATGGCTCGTTAATTAATACAGGAGTAGATAATTTTCTACATGGTGCTGGGTTAGGGACAAGTTACAACGTTAGTTTTACCGCACCTCATAATATGATTCTTTTTATTTTTTCCGATTATGGTTTTATTTGGACTGCTGGGTTCTTATTTATCATTGTCTATTCACTATTTATTCTTTTCAAGTATAGGAATTTGTTTTTCGAAAAATGTAATTATAACTACTTTACTTTCGCAATTTTATCAATATTTCCAATATTTTCGTCGATTTCCTCTACAAATGAGCAAAGAAAATCAATATGGATACTACTTGGATTAGTTTTTGCGCTTGTAAAACTGTCAAAAAAAGGAGGCAAGAGAAGTGATTGATTTCATTTATAGTAAGTTGTATTCAATGAAAGGAAAGAAAGGATATTTAATAATTTACAGAATTGTAAAATTAATTCTTAATATCTATTATCCCCTACATTCAAAATACTCGAATAGAGAGTATAATTGCAAAAATGAAAACGTAATAATATCGTTAACGACATTTCCTGCTAGAATAAATAAAGTGTGGTTAACAATAGAATCGCTTATGCGACAAACTGTTAGACCGCAAAAAATCATATTATGGCTGGCTGAATCTCAATTTGAATCGAGAGATGAGTTGCCCAAAAGATTATTAGCACTTCAGAAATATGGTTTAGAAATAAAATTTTGTGATGATCTACGCTCTCATAAAAAATATTATTATTCGATGCTACACCATCCTGAAAAAATCATTGTAACTGTGGATGATGATACCTTTTATCCGGAGTCATTACTAGAAAATTTATTGGAGACACATAAAAAATACCCAGAGTCTGTATGCTGCAACTTAGCCCATGCAATAACTTTTAAAGATGGAAAAATTAATAAGTACTCTGAATGGAAATCTGGATCAGATGGAGTAATTGGACCATCTCACAATATTATGCCAATTGGTTGTCAAGGAGTGCTTTATCCTCCTAACTTACTTAATGAAAATTTGTTTGACAAAAATCAGATAAAAGAACTATGCCCTTTAGCTGATGATATTTGGTTAAAAGCAATGGCTACAATTAATAATGTTAGAACAGTTAAAGTTAATAGCAACTCGATTACTTACGTTGATATTATAGCATTCAGAGATGTGTCATTGACAAAAGTCAATGTAGGTCAGAATTTAAATGATAAACAAATTAGAGCAGTTTTAGATAGATATCCAGAAGTTGCAATGAAATGGAGTCAAGAATAAATAATATCTATTTAGTTTAAAGTTCAGGAGAGATTGAAATGAATATAAAAGGAATTAAAAAATTGATAAAGAGTAATGATCAACTATACAAATTATTTATAAATGGTTATAGATTTAAGTATTATTTTTTTAACATAATATTTAGGTTAAAGGCTTTTCTTAGAAAGTATAACATATCAAGTAACGAATATAGGCAATTAGAAAATTTCAAGAATAAACATAAAGGAGAAAGGTGTTTCATCATTTGCACAGGTCCAAGTTTAACGATATCTGATTTAGAAAAATTGAAAGATGAATATACAATAAGCATGAATTCAATATGTCTTGCTTTAGATAATACCGAGTGGAGGCCCACATATTACGGTATTCAAGATGAAGGTGTATACTCTAAGGTGGAAAGCAAACTGAAAGAATTAGGGTTGTCTAGAGTTTTTGTCTCAGATAATATTGCAAAAAAATTTAATGTTAACAAAGAATGGACTAAATATCCTTTAAATAAGTATTATAATGCTTTCGAATATAGATTCAGAAATAGGTATTTTGTGAAATTTAGCAATGATTGTAAAGATGTCGTTTATGATGGTTTTAGTGTGACCTTTTCAATGATTCAACTAGCTATATATCTAGGATTTAATGAAATATATCTATTAGGGTGTGATAATAATTATTCAAATGATATGAGCAAGCAGCACTTTGTTGAATCGGGCCATTATGATTCAAGATATAAAACTGCAGGAGATAGAATGACTGTTGGATATGAAGCAGCAAAAAAATATGCCGACAAAAATGGTATTAAAATAATGAATGCAACTCGAGGTGGATCACTTGAGGTTTTTAAGAGGGTAAGTTTTGATGTGATAATTTAATTAGAGATCCAGTAGAATCATAAAATTCGAAAAGGGGAACCAATTTGAGAAAAAAAGATAATATAATAAAAGCGGGTTCCTTATACTTGTTTGGGAATTTATTCAATAAGGGCGTCGCTTTTTTAACTATACCGATATATACTAGAATATTGAGTTCCGCGGATTATGGCATTATAAATACTTACTCATCTATTGTTGCAATTGCATCTATAGTTTTAGGTATGACTTTTACAAATGGCATACGAGCGGCTTTCACAAAGTATGAAGAAGATATTGATGACTTTATGTCATCAATTACATTCTTTAGTATTTTATACGCTTTAACATTGTCAACATTGATTGTTACTATTATGACATTATTAAATAGTCAGGTTAATATTATACTTGCAATAATCTGTTTAATGCAAGGTTTTGCTTCTGCAATGATTGGTAACTATAGTATGTATTTGATGATGAAATTTAACTATAAACTGAGAACACTTCTATTAATATTGCCAAATTTAATCACTACAATTATCTCAGTATGTGTAATCTATTTTTTATTAGATGAAAATAAGTATCTTGGGAAAATTATTCCAAGTTTTATGGTATTATTGATATTTGCGATTCTAATAGTAATTAGAATCTTCATGAAGAGTAAGGTGATTAAAGTTAAGGAGTATTGGCTATTTGCCTTGAAGGTTTCTGTGCCAATAATTGCACATGGCTTAGCTTTAAATGTCTTAAGCCAGTCAGACAGAATAATGATTACATCACTTGCGAGTTCTTCGCAAACGGGAATATATAGTCTAATATACAATTTCAGTATGATATCAATGGTAATTTCCTTATCTCTTGATGGTGTATGGGTGCCTTGGTTTATTGAAAAATTAAAGTCTGATCTACACGAAACTATCAATAATAAAGTTAAAATCATAATAAACATTATGACTCTATCAACGTTTTCAATCCTTTTTGTAGCCCCGGAAGTGCTGAAAGTTCTTGCGCCGAGCGAATTTTGGGAAGGGAAAACAATAGTACCATTCGTTGTTATTTCAAGTTATATAATATTCATATACACGTTATTTGTTAACATAGAGCATTATCACCTAAAAACTAGAAGAATTGCTTTGAACACAATTGTAGCTGCGTTTGTTAATTTAATTTTGAATTATATCTTTATACCTGAATATGGATATTTTGCAGCGGCTGTTACAACTTTATTTTCATACACTATTTCTTTTGGATTGCACTATAAATATTCACGAAAACTTGAACCTAAGTTATTTCCACTCGGTTTAGTTATGAAACCAATATTGATTCTCCTTGTTGGAAGTGTATTTTATTACATTCTCATCAATAATATTATCATTAGATGGTTTATTATGATCTCTTCAGTAACGATAGTGTTACTAAAGTACAAAGAAGAAATTAACACAATTATTATTAGAAGGAAGTTTGACTAGAAATTTATATATCAATATCAATAGAATAAACAAGGGGGTAAGAATCAATGAAAATAACTATCGCTGGAACAGGCTATGTTGGTCTGTCCAATGCCATACTTTTAGCGCAACATAACGAGGTAATCGCACTAGATATCATCAAAGAAAAAGTTGACATGATTAATAACAAAAAGTCACCGATAGCAGATCCTGAAATTGAAGAGTATTTAGCTACTAAGGACCTTAATTTAACTGCAACAACTGATAACTTTGAAGCATTCAAAGATGCTGAATATGTCATCATTTCTACACCAACAAATTACGATCCAGAAAAGAACTATTTTAATACGAGGACAGTAGAAGCAGTTATAGCAAATGTACTTTCAATTAATCCAGAAGCGGTGATGATTATTAAATCTACAGTGCCGGTTGGATATACTGAATCAATAAAAGAGAAATTTGAAACAGATAACATTATATTTTCACCAGAGTTTTTGAGGGAAGGAAAAGCACTTTATGATAATCTTTATCCATCAAGAATTGTTGTAGGAGAGCAGTCTAAAAGAGCTAAGATATTTGCTGAGCTTCTAGCACAAGGCGCCATTAAAGAGGATATTGATATTCTTTATACTGAGTCAACAGAAGCAGAAGCTATTAAGTTATTTGCCAATACTTACCTTGCTTTAAGAGTAGCGTACTTTAATGAGCTAGATTCATATGCTGAGGTGAGAGGTCTTAATTCACAACAAATTATTGAAGGCGTTGGATTAGATCCTCGTATAGGTAGTCACTATAATAACCCATCATTTGGCTACGGTGGATACTGCTTACCAAAGGATACAAAGCAGTTATTAGCAAACTACTCAGACGTGCCCCAAAACGTGATGTCTGCAATAGTTGATGCTAACCGCACAAGAAAAGACCATATAGCTGATATGATTATTAAAAGACAACCAAAAATTGTCGGTATCTATAGACTGACTATGAAAACTGATTCAGATAACTTCCGTCAGTCTGCTATCCAAGGTGTCATGAAACGTATCAAGGCCAAGGGTATTGAGGTTGTGGTGTTTGAACCTGCACTTCATGAAGATGAATTCTACCATTCAAGAGTAATCAAGGACTTTGATGAGTTTAAGAAAATCTCTGATGTCATTGTAGCAAACAGATTGTCCGATGAGATTAGAGATGTTGTGGACAAGGTCTACACTAGAGACTTATTTAGTAGAGATTAATGGACAAGCCCTAACATCGTTTAGGGCTGTTTCAACATAGAAGGGCTATCAAACTAAGTCTAGATTTGAAAAACGGGGAGGATTGATACTGATGAAAGTACGCAAAGCAGTCATACCAGCAGCTGGCCTTGGAACGAGATTCTTACCAGCTACAAAAGCTATGCCAAAGGAAATGTTACCAATTGTAGATACACCTACAATTCAATATATTATACAAGAAGCAATTGATAGTGGAATTGAAGAGATTCTGATAATTACAGGCAAGAGCAAGAGAGCAATCGAGGACCATTTCGATAGAAATGTTGAATTGGAACTAGAACTTGAGAAAAAAGCCAATGAAGAACTATTGAAGGTGGTTAGAGACATTACAGATTTTGTCGATATCCATTATATTAGACAGAAGGAAGCCAAGGGGTTAGGACATGCTATTTACTGTGCAAAGACCTTTGTAGGCAACGAACCATTTGCAGTTATGCTTGGTGATGATGTTGTATATAATGAGGACACGCCATGTCTTAAGCAGATGATTGATGTTTATGATGAATACCAGACATCCGTGTTAGGTGTTCAAACCGTTAAAGATGAAGATGTGTGTAAATATGGGATAGTTGATGGAGAGCGTGTATCGGATAGAGTTTACACCGTGAAGGGCCTAGTTGAGAAACCTGCGGTAGATGAAGCACCATCTAATGTTGCAATTCTGGGAAGATACATCATCAATCCAGGTATCTTTGATATTTTAGCGAAAACGAAGCCTGGTAAAGGTGGAGAGATTCAGCTGACGGATGCACTGAAAGAGCTGGCACTTAAAGAAGATATGTACGCTTATGACTTCATCGGCAAAAGATACGATGTAGGTAACAAACAAGGATTCCTAGAAGCAACTGTGGAGACAGCTCTTAGAAGAAGTGATTTGAGGGATGATTTCTTACAGTACTTATTGGGAATTGTTGAGAAGGAAGTTGGATCTTTGGCTGAGGTTGCTGCAGGGAAAGTAGAACAAAAGAATCTATTGTTATATTAAAGGAAGGTGAGATTGTGGCATTCAATACTGAAAACAGAAAGATTGCAGATTTATATCAACGACCATGTAGATATGTCATACCAAGATATCAAAGGGAATATGTTTGGAAAGAATCAAACTGGCACGAATTACTAACTGATGTTAAATTCACAATGCAAGCAAAAGATAAAATGAAATGGTCTCACTTCTTAGGTACAATTGTTTTAAATAGCTTCTCAGCAAAGAAAAAGAGCGAAAAAATTGAAGGCATTGTTGACTATGAAATTATTGATGGGCAGCAAAGGATTACAACAGTTTATTTGATGCTTTTGGCCTTATATAAGCAATTCAAGAATATTGATTCTGAAGTTTCAAAGAAAAGAGCAGAATATATATACAGTACATTTATAGTGTCATTATCGGCAGACTCTGAGCAAATTATAATGATTGATAATCCTGAGTTAGATAATGATATCAAAGAGGTTATTGATGCATCAAGAAAAGGAAAATCATTGAGCAGAAGCAATAAAATGTATAATCTGTTTAAGTATTTTTCAGATGAGTTTGAATCCTATGATTTTAGTACTTTGGACACGTTTCTGAATCGTTTACTTGAAATTAATGTTGTCGAGATTATATCTGATCAAGAAGAAGAAATATACAATATTTTTGAAGTTTTAAATGCTCGAGGCCAAAAATTGAAGCAGATAGAATTGTTAAAAAATCACATAATGAAATATATCCAACCTAGACAAGAGGATTTTATAGATGAAGCGAAAGAAAAATGGACTAAAATAATTGAAAACAATAGTCATTTAAGTGATATTGATAATTTGATTAACCATTTTACGAAATGCTACATATAGAAGAATGCAGAAAATGCTAATTCAGTGTATAAACTCATTAAAGAGGAAGTAGCTATAGAGGAACTAGCAGAGTTCCTGGAAGATTTATTTGAGTATTCTGAAGCATACTCATCAATTACAGATACCAATTCTACTGACCCAACTATAGAATATTTTAATATTAAAAGAAATCAGCAAGTTAGGTCAATGCTTGCCGCAATACGTGTACTATATTGCAGAAATATTATTCCTGATACAGTTTATTATGATACTTTCCTGAATCTAAGAAATTTCTTTTTTATTTTCAATGCTACTCAACAAACTAGTAATAGGATTGATAATAATGTCGGTGCCTGTCACTAACTTATCACTAACTTATTAACTTACTGAAGAAGTGAAAAATTACAATATTAAATGTCCGCTTTTATTAAATAAATTCCATTGGTTTCATGAAAAACGGATGCAATTTGAAAACATGTATTTACAACCAACTATTCCAAAAATGTGCGTTTTACGAATAGTTAGATGTTGTTTTTTTTTACAACAGAGATCCTGGCATATTAAACCAGGTATCTCTTATTTTTTTGCAGCTGATTAAATCTTGATAACCCATTTCTTTGTATGTATACGGTGAATTATACGTACTTTAAAATAATCTTCCGGATATGAGATGATATTCTTATTGAATTTGATCAAGCTTTAAAAACTCTAATTTGCGATTTTTTAAAGTTTTTAAAGTTAACTCTAAAAACTTTAGGAGGATTATGCAATGAGTTTAAGCAACACTACTTGCGAATACAGACTTTCTCAGTGGTTTCCAATCGTGAAGACCTTCCGCGAAAACGGTAAGATCATGGTGCAATAAAATGCCGGTGCCTGTCAATAACTTATATTAACTTTGGAAAGAACCATATTTAGAATATCATAAACATAAGCACAGAGAGAATCTGATGGATAAGCTTAAGATGTATTCACCTGATGAACTCGTATATTTATCCAAATAACTTTAGATGGAGAATCGAGAAGGAATCTTACGATAAATAAAAAAACCCACAGAGCTATCATTCGACCGTTCTGCGGGCATTCTCATTCATTAATATTGTCATTTTCCAATAAATTGTTTTCTTTTTATAATATTCCTAGAACCTTTAGTATAAAGCCAATAACAACGATCGCGCCAACTATATAAAAAATTGAACCCATAATTCGTACCCCCTTTTATATCATTAATTTCTAAAGATCCACATTCTACAAGGTAGCTCCAAGACATAATAAATATTTTTATGTTGGAGCCATGAGTGTACATGAAAATGACCTTTGCGCATTAATTCAGTGCCAGTTTATTAACTGAATATCTTTCATTATAATTTATACCCATAAGTCTGTAGACCAAAACCAGCTTTGGTTAATGCTCTTGTTTATGGAATTCAGTGTCGGTGCCGGTCACTAACCTACTCTAAAAGAATATTTAAAAAATATATTTTTGGAATATTGCTAAAATTCACGCCTTCTGATAATATGAAATCAGGAGGTGTTTTTGTTGAGTAGAAAACCTAGATTGGAATATCCTGGTGGGATTTATCATTTGGTAATCAGGTTAGGAATCGTTCCCCTCAAGGATATAATGCACAGGATTAATAATCAGTTTAGCAGAGAATATAATCGAAAAAATAAGCGTACAGGACATGTTTTTGAAAATAGATATAAAGGTATACTTGTAGTAGATGACAAATACTTGCTTTCGTTACTGAGGTATGTTCACCAGAATCCAGTGAGTGCAAATATGTGCAGGAATATTAAAGATTATTTTTGGAGCAGTGATAAATATTATAGACAAAATAACAAAGATGGAATAGTAAATATAGATTTTATCAGTAGTGCCGAGAATAACCCCGCCTCTAAGTCTCCTTGCTCGCTTTAGCGAGAATGAAGGCGGGAGATGAATGGTTGCAAGTGTTACAAGTATAGATAATAGGGGTATAATATTAATATATTAACATTGAGGTGAGGTGAAGAAAATGTTGAAACACAAAGCATACAAATTTAGAATATATCCTACACAAGAACAGGTTGTTCTAATCAACAAAACTATAGGTTGTAGCCGATTTGTGTTTAATTTCTCACTTTCACAGCAAAAAAATGAAGAGGATCTTTGGTATCTCGCGGAAGAAATGTACCAAAGCGGTCAACTTCTATTTAATAAATATAAAAGTAAATTCTTCAATAAATATGATTCAATCAAAGACCTTCCTGAACTAAAAAAACACTATGAATTTTTGAAAGAAGTGGACAGTATAGCACTTCAGGCAAGTATTGAAACCCTTGCCGATGGGTATTCGAGGTACTATAAAAAACAAAATAAGCACCCAAAATTCAAATCCAAGAAAAATCCATTACAATCATACACTACAAAAATGGTTAATGGAAATATAGATGTAAAAGACAACTATATAAAGTTGCCAAAACTGAATATGGTCAAATTTGCAAAGTCTAAGAATATAGAC
>NZ_AUID01000002.1 GCF_000423525.1 Proteocatella sphenisci DSM 23131 | reverse complement strand
GTAAAGCAATACTGCAAATAACATAATAGGGTTATAGCCTTTTCTTCCCTTGTTTGAGTATCTAGCCAGTAAGCTAGAAAAATCGAAATCCTCCAATACATTTATTAGGGTATAGACTGGATCGTCAGCAGGTAAACCTATTGTGTAAAGATTAAAATTAATAACCTGTTGTCCTTTTTCAAAAAATTGGTTATAATATTGTTTCATGGGCAGTTATATTATAAAATATAACGGGAAAAGATGGCAATATTATTTTGTCATTTTTTTTTGTTTTTTTTTGCATTAAAAAAAGCGAACTAGTCGCTTTTTTCTTTGGGGGCTATTTCCCGACAGCCCCCTTTTTGGATCAATATATTAGGTATTTTTCTCTCACTGATTTGAAATTATTCAATTCATTTTGGTAACTTTCTATGATTTTTTCAGCGCTCCATTTGTTTCTAAGAGCATTTCCGAATTTATTTCCACCCCAGATCTTTTCAAACATAGGTATAACCCCATTTTGTTCGGTTGGGATAGTAAGTGTTTTCATTGAATTTGCAGTAGAAATAATATATATAGAAGTTTCAACGGGGTTATATTTGTGAAAATTGGTTATATTAATTCTGACACCGCCCCTGGTCCCCCTGGTTTCAGGAGAAAAGTTAACTCCTGAAAGGCCGCTCGAGTTAAGTTTGTTTGCAAACTCAAGTGAGTTTATTCCGGCAGATCCTACCCATTTAAAATAATCATCTTGTCCCACACTGGTACCTTCGCCCATACCTGCTGCAATGTAGCAAAAGGCCGAATATATATCAGGTATTTTTGGAGACGTAGCCACAAATTTAAGCCCTGTATCTTGCCATATCATGTCTCTTGTATAGTTGTCCATAGGAACTACTGTAATGTCAGCACCTATTTTTCTGTTAAAGAACTGAGCCAGTTCACCAGAGGTCATACCATGAGCAAGAGGCAGATTGTCAACACCTACAAATGTAAGGTATTTATCCTGAGCAATATAGCCGTCCACGGTATTTCCGCCAATTGGATTAGGCCTGTCAAGGATGATTACAGGTTTGCTGTATTTTTTCCCAGCTCTCATTACATAGTTTAGAGTTGACATATAGGTGTAGGTTCTTGAACCAATGTCTTGCATGTCAAATATAATGACATCTACATTTTCCACCATGGCTTTGGAGGGTTCTCTAGTCTTGCCGTAAAGGCTGTATACAGGCAGGTTCAGAGTTTTATCGACATAGGAATCGACATATTGTCCTGCAAGTACTTTACCATCGAGGCCGTGCTCTGGAGAATATATGGCAGTAAGCTCAGCTTCTTTATAGTTGTATAATTTGTTTACAGTTTTTACCATATTTGAATCGACCCCGGTCTGATTTGTCACAAGTCCCAGTTTCTTTCCCCTTATCAGGTTAGAGTATTCGCTGAGCAGCCTTTCATTTCCAAGGATGACTTTTTCTGACTGGACAGGAGGGGTTTTATCCTCACGAGGAATCACATAATTGGAAATAAATTTTTCCAGATTGTCAAAAGTATTCTGCATTGGGCTTAAAGCAAATGCAGACGACGTACTCAGGAGGAGAATAGAAATAAATAAAGATGCAATTTTTTTCATAAGTTTAAATCCTTTCCTTTTCATATATATATATTGTACCACAAAACCCTTACATGTTTATTTCAAATCACAATCATTGGGTATAATAAATAAGATGAATATTAAATTTTGTGCTAAACAAACTGGAGACTCAACAGAGGTAATCAAATGGATAATAAGTCGATTAAAAAAGAAGTACTTATAAAGGGCATAAATATTAAAAAGACATATGTAATGGGAGAAGTAGAGATAAAAGCGCTCGACAACGTTGATTTTGAAATACATAAAGGAGAACTGCTTGTTATATTTGGCCCATCAGGCTCTGGAAAATCAACAATGCTTAATATTATTGGAGGAATGGACAATCCGACTGAAGGCCAGCTGTATTTTGATAAAAAGCCCGTCCATGACATGAACAAAAAAAACCTTACATTATATAGAAGAAAGAATATTGGATTTATTTTTCAGTTTTACAATCTGCTTCCAAACCTTACAGCACTTGAAAATGTGGACCTGGCAAGAGAAATATCAGAGTCGCATCTCAAATCCGAAGATATGCTTGAAAAAGTAGGACTTTCAGACAGAAAAGACCATTTTCCGTCCCAACTCTCAGGAGGAGAACAACAAAGGGTGGCCATAGCAAGGGCACTTGCAAAAAATCCGGATGTTTTTTTATGCGATGAGCCCACAGGCGCCCTTGATTCAAAATCTTCAAAAGCGGTCCTAAGGGTGCTTTATAATTTTTGCAGAGAGTTTTCAAAAACCGTGATAATCATAACTCATAATAATGCCATTGCCAACATAGCTGACAGGATAATGGTACTAAAAGATGGAAAGATAATAGATATAATAGTTAACGAAAATCCATCTGATATAGATGATGCACAAATATAGCTTTGACAGTAGAGGCAATGCCACTGAGGGAGGCAAACATGATTTTGCTTAAAAAAATATTTAGAGATCTCAGGACAAACAGAGCTGCAAATATTGCAGCGACAATATTGATATCTATTGCGCTGATTATATATTCATTTATGTCCAACGTAAATGAGGTATTAAATCTGTCAAAAGATGTTTTTTATGAAGATTCAAACTTCGCTGACGTATTTTCTGAAATCAGTTCATTTCCAAGAGAAAAAATCCGTACTCTGAGAACTATAGAAGGGGTTAAAACTGTAGACGCAAGAGTAGTAGTAGATTTTATAGTAAAAGACAAAGAGTCTCAAAAACTGGTAGAAAGCAAGTATATCAGGTTTTTTGCAGGAGGGACATCTTTGTGTAAATATATTGTTGAAAAAGGAAGACGTCCTTTGTATAACAATGAGATAGTAATAGATCCAATATTTGCAGAGGCAAATGGATACAAAGCAGGAGATAATATAGATATAATTTATAATGGTAAAGTGTCTAGCCTTTTAATCACTGGCATCGGGCGAAGTGCAGAAAATATATTTACAACCAGGGATGCTTCGGAGATGCTTCCTGACAGCAGCCTGTTTGGCATAGGATATACAGACATAAATTTGGCAGGAAATCTGATTGGAGATGAAAGTTTTAATAATATAATATTTGAGCTTGAGGATGGATACCTTTATTCGGATGTAAAAGAAGAGATAAGCGCAATACTTAAACCCTACGGACTTATGAGAATATATAAAGCCGAAGACCAGCAGAGTAATTCGATCATGAAAATAGAACTCGAAGCCATAGCAGCGATTTCAACCTCAATGCCAGTTATGTTTTTACTCATAGCAGGGGCCATAGTCTACATTATGCTAAAGAGGCTTGTAGAGCTTCAAAGAGGCCAGATTGGACTGCTTAAGGCATTTGGATTTTCTGATGGCCAGATATTGTTTCATTATATAGTATATGTTTCGATAATGGGAATATCAGGTGCAATCACAGGAGCAATATTAGGGACTATGCTCTCAAGTGCGCTTATGGGCACGTATAAACAATTTTTTAATATGCCATTTGTATCCGCTGATGTAAGTTACAAATATATATTGATATCAATCATAGCGGCTTTGATTTTCAGTGTGATTACAGGATATCTTGGGGGACGTGAATCAGTAAAACTTTCACCCTCTGAAGCCATGAGACCAAAGAGTCCTGTAAAATTCAGTAAAAAACTTGGAATAGAAAAATCCAAATTTGTAATGGATGCGCTTGAGATGACAGGAAGAATAGGACTCAGAAATCTTGGGAGAAATAAGTCAAGAGGCATATTTATTATCCTTGGGGTTTCATTTACTGTAGGCATATGCGCCGTTCCATGGACACTTATGGGGCAGATGCTTCCTATGGTATATGACAGATATGACTACGTTGAAAAATATGACATAAAGGTCCAGCTCAGTGGATTCAGAGACATTGAAAATACACTTGCCGAGATAGAACAAAATAACATAAAAAAATCAGAAGCACTCATAGAAGTCCCTGTGACCTTCAGAAAAGATAATTTGAAAAAAGACAGTATTCTGGTAGGCTTAGATGCAAGTGGAATCTTGTATACGCCAGTGGATTCTGAAAAAAAACAGATAAGACTCAAGCCAGGCCAGCTTTCTATAACACCTAATATAGCCAAGAGCATAAATGCATCAAAAGGAGACTATATTTATATGAGTTCTCCTATGTCAAAATACCCGGAAGAAGAAACTGTGATAATGATTTCTAATATACAAGAACAACTGATGGGTTCCAACGGTTATATGAATCTGGACACTTTATCGCAGATAATAGGATATCCAGGCAGAGCAAATAAAATAATAATATCATCAGATGAGGAGTCACAGATAGATTTAAAAGAAAAGTATATAGAAAGCCCCTATGTAAGCGGGATAAACATATCTGATTCAGTTATAAAGACCATGGAAAAGATGATGGGACTGGTTATAATCGAAATACTCTACCTTGGCATTATAGCTGTAGTTACAGGATTTGCCATAACATACAATTCAACTATTACAGTCATATCGGAAAGAGAAAGAGAAATGACATCGATGATGGTACTTGGCATGAGTGAAAAAGAAGTTTTTGATATAATAAGCTTTGAACAGTGGGTACTGTCCATATTTGGAATGCTGCTTGGGGCCCCGCTCACACAATTCCTTCTCACTCTGATGATAGGCTTTCTCGATACTGATATGTATTATATTCCAGCAAAGTTTGATGTAAAGTTCTATATGCTGGCTATCTTGATTACAATTTCAGCCGTTGTATTTGGTCAGGTGGCGGCTTTTAGGAAGATAAAAAAACTAAATCTGGTAGACGCACTTAAATCCAATGAATAAGGAGACCTTATAATGAAGAAAAAATATAAGATTATTGCAGGCGCCTTAATATTACTGGTGGCTTTGGCCGCTGTAATAAGTATTGTATATAAGGAAGAAAAAATTACGGTTATTGAAATAGGAGAGAAGAAAAACTTAAAAGAGACCGTAAGAGAAACTGGTATAGTAAAGTCGGGAAGAACGATTTCGCTGTCTTCTTCCTTTGATGGAGAGGTAGATATATTTGCAGAGCTCGGTGACAGGGTAAAAAAAGGCCAGCTTATAGCTGAAATAGATCCTGAAAATATAGAAAATGCAGTTTCTCAGATAAATGCACAGATAAGTTCAATCACAGGTCAGAAAAATGCAACAGGAATGACAAACCCACAAAGCAGAGAAATCGAAGCTCAAAAAATACAGATTGAGAATATAAAAAGCAATCTGGAAAAAGCAAAAACAGATATGGACATATCTCAGGAACTTTTTGAGTTGGGGGGCTTGTCTGAAAGTGAAATCAAGTCTATGGAAAATGCATTAAAAAATATGGAAGCGGAATTAAAAATACAAGAAAAGAATCTTGGAATAATGCAAAAAAACTCATCGGCTATGAATACCTACTTCAATGGACAGATCCAAAGCCTTCAGAGTCAGAAAAATGCCCTGCTTTCAAAAAAATCAAAAGCGCAGATTTTTTCTCCTTTTGATGGGATAATAACATCGTTAAACTTCTCAGATGGAGATTTTGTAAGCCCACAGCGCGCGGTGGCGGAGATAAGTTCTTCTGATGACAAAACTGTAATTTCGGAGATAGGGGCAGACGTGGCAGCGGAATTAAAAGAAGGCGATACAGTAGATATAATATATGAAACAAAAAATACAACAAAGGAATTTAAAGGGGAGATAGTTAAAATATCAGATTTTGCCCTTACCAGGACGTCGAGTCTGGGGCTGGAAGAACAGAAGATGATAGTAGAAACATCATTTGAAGGTGAAACATATATCCCTGTAGGATACAGCCTGGATATAAAATTTACCACAATTGACAAGCCTGATACACTGTCTATACCTAAAATGAGTATATTTGAAAAAGATGGAGAAGACCACATCCTAAAGGTGGAAAATGGCAAAATAAAAATCCAGAAGATCAAATCAGGAATTGAGACAGCTACTATGACAGAAATATTAGAAGGAATAGATACAGGAGACATTGTAGTGGCAGAACCAGACAATGAAAAACTTAAAGAAGGAACACGAGTGACTTACTGATAAAAACATAGTATAATGTAATACAAACTAATATGGATAAGGAGATAAAAGACATAATGAAATTATATTTAGTAAGGCACGGAGAGACACAGTGGAACAAAGAACATATTCTTCAGGGGCAGCTTGATTCTCCTCTTACAGAAAAAGGAGTTGGAGGAGCAGTAAAGATAAGAGAATCACTTAAAGATATTGAATTTACAAGAGTATATACAAGCCATCAAAAAAGAGCAATGGCAACGGCAGATATTATCCTTGAAGGAAGGGCTGACACAACATACATTATAGAACCTGATATAGCGGAAATGTCTTATGGTGAGTGGCAGGGGAAAACAATGGAAGAAATATGCAGCACTCCTGAATCGGAACAGGATTATCTCAACTATTTTAAAAAACCAGAAAATTTTGTTCCGGTAGAAGGCGGGGAAGGTTTTGACGATGTTATAAAAAGAGCAGAGCTTTTTATTGACAGACTCCGAAATGAACATGAAGACGATGATGTAATACTGGCAGTATCGCATGGAGTATTCATCAAGGCACTTTTTGTAATGATAAGGAATTTAGAGATAAGCAAATTCTGGGAAAAACCATTTATAACAAACTGCAGCATAAGTATTTTTGATCTTAAGAAAGATGAGATAGAAATAATAAGCGAAGTAGACACATCACATCTTGGAGAACATCAGGTTAGCACTGCAGAAACTGATTATATAAAAAAGAAAGTGTAGATATGATAATAGAATTCATAATAAAGAAATTTATAAAAAATCATGAAGACGTAAATAACCGTAAAGTTATTAAATCCTATGGTTATCTGTGCGGGATAGCGGGGATTATAAGTAATACCATCCTTTCACTAATAAAAATAGCAATAGGCCTATATATAAACAGTATTGCCGTTATAGCAGATGCAGTAAATAACATATCCGACATAGGTTCTTCAGTGGTGGCTATAGTTGGGTTTGCTGTTTCAGACAAACCTGCTGACGAAAAACATCCATTTGGACATGCGAGGGCGGAATATCTATCTGCGCTCATAATAGCTGTAATGGTTGTCTTTGTTGGATTTAAGTTTCTAAGCACATCAGTAAACCGCATCAGATATCCAGAAAAAATCAACTTCAGCTATATAACACTTATAATTCTGTTTCTTTCAATAGGCATAAAAATATGGCAGGCAAGATTATACTCGACTTCAGGAGAAAAGATAAAGTCTTCTTCACTCAAAGCCGCGGCAGCAGACAGCAAGAGTGATATACTTACGACTTCAGTCGTTGTATTATCTCTGCTAAGCTCAAAACTGATTTCGTTTCCAATTGACGGTTATGTAGGTCTTATAGTATCACTTTTCATTATCTATAACGGCTGGAAAATAGTGACAGATGCAATAGATCCTCTTATTGGGACGGCTCCAGACAAAGAACTAGTTGAAAACATAATAGAAAAAGTAGAGTCATTTGAGGGTATAAGAGGAAGCCACGATCTTGTGGTACACTGTTATGGAGGAGGTCGAAACATAGCGACTATCCACGCTGAAGTATCAGATAAGATGAATATTGTTGATGCTCACGAGATTATAGACAGAGCGGAGCGAGAAATATCCCAGGCACTATGTATTGATCTTATAATTCATATGGATCCGATAAATTATGACGATATAAAAGTAAAGAAATTATATCACGGAACAAAACATATAATTTCAGAAATGGATAAAGAACTTGATATACACGATTTTAGAATTGTACCTGATAAAAACGGCGTAATTATATTTGATCTTGTGGTACCATCCTTATACTCAGAGAAACAGATAGCAGATACAAAAAAGCATATAACAGATAAGCTGAGATTAAATTTTGATGTCAGTGATATTATAATTACAATTGACAAAAATAATATAAATATTTAATTTTTATGACAGGAGACAAATAATGGCAAGGCTTGTAATAAAAAAAGACATACTGGAAAGATCGCTGTCAAACCTGCTCGCATTTTCAGGAGCTATAATTGTGTATTTTGTAATTCTTAATCTATCGGGCATATTTAAGGGAATAGGAAATTTCACAAGAATGATGTCCCCTTTTGTATACGGATTTGTAATAGCCTATCTTCTTAAAAATCCAATGAAATATATAGAAAAATTTTATTATAGATTAATCAAAAAAGAAAAATATAAAAAGCTTATAAGGGGCTTATCTATAAGCACGACGCTCCTGTTTTCAGTAGTAGTTTTGACGGGCTTTGTTTCAATTATAATCCCCCAGCTTTCAGACAGTATATCGATTTTCATATCAAATCTTCCCTTGTATATGGAAAATGTAGACAATTTCACAAAAGGGATAGTAAACAAGATAGATTTCAATTCAAGCCTTGTCGAACAGTTTCTTTCTGCCTTTCAGACACTGATTTCGAAGACATCAGAGATTGTATCCAAGCTGCTTCCAGCTGCTGTAAATATCCTGCTTTCGGTTTCAGGAAAGCTGGTGGATATAATAATAGGAATAGTAGTATCCATATATTTTCTTGCTGGAAAAGAAAAGTTTGCAGCGCAAATAAAAAAGACCATATTTGCACTAATTCCTCAAAAGTCAGCAGACTATATACTTGAAAAAGCGCAAATGACAAATAGAATCTTTTCAAAATATATATCAGGGCAGCTTACCGATGCGGCAGTGCTTGGTATAATATGCTTTATATCTATGAGCGTATTAAGAATGCCATATGCCCTGCTTGTAAGCATGATAGTAACTGTTACAAACATTATACCGGTCATAGGACCTTTTATAGGAGCGGTGCCATCAATATTTATAATATCTATGGTAAGTTTTCCAAAAGCAATTGGATTTGCCATACTTGTGCTTGTACTTCAGCAGTTAGACGCAAATATACTGGTTCCAAAGATAATAGGAGACTCTACTGGACTTTCTGGTTTCTGGGTTTTTCTGGCTATTTTTGCAGGTGGAGGTATTTTTGGAATTACAGGAGTTATACTTGGGGTACCAACTATGGCGGTTACCTACAACATAGTAAAAGAAATCATAGAAAACAGACTTTGTGCAAAGGGAAAGCCCAAAGACACTTCGCAATACATGTGATTTTTTTTATTTGGACATTAGCTATTTTTTGATGTATCATATAAGTAGCAACAAAATATTAATACTTAAAGGAGAAATAACATGAATCAAGTAAGACTATCAAAAGTAATGGAATTGATGAAAAAACAGGATTTAGAGCAAATACTGATTTCAGATCCAGCTGGAATATTTTATTTAACTGGGAAGTGGATTCATCCAGGTGAAAGACTTCTTTGTCTTCTAATCAAAGCAGGCGGAGATCACAAAATATTTATCAATGAATTGTTCCCTGTTACAGATGATCTTGGAGCAGAAAAAATCTGGTACAATGATACACAAGACGGCGTGAATTTCGTAGCTGAGCATACTGATTCTTCAAAAGCACTTGGAGTAGACAAGGTATGGCCAGCAAAATTCCTTCTTAGACTGATGGAACTTAATGGAGCATCAAGCTATATTAATGGTTCAGAGATTCTTGACAGAGTAAGAATGAACAAAGACGAAGATGAAAAACAAAAAATGAGAATAGCATCTGAACTTAATGATAAAGCTATGGGAAAAATTCAAAAAGAGCTTGTTGAAGGCATAACAGAAGTAAAGATGTCTCAACTTCTAGCAGGAATATATGAAGAACTTGGAGCTGATGGATTTTCATTCAACCCAATCATAGGATTTGGAGCAAACGCAGCAGACCCTCACCACGATATAGATAAAACAGTTGTAAAAGAGGGAGATTCAGTAATATTTGATATCGGATGCGTAAAAGACTCATACTGTTCAGATATGACAAGAACAGCATTTTACAAGTCGGTTTCTGACAAAGGAAGAGAAGTATTTGAAATAGTTAAAGAAGCAAACCTTAGAGCCATAGCAGCAGTTAAGCCAGGCGTAAGATTCTGTGACATAGATGCAGCAGCAAGAGACTATATAACAGAAAAAGGTTATGGAAAATACTTTACACACAGAACTGGACATTCAATTGGTATAGAGTGCCATGATTATGGTGATGTATCATCAATCAATACAATGCCAGTAGAAGAAGGAATGATATTCTCAATAGAGCCAGGAATATACCTTTCAGGTGAAGTTGGAGTAAGAATAGAAGACCTTGTAATAGTTACAAAAGATGGATGTGAAGTACTTAATAAATATCCAAAAGATCTTTTAATAATAAAATAATCTGAGTTAAAAACAAGATTAAAAATAAGTTCGGGATGCAATTATTGTGTCCCGGATTTTTAGATTTAAAATAAGCAAAGGATAGAGGTCGAATATGAATATAAAGGTAATTACATTAAATTCATTTGCAGTAAACAGCGGAGGCGGAAATCCGGCAGGAGTAGTTTTGGATGCATCATCACTGACTGATGAACAGATGCTTGAAACAGCAAAAAAAGTAGGGTTTTCAGAAACAGCCTTTGTCATGGACTCAGAAAAAGCTGATTTCAGACTAAGGTTTTTTACTCCCGAAGCTGAGGTGGATCTTTGCGGCCATGCGACCATAGGAGCTTTTTATGCTATGTATGACAAGGGAATAATAAAACCTGGTAAATACAGACAAGAAACCCGTGCTGGAATACTATCTGTTGAAGTATGGGAAGACGGCACCGTTATGATGGACCAAAACTCACCAGAATTTTTTGATATGATAGAGCCATTTGATGAAGACTACGTTTTGGTATGTAAATCTCTGGGAATAAAAGCTGAAAATACAGGAATTAAAAATTATGTAGCGGATTTAAAAAATAATTCTATGATTATGAAATACGTAGAAGGCCCTAATATTACCCAGAAGATGCAAGTAGTTTCCACGGGGTTAAAGGATTTGATTATTCCAGTAGAGAGTTTAGCTTGCCTTAAATCAATAAGTCCGGATATGGACCTTATCACAGAGATTAGTAAGAAATATGACATAACAGGATATCATGTCTTTACACTTGAGACTGATAATGACCACTATACTGCCCAGTGTAGAAACTTTGCTCCACTCTTTGGCATAGACGAAGAATCCGCAACAGGAACCTCAAGCGGGGCTTTAGCGGGATATCTTTATGAAAATAATCTTAAATCTAAGATTAGGCTCAATGGAACTATTAACATGAAATTTGAGCAAGGCTACACAATGGACAGAGCATCCCTTATAAGTGCAAGCCTCAATCTAAGCGTACTTAATAAGAACACCGTAATAGAAGCCGTAAGAGTTGGTGGCAAAGCGATGGACATAAAAGAACTGAGTCTGGAAATATAAAAAGACCTGCCGTGAGAAACATAAGTAAAAACAGTGTATTTGCACTGACATACTTCTCCGGCAGGTTTTATTTTAATATTAAGCTATAGATTCAGACACAAGTGCTTCAAACTGATGAAGCTCAGTGCTCTTGAAATCTTCCCATTCATCTACTGTAGAACAAGTTTCTGATATAGAAAGAACAAAATTTGCAATCTTTGAGCATATAGAAAGGAAATTATCCTCATAGATGATGTTGATGGTTTCGACATTAGCAAGTGAGCGGGCTATAGCGGTAATAATATCATCCTTTATATAAGAAGCATCAGAAGAATTGAATTTTGAAAAGATAGGTTGGTACAGGTCTGCATCAGCATATCTTGCTTTTATTATAGAAAGAAAACGTTCAAAGTCATCGATGTTGCTTCCAGGTTCTATCTCAAAAAGGATTTTAAAGAAAACATTCCACTCGAAATCGATATTTATCATTTCAAGAAGTTTGTTACCAAGAATCTCTCCAAACCTGCTCTTTGGTTTAAATTTATGTTCAAAGTATACTGGAGTTTCAAAATCTATAAATCTTTTAGAAATATAATTTATACGAGTAAGGAGTTCCAGCATTGTCTGACTTGAAAGATTTTGGTAGACGATTTCATTTTTTACAAATATATACTGGCTTAGTATATCACATGCTTTTTTGAAATCTATTGTAAAACCAATATTTTCATGCATTTTCTCAATAAAAATATCATTGATAGACTTGGCTAATATAAGCTTTGAAAATTCTTCATTTAAAACCTTATCAGGATTTTTCTGAGAAGACGAAAGACTGTTCATTTGATTGTATATGAGTGCAATTTGCTTATCTATGGACTCGAGATTCTGATGTATAGAACTCAGCATATCCTTCATAAAGCTGTCTATAAGCATGTAATTGTTATTTTTATATATTACTTCGTGCTCTATATCAGACCAGAAGGAATGTACAAGAGACTTGATCTGAAGTTCAAAATTAATTTTTTCACCATAAGAATAATAATGTCCGTCAATTCTATATATGGAAAACCCGTTTTTTTGCTTCTGAGGCTGGATTTCAGATAGATTAAGGTATATAGGCATATTTTTAAGCTCTTGGTTGTAATACCATCCATCTACGTCAGTATCAGAAAAAAACTTTTTTATAATTTCAAAGATATCAATTTCTTCGTGCACAAAACGGCAGAATATCATTATTCCGATAAGGTCAGGAAGATTATCCAAAATTTCCTCCGAAGTCCCGTGTTTCTGATAAAGTTTGTTTCTTAGAATCTTTTCTCTAAGGCTCTTGGATGATTTTACTCTCCTGTTGACACTTACAACAGGCTGCATTTTTTCATGCATTAGTGCCTCAAAAAAAGCTGATAATTTATCAGATACAGATTCATAATGGGGTGACATCTCCTCAAGAATGTTAACTGTTCTGTCAATAGTTTCAAAAAACGATAATTTCATGAAAACCTCCCTTAAGTAAATTATATCTACAAAACTATTATATAACAAAACGTTCAAATGTTCTACCAATATAGATAAAATCTAATATAAATGATAAATTACCAATTCTTTGCCATAAAGTATAGCTTTAAATTCAAAATTGATGTAAAATAAGTATTTGGAGGGATGACGTGAGAAGAGAGAAAAACAACTACTATCTTGACATAGCCGAGGCAGCAGCAAGCAGAGGCACCTGTCTGCGGAGAAATTATGGATGCATAATAGTAAAAAATGATGAAATTATTGCAACTGGATATTCTGGGGCACCAAGAGGAAGAAAAAACTGTACAGACCTGAACTATTGTTACAGAGAAACACTCCAGATTCCAAGAGGCCAGATGTATGAAAAGTGCAGATCCGTTCATGCCGAGATGAACGCCATTATTTCTGCGCCCAGAAAAGACATGATGGGAGCCAGCCTCTATATGGTTGGAAAAAACTATAAAGACTCAAATTATGTGGAAAACGCAAACTCCTGTTCTATTTGCAAAAGACTGATAATAAACTCTGGTATAGACAAAGTGTACATAAGAGACACTAAAGATGAATATAGAGAAATAGAAGTAAGACATTGGATAGAAAATGATGATAGCCTGATAGAAGATGTAAATGCGGGATATTAATAATGTAAAAAATGATGATTAAATAATTACAAATTATTGAGGTGTAAAATGACAAAACCAATTTTAGCTTTTATTGTGAGTGCGCTGGTGTGCTATTTTATAACACCCTTTGTTATAAACCTCGCATATAGGATAGGTGCAATAGATGTACCTAAGGACAATAGAAGAGTTCACAAAAAGCCTGTTCCAAGACTGGGAGGACTGGCTATATTTACAGGATTTGCTATATCGGCGATGATATTCATAAAGCCGACTCAGGCACTTCTTGCAATAATGCTTTCGAGTCTTATAATAGTATGCATGGGCATAGTTGACGACACTGCCCCTTTAAAGGCCAAGACAAAACTTCTAATACAGATACTTTGTGCAGGCATTGTGACATGGGCAGGCATCAGGATTAATTTCTTTACCAATCCCTTCCAGGCAGAGACACTGGTAGTTCTAAACATGCTAAGTATTCCAGTAACCATATTCTGGATAGTGGGGATAACCAACACAGTTAACCTCATAGATGGACTCGATGGACTGGCAGCGGGAATATCGGCCATAGCTGCGCTTACACTGACGGCTGTTGCACTTTTTTCAAAACAATACACCACAGCGACGCTTCTTATGTGCGTTGCAGGAGGGGCAGTTGGATTTCTTCCCCATAACTTCAATCCTGCTAAAATATTCATGGGAGACACCGGATCTTTGTTTTTAGGATTTATACTGTCTGTTGCAGCCGTTCAAGGAACCATCAAAGGAGCAACCGTGTTAGCAGTTGTTATTCCTATTTTTGCACTGGCAATCCCTATCCTCGATACTACCTTTGCCATAGTAAGGAGATATCTGGCCGGGAAACCTATAATGGAAGCAGACAAGGGCCATCTTCATCACAGGCTTCTTGCAAAAGGATTGAGTCAGAAAAAAACTGTAGTATTTCTTTATGCAATAGCAGCAACGCTTGGAGCAAGTTCACTTTTGATACTCAGATCTGATTATCTTGCAGCGGCACTTGTGATAACAGCAGATGCTCTGCTTATACTTTTTGGAGTCAAAAAACTAAAGATACTGGAGGACGTTAAGACAAATGAAAAAAATTAAAGTAGTAAGTATATTTGGGACAAGACCAGAAGCTATAAAGATGGCCCCTCTGGTTAAAGAACTTGAAAAAAGAAGTGACCTTATAGAAAGCAAAGTACTAATTACCGCTCAGCACAGAGAAATGCTGGATCAGGTACTTGAAATATTTGAAATAAAACCTGATTTTGATTTAAACCTTATGAAACATGGACAGACTATAACAGACATTACAAGTGGAGTGCTCAAAGGCGTCGAAGAAGTCTTGAGCGAATACAAACCAGATATAGTACTCGTACACGGGGATACCACGACAACTTTTTCTGCGGCACTTGCTGCATTTTATCAAAAAGTAACTGTAGGTCACGTAGAAGCGGGACTAAGGACAGGAAACATATACTCCCCATATCCAGAAGAAATGAACAGAATGCTGACAGGCAGACTTGCCACATGGCATTATGCGCCTACAACACTCAATAGAAACAATCTTCTTTTGGAAAACGTAAAAGACGAAAACATAATTATTACAGGAAATACAGTAATAGACGCTCTTTATTACGTGACAGACAAAGACTATGAATTTGAATCTGAAGAATTAAGAAATATAGATTTTGAAAATGAAAAAGTTATACTGCTGACGTGCCACAGAAGAGAAAACTGGGGAACACCTATGGAAAACATATTTACTGCAATAAAAACACTTGCATCAAAATATTCAGATTGCAAAATTATATTCCCCATGCACAAAAATCCGCTGGTAAGAGATACAGCAAAAAAAATCATGGGAGAATCTCCCAACATAATTCTTACAGAGCCACTTGAATACCAGCCCTTTGCAAAACTTATGAGCAAATCATATCTCATACTTACAGATTCTGGCGGTATACAAGAAGAAGCGCCAGGTCTTGGCAAGCCAGTTATAGTTTTGAGGACTGAGACTGAGCGCCCAGAAGCAGTAGAGGCGGGCACAGTAAAGATAGCCGGTACAGATACAGATACTATTATAGATATGGTAAGCGTTCTGATGGACAACAAAGAAGAATATGAAGCTATGTCAAAAGCAAACAATCCATATGGAGATGGAAAAGCTGCACAGAGAATAGTAGAAAATATAATAAAAGAATTTAGCTAAAATGCGGCTTCAGCTTATGATTTAACAAATCAAAAGCTGAAGTTTTTTTTATTTTGAAACGTTGGGTTTTAAGTGTAGACAAGAGCTGATTTAGATGATATTATATAGTTATAAAAATAACGTTAACGTTAACAAAATGAGAACATATAATGGAGGAAAAGCTTATGAAACAAAAAGTTGTAGAAATCAGTCAGGTTATGGATCTTTTAAAAGATGGAATGACAATTATGGTAGGGGGATTTCTTGCATGTGGAACTCCTGAAAAGCTAATCGATGCAGTTACTGAAAAAGGATTAAAAGATATTACTTTAATCTGCAATGATACTGGATTTGTAGACAAAGGTGTAGGCAAATGGGTTGTTAACAAGCAGATCAAACATGTTATTGCCTCACACGTAGGAACTAACAAAGAGACAGGCAACCAGATGAACTCAGGTGAGATGAAAGTTACTCTTGTCCCACAAGGAACACTGGCAGAGCAGGTAAGAGCAGGCGGAGCAGGATTAGGTGGAATACTTACTCAGACAGGACTGGGAACTATTGTAGAAGAAGGAAAGCAAAAGATTACAGTAGACGGTAAAGAATATCTTCTTGAAACTGCACTAAGAGCAGATGTAGCATTCATATTTGGAAACACAGTTGATAAAAAAGGAAATATAGTATACGAAAAAGCTGCTAGAAACTTTAATACAATGATGGCTATGGCAGCAGATACAGTAGTTGTTCAGGCAAACAAAATAGTCGAAGTTGGAGAACTGGACCCTAATATGGTAATGACACCGGGTGTTTGCGTAGATTATATAGTACAAGGATAAGTATACTAATAAATATAAGGAGAGTGCATAATGTCTAGAGAACTGATTGTAAAAAGAGTCGCAAAAGAATTGAAAGACGGAGACGTAGTAAACCTTGGAATAGGTATGCCAACACTGGTTGCAAACTATATTCCTGAAGATATGGACGTTACATTCCAGTCAGAAAACGGGTTTTTGGGATTAGGACCAGCGCCAGAGTGTGGCTGTGAAGACGAGTTTATAGTTAATGCAGGTGCTCAGCCTGTTACAATAAAACCAGGTGGAATGTTTTTTGATTCGGCTACATCCTTTGCTATAATAAGAGGTGGACATGTTGACGTTACAGTACTTGGAGCCCTTCAGGTAGACGAAGAAGGAAACCTTGCAAACTGGATGATACCAGGCAAGATGGTTCCAGGAATGGGCGGAGCAATGGACCTTGTAGCAGGAGCAAAAAGAGTTATCATAGCTATGGAGCATACTGCAAAGGGAGCACCAAAAATCCTTAAAAAATGCAACCTTCCACTTACTGGAAAACATCAGGTAAATACTATCATAACTGAGATGGGCGTGATGGAAGTTACAGAAAAAGGACTTGAGCTTCTTGAGATAGCAGAAGGCTACACAGTAGAAGATGTGCAGGCAGCAACTGAAGCAACACTTATTGTTTCAAAAGACCTTAAAACTATGGAAGCATAATAAAGAGATAAAAAATTGTAAAGGATAACATGTAAAATGCAGGAGGCGCTCTATTGCCTACTGCGTTTTTTTGCAGTAAATTCATTTGCTATAGATGAGATTCAGATATATAATGTAATTATAGCAATATTCAAATAATATCAAAATAATAACTTTGTAGAAATATGCAAATTAGAAAGAGGTAAATTATGAACGATGATATGAAGGCGATACTTCAAAAATATCCAAAGATGAATGATATGATAGCTCTTAAGGAAATATTTTGGACAAACAACCATTGCAAGACCTTTGATGAAGAAGCAGGACGTCTTTCTGTAGACAGCGAGGATATAAAAGATGCATCAGACAGACTTAAAAGATTTGCGCCATATCTTGCAAAGGTATTTCCAGAGACTGCAAAAGATGGGGGAATAATAGAATCACCTCTAAGAGACATACCAGATATGAAACAAGAGATGAGCAGGTACTTTTCATCTGAAATAAAAGGAAGAGTTATGCTCAAATGCGATAATGAGCTGAAAATATCAGGATCGATAAAAGCCAGAGGGGGCATATATGAAATCCTTAAACATGCAGAAGACCTTGCCATAAAAAATGGATTCCTCAGCTACGATGACAACTACGAAAAACTTGCAGATGACAAAATGAAAAAATTCTTTTCAAAATATGCTATAGCGGTGGGTTCTACTGGAAATCTGGGTCTGAGTATAGGGATAATGAGTGCAAAGCTGGGATTTAAGGTAACGGTGCACATGTCTGCGGATGCAAAGCAGTGGAAGAAAGATTTGCTTAGAAGCAAAGGCGTGGAAGTAGTTGAATATGAATCGGACTACAGCAAGGCAGTAGAAGAAGGAAGAAAACTATCAGACCTGGACCCTATGAGTTATTTTGTAGATGATGAAAACTCAGTAAATTTATTCATGGGCTATGCCGTTGCTGCACTTAGGCTTGAAAAGCAGCTTAAGGAAAAAGGAATAAATGTGAGCGCTGAAACACCGCTGTTTGTATATCTTCCATGTGGAGTTGGAGGAGGACCGGGTGGGGTGGCATTTGGCCTTAAGACTGTATTTAAGGAAAATGTTCACTTCTTCTTTGCAGAGCCGACTCATTCACCATGCATGACAATGGGATGTATGACATCGACTCACGACAAATATAGTGTTCAGGATTTTGGAATAGATAATATCACAAGTGCAGATGGGCTTGCAGTTGGAAGAGCTTCAGGATTTGTCGGAAAGACTCTTGAAAACCTTGTGAGTGGATGCTATACCGTAACGGATGAAAACCTCTTCAGGCTTTTGTATATGATGTCCGAGCAAGAACGTATTTATCTTGAGACATCAGCACTTGCAGGAGTTGCAGGGATATACAGGATGTTCACAGACAAAGAAGGTCATGAGTACCTTAAATCTGCAAAACTTGAGGGAAGAGAAGACTCTGTAGTTCACCTTGCATGGGCGACAGGGGGAAGCATGGTACCTTCAGAGATAATGAAAGAGTACTGCGAAACTGGGAAAAAACTGATATAAAAATAAATCTTAAAAAGGCCGTTGCTCAAAATTGAGCAGCAGCCTTTTTAAGTTAAAATAATGGTAGTATAAAATATTTTGGCGAGTTTAAATTTATCAGCGAACAAATAATTTTTCGCCGTCGGAATCAACTGTGATTTGTCCATCAGGTGAGATGCTTCCTTCAATTATCCTTCTTGCAACCATAGTCTCCAGTCTGCTTTGGATAAACCTTTTGAGTGGTCTTGCCCCATAGACCGGGTCATAACCATTGTCGGCAATAAATTTTTTCGCTTCATCCGTTACAGTCAGTAAAAGTTGCTGGTCGATGAGTCTTTTTTGAATTTTTCTTATCAGTATCTCCACGATTTTTACAATTTCAGGTTTTGTAAGTGGTTTGTAGAATACTATTTCATCTAGTCTGTTCAAAAATTCAGGCCTGAAAGAAGTCTTTAAAAGAGACATTACATGGTTTTCAGCTTCTTCTGTAATATTACCATTAGAATCTATGCCATCGAGCAAATACTCTGAACCTAGATTAGAGGTCAGTATTATGATGGTGTTTTTAAAATCTACAGTTTTCCCTTGAGAGTCTGTTATTCTTCCGTCGTCTAAGACTTGAAGAAGGATATTAAATACATCGCTGTGAGCTTTTTCTATCTCGTCAAATAAAACAACGCTGTAAGGCTTTCTTCTTACGGCCTCGGTAAGCTGACCACCTTCTTCATAGCCTACATATCCAGGAGGCGCTCCAACAAGCCTTGATACATTGAATTTTTCCGTGTATTCAGACATATCTATTCTTACTATATTGTCTTCATCGTCAAATAGGTTTTCTGCTAGAGCTTTTGCAAGTTCTGTTTTACCTACTCCAGTAGGACCAAGGAAAAGAAAGGACCCTATTGGTTTGTCTGGATCTGATATTCCGGCGCGAGACCTTATTATTGCCTCACATACTTTATCCACGGCCTGGTCCTGACCTATGATGCGCTCATGAAGAATATCATCTAGGTGAAGTATTTTAGTTCTTTCACCTTCGAGTAATTTTGTAACAGGAATACCTGTCCACCTTGCTATAATCTTTGCAATCTCATCTTCTGTAACTCTGTCTCTTAGTAGAGTGTTTTTTGTTGATTTTTCACTTTCGATTTCTGCTTTTTCAAGTGCACTTATTGCCTGAGGGAGTTTTCCGTATTTAAGTTCGGCAAGTTTTTCAAGGTCATATGCTCTTTCTGCAGCTTCTATCTGGGCATTTATGTTTCCTATTTCTTCTTTAAGTTTTTGTACTGAGCTTATGCTGTCTTTTTCATTTTCCCATCTTGCTTTCATCTCATTAAAATCTTCTCTTAGTTCGGCAAGCTCTTTATGAGTATGAGCAAGGCGTTCGATGGAAAGTTTATCAGATTCTTTTTTCAGTGCGGCTTCTTCTATTTCAAGCTGCATTATCTTTCTGGAAATCTCATCAAGCTCGGTAGGCATGGAATCTATTTCCGTTCTTATCATGGCGCACGCTTCATCTACAAGGTCTATGGCCTTGTCAGGAAGGAATCTGTCGCTTATATATCTGTGAGAAAGGGTGGCTGCGCTTATGAGGGCACTGTCGGCGATGGAAACACCATGAAACACTTCATATCTTTCTTTTAGACCACGAAGTATGGTTATAGTGTCTTCTACGCTTGGTTCATCGGCAATAACAGGTTGGAATCTTCGTTCAAGGGCTGCGTCCTTTTCAATATATTTTCTGTATTCATCAAGAGTAGTGGCCCCTATACAGTGAAGCTCTCCCCTTGCCAGCATAGGTTTGAGAAGGTTTCCTGCATCCATTGCTCCTTCAGTTTTTCCAGCGCCTACTATATTGTGGAGCTCATCTATGAAAAGGATAACGCGTCCTTCGCTTTCTTTTACTTCATTTAATACGGCTTTGAGTCTTTCTTCAAATTCTCCTCTAAATTTTGCCCCTGCAATGAGTGATCCCATATCAAGAGAAAAAATAGTCTTGTCTTTAAGTCCCTCAGGCACGTCGCCTTTGAGTATTCTGATTGCAAGCCCTTCGACAATGGCAGTTTTTCCTACTCCAGGTTCCCCAATAAGCACGGGATTATTTTTTGTCTTTCTTGAAAGAATCCTTATTACATTTCTTATTTCATCATCACGTCCAATTACAGGATCGAGTTTTTGCATTCTGGCTCTTTCCACAAGATCATATCCATATTTGGAAAGCGCTTCATACGTTTCTTCGGGGTTGTCGCTTACGACTTTGCTGCTGCTCCTTACCGATTTAAGGGCCTCGAGAAACTTGATTTTTTCAATTCCAGTCTTTTCAAAAATTTCTTTTATCTGTTGACTTTTGATCTCAAAAAAAGCCAGCATTATATGTTCAACAGACACATATTCATCTTTGAATGCACTGGACTGTTTTTCTGCTTCTAAGAGAATTTTTTCAACAGTTGAAGAAACATACACCTTTCCTTGTTCTCTTCCAGGACCTGATACGGAAGGGATTTTTGCAATGAAATTTTCTGCAGTCTTAAGCGTAAAATCAAGATTGAGACCCATCTTTTCAATAAGACGTGGGATGAGGCCACCCTCTTGTGTCAGCAGAGAAAATAGAAGATGCTCTGCTTCAACTTGCATGTTGTTTCTTTGGATGGCTTCAGCCTGGGCATTCATTATAGCTTGCGTCGATTTTTGTGTAAATTTTTGTGTATTCATTTGTACTCCTCCTTAGTTTTAACTACTTATCTAAATAAAAAGGATAGAATTATTAAGCTGATCCAGATATAATGCTTCAAGTTCAACCAATGTCATTTCGGGATTTCTTATATATAGTTTTAAAATGTGGTCATACATGCCGATGTAATAACTTATGGCTTCGCTTACAACTTCGTTTTCACATTTGCCTTCAGGCATCATAAGCTCTCTTTCAAAGCGGTTTTGATCCACCTTGTACGAGATAATACCCTTGTTAAATTTAGAATGGATATGCTTTTTTTCAAGATCAATCCAGAATCCGAAAAAAGTATCCAGATACCCGGTAAGGATTTCACTTTGAGTTCGAAACTGTATCTTCAAAGAGCCCATACAAACATCCATGCTTTTATAGAGCTCCAGTGTGTACTTTACGGTAGGCTTGTATTTGTAATCAAGTGAGCTTTTTATAAAGAGCATAGAATCAGAAGAAAGCTCCTGGATTACAAAGCGATTCATATCTCTCATGGATGCAGTTATAAGCTCAAAGACTTCTTTAATATGCATCTCTGGCGTATAAAGCGAAAGGTGCTCTGCGATTATATGATTTATAAGATTAGATCTGTTTGTATTTTTAATACAGGCGAGCCTGTCTATTTCATCGATTATATTTTTTGAAAGCATGAGACTGTACATAGTTTTTTTCATTATATCACCTCTTGTAAATATCGTAATATAATTTATATAAATTGTCAACATATTTATGTATTTTAATTTACAAATTACAATTTATAAAAAAGGAAAAGGGGAAAATCGAACAAAAACAAGAGTGTGCCTGGAGCAAGGTTCGGGATATGAGGTGAAATAGCTGAAATTTCACAATAAGTATTGTATTTAGAGCTAATTTCCGTTAAAATGATTTGAGATAAATAAAAAAGGAGGAACATATGTCAACGAAAAGAATAATTCAAGTTGAAGAAAAAGTACCGTTTAGTATGTTATTGCCACTGAGTCTTCAGCACACTTTTGCAATGTTTGGGGCATCAGTGCTGGTTCCAATTCTGTTTGGAATAAACCCGGGAATAGTGTTGCTGATGAACGGATTAGGTACATTACTGTTTATATTTGTAACAAAGGGGAAGGCACCTGCATATCTGGGATCCAGTTTCGCATTTATTGGACCTGCAAGTATAATTATTGCAAACCAGGGATTTGAATACGCGCAGGGGGCATTTGTTACGACAGGGGCGCTTGGATGTATTCTTGCATATATAATTTATAAGTTTGGTATAAAGTGGATAGACATAGTTCTTCCTCCCGCAGCGATGGGGCCAGTAGTAGCACTTATAGGTTTGGAACTTGCTGGACTTACCGTGGCAGGTGGGGCTATAGGAGCTAATATAATGGTTGAAAATTCAAGCACACAGGATTTGACTGTGTTTCTTGTGACTCTTGGAGTTGCAGTGTTTGGATCAGTTATGTTCAAAAAGTTTTTTGCAATTATACCTATACTTATTTCTATAGTAGCTGGTTATGCAACAGCTATGTTTTTTGGAATGGTAGACTTTACGCCTGTAAGAGAAGCAGCCTTGTTTACAATGCCACTGTTTCAGTTTCCAAAATTCAGTTTTAACGCAGGACTTACCATGCTGCCTGTGTTACTTGTAATTACATCAGAACACATAAGTCACCAGGTTGTGACAAGTAATATAATAGGAAGAGATCTTCTAAAAGATCCAGGCCTTCACAGAAGTATATTTGCAGATAACTTTTCAACTATGCTTTCAGGCTTTGTTGGAGGAGTGCCAACTACGACTTATGGAGAAAACATTGGAGTTATGGCAATTACTGGAGTATACAGTGTACGAGTTATAGCTGGGGCCGCAATATTATCTATCTGTATGGCATTTGTTGGGCCACTTGCAGCTATAATACAGACTATCCCTGGAAACGTAATAGGGGGAGTAACCTTTCTTCTTTATGGAATGATAGGAGCTTCGGGAATCAGACTGCTTGTTGATTCAAAAGTAGATTACAGTCAGTCAAAAAATCTCATACTCTCATCTGTAGTATTTACAGCAGGGCTTAGCGGTCTTACAATAAACCTTGGCTCAGTCCAGCTTAGAGGTATGGTACTTGCGAGTGTGGTAGCGGTATTTATAAGCCTTTCGTTCTATATTATAGAAAAACTGGGATTGATGAATCAATAAATAGAAATAAAGAAGTCAGATACTTATATATCTGGCTTTTTTATTTCTAAATCTTTTTGTTTAGCTAAACAAAAACCATTGACTTTGTGCACTATAACAAGTAATATTAGATAAATACTTTTTAACGAATTAAACACAAAATATATACTGAGAATTGGAGATCTTGTAATGGAAAATAAATTAAGACTTGGGGATATTTTGGTTGAGCAAGGCTACATATCAGAGCATCAGGTAATGCAGGCATTAGATATACAAAAAAGTGATAAATCAAAACGACTTGGTGAAATCCTTCTTGAGTTAAATATGATTACAGAAGATCAACTGCTCAAATCACTTTCAAAAAGACTTGACATTGCCATCATAAATTTTAATAATTTTCCAGTTGATATAGAGGCGGTAGAACTTATTCCAAAAGCCCTGTGCCTGAAATACAAGATAATAGCCATAAGCAAAAATGCCTACGAGGTTACGGTTGCGGTAAATGATCCACTGGATTTTTATTCAATAGAAGACGTAAAGTCAATAATAAATCATCAGTGCAATATAGTAATGGCAAAAAAAGCGGATATAATAGAAAATATACATAGAAAGTATTCGGAAATAGATGCAAGAAAGGCAGCCAAGGCTGCCAATAGCTCAGTTGTAAACAGAGTTAATGAGATAGAAAATGTAGAGGACTTTGAGATACACGGAAATGATGAGCTTATGCCTATCATAAACTTGGTAAACTCGGTTATTCTCAAGGGGTATGCAGAAGGGGCTTCGGATATACATTTTGAACCTTTCGAAAAACATCTCATTATAAGGCTGAGAGTAGATGGACAACTTGTCGACTACCTTGACTTAGAATCAGGGATAGCTGGGTCCATAACTGCCAGAATCAAGATACTATCAGACCTTGACATAGCAGAAAAAAGACTTCCGCAAGACGGTCACTTTAAACTGAGAATAGGCGGAGAGGATGTCAATATAAGGGTATCTACAATTCCAACTGTATATGGCGAAAAATTGGTACTAAGATTTCTTTCTCAAGTTGCCAAACTCGATTATCCAGGGCAGTTTGGAATGAATGATGAAAATTACAAAAAAATATCTAAAATTTTAGCAATACCTTATGGCATAATATATATAACAGGACCTACTGGGAGCGGGAAAACCACTACCTTGTATATGATTATTGAAAAAATGGCGGACAAGCTTATTAATATAAGTACAATAGAAGACCCCGTTGAGCGAAACTTGGCTAAAATAAACCAGATACAGGTAAACAATCTGGCTGGGCTTACTTTTGAGTCAGGACTAAGGTCACTCTTAAGGCAGGATCCAGATGTAATCCTCGTAGGAGAAACAAGAGATGAGCAGACAGCGGCCATAGCAGTAAGTGCTGCAATTACAGGTCACCTTGTAATGTCAACTATCCATACTAATGACGCCGTAAGCACCATAGTAAGGCTGATAGACATGGGAATAGAGAGTTATATGATAGCAAACTCTCTTGCAGGAGTAGTTGCGCAAAGACTTGTGAAGAAAATATGTCCGCATTGCAAATATGAAAAAGAGCCGACAGAAATAGAAAAAAGCATTATTCCTGGAGCCAAAACATTATACGAAGGACGAGGATGCCACAACTGTAATGACACAGGCTACAAAGGCAGGATAGCGGTTCACGAAATCCTTGAAATTGACAATGAGATAAGAAAAATGATATCAAACAAAAGTCAGTCAGACGAAATCTATGAATATGTAAGAACCAACAACAAGCTTAAATTTATAAAAGACGACATAATAGATCTTATACTTGAAGGCGTAACTACTGTAGAAGAACTGCTCAGACAAACATCACTTACCCTGGGAATGTAGACAAAGAACTTAAATATCAAAGGGGGAAATATGTCAAAAATTAATGATATAATCGAGTATGCCAGAAAAAGCAGATGCTCAGACGTTCATCTTACAGCAAAGCTTCCACCTGTATTTAGAACAAATGGAGAGATAATTGTAAGTGACCTGAGCTTTACAAAACCTGAAATAGAAGAAATAATACTATCCATGCTCGATGAAAAGCAATTGGAAAAAGTAAATAATACGCAAGACATAGATTTTTGCTATACTCTGCCAAACGGCATGAGGCAAAGAGTAAATGTATATCATCAAAATAAGGAGCTGTGCAGCGCTATAAGGATATTAAACGATGAGATTCCAACCTTTGAAAGTCTGGGACTCCCGTCTGTAATCCAAAAGCTTTCAGAAGAGCCGAGAGGACTAATCCTCGTGACCGGCCCTACAGGAAGCGGGAAATCAACGACGCTGGCAGCTATGATAGACTATATAAATCGCACCCGCAGATGCCACATACTGACTGCCGAAGATCCGATAGAGTATTTGCATACACACAAGAATTCAATAGTTCACCAAAGAGAAGTAGGAGTTGATGTGGATTCATTTGCAGGAGCGCTAAGGAGCGCCCTAAGAGAAGACCCTGACGTCATACTAGTAGGAGAGATGAGAGACCTTGAGACCATATCAGCAGCCATAACCGCAGCTGAAACAGGACATCTTGTACTGTCTACTCTTCATACGACAGGTGCAGCAAGCACTATAGACCGCATAATAGATGTGTTTCCATCACATAGCCAGAGCCAGATAAGGACCCAGCTTTCCTCAGTGTTAAAGGGAGTAGTAACCCAGCAACTTCTGCCACTTGCAGACGGAAGCGGTAGAACCCCGGCATTTGAAATAATGGTTGGCACCGATGCTGTACTGAGTCTGATAAGAGAAAACAAATGCCATCAGATAAATTCTTCGCTCCAGACAGGAGCCAAAGAAGGAATGTGTTCTCTAAATGCAGACCTGGCAAAACTGGTAAAGCAAAACAAAGTAACTATGGACGAAGCACTAAAAAAAGCCAGCGACAAAAATGAATTCTTTCAGATGTTAGGCTAAAATCAAAACGATATACGTAAGCTAAGCTTATTATATAAAGCAGGTCTCAATTGAGCCTGCAACCCGCAAATCAGGTGAAAACCTGTTACGCAAAGCTATAGGGTCTAAAGCGAAAGCCATGACAGCCAGTTGCCGTAAGTATTTACGACTATATCACAAAATAAAAGGGCGAGTTATCTTGTGAATTGTAAATGAAATTATTAATTTTACGGAAAAAGAGGGGAATAGACTAATGAAAAACTTAAAAAACAATTTAAAGAAAAACAAAAAAGGTTTCACGCTTGTAGAGATCATCGTAGTACTTGTAATCCTTGCAGTACTTGCAGCAGCATCGATACCAACTATGATAGGATTTGTTGAGGATGCAAAAGGCAAGTCTGAGATAGCAAATGCTAGAGCGGCTTATGTTGCAGCGCAGTCCGTTGTTACAGAAGAAACTGCGACAGGTGATGCGACAAAAGCTGGTTCGGAGACGATAGCGCTAAAAACTCTATATACAATTGGAACAGGAACTCCGGAATCTAAACTTGCTACGAAATTCGAAAAGATGGTAGGCAAGGATTTGAATGGAGCAAAAGTTACAATTACTGATACAGCTACTGCAGATGGGAAAATTGACAAACTTGTATATGTAGCTGCATCTGGATATACGGTTACAATTAATGTAGGTGGAGAGACAATTGTAGCTAAAACAGCATAATTAAACTAAAAGCATAACCTAAAAAGCGACATTCGCCCATGTCACTTTTTTTGTAATATCAAAAACAGCAATCATACAATATGTAATAATACAAATGGAGGCATTATGCCAAAATATAAATATTCGGGAGTTAACTCGAAAAACAAGGCGGTAAAGGGAAAGCTCAGCGCAAAGACCGAGAATGAAGCCTACAAACTGCTTAAAGAAGATGGGATTACAGCCTACAATATAAATATACTTAAAGAAATCAATAAAAATAAATATAAACTTAAAGCGCCTCAGCTGTGTGAGTTTTCAAGGCAGGTCGGTACCATGCTTGGAGCGGGGGTTTCCATAATGAAGACCATGTCTATGCTCAGAGACAGTGAAGTTAACAAGAAGGTAAAAAAAGTCTACGAGGAACTCTGCATCACCATAAACAAGGGTAATACGCTTTCTACCGCTATGGAAAGATGCGATGGAGCTTTTCCTGAGATGATTATAAACATATTTAAATCAGGAGAAGAAAGCGGAAAACTCGACAGATCTGCCTTCAAAATGGCGGATTATTATGAGCGCAATCATAAGCTGAACACCAAGGTAAAAAATGCGATGACATACCCTACGGTACTTTTTGTCGTTACAATCATCGTAGTAATAATAGTATTTACCGTTATACTTCCTCAGTTTTTCGAACTTTTTGAAGGAATAGAAATACCGCTTATAACCAGAATAATGATAGGTATAAGCCAGGCGCTTCGAGACTATGGTATATTCATAGGACTTGCATTTTTCTTACTTGGGGTAATGTTTGTAAGACTTTACAAGGTCGATAAGGTAAGGATGGCAATTGATCACCAGAAGGTAAAAATGAAAAAAATAGGAAAGCTGCTTTCCATAATATATACGGCGCGCTTTTCAAGGACGCTAAGTTCGCTTTACAGCAGCGGTCTGGTACTTTTAGATGCAGTAAACTTTAGTGCAAAAGTCACGGGAAACAGGTATATAGAAGCTCAATTCCCCGAGATGATTTCCAAGATTAAAGCAGGGAACCCGCTTTCGTTTGCCATAGAGTCTGTAGAAGGTTTTGATCCAAAACTTACTGCGGTAATATATATAGGTGAAGAAACCGGAAAACTCGATGAGATGCTTAACTCTATAGCAGATTCCTTTGACCATGATGCCGATGCCGCAACAACAAGGCTGCTTACACTGATTGAACCGATAATGATAGTTTCCATGGCAGTTATAGTAGGGGGCATTATGCTGTCTGTAATGTTACCAATACTCACAATGTACAATAATATAGGATAAGGGGAAGCTATATGCAAAATATAATCTATATAAACAATGATGCTATACAAATCGTCAGCGCTGTGCACGATGGAAATTTCAACATAAAAAACCATATAAACGTAAAACTCAGCAGAGGAAGCATTATAAACGGAACGATATTAAACAAAGAAGAGATACAAAGGCATCTTTTAGAGCACAAGGAATATCTCAAGGATGCGACCGTACTTATCGACAGCAGCGGAATACTCGCAAAAAAGCTTGAACTTCCAACGCTTAACAAGAAACAGATACAAGAAGTCCTTAAGTATGAACTGGGAGTGCAGGATGTAAAAGACGAATATATTTATGACGTAAATGTAATAAGTGGAAAAGAGGGCGCTTCGGTGCTCGGGTGTGCAGTGCCCAAAAGCCTTATTGAGAGTTACCTTAATATGTTTAAGGAAATAGATGTCAAGATATCAAGAATAGACATTGTCACAAATGCCATTACAAAATTTGTTAACTCACAAAAAGATTTGTGCAACAGTTCATTTATTTTAAATATAATAGCAGGAGAAAATCTTATTTCTTTTCTCTTTGAAAACGGGAAATATAAACTTTCAAATAGAAACAGGCTTATGAGCAATCCGCAGAGCGAAGAATATATAAATGAGATTTTTTCAAAATTATCATCAATGCTTCAATTCAGTAAGTCCCAAAAATCTGCATATGAAATAAAAGCCAGTTATTATATTGGGCTGGGAAAAGAAAAAACTGAAAAACTGAAAACATATACACAAAGATATGAATCAGGTACGAGGATAGAAGAGATGTTGCTTGCACCAAATCAAGATGCAGAAACAAATGCTGCTCTATTTCATCCGCTGGCAGGAATTTTCAAAGGTAAGCAGGATATAAATCTGGTCGAAGCCTACAAACAGGCTACTCAAGTGCAAAAAATATCCAGCGGTTCGATTGTTAAACTGTCTGTTATTGCATTTCTTGTGGCAGCGACGCTCACAGGGTATGTTTTTATGAGCGTCAATATAAAAAACCTTAACAATCAGATAGAGACGGCGACAGCTTATCTGGAGGATCCTGTCACTGTAAATAAATTAAATGAAGCACAAATGCTTCAGGCAAAAAATGTTCATCTGAACAATATAATTACACAGGCAGAGCTTTCGGAAAAAGATCTGGAAAACTATAAAGTTTTAGACAAAAGAGATATAGATAACGTATTTTCAATTGCAGGCACCAAAGTTTCACTGGGGACCATGTCATATGATTCTACAGAAAAGACTATAAGCCTTACGGGAACTACGAAAAGTGAGCTTGATTGCTCTGAGTTTGTTACTAATCTTTACAAAATAGGTCTGTTCAGCAATGTAACCTATAAGGGCTACAGCGCCTCAGCAATCCAGACCGATGTAAACTCGGGGACAAATTTAGGTATGGGCTATTCCTTTACTGCTGTAGCAACTTTGAAAGCGGGTGAAATCAATGGATAAAGGCAAAACTAAGAAAATACAGAAACCCAAAATGATACAAACGCAGCTTTCAGATAGAGAAAAAAGTCTCCTGTATCTGCTCGCTATAATGCTTGTTTTAATTGTTGGTGGAAAATATATCATAATTCCAACATATGAAAAAATGGCAGAACTTAAGGTTCAAAGCGAAGAAATTCAGATAAAAGAAGTTGATGTAAGAGCAACTATAGCAAGCCTTGAAGCTTCAAAACTTGAAACTGAAAGACTTATGGCGCAAATAGGTAAAAATCCAAAAAACATAAGCACTTTTTTAAATGATGAGGGAGTAGACAACCTTATTACCAAACTTTGTATAGAAAATAAACTAAAACCTGTAGCGCTTGCTATAGAAAGTGCGCCATACGATAAAATTGATTTGGAAAAAATTCCAGGAGCGCCAACAGCAGAAGGTGAAGTTGCAGCAGGAGAAGCTACAGCTGTAGAAACAGCGGCAGTAGAACCGGCAGAACTAATTTATACCAGATCAGCAGAGGTCAATCTAATGCTTAAGGGAAGCAAGCAGAGCATGTTCGGTTTCATAGACAACATAAACAGCGTTCCTTATCTTCTTGTAGAAGGTTTTACAAGTTCATTTACAAGCTCAACAGGTGATGCGCCAGGAGAGCAGACTCACAGCGTGAAAATAAAGATAAATATGATTAATACAGAATTTAAATAGATTTTTTAACACGGGAGAATAAAATGGTGGTTTTTATAAATGTATTGCTGTATTTTATAATATTTGTGTACGGAGCCTGCATAGGGAGTTTTTTAAACGTTATAATATACAGAGTTCCAAATGAGATATCAATCGCAAAAGGTAGGTCGTATTGCCCTAAATGCAACAAACAAATCAAAAATTACGATCTCATACCTGTAGTGAGCTACCTGGTTCTTGGGGCAAAATGTAGAAACTGCAGATCCAAAATATCAATCAGGTATCCACTGGTAGAGATATTTACAGGACTGATTGCATTGAGTATATTTATGGCAAAAGGTTTTACGATGATATCAGTGTGTATATTTATTGTATCAGCAATTCTGATTGCTATAACGATGATTGACTTTGATACTATGACCATACCAAACGGACTCGTAATTACGCTCATACCTCTAGCTATATGCATGACTTTCATCCAAAGCGACATCAGTGTTTTATCCAGAATAATCGGTTTTTTTGCAGCAAGCTTGCCCATGATTCTGTTAAATCAGCTGGTAGCAGACAGTTTTGGAGGAGGCGATGTAAAGCTTATAGCCGTATGCGGGTTTATGCTCGGCTGGGCCAACACATTGCTTGCAATGTTTATAGCAATACTTATTGGAGGATTGTATGCAGTATATCTCCTTGTGAGCGGAAAAAGCAAACGAGGAGCGCATATAGCGTTTGGGCCTTATATATGTATAGGCGTTTATGCAGCCCTACTCTATGGCAATGAAATCATAAAGATATATCTGGGAATATTTGGATTATAGTAAAATCAAATCAAAGACAGGCAGTAGACAATAGATAAAAATACTTTTGTATTGGGGCAATTTATTATTTAATCGAGGGGTAAACATATGCGTAAACATAGAAATAAAGATAAGGGATTCACTTTAATAGAAATAATGGTGACAACTACTATTATTGCTATGCTTGCAGCATTTGCAATACCAACCTTTATAGGTTATATCGAAAGCGGTAACCAGACCAAGAGAATGAATATAGCAAAAACAATATATATTTCAGCTCAGGATCAGTTAACAGAAAAAAAGATAAACAATACTTTAGAAGATTTTTCGATGACCTCTGCGGAGGCGGACGTAAAATTTGGTAAAGATTCAACCTTTGTAAAACCTTCGGAATTTGCAAGCAAAGTTTCTGCTGAGGTTAATTCAGTACCAATTTTACCTACAGTCATGCCTGAAGGTGAAAAAGCAAATATTGTTTATATAAGTAAGCCCCAGGGCCTTGATTCGGGAAAAGTATATGATTTTCTGGACAGCGTTATCCAAGATAAAAGCGTCCTAAACAATGCTATTTTAATAGAATACAATAAGACCACAGGCTTTGTGCTGTCAGTTTTTTACAGCGAAGAAGAAAGCCTGGACTTTACATATGAAAAACCAGAAGCAGATAATATATCCAAATATATGAGTGTAAACGGAGGGAGACCATACTCATTTGCTGATGAAAGAAGACAGGGATATTGCGGAATAGAAGAAACTGGAATGCTTCCACCGAGTAATGAAAGTGTAATTATAAATATAAGAGATGGAAAAAATACTCCGCTTGATACGATTAGTTCTGATGGTAAAGTTGTTGAATATGAAAATGTACTCTATGCCGAGGCGTTGATACCAGATAAACTGCTGACAGAAGATGAAGAATTTAAATTTCAAGTACTTTCTGATAAGGGAGAAGTTTTAAAAACTAAGGCACTTGAGGATTATGAAACAGAATCATTATCAATAAAAAAACTTGAAAGCACTCTAATACCAAATGTCATATTGACAAAAAATGCATTCAATAAAGATGGAATAAGTTACTCTAAAGTCATATGGGTTTTGGACTATGTTAATGGCAACATGCTAGATCAAAGCAGTAGCATAGGGCTAAAAATAGACCCACAAAATATAAGAGCGGGAATAGTGGGCACGGGCATAGACGCAAAGTCTCTGTCTATTCAGCATTCGCATTTTTCACATGAAATTAAAACTACAGATTATATAAAATCAGCACGTCATCTTAATAACGTAAGATACAAACTGGGTGGAGATTTCCGTCAGCTGAATGATATTGATATGGGAAGCAGTACTGAAACAAAAATTACTAATTTCTTGCCGATTGGAACTAAGGACACACCTTTTAAGGGAAAATATTTTGGAAGAAATGATAAAGGAACTTACGCTATAAACAATCTAATCATTGATGTGAGCAAAATAGCGTCATTTGATAACGTGGGTTTATTTGGAGCAGTACAAGGGTCAACCCCACTTGACTGGCCAAAGGGTGTAATAACAGGACTCAGTATTATGAATCCATCAGTTAAAGGGCACAATAATGTAGGTGTACTTGCTGGTTCAAATAGCGGACAGGTTTCTATGATTACTGTGCAAAATAACAATCTAATAACCACGGACAAACCTATGGTTCAAGGTTCAGGGAGCAGTATAGGTGGGATAATTGGAGAAAACAGTGGAGTATTATCCAAACTTAATCTAATAAATAAGAATGAGGATAGAGCGACTCTGGTAAAAGGAACTGGCTATTATGTTGGAGGAATTGTTGGCAGCAGCAGCGGTAAAATAAGTGATGTAGTAGTTCTTTCAGCATCATCAGAAGCAGTAGCAATATCTGATGTTTCAAATCATACACACACAGGTGGTATTGCAGGTCAAAGCTCTGCTAATATGGATAGAGTTATGTATCTTGCTGTTGCACCTAAGTTTGGAGCAAGTGGCAGCGAAAAAATAGCGCCGATTGCAGGTGTAAATTCAGGGACTGTAAAGGACGCAGTATATCTTTCAGGAGAGGCGATAAGGCCAACTCCTATAACTGCTCCGTCGGACAATTCCTACAATATTCTTGAGTCAAACATCGGAACACCGGAGTCTACTAAAACTATTTATCAGAATGAATTGTGGAGTGGCTGGGAAAACACAAAAGGAATAACAAATACTTTAGACAAATCGTTTTTAGTAGAATATCCATATCCATATAATTTTGAATTGCCGTACAAGGATTCTGATATTACAAAAAATTGGCCAGTTGTAGACGAAAATGGTGGCGTTGCAAGCTTAGCATATTATGAACTTTATTCAGATAACACATGGGGATACTCAAATAGTACTAAGGAGCCAATTCGTACTTCTGAATCATTAGAAAAAGACGGGAAAGACATAACTGTAATAAATGATGGTTATTGTCTGGAATATTTCAAGACGAATGCCCGATATGAAGTTAATGTAGGTGTGCGCACATTAACAAGTAGCGATTGGAAATGGAATGACAACATAATAAATCACACTCAAAATTTAAGTCCCGTGGGATTTACTAAAGAGATAGACGGTAAAGTAAAGCCTTATGTGAGATTGTTCCTAAATAATTCTATACTAGAAAGTCAAGCAAATGGGGCATCTGTTATGGATATAACGCTTATAAAGGGGAGCACCGAGATACTTAAAACATCATTCAATCCGCTTTTTGCACCAACGGTTGCTGAAGGAGGATACAATGTTCGTTCTCCTCGTCAGCTTGACAATGTAGACAATGCCGATGATAAGAATTTTGTGCAACCGATAAATATAGATTTTGGAATTTATGAAAAATCAGACAGCGAACTTACAATTGACAAAAAAGCTAAGATATATGCGAGAGAATTAGCGAGTGTAAATTATGTTAAAAAAGAATATGTTTTGGATTCAAAGACAAGAATATCTAAAAATGAGTCAATTGTTAAAGGTAAACAAAAAAATGGAAACAGCTCTAATTTTTCTGATGGACCGTTTAGCGGTAGTTATGATGGAAATAAAAAATATATAAAAAATGTCAGAGTTTATGGCGAAAATTCAGCAAAAAATATAGGCCTTTTTTCTGAAATAAGCGGAAAGGTTCAAAATGTAATTCTTCTTGAGTCATATTTTGAAGGGAAGCAGTATTTAGGAGGTATTGCAAGTACAGTCTCCGAAGGAGGCTTAATATCAAATTGCCAGCTTTCAAATGTTGTAATTAAAAATAATGACACAGGATCTGGAAAATCAATGGGTGGAGTTGTTGGGGAAAATAACGGAACTATTGAAAATGTATATTTCAACTCAACTTATCGTGAAGCAGGAATATATTCATCTCCAATTATTGTAGCTAAAAGCAATACTAATGGCGTGGGAGGGATTGTAGGAACCAACAAAGGCATGATTAGTAATGCTTATACTACGGCGGTGGGCCCAAACGCTAGACCAACAATAGGAACTGGAAACAAAAATAATGAAACTAATATTTATTATCTTAAAGGTAATGGGTATAATGACGCTTCCGATGCTTCTCAAGGAGTTGGTATGACATCTGGAGAATTAGCCAAGGCTATTGGTATTGAGGCTGGGAAATTGGACCCAGAAATATGGGAGAGTGCTACAATTGTTAATACAAAAGAGACTGTAGTTTTAAAGGGGCAGGCATATCCTTTTCCAAAGCTTATAGGAATGAATCACTATTTCGACTGGCCAGTTCTAACAAATTCACTTAAATATTACGAAAAATATTCAAATGGTAAATTTGGTTATTTCTATTATATTGACAAAAATACAAGAGCAGATTCGCTTGAGTACAACCCTGACTTGACCGTTGTAGAAGAAGGATATCTTGTTGAACTGATGTCAAGTGGAAAATATTATTTGAGGTTTGATAGTGATGAAAATAAGGTAATAGACAAATTCACTGAAGTCTATGATAATAGAAATGTAATAAAACTCAAGCCTAGTGAAGTAGAAGAATTAATTGATACGACAAAGTTTACTGAAGGTGGGGTAAATCCTGTAAAAATAGAGGTATCGTCATCTTCGGATGCTGGAATTAATGGCTTTGCAAACATTTTGTCTGGTATAGATACTGGCGAAAATATATATTTTAATCCATTATTTGCAAAGCAGATTTTTATAGCAAGTACACCTTTGCCTCAAAAAACACTGGAGCTTCGTTCTCCGAGGCAAGTACTCAATGTTAAACAGGAAACCGGCAATGAAACATCTACAAGCACGAGTAAAAATAATGAAAATAATTATTACAAGGTTAAACCTTCAAGACAAAATAAGATTTATCTAAATCAAATATCAACTAAGTTTCCTTATGGAAATTCAGAGGACAGTCCAGTAAGAGGCCCTTCAACTTTCAAATTTGAAGATAGTTACAATGACAGTACTTCGTATTATGGAAAAAGAGATTTTGATTATAAAATAGTGCCTGCTTATAACGTTAGTGAAATCTTATCTACAGATATAACAGTTGATTCAAATGGTAAGGAGACGGTTACTGAAGTTACTGAAAACTTTAAGGTTGAAACAGAAATTCACAGATATGAAATTAAAAAATTATCAAAAAATGTTGCTAAAAAAGATAGCTCATACTGGGAACTTATTTCCGAAACAGAATATAGAACTAACGTAATAAAAATTACAACTGTTACTAAATATGAATCAAAACCAGTTAAGTATAATTTAAAACAAACTATAAATATAAATTTTGGTGGAGCAGACGGAAAAACTGTAATCGATGGCATGCCGATTTATAACTGGGAAACTGGTTATAACGACAATAAAGCCAAAATTCCAAACAACATCATTTCAGAGCTCATAAGTGACTATGACGCAGGAGTATATTATAATGATGGTAAATATTATGGCGATGAACCAAATTCGATTCCAGTAACTGGATCAGATGAAAGATCAAAAAGAAACCGTATATATAACCTTGTTATGAATGTTAAAAGTCAGGGATCCACTGCTCCATATGCTTTAAACACAGGAGGAGCTTTTGGAACTGTAAAAAAAGGAACTACTGTAAAAAATATTGAATTTGTAGATCCGCAGATCAGATATGATAAAAATGGCCGAGGTGGAGGAATAGTAACAAATACCAACCTTGGGATAATTGATAATGTTCAGGTATACAACGAATACAAACATAGCTTATTTGCAGACGAAAACGGCAGTACTGGTTCTACATTTTGTTACAGTTTGAAGGAAAAGGAAAATACCAAAGAAAGTGACAATGAACTTAATGGGTATGGACACAACCATGGTGGAATTGCAGGGCAGAGTGCTGGTCCAGATTCTAAAATCACAAATTGTATAGTAGGAACAAATTCAAATAATATAAAAGGCATAACAGAAGATCAAAAGACTACAATTGAATGCCATCAGGATAAAGGTTATGATGGCGAATGGGCTACGAACCGTATTGGCGGAATAGTTGGTTTTGTGTATGGGAAATCAAAAATAATAGCGTGCACGAATATTGCAAAAATAGACGCATGGTACAATTCGGCAGATAAAACTAATATGGGTTCACCGTATGCTGTCGGAGGAATTGCGGGGGCTGTGGGTTTAAGAGATAATACACCTCAGGTGTCATATCTGAAGGGATACAATAAGCCATCTCCTGGAGATATAACTGAGCATATAATAGGTTGCTATAATTCTGGAAGTATAAAACTTGTTAATGGTTGGGTCGCAGGAATAGTAGGTTATCCCGCTACTGGTTCTCAGATTATAAGCTGTTATAACACGGGAAGAATAAATATAGAGAGAAACAGTTCTGGAGAATTAGTGCAGACAAGTTTTTCGGGTACTCAGCCAATTCGTATAGGAGGGATTGCCGGAGAAACAGATGGAACATCTATTAAAAATTGCTATAATGTAGGTTATCTTTCTGGTAATGTTACTTCAGCTTTAAACTCAGCTGCTGGAGCTATAATGGCACTGCCGGCTTATAGCAATACAATTCTTGAAAATTCATACTCACTTGCAGCTGATAAATATAGGCCGGTTGCTATAGTAGGGAAACTATGGGATGTAAAAGCCAAAGTAAATGGATATAGTAAGCTTAAAGAGCTTGAAGATAATTTCCAGACTTGGGAGTCCAGGGCAAATTTAAGAAACAATAAAGAATTAACAAGCGAGAAATATCTTAGCCTTTTCCCTGCTTTGGATGATAGTTACCGTGTCTATAAAGTTGGAGATGCTAAAAATTACCCAGTATTTACATCGAGTCCGGATAGTTTTTACATCTACCCACAGTTGACATTGTTTAATTATTCGGGTGTTAATTACAAGAATCCTCATATAACGCCTTGGGAATATATTGATTCAGAATATGATGCTACACTTATCTATTATGAAAAATATAATGACGGCAAACTTGGCTATTATAACATCGATATTAATGGCAATGCTCAAGATAATCTTTTAACTGATAAGCTTGTGGTTGAAGATGGTTATTGTGTCGATATTGGTAAGAAAGGAATATATAGAATTCTAATTAATGACAAAACATTTTATTTAGATGCTGAGCCTATAAGTGGAGATGATGGGATAAGCCGTATATATATAACTGAGGATATGCTTAGTGAGGCAAATGGTGGCTTGGGTTATAATAAAATAAGAGTGCACACTATGTTATCGGAAGATACAAAAAATTCATCCCAAAATTTGAAAAACCAAGAAGATAACAAACTAAATCGACTGATTGGATGCAATACTTATGATGGAGCTACATCTGGTAGAGACATTTACTTTGATTCAATGTTTCCAAAAGAAATAAAGTACGATGATATAAATATTGACAAATCAACACTCAAATTAGTAAAAGAAGCTTATTATATACGTTCTCCAAGACATCTGGATAATATTTCAAGACTTACACAGGCAGTAGTATTGGGTGGGAGTACTGAAAACAGGACAATTGGAAGGGATTTCATACAAGAGCTTGATCTTGATTTTGCAAATTATGTAACTACTTCAAAATCTTTCGCAACAATATCAGATTCTGTAGTTCGCGGCGAATTTGCAGGGAGTTACGATGGCAACAAAAGGTCAATTTCAGGTCTGGATATAACTGGAAACGAAAGTTCGAATGTAGGCTTATTCCAGAGCATTATAAAAGGATCAACTGTAGAAAATCTGAGAATATTAAATCCAATCTATAATGGTACTGGAACGAATGGAATACTAAACATAGGAGCCATTGCAGCAGAAAACAGTGGTACAATCCAAAATGTTGCAGTGGAAACACCGGTTATAAATGGTGGTTTGGTTTCGGGTATCACTAAAAATGCAGGAGGAATATCAGGAACTAACAGCGGAAGCATAAAAAATGTTTACATTATTTCTATAAATGAGGAATCTCCAATTAAAGCTAGCGGAGAGAAAACTAATATAGGTGGGATAACTGGGATTAACAGTGGTGAAATAGATAAAGTATTGTATCTGGCCGTAGCTCCTTCTGAAGATTCAAAAATATACCCAATAGTTGCAGTTAATAAAGTCAAAGAAAATATAAAAAACAGTATCACCGATGCGTATTTCTTATCTGGAGATTCCTACAACGTTGTGACAGGGACCGATACTGTTGGTATAGCAAAATCTACTTCATTATTTAGTGAAGAATTTGCGAGTGATTCCATACCTTTTAAAATAATAAACTGGTATGAATGGTCTGCGGCTGTAAATCCATACCCTTACCCATTCATTACGGGAATAAGACCTCCACAAACATTCCCGACTGCAGAATAGTTAAAATGTAAAACTAGAAAATGAAAACTTAAAAATCTAAAATCAAAAAAATATTAAAGAAAGGCGGCGGATATGCAAAAAAACGTCATAAATAAAACTCTGAAATCAGATTCGGGGGCTTCAATAATATTCGTTCTTTGCACCTTGCTATTTGTAATGACCATAGGCGTGTCTGTGCTGGTAGCATCTTCAGCCGCCGCCGGTGCATCTACTGACAGCCAAACTCTTGCAAAGGCTGACCTGTATTCAGACTCTCTAATAAAAACAGTGACTTCGGCTATTAAGGGTGATTTGGGTAAAAAGATAGTAATTAGCACGGCTAACGGAGGTTTTACGGGTGAAAACCCTGCTCATCCTACGGACTTTGATCCTTTAGAATGGAATGAGCCTAAGGAAATTACTATTGCAGGACTGCCTCAGACTTCGACGTACACCGTGACGGCAAAAATTCTGCCTACAGCAGAGAGTAAATCTCTGGTATCTAGCTTTAGTTTTACGCCAGAGATACCGGAAATACCAGAAATTGCAGGTACTGAAGAAAGTGCACAAGTGCCAGGAGCTCTCAGAGTGCCGTCTGTTCTCCAAATGAATATAGAGGCGGTAGTTCGCACAAATGTTGAGTATGGCAACAAGCGCATTAGTGTTAATTCTACCTACGTCTGTGAAAACATAGAGATTTATGACAGGGCCGAAATTATCGATATCAATAACCAAGACGAATTCGGAGAATGGAGGCTGGTTAAAATTGAAAAAACTAAATAACAACAGAGGCGAAACTTTGATAGAGGGGATTGTTAGTCTTTTGATGCTGGCTGTATTGCTGGCTGGAGCCTACGCAATGATAACCAGTTCTCTTAATATTATAAGCACCTCCTATGAGGCGGATAATGCTTTTCGGACTCAGATTAATAAGGTAATTGAAGGCGACTACGTAAAGGGTAAAGACAGTAAGATTAGTTTTAAGATAGATGAAATTATTCCAGAAAGCGAAAAAGTGGAGATTGAATACAATGTATATAATGAAAATGGAATTGTGGCATTTAAACCTAACTAATTAACAGGAGAGCTTATGCGAATAAAAAAATTAGCACAAGATAACAAAGGAATATCGCTTGTTGAAATAATGGTTGGTATGCTCATTTTTTCCATAATTTCAATAACTGTAATTGTAATTATGTTTCCTACGCTTAATAGTATCAACAAAACCAAGGATCTATCTGAGATGGGAATGTTTGCTGACAATATTTCTGCAGAGATTATTAATGACATAAAAATGGCGAACAGCATCGAGGTTACTAAGGTAAGTGGTTCTGGCGACACATTGACGCTTGTAAATCAAGAACACAGTATAGTATATGAAACTGTAGATGAAAAAATCAAGCGAAATTATGATGGCCAAAAGGACGAAGGCGGCACAAAAATCTTTAATGATCTCGTGTCTTCAAAATACTATGAAAACAAGGGCGTGGAAGTTTCTTATGAGGCGATTATAAAAACGGTGAAAAGTGAAACTGTTACAGTCGGTTGTAAGGTGAAACTTAAAATTTTAAATAAGGAAAAGGAAACTGCGATAACTAGGGAGTACTCAGTATTGTCGCTAGTTATATAAGGCTACTGAAAAACCAAAAGAGTCAGGTGCATTTAAATTCGCACCTGACTCTTTTGCTATATATTTTTATTTCAAAATTAATTTTTATTTTTTATGCTTTCCACTGGGCCTGCGGTACGAATCCAATTATTACTGGAGCCGAAGATCCATTAGGGAGCATGTAGCGCATTGTGGATGTCTGTCCGGCCTGTATTTTGCCAACATAGGCGGCAGAGGTCATGTAATAAGAGTTGACGTATCTTGGGTTTCCATCTATCCAACCGACAATACCCTTAAAAGGGCCTCCTCGCGAGTTTAAAAATACCAGGGTATCTTCCTCAGGTGTCATGCTTACTCTGTATTCTACACCGTAATTTCCTCTGTTTATAACAGACTCGTTAGTGATTCCATCATTTCCTGTTATCCATTCTGATTCTTTTCCGCCAAGCACTATAGAAGTTGCTATGTTTGCGGGTACATCCACAGCTAGATTTCTGTGAGTTATATCAAATGTACCTCTTGGGTGCTGGTCTCTTGGAAGATAAGTCAAAAGGTCGAGATGATTCATTCCTGTACCAGGGCCAATGCTGTAAATTGTTATTTTAACTTTTCCTGTTGTCTTGTATTCGCTGAGCATAGATACAAGATGATCTGGCTTCCAGTTTATTACGCCTCTTGAGTCATATACTGCAGCTTTTTCTCCTGGTTTTATGTCATATGCACCATAAGTGTTATTTTGGGAGAAATGCGCTTCAAGTACTTTGGTACCTACTGCAAGTGGATCGGTAGAAGGCCCTTTCATTCCAGTTTTTTCAAGGCTGAATGTTACAGGAACCTGATCTGTATTTTCAACTGTAATCAGTATTCCCGCTCCTGAATTACGAGGAGATGGCATTTTATTTACGTGGTAAAGGAGTATTCTTCCATCTAAATCAGTGGATTCCTGGTATAGAATTCCGTAATCGTAGACGTTTTCGGGAGAATCACTCATGATAAGAGTTCCTGCAATATCTATATATTTAACATCTGACATAGTTTGGAACACTTTGTTATAATCATTGTTGTTATAATTTTCAAGCTCTGAATTTACTGGGTCAGATGTAGAAATATATTCAAACTGGGTCTGAACAATTTTGTCTGAAACTGTCAGCATTTTTTCGTAGGCTTCACTAACATTTCCATAAGCATCGGTTAATTTGAGTGTTACAACGTAATCGCCCGTAGTGAATATTCTCGATGGTTTTTCTTTTTTTGCCTGTGAAGGGCCTTGAGTTTGATGTCTGTAGGACCATTCTTCTTTTGCAATTGACTCCCATTTTTCATTGGAATAATCAAAAGTAAGGTTAAAGCTCTCGCCACGGCCTGGAGCAGCTGTCGAAACGCTAACTGAATTAATTACAGGGGGCTCATTTTTCTCAATTACAAGAGTTTTAGATACCCAATTACTCCAGTCAAGCTGAGAATCCTGAACACGATATTTAACTTCATATTCTCCAGCGGGTGCTTTTGCAAGTAGTACATTTATATCGGCTGATTTTTTTACAGAATCAAGGCTTGTCATCCACTCATGTGCAACGATAGCATCTTTGTCGGGATCTGAGCTTTTATCTGTATATTCTATTTTTTGACCTGCTATATAGGTTGAATTTGCAAATTCAAAATCAGCTATTGGAAGATTGTTGATCCTAAGTGATTTTTTTATAGCGACTTCTTTTTTTGCAGGGTCATAGCTTATACTCATGTCAAAGTTATCTACAAAAAATCTAAGAGGAAGAAGTGTGGAACCGTTTTTCACTATGGGTGCACCGTCAAGAAGAACTTTTTCTCCATTCACAAAGGCTTCTTTTTTTCCAATTGTAAGCGATACGGTCTTGCCATCTTTAATTATTTTGACTGTTTTGCTAGCACTGTCAAATGCTGGATTGACCTCAAGCAGATTCTCAGATAGGAATCTTAGAGGAAGGAAGGTCCTGCCATCAATAGATTCTGCCGGAGTATCTAACTTTATTTTCTTACCATCTACATATGCGCTGTCACTGCTAAGTATCAGTTTTACGACTTTATATTTCATTACACCATCTGTTGGAAGTGGAGTTTCTGGAACTGGTTCCACGATTGGCGGCGTTTCTTCTGTTTCGGGATCTGTATTAAGCTCTGTGATTATTTCATCTTTTGGAACATTAAATAAAGCGTCTTCTGCATAAGCGAAGGATGTTGATGTAAATAATAAGATTGAAATCATTATGGATATTACTTTAGCTTTTTTCATTTCTATTCCTTTCAAAATCAATTTATTTTGAGAATACTGTGCTGACAAGTACTTCAAATGTTCTGTGCCATGGATATGTGAAAGTTGAGTTTACAAAATTATACTTTGTTTCTACTGTTCTTTCTCCAAGGTGTATATAATTAGATCCTCGAAATATTTGATTAAGTTCAAAAACATACTTAAAGGCGTATTCGTTGAGGAGTTGCTCTGCTTCATATTTTCTATCTGAATAAAGATCTCCGTTTGCCATTCTCATGTCACGGGCAGTAAATATGGTTCTCATGTTATTTACCATTGTCCCCTGATATATTATATCCTCTGCAAGCCTTACATATTTGAACTTCATAAGTGAATCTAAGGATTCTGTTACAGTGGATGGCTCAAGTTTGTCGTAGTTGAGCTTTAGATATTCGGTTGCAATATATTGAGACAGAACGGTTCCTATTGTGTTTGCAGCTGTATTCCAGCCGGAATATGCATCTATAGTGCTGAGCGAATCCTTCTTAAAAAGAAGATCTTTGAGATTGGCATCTCCCCTGTTAGTATATGAAACGTCGGCAACTGCTATATAACCACTTTTGACATCAGGAATTAGCGCGGCAACCTGTTCAGGATGAAGCGGGTCATTATGAACTATAAGGGTGTCTTTTGCCTCTGGGTTTACTGTTATTCCTAGTACTGAAAGCTTTTCCTTAACAATTTCATTAAGTGGAGCGGATTCATATGGAAGGTAAGTATTCACAAGAGAGGGGTTTGTATATACCAGATTTATCTCGTGCGGCGTAGGATTTTCCAATGCGCATATCATCATGGTAAGCTCATCGGCGCCTTTTTGCACTATGACATTTTTATGAGATCCTGACAAAAGACTTCTATAGATTATGTTTGAAGGTGCAAATTGTTCACCGTCATCTTGACCTATATAGTAGTTTTTGATTATATCTTTTTCTGCCATTTCAGAGATGGCAGTTGTCAGATCGGCGTGATAAGTATAAAGGTCTCTGTATCTTTGAGCTATTTCTGCAGGCACATCAGAGGGAAACGTCGGTTCTGATTTTTGCATAGTGTAGTTTAGGTCGAGTTGTTTTCCCCATGAAGCCAGAGATTTCTGATATTTTTTAAAATACATATCAAACTGGCTTGGAAGAAGCCTTGGCAGTATTGATACAACAGTTACTTTCAGCTCTGGATTATCAAGTACAAATTTTTCGAGTCGACTTACATCATAGCTTATAGAGTCAGAATTAACATAACTCCTTGAAGATATAAGGCCTCCATTAAAAAGCTGATTCGTAAATATTATCATATGATCACTGAGCTTTGCATTTTCTTGCATCCAGGTCCAAAGAGACTCTGAATCTGAAGGCGAAGTATAATTATCGAGCATATCAGATGGGGGAAGCAATATGGCTTGATTCATTATTCCGCCCGTAAGCTGAGGATACTGAGTATTACAGGGCCTTGAATCCAGGGGGACTATAGAAATAACTTGTTTTTTTGTTATAAGTGCATTTTCTTTTGAAGAGATCGCGGTGTTTTTGCCATCAGCAAATACAGACATAGCTGAGGCATTTGTAAAGACCAGCATGGCCATTAATATTGATATGATTTTTTTATTCATTGTCATTACCCTTCTTTTAATCAATTTCGTCCTTGTGATTGTATATATCTTTTATAAATTTAACATTATCTTTAGTAACTATATTTGGAAAAATATAATTATACTGTTCAAAACCTTCGAGATGTTTTGAGATCTGTTTATAAGTAGTCTTTAGGGCATTAAAAACAACTTTTCGCTGATTTTGGTAGATAGAAGCATCTATTACGCCTTCAGCAATAAGGGAATTGATATCATTTGAAAGCTCATGGCCTATTATTACTATATCAGAGCCCTTGCCTCTTTCTTTTACTATTTTGGCAACATGTTCAGTCATGCTGTTAGTTACGTATATTCCGTTAAGCACAGGATTGGTATCTAAAACATGATTTGTAAGTTCTATCATCTCATCTATATAAAGATTTTCATGAGCATCACTGAGCATTCTGGTGTTGAATATTCTCAAAAGTTCAATACTGGGATAATCTTTGTGTATGGCTGAAATAAAGCCTAAGATACGGTTTTCAATGCAGAGGACATCTCTGTGAACACCGACTACAGCAATTTTCCCCTGACCTTTAAGAAAGAGTCCCATAAGGTTGGCAGCCTGAACACCTGCAGATATATCATCAAGTCCCGTATAAGATGAGCGTCTGCTGTTGGGAGCATCACTTACGAATGTGTTTACGATGACACCTTTTTTGACTAGAGCATTTATGGCAGGATCAATTTTATAAGAATTGTATGGTATGGTAACCACAGCTTTTATATCACTGTCCTTAATTTCTTCGAGAATTTTTATCTGTTCATCAATTGCATAGCAGGAGGTTTTGTATATGACGAGCTCCACTCCAAAAAAACAATATGCTTTTTCAAAATCCTTTATGCCCTTTTCGACCTGACTCCAGAAATGAGGCTCGGCATCAGGATATATAACGGCGATTTTAGTGTTGTTCTTCTGTGATACCAGTGCCTGAGCAATGGTACTTGGGCTATAGTTAAGTTCTGCGGCGATACGCTTTATTTTTTCTTCAGTTTTTTTGGAAACTCCTCCACGGTTGTGCATTACTCTGTCTACAGTACCTATAGAAATATTGGCAGCCTGAGCGACATCTTTTATTGTAGATTTTTTATTTTGCATATTTTCACCTTTTCCAATTTTAGTCTGCATCCAAGCTTCATTATATCAGAGAAAGCAAATCAATTAAATACAAGTAACACAAATGTAAAGAATCTTTTATTATACAATGTATTCGTGGTATAATATGAAACGAATAAAGTTGACTTTTATGATATTTGAAGGGCTGAACAAAAAAACTTGCAAAATCGATTTTTCTTGACGGATAAGTTGCAATTTTTAGTATAATTTGATAAAATGTATTGTATATTAGACCTTTGAAAAAGAAGAAATATAATGTCTACTAAATGGAGGAGTTATCATGTTTGAAAAAACAAAGATCGAGGAAGTAAAAGAAGCTACAAAAAAATGGGAAGAAGAAAAAGTGGCAAAATCTATTGCAAGATTTCCTGAAAGAAAAGAAAAGTTTGAATTTACCTCGGGAATAGAGGCAAAGAGAATCTACACTCCGGCTGACATCGAAGATATTGATTATGGTGAAGACCTTGGAATGCCAGGACAGTATCCTTTTACAAGAGGGGTACAAGACACAATGTACAGAGGGAAATTCTGGACAATGAGAATGTATGCAGGATTTTCAACTGCAGAAGAATCAAATAAAAGATATAAATATCTTATAGAAAATGGATCTTCGGGACTTTCTGTAGCATTTGACCTTCCTACTCAGATGGGATATGACTCGAGTGATGAAATATCACAAGGAGAGGTTGGCAAGGTTGGAGTTGCAATTGACTCACTTAAAGACATGGAAATACTCTTTGACGGCATTCCACTTGACAAAGTATCTACTTCAATGACAATAAATGCACCAGCGTCAGTGCTTCTGGCAATGTATATAGCAGTAGCAGAAAAGCAGGGAGTATCTGCAGATAAGCTCAGAGGAACCATACAAAACGACATACTTAAAGAATACGTAGCCAGAGGAACATACATATTCCCAACGGCACCATCAATGAGACTAATAACAAACATATTTGAATACTGCTCCAAAGAAGTACCTTTATGGAATACAATAAGTATATCCGGATATCACATAAGAGAAGCTGGATCTACAGCAGTACAAGAAGTGGCATTTACACTGGCAAACGGTATAGCCTATGTTGAAGCAGCCATAAAAGCAGGACTTGACGTAGATGATTTTGCGCCAAGACTTTCATTCTTTTTTAACGCTCACAACAATCTTTTTGAAGAAGTTTCAAAATACAGAGCGGCAAGAAGGCTTTGGGCAAGAATCATGAAAGATAGATTTGGAGCTAAAAAAGAAAAATCAATGATGTTAAAGTTCCATACTCAGACAGGCGGATCTACTCTTACAGCTCAGCAAGTTGAGAACAACATAGTTAGGGTTGCTATACAGACTATGGCGGCTGTACTTGGGGGAACTCAGTCTCTTCATACAAACTCAAAAGATGAGGCACTTGCGCTCCCAAATGAAGGAGCAGTAAGAACAGCACTTAGGACTCAGCAGATAGTTGCACATGAATCAGGGGTTGCAGACACTATAGACCCACTTGCGGGCTCTTTCTATGTAGAGGCTTTAACTTCACAGATAGAAGAACAGGCCATGGAATTAATAAAGAGAATAGATGATCTTGGTGGATCACCAAGCGCAATTGATAAAGGATTTATGCAGCAAGAGATTATGGATGCGGCATATGAATATCAGAAAAAGGTAGAAAGTGGAGAAGAAGTAGTTGTAGGAGTTAACAAGTTTAATATAGAAGAACCTGCACCAACCGGATTGCTGAGAGTTGACATGAGCGTTGGAGAATTACAAAAAAGTAAAATCGCTGCACTCAAAGAAGAAAGAGACAACCAAAAAGTAACTCAGACACTTGCGGATCTAAAAAAAGCATGTCAGGGAGAAGAAAACCTAATGCCATTTATAGTTGATGCGGTTAAGGCATACGCTACACTTGGAGAGATATCTCAGGTAATGAGAGATATTTTTGGTGAATATAAGCAATCAGTGATGTTATAATATAGATGTGTGGAGGAAACAAAAAATGAGCAGACCAATACGTGTTTTAGTGGCAAAGCCAGGATTAGACGGACATGACAGAGGAGCAAAAGTAATAGCAAGGGCGCTTAGAGATGCAGGAATGGAAGTTATATATACAGGACTGAGACAAACTCCAGAGCAAATTGTAGCAACTGCATTACAAGAAGATGTAGATGTAGTTTCAATGAGCATACTGTCTGGAGCACATGGCTATCTTTTGCCAAAGATAGTTCAACTTATGAAAAACGCTGGCATATATGATGAAACTCTTGTAATAGCAGGAGGCGTTATCCCCCAAGAAGATATTCCAGAGCTCAAAGAAAGTGGGATAGCAGCAGTATTTACACCAGGAACTGCAACAGGAGAAACTATAGAATTTATAACTAAAAATCTTAAAAGAGAATTATAGGAGCAGTAAAATGGATCTTGTAGACAGATTATTAAGTGGAGACAAAGTAGCCTGCAGCAGGATGATCACTCTCGTAGAAAATGAAAAACCTGGACATGCAGAGGCTATGACAGAGCTTTTTCGTCATGGCGGAAAAGCTCATATAATAGGAATTACAGGACCTCCGGGAGCAGGAAAATCCACATTGACAGATAAACTGGCAAAGTATATGCTGGACAAAGGCTACAAAGTTGGAATCATAGCAATCGACCCCACCAGCCCATTTACAAAAGGTGCAATACTTGGAGACAGAATCAGAATGAATGAATTGTCTGTAAATCCTAATGTTTTTATAAGATCTATGGGTACAAGAGGTTCGCTGGGAGGGCTTTCCAAAGCGACCTCAGGTGCCATCACTGTACTTGATGCCTACGGTTGCGACTACATATTTGTAGAAACTGTAGGCGTTGGTCAGTCCGAAGTAGATATAGTAAAAACCGCAGATACTACACTTATGGTCATGGTGCCTGGACTTGGGGATGATATACAAGCTATCAAGGCGGGAGTTATGGAAATAGGAGATGTATTTGTAATAAACAAAGCCGACAAGGACGGAGCAAAAAGGACTTACAGAGAAATTGATTCTATGATTGACTTTAGAAAAGACTGGGAATTCAGGCCTCCGGTTTCAATGGCAGTGGCAGAAACTGGCGAAGGGGTAGAAGACCTTATACAAAATCTCCAGTTACACAGAGAATTTCTTGAAAAAACCGATGCCAAAACAGCCAAAAGACAAGAAAGAATGGTCCTTCTTATAAAAGAGCTTGTTCACAATAAGCTTGAAAAAATCCTTGATAAGGAATTTGAAAAAGGTATTCTACAAGAAGAACTTGAAAATCCTTATGAAAAAGCAGATCAACTCAATAAAAATATATTTGTTAAATAGCCAATGGAGGGCTGAAGGGAGAATTATGAACGTAAACAGAGTAGATCACATAGGTATTGCAGTTACTAATCTTGATGAAACTATAAAGTTTTATGAAGATGTACTTAATATCAAGTGCGAAGGAACTGAAGTAGTTGAAGAACAAAAAGTCAGAGTAGCTTTTTTCCCTGTGGGAGATACAGAACTTGAATTTCTTGAGTCTACACACGAAGATGGACCTATAGCCAAATTTATAGAAAAAAATGGCGGAAGAGGCGGCGTACAGCATATAGCCCTTAGAGTAGATAATATAGAAGAAGCTATAGAAGAGATGAAAGCAAAAGGCTGTAAAATGATAGATGAAACACCGCGATATGGTGCAGGTGGGGCAAAAATAGCATTCTGTCACCCCAAATCAACAGACGGAATATTAATAGAACTAAGTGAAAGAGTTTAACGGGAGGGAAAAATGTCTGAAAAATTAACACAGTTGTTAGAAAAAAGAGCAAAAATTGAAGAAGCAGGCGGGAAAAAGAGAGTTGAAAAACAGCACGCATCGGGAAAGCTGACAGCGAGAGAAAGAATAACAATGCTGTTTGATGAGAAAACATTTGTAGAGCTGGATGCATTTGTAAAGCACAGATGTACTAATTTTGACATGGCAAGCACAGATGCCCCTGCAGAAGGCGTAGTTACTGGATACGGCAAAGTTGAAGGCAGACTCGTTTATGCGTATGCCCAGGACTTCACTGTAGTAGGAGGATCTCTTGGAGAAATGCATGCAGGTAAAATCTGTAAAGTGATGGATCTTGCTCTGAAAATGGGAGCTCCTTGTGTAGGTATGAACGATTCAGGAGGAGCAAGAATACAAGAAGCTGTAGACGCCCTCAAAGGATATGGTGCAATATTTTACAGAAACACAATATCATCAGGAGTAATACCTCAGATATCAGTAATAATGGGGCCTTGTGCCGGTGGAGCAGTGTATTCACCAGCAATAACTGACTTTATTTTTATGGTTGAAAAGACAAGCCAGATGTTTATAACGGGACCACAGGTAATAAAGGCAGTAACAGGAGAAGATGTTACTTCAGAAGCACTTGGGGGAGCGCTTACTCATAACTCTATATCAGGAGTAGCGCATTACAAAGCATCAGATGATGAAGCCGCAATAATGGAAGTAAGAAGACTGCTTTCATTCCTTCCTTCAAATAATCTTGAAAAAGCCCCAGTATACGAATGCAGTGACGATCCAAACAGATTTTCTGAGTTGCTTAATGAAATAATACCAGAGAGTCCAAGCAAGGCATATGATGTAAAGAACATAATCAGAGAAATCGTGGACAATGGCGACTTTATGGAGTATCAGGAACTTTATGCTATGAACATCGTTACAGGATATGCCAGATTAAATGGACAGAGCGTAGGTATAATAGCAAATCAGCCAAAAGTAATGGCCGGATCACTGGATATAAATGCTTCAGACAAGGCTGCAAGATTTATAAGAACATGTGACTCATACAATATACCAGTTATAAATATAGAAGACGTGCCAGGTTTCCTTCCAGGTACATCACAAGAGTATGGCGGAATCATAAGACATGGAGCAAAAATGCTCTATGCCTACAGTGAAGCTACCGTTCCAAAAATAACACTGATAACTAGAAAAGCCTATGGCGGATCATATATAGCAATGTGTTCAAAAGAACTTGGCGCTGATATGGTATTCGCGTGGCCAACGGCAGAAATTGCTGTAATGGGACCAGATGGAGCTGCAAACATAATATTCCGTAAAGAAATAGAAGCCTCAGATAATCCTGTAGAAACAAGAGCCAAGATGATACAGGATTATAAAGATGAGTTTGCTACACCATACAAGGCAGCTGAAAGAGGATATGTAGATGACATAATAGAGCCATCACACTCAAGAATCAGACTTATCGATGCGCTGGAAATGCTAAGCACAAAGAGAGAACAGAGACCTTCTAAAAAACATGGAAATATTCCACTGTAAGAACAGGAGATTATAATAATGAATGAATTAATAACTCGGATGGCTTCTGATGTTTCTTCGATGTCTGTCGCAGAGAAAATGACAGGCGGGCTTATAGTGACGCTGTTTTCTATGGCTATAGTAGTTATAGTGCTTGTCATAATAATGTTTGCAATAAAATTTATGACAGCTTCACTTTCAGACAGACCTAAAAAAATCAAAGAATCAGAAGTTAAAATATCCCACAATGAAGATACTGCGAACCCTGCAGATATTTCTGGTGGGTCAATAATTAATAAAGATGAAGAGATTGCAGCAGTGATTGCAGCTATAAGCTCGTATTACGCTTCTGGAGAAACTAAGATTGTAATCAAAAACATAGCAAGAAATGAAAAGAGCTCGTGGGCAAACGCAGGAATGCTGGAACAATTGAACAGTAGATTATAAATACTTGGAGGAATATATAATGATTAAGAAATTCAATGTTAAAGTAAATGGAAATTCATATGAAGTAGAAGTAGAAGAAATAAAAGATGGTTCTCAAGCGACAAGACCGGCAGTTCAAAGACCAGCAGTGCAATCGGCAGCACCAGCTACAGTGGCACCTGCACCGTCTGCGCCAAAAACAGGATCAGCTCCTGTTGCAGCTGGCTCTGGCTCTGTTACATCGCCAATGCCAGGAACTATTTTGGACATAATGGTTAAAGAAGGAGACGCGGTAAAGGCAGGTCAGGTATGTGTAATACTTGAGGCAATGAAAATGGAAAATGAACTTCCTGCTCCATGTGATGGAACAGTAAAATCTGTTCACGTTACAAAGGGTGCATCAGTTAATACTTCGGACGTATTAGTTGTTATAGGCTAAACAGAAAATAGGAGGAACACATGAGTCAGTTGATATTAGACTTTATTTCATCCACTGGTATCGCAAATATCACGGGTGGAGAAGCTATAATGATAGTAGTGGCTTGTGTATTACTTTACCTGGCTATTGCAAAAGGATTTGAGCCACTCTTGCTCATTCCTATTGCATTTGGTATGCTTTTGGCAAACCTTCCATTAGCAGACGTAATGGGACTGCCTAATACTATACTTAGTCTTCATCAGCCTGAAAATATAGCTGAGGCTACAAGACAGATGGAGCTGGCACAGCAGGGTAAAATGATTGCAAGCATGAAAACACAAACACCTGGAGGTCTGGTTTATTATCTCTCACAAGGTGCAAAACTTGGTATATTCCCTCCACTGATATTCCTTGGAGTAGGTGCAATGACTGATTTTTCTCCACTTATTGCCAGTCCAAAGAGCCTTCTTCTTGGAGCTGCAGCTCAGTTTGGAATATTCTTTACTTTCTTTGGGGCCATAATTCTTGGATTTTCAGCTCAAGAAGCAGCATCAATAGGAATAATAGGGGGGGCCGATGGACCAACCGCCATCTTACTTACATCAAAACTTGCGCCACATCTGCTGGGACCAATAGCAGTTGCCGCGTATTCATATATGGCGCTGGTTCCAGTTATACAGCCGCCGATAATGAAACTGCTTACAACCGAAGACGAACGAAAGATAACTATGAAACAGCTTCGCGTAGTAAGCAAAAAAGAGAAAATAATTTTCCCTATAGCAGTAACTATAATAGTTTCACTTATACTTCCGCCAGCAGCTACACTTGTTGGAATGCTTATGCTTGGAAACTTGTTTAAGGAAAGTGGTGTAACAGACCGCTTAAGCAAGACTTCAACAAATGAACTTATAAATATAGTAACCATACTTCTTGGAGTATCAGTAGGAGCAACTGCAAATGCTGAAACGTTCTTAAAGCTTGAAACTATAAAAATAATAGTTCTGGGAGTTGTTGCATTTGGAATCGGAACAGCTGCAGGAGTAATAATTGCAAAATTAATGAACAAGTTTTCAAAGGGAGACCCGATAAATCCACTTATAGGATCGGCAGGGGTTTCAGCAGTACCTATGGCTGCCAGAGTATCAAACAAAGTCGGAAGAGAATATAATCCATCAAACTTCCTTCTTATGCATGCAATGGGACCAAACGTGGCTGGAGTAATAGGGTCAGCAGTTGCAGCCGGCGTACTTCTTACCCTTTTTGGATAAATCAAATAAGACATACTTAACTCGCAGCATTTAGCTGCGGGTTTCTTTAAATTAATATTAAGGAGGCAAACATGAAATCTTTACTACCCCAAAACCCTAATACGAAGATTGAATTCAAGAAAGAAAACCTCAGAGAAATATATATAGCAGGAGGCTGTTTCTGGGGAATACAGGCGTATTATTCCAGAATACTCGGCGTAAAAGAGTCAATCAGCGGGTATGCCAATGGAACAAAAGAAAATCCAACTTATGAAGAAGTATGTACAGGAACAACTGGCCATACAGAGACAGTAAAAATTGTATACGATAAAACAATTCTCAGTCTTGAGAAAATTGTTGAGATATTTTTTAAAATAGTAGACCCTACTCAAAGAAACAGACAGTCAAATGACATAGGTACACAGTACAGAAGTGGTATATATTACCTTGATGAAAACGAAAAAGAAATTATTGATAAAATCGTTGAAAGTAAAGGTGCTGATTATGAAAATCCTATAGTTACAGAAGTCGAAAAACTCAAGTGTTTTTATGAGGCAGAAGAGTATCATCAGGCATATCTGGACAAGAATCCAGGGGGATACTGCCACGTTAACTTTGACACATTATAGAGAAAAAGGAGAAAATTTTATGAGCTTTAATTTTTCTGAAATATTCAAAGATCAACCCAAAGAAAAACTTTACGAACAGCTTTATCAGATGGCAGAAGGACTTTTTTTTGACGAGAGAGACATGCTTGCAAACATGGGAAATCTATCTTCATTATTATATTACAATCTAAGTAATATAAATTGGGCCGGTTTTTACCTGAATCGAAATAATGAGCTTGTGCTTGGCCCTTTCAATGGTAAAGTTGCCTGCACCAGAATAGCTATAGGAAGAGGCGTGTGTGGAACCGCTGCATCTGAAAATAGTACGCAGATAGTAGAAGACGTCCACCAGTTTCCAGGGCATATTGCCTGTGACAGCGCCAGCAACTCAGAAATTGTCCTTCCTCTATATAAAGACGGAAAACTTCTTGGAGTTCTTGATATAGACAGCTTTGAAAAAGCTACATTCGATGAAGAAGACGAAAAGGGACTTAAGAAAATACTGGATCTTTTTATAGAAAAAACCGATCTATTAATATAATAATAGAAAAAAGTAATTATTTCACGTAGATTTCACATAAGTATTTTAAAATGGGTTTATGGCAATGGAAATTGCCGGGAAAAATAACTTACTGAGAATTGAAAGGAAATAATTATGAAAAAGAATGCAAACAAATTAGGAGCAACACTAATGGCAGCAATGCTTCTTACGAGCGTTGGAATGACAAGTGCTTTTGCGCAAGAATCTCCTGAAAAAGGCATGAATGATAGAAGGCCAGGGATGGTGCGTGAGTTACCAGAAGGCTTTGCGAATATGACAGATGCTGAAAAAGCAGCAATGAAAGCAGAAAGAGATGCCCAAAGAGCTGAGATGCAGTCAAAATTTGCGAATATGACAGATGCTGAAAAAGCAGCAATGAAAGCAGAAAGAGAAGCTCGAAGAGCTGAAATGAAAGCGAAATTTGCCAATATGACAGATGCTGAAAAAGCAGCAATGAAAGCAGAAAGAGAAGCTCAAAGAACTGGCAGACAGGCTTAAATAAACGATTTATGAAAGAGAAGAGCTTCGGCTCTTCTCTTTTAGATTATAACGAATTGCAGAATTTACTTTAAATCCTGATGATGATATACTTGAATAAATATTCTGAGGGCGAGGTGGAAATTATAATTAAAATATTGATAGCCGATGACGATTTTATTTTTCGAGATTTAGTTGGCGATATTTTGAGAAAACAGGAATATGTTGTCCTCGAAGCATGCAATGGCGAGGAAGCAATTGATTTATTCTTTGGCAACACGGATATAGACATTATTATTTTGGACGTGATGATGCCTCTATACGATGGCTGGGAGGTGCTCGCAGAAATAAGAAAGCACTCTGACGTTCCTGTCATAATGCTCACGGCACTAGGAGACGAAGAAAGTGAAATACATTCTCTTCTTAAAGGCGCTGATGATTATATAACAAAGCCTTTCAGTTATCAGGTCTTCCTTGCAAGAGTGGATTCTCAGGTCAGAAAAATCAGGAAAGAACGTGAGTCTAGTCTATCAGCAGGTAAAATTGAGATTGACAGGCAGTCCCACAGAGTCACAGCATGCGGAGAAGATATATCTCTTAGCAACAAAGAATTACAACTTCTGATTTATTTTATCAACAACGAAAATATAGTACTCAGCAGGGATGTAATTTTAAATAACATCTGGGGCTATGATTTTGATGGAGATATAAGGACCATAGATACTCATGTAAAGACTCTTCGGGCAAAACTTCTCGAATGTGGGCACTACGTCCAGACTGTTAGAGGAAGTGGGTATCGCTTTGAGGTGATAAAATGAGGATGAATATAAGGCAGAAACTTTTTGTGGTTTTTGTAATCCTAATTATAATGGTGGTTGGCGTAGGCTCACTTTTAAATGCTCTTTTGCTTGAAAAATACTATATAAAAAAAAATGAGGCCATATTTATAAAAACCGCTGAAGTAATCCAAGAGGAGCTTAAAAAAGGTAGCGTAGATATAGATGATTTAATTCAAAGCATAGACAGGGCAGACAATATAAGCATAATTATAATGAATAATAACTATGAGGTACTCAGTACCTCATATCCGAGGAATCTGGGGATTCGAGATAACGTGCTTAATAATGAAATGAGATCAGTCATCAGAAACGGTGGAATAAGACGGGGTGATGGCTATATATTCAAGGTAATGGGAAAAAATGATAATCAAGCTTCTGCGCTGTTGTTTGCGAGTCAGATACAGCCGGATAAAATTATCCTCATGTCAAAACAGATAAAAGGAATACAACTAAGTGTTGCAATTTCTAACGAGTTTTATCTTTATGTGGGGATATTTATGATTTTTCTCGGATTTATATTTACTACAGTATTTTCCAAAAAAATATCTTCACCAATAGTAGAAATGAGCCGTATTGCGACCAATATTTCAAATTTAAAGTTTGATGAAAGAATAGAGATAAGAACTGAGGACGAAATAGGAGACCTTGGAAGCAGTATTAATAATATTTCAGAAAAACTGAGCGAAAGCATCGGCAAACTCCGAAATGACATAGAACAGAGAAAACAGCTTGTGCGAAACATTTCTCATGAAATGAAAACCCCGATAGGCGTTGTCAAAGGTTATTCAGAAGCCCTACAATTTGGGGTAGCGGATACTGAAGAGAAAAGAGAAAAATATTTCAAGGTGATTTCCGAGGAATGTGACCGTATGAATAACATGATAAATGAAATTCTTGAAATTTCCATGCTCGAAGAGGCTGTCGCTAAACCCCATATGAAAAAAATTAAAATAGAAGTTATGTTGACTTCTATCGCCGAGCGATTTGAAAGCTCCCTAAAATTAAAAAAAATCACTATTCAAATACAGTGTCAGGAAGATCTGCTTATATATGCCGATTATAAACTTCTTGAAAGAGCCGTAGGGAATTTTGTAAGCAATGCAGTCAAATATGCCGATGAAGGTGGCGAGGTTATCATGAAGGCTTTTGGAGATCAAGACAAAGTAACTATATCCGTCTATAACTCTGGAAGTCATATTAAACCCGAAGATCTTGATAAAATATGGGACGTTTTCTATAAGGTGGATAAGGCAAGAAGCAGAAATCAGAGCGGTCATGGAATAGGACTTTCTATTGTGAGGACTATAGTTTCGATTCACGCAGGACAAGTTTTTGTAAAAAACCATGACAACGGTGTAGAATTTTCTATGGAATTACCAATAAGCGTATAAAGGAAAAAATAAAGTATATGAAGCAAAAAAATCCTGAATTATTCTATGATCTACATTTTTGCAGGTCTTGAATAATTCAGGATTTTTAATTATTTTAAGTTTAAAGTTTTTCCTTGGACATTTCTTCAAAGTCAACCAGTACAAGTTCAGTTTCAAGGTATCTTGCAAAAGCATAAAGTGTGTCAGATAGTCTGTTTACAAACTTTACAAGAATCGGGTTCACTTCGATTTCGGAGTCGAGCGCAAGAATTCTTCTTTCGGCTCTCCTGCATACAGTTCTTGCAACATGAAGAGAAGATGAAGCAGCAGAACTTCCAGGTATAATAAAGGCATTGACCTTGTCTATTTTTGCAAGGATCTCGTCAATCCAGCCTTCTAGTGCAAAAATATCTTCTTCTGTTACGGAAAGTTTAAATTCTCCATTTTCAGAAGTAGCAAGTTCGCCTGCAACAAAAAATAATTTTTTCTGTATTTTGAATAATCTCTCGCTGATATCTTTGTCTTCTATAAAATTACGGGCATGGCCGATTGTAGAATTAAGCTCATCAACCGTTCCATAAGCTTCTACTCTTACAGAATCTTTTCTTACTCTGGTGCCATCATATAAAGATGTTTCTCCTCTGTCGCCTGTCTTTGTGTATATTTTCATAAAATCCTCCAGTACAATTATAAAATAAACAATTATTAAGAATATACCCATAAATGCAAATTTAATTCATAAAAATAAATAATCTCTTATAATACAACATAGATTATGACAAGTTAAAATAGGGTAGAATGTACTTAACCAAATATTTTTATAGAAAAGGAGAAAAACTATGAAAAAAAGATTAGGAATTGTAATGGCTTTTATGATGATATTTTCTAGTTTCAGTTCACTTGCGGTAGGAAACAATGACGGAGAAGGTGCGATAACATACAATGGAGTAAAAATGTTTCCTCTAAGGACTGTAGCAATGCTTATCAAGGCGGACGTAAAATGGGACAATACACAAAAAGCTGCTGTGATGATGATGGAGGGAAAGACAGTAACGTTCAAAGCAGGACAAAATCAGGCTATGGTAAATGACAAGAATATGACATTGAAAAATATGCCATATCTTAAAAATGGGAAAATGTATATCAGTGAGAGTTCCTTGATGGATATCTGGGAAGTAGGAATTGAATACGTTGATGGAAAAGCAACTTTAAAGAATATGACTAAAATGGATATAGTTGACACAGCAGTTGCTGCAGGCAGCTTTGATACACTTGTAGCTGCAGTTAAAGCAGCAGGTCTTGTAGATACGCTCAAAGGAGAAGGTCCTTTTACAGTATTTGCACCTACAGACGCTGCATTTGCAAAACTTCCAAAAGGCACTGTAGAAAATCTTCTTATGCCTGAAAACAAAGCTGCACTTATTGATATTTTAACATATCATGTAGTAGCAGGAGATAAGATGGCAGCAGATGTTGTTAAAATGGACAAAATAAAAATGCTTAATGGCAAAGACGCTATGATCGAAATAAAAGATGGAAAAGCTATGATCGATGGAGCAACTATAACAATGACAGACATAGTTACTTCAAACGGGGTAATCCATGTTATAGACGCTGTTATGCTTCCTGAAGCAAAAATGGATATAGTTGACACAGCAGTTGCTGCAGGTGACTTTAAAACACTTGTAGCAGCAGTTAAAGCAGCAGGTCTTGTAGATACGCTCAAAGGAGAAGGTCCTTTTACAGTATTTGCACCTACAGTCGGTTTAGGTGCTGCATTTGCAAAACTTCCAAAAGGCACTGTAGAAGACCTTCTTATGCCTGAAAACAAAGCTGCACTTATTGATATTTTAACATATCATGCAGTAGCAGGAGATAAGATGGCAGCAGATGTTGTTAAAATGGACAAAATAAAAATGCTTAATGGCAAAGATGCTATGATCGAAATAAAAGATGGAAAAGCTATGATCGATGGAGCAACTATAACAATGACAGACATAGTTACTTCAAACGGGGTAATCCATGTTATAGATACTGTTATGCTTCCTTAATTATTTATTATTAATCACAAATTATGTTGTGCCTCTATATTTATAGAGGCACTTTCTTATTATATGTGGTAAAATATAAATAGATATATCATTAAAACATGGAGGTTAACGTATGATAAAAAAAATTATGGCCATACTGATGGTGATGCTTGTAGCTCTTACAGGATGCAATACATCACAAGATGATCAGACACAAGATATACCAAAAGTGAAGGAAAGCATCAACCTTTACTATCCGAATATTGATGATGGAAAATACTACTTTATGACTGTGGCGGTTGAAAAAGAAAGCGAAAAAGAAGTTAAAGATATAATAGTTGAGCAGTACAAGGCAAATGTAATAAAAGGTACAGGCAGTGTACTGAGTGAAAATACTCAGATAAAAGAAATCGATCTTGATGATGAGGGAATACTTCATATAGACTTTAACGATGCTTTCAGATACGAAATGAATGCGGGATCAGAGTACGAAGCTATGATTATTCAGAGCATAACTAATACATTTGGCCAGTATTATGATACAGACAGAGCTATAATTACAGTAGAAGGAAAACTTTATGAATCTGGGCATATACTTCTGGAAGAAGGATCCTATTTTGAGACAGACTTCAGCAATATTTCAGAGGTAGACAAAAATATTTGTTAACACAGTGGTATTGTAATATTGAATCCATATTTCTCTTGTGATTATCGGGAGAAATGTGGATTTTTTTGATATAATAATATAATAAGTACGAGAAAGGAATTTATATGAATATAAAACTTGTAACAGTAGGGAAACTTAAAGAAAAATACTTAAAAGATGCAATTGCAGAATACACTAAAAGGCTTGGAAGATATTGCAAGCTCGAAATCATAGAACTTCCGGATGAAAAAACAAGTGAAAACGCATCACAAAAAGAAGAAGAAATTGTAAGAGAAAAAGAAGGCAGGAATATAATTTCCAAAATTAAAGACAATGAATATGTCATAGCCCTTGATCTTAAGGGAAAGCAACTTAGCTCAGAAGAACTTGCAGAATTCATTTCAGAGAAGGGCGTAATGGGGAGACCAGATCTGACCTTTATAATAGGGGGAAGCCTTGGGATATCACAAGAAGTTCTTGCAAGAGCTGACTACAAGCTATGCTTTTCAAAAATGACATTTCCGCATCAGCTATTCAGGGTAATGCTGCTCGAACAGATATACAGGGGATTTAGAATAAATTACGGAGAACCATATCATAAATAAAGGAGGTATTTTTTATGAGTTACAATAACAGTGATATAACTGGCGAGTTTGAAAGTGAACTGCGATATCTCAAACTGCTGTCCAGACAATATCCAACTATAGCTGAGGCCTGCACAGAAATAATAAATTTGCAGGCAATATTAAACCTTCCTAAGGGAACTGAACATTTTTTGACTGATATTCATGGAGAATATGAATCTTTTAATCATGTTTTAAAGAATGCATCGGGAGTTATAAAAAGAAAGATAATGTATGTTTTTGGAGATATTTTAAGCGAAAAGGAGATAAAGAGCCTTTCAACTCTTATTTATTATCCCGAACAGAAATTGGCACTTATGCTCAAGGATGAGGAAAACATAGAAGATTGGTACAAGATAAATATGCATAGACTGATAGAGATATGCAGACATGTATCTTCAAAATATACAAGGCTTAAGGTGCGTAAAGCGCTCCCAAAGGACTTTGCATACATCATTGAAGAATTGCTTCACGAAAGACCAGACCGAATGGATAAGGAAGAATATTACAGTGAAATAATAAAAACTATAATACGGATTGGAAGAGCGGATGAATTTATAAGCGCTATTTCAAAGCTTATTCAAAGACTGGTAATAGATCGCCTGCATATTGTGGGGGATATATTTGACAGAGGGCCAGGCGCAGACATTGTGATGGATACTCTGATGAACTATCATAACGTAGACGTTCAGTGGGGCAACCATGACATACTATGGATGGGTGCCGCTGCTGGAAGTGAGGCATGTATTGCAACTGTTCTAAGAATTTGTGCCAGATATGTAAACCTTGACATAGTAGAAGAAGGATATGGAATAAACATACTGCCATTGGCGACTTTTGCTTTAGACTGGTATAGCGATGATGAGTGCTTTAACTTTAGACCTAAAATTGAAAACGATATGCAATACAGCGAAAAAGATTTAAAGCTGATATCCCAGATGCACAAGGCAATAAGCATAATACAGTTTAAATTAGAGGGTGAAATAATTAATAGACGTCCACATTTTGGGTTACAGGACAGACTCTTACTAAATAAAATAAATTTTGAAGATGGAACTATTAATCTGGACGGCAAGACATACAAATTGAATGATAACAAATTTCCAACCATAAACCCTGAGAATCCTTATGAGCTTATTCCTGAAGAAAGAGAGCTTGTGGAAAAACTTAAATTTTCTTTTTTAAACAGTGAAAGACTTCAAAAACATGTCAGATTTCTTTTTGCAAAGGGAAGTGTTTACTTAAAATGTAATTCAAATTTATTGTATCACGGATGCATACCGTTAAATGAAGATTTCAGCTTTAAAAAAGTTAAAATTGGAGCTACTGGAAGAGAATACAGTGGTAAAATCTACCTGGACAGACTCGAAGTTCTCGTGAGAGAGGGATATTTTTATAAAAACAATCCAGCTGCCAAACTTTATGGCATGGATTTGACATGGTATCTGTGGACAGGACCAGAGTCTCCGCTTTTTGGTAAAGATAAGATGACTACCTTTGAAAGATATTTTATAGATGACAAGGAAACTCATGTTGAGAACAAGACGACCTATTTCAAACTGCAGGATAATGAGGATGTCTGCAATATGATATTTGAAGAATTCGGTCTAAATCCCGAGACTTCTCATATAATAAATGGCCATGTACCTGTCAAAATAAAAAAAGGAGAGAGTCCGATAAAGGCAAATGGTAAATTGCTGGTTATAGACGGGGGCCTTTCAAAAGCGTATCAAGATACTACCGGAATAGCGGGTTACACACTTATATATAACTCCTATGGCCTTTTATTGGCGTCACACGAGTCCTTTGAGTCAACTCAAAAAGCCATTGAAGAAGAACAAGATATCATTTCTACAACAATGGTTTTAGAGAGAGAAGTTGAACGAAAAAGAGTAGGAGATACAGATGTAGGCGAAGAACTCAGAACTCAGATTAAGGATTTAGAAATGCTTCTGGATGCCTACAGAAAAGGGGTTATTAAAGAGCAGAAATAAAAGAATATACTACAAATGGTATATATTTGAGTGAATATGTAATATAATATAACTAGATATAGATTTTCACAGTGAAGTTGCAGCAACAAAAAATTGGATTTTTTGAGTTTAATGCAGTAATTCAAATGTGGTAAATGTGAGGAAATATCATTAAATTGGGTATATATGTAAATAGAAAATTTAAAAAAATATTTTATTTAAAATTTCTATTTACATTCACTTATAAAAGTTATGTTTGAAAGGGGAAACAAATGAAAAAATTACTTACATTAGTTATTATTACAACAATGTTAGCACTGGGGCTAACCGGATGTTCACAGGGCGATACAGGTGATTCAAATGAAACAATTGCTATTGTAGCAACTGATAATGGTTGGGATAGTCAGATGCTCCATAATGCAATAGCAAAATTGATTGTTGAAAATGCTTTTGACAATTATACTTTTGATACGTCAACAGGTTCATCTACAATGAACTGGCAGTCGCTCATAGCTGGAGACATAGACCTTGATATCGAGAGCTGGACTGATAATGTTGTCAGTTATGACGATGATATAGCCAGCGGAAACATTGTTGAAGTTGGTGTTCTTGTTCCAGACAGTAATCAGGGACTTTATGTTCCAAGATATGTTATAGAGGGTGATCCAGCGCGAGGCATCGAAGCTATGGCTCCAGATTTGAAAACTGTAGCAGATTTGAAAAATTATCCACAAATATTCCCAGATGACGAGGACAAGACAAAAGGGCGTATATATGGGGCAATTCCAGGCTGGATGGCTGATGAAATTCTTTATAAAAAATATGAATTTTATGGATTGAATGAAGGCTATAACTATACAAGACTAGGAAGCGAATCTACTTTATTTGCATCTCTTGTTTCTGCATATAATCTGGGTGAGCCTTGGGTTGGGTATTGCTATGAGCCTACATGGGTAAGTGGAAAGCTTGATATAGTATTACTTGAAGATGCACCATATGATGCTGAAAAATATATGAATGGTGAATGTGAATTCCCTTCACAGGAGCTAAAAATAGTAAGCAGCGGCAAGTTTGCTGAAAAAGCTCCTGAATTAGTTGAGTTTTTCAGTAAATATCAAACGGGAAGTGATTTAATAGGTAAAGCGCTTGCTCATCTTGACGAAACAAAGGCAACTCACGAAGAGACTGCTAAATGGGTTCTTACAGAAAATGATGCTTTACTAGATCAATGGTTAACTTCGGAGCAGGCAGACAGAGTGCGTGCGGTACTGTAGATGACAATAAACTTTAAAAGGAGGAATTTTGAATTTGGAGAGTTATATTTTTGCATTTCCTAAAGCATGGGAATTTAATTTGGGATCATCCATAGATGATGTTGTTAAACTTTTTAGTCGAAATAACAGAGATATACTCAACGCAATAAAATCGGCAATAATAAGTATAATACAGTCAATTAATGGCTTGCTTGATCTTATCCCATGGTTTGTATTGGTACTCGTAATAGGATATCTCGGTTACAGGGTAAGTAAAAAGGTTCACATTGGATTGATATACGGGGCTTCGCTTATTTTCATAGGTAGCAGCGGACTTTGGGAACAGATGCTTCAGACCATAAGTATAGTAATTGCAGCGGTTATATTGTCCCTGCTTTTGGGATTCCCACTTGGAATATTGATTGCAATGAGTAAAAAAGCGGAGAGCGTAATACGGCCGGTGCTGGATTTAATGCAGACTATGCCATCGTTTGTCTATCTGGTACCTGCAGTTATTCTGTTTGGTACGGGAAAAACACCTGCTTTGATAGCAACAACAATTTATGCCATAGTGCCAATGGTACGTATGACCAGCCATGGGATAACACATGTGGACTCTGATACGAAGGAAGCTGCATTGGCTTTTGGATCCACTAAAATACAGGCACTCGTTAAAGTTGAGATTCCACAGGCAATGCCCACAATCATGACAGGCGTCAATCAAACGATAATGATGGCTATGTCTATGGTTGTAACATGTGCTCTGATTGGAGCTGATGGACTGGGACTGGAGATACTTCTCGCTACAAATCGTGTAGAAATGGGAAAAGCACTTCTTCCAGGGGTATCAATTGTAATAGTAGCTGTTATACTCGATCGCCTTACACAGGGTTTAATCAAAGAGAATGAGGTGATTGAATAATGGAGAACAATACTATAAACGATACTATGAACGACAATGTGGATGATAATGTAATTGAAGTCAGCCATCTTTCGAAATTATATGGAATAAATAAAAAAGAAGCAGCTAAAATGATGAGTGAAGGTGCAAGTAAGGATGAAGTGCTTAAAAAGACAGGCGTTACAGTAGCTCTTTGGGACGTGTCATTTAAAGTAAAGCGTGGAGGAATATATGTAATTATAGGGCTCTCGGGTTCTGGAAAATCTACGCTGGTGCGTTGTTTCAACTGCCTTATCAAGCCTACATCTGGTGAGGTGAGATTTGAAAATAAAGAGCTGGAAAAACTAGACAAAAAAGAACTTTTGGAATATAGAAGAAATAAAATATCTATGGTATTTCAAAATTTTGGTCTAATGTCACATCGAAACGTAATAGATAATGTGGGATATGGATTAGAGGTAAAGGGGATTTCTAAAGAAGAAAGAGATCAAAAGTCAATCGAAGCTACGAAACTGGTTGGACTGGAAGGCTGGGAAAATAGCCCCATTGCCAGTCTGTCTGGAGGGATGAAGCAAAGGGTAGGGCTTGCAAGGGCTTTGGCAAATGACCCTGAAATTTTGCTCATGGACGAACCTTTTTCTGCTCTCGATCCGCTTGTAAGAAAAGATATGCAATTTGAACTGCTCTCTATACAGAGAAAGCTTGGGAAAACTGTCATATTTATTACACATGATATTGACGAAGCCTTCAAACTGGGAGATACCGTAAATATAATGAGAGACGGAAAGATAGTTCAGATAGATACACCGGAAAATATGTCGGCATATCCGGCTGATGACTACGTAAAACTGTTTATTGATAGCGCAGACAAGTCTAAGGTAATGAGTGTAAAGCACATTATGATTACACCGTCATGTCTGGTTAAGGAAAGCACTTCACCAATAAATGCAATAAGAGAGATGAGACAGAACTCGACATCGAGTGCATATGCAGTAGATAAAAAAATGAAATTTAAAGGCATTATAACTATAGATGATGCCATTAAGGCAAACAAAGAAAGCTTGCCGTTGTTTGATTTTATTATCAGTGACACGATAACTGTTACGGAGGATACACTCATTAATGATGTGCTTCCGCTTTCGGCAAAATCATCGTTTCCAATCGCGATTATAAGTGATTCGGGGACCCTAAGAGGGATTGTAACAAAAGCCTCTGTATTATCATCTTTAGTTTAAGTTATAAAATAAAAATTATAATATAACACTAAATATAAAGATATCACATTTTTTAAGTGTGATATCTTTATATTTTTTTGATTTTGAAATAAATCAGGTTGAGTACAGGTATAAGATACAGATAGAATGCATATGGAATGAATCCACTGTGGCTAACATCCAATGTAGAAGTTGGCAAAAGTGAAGCAATATTCCATGGAATAAGAGCGGATAGAATTATACCGGTATTTTCCAAATCTACAGCTAATTGGTGATTATCAATACTGTTATAAGTATATACCTTTTTCATAAGCTGGTTAGTTAAGACAATCGAAATAGATTGATTGCATCCAACTGCAGCAGTTACAATACTGACAATTGTGGTATAAAAGAAAACAGTACTTCTTTTTTTTGCTTTTCTTAATATATCTTCTGCACTTTTAAGCATTTTTGTTCCTTCAAATATTCCGGCAAGGGAGCAGGAAATAAACACGACCAGAGCAGCTTTCCACATAAAGATGATTCCTCCGCCTTTAATTATGTCATAAAGGGGGCTCGATGGATCAAGTCTAAATCCCAGGAACAGATATTTTATAATTTCTATAAGACTGTTATTTTGAATTAAGAAGCTTATAAAAGCGGCGCTCAGTATACTAAATGACATAGAAATTTTGACATTTATTTTTAGTATGGACAAAATAATTATTATGACAGCTGGTAATAAAACCATCCAGTTTATATTGAAAACATCGATAAGGTTGCTGTCAATATTGGTACCTGTAAAATTCAAAGGCTGTTTAAATGAAAACATAGTATAAAGTATTATTGATATAACAAACGGAACAATTGCTGTTGAAAACATATTTCTTATGTTAACAAAAAGATTGGTCCCGGTTATGCTTGCAACCAGACTTGCACTTGAAGACATAGGAGAAGATCTGTCTCCCAGAAAAGCTCCTGAAATAATAGCCCCTGTTGCTATATTTAGATCGACATTGCCACCCTTTGCCATGATTATTAAAGCAAGGCCTACGGTACTTACTGTTCCAAGTGATGTACCAAGCAGCATAGATGTCACAGCGCTTATTAAGAATGCGTAGAGAATAAAAAAATTGGGATTCATAAGATTAAGAGTATAATAAACTATGGCTGGTACGGTTCCTGAAGCCATCCACATAGATGTTATTGCTCCTATCAATACGAATATCTTCAAAACAACAAAAGCATCTTTTCCACCTGTATAGGACATTATAAGGATGTTTTTTACAGGAAATCCTCTTTTCCATGAAATAAAGGCAAAAATGAAAAATCCCGTTAACAATGGAATACCGACAAAGATACCCTTGTATACAGAAAAAATGAGTACTGAAAAAGTGAATAGCATACCGATAACTATATCCATAATTAAGACTCCCTACTTTAAATTTTTATCAAAAAACACATATTAAAAGCCATAAGTTTATGTTAATACAAATCATAGCATCACACAAGTTAATTATTTCAATAAATGTAAGTACAACAACTGCAGATATTAATTGAATTTATAAGTTCTACGTGATAAAATTAATTTACATACAAAAATAAATAATATATTCAAGGGAGCATATAATGAGATTAAACAAATTTATCAGTTCAACAGGACTGTATTCAAGGCGACAGGCAGATGAATTGATTAAAGATAAAAGAGTGAGTGTTAACGGAGAAACTGGAATTATAGGCCAAGATGTAAATGAAGATGATAAGATAGATATAGACGGGAAACCATTAAAATTAAATGAAAACAATGTATATATTATCTTGAATAAGCCTACAGGCATAACTTGCACTACTGAAAGACATATAGAAGGCAATATAGTTGACTTTGTAAATCACACTGAACGAATTTTTCCAGTTGGCAGATTGGACAAAGATTCTGAAGGCCTGATCTTATTAACAAATGATGGTGATATTGTGAATAAGATTTTGCGAGAAGGTAACAATAACAAAAAAGAGTATATAGTAACTGTGAATAAAATCATAACATCAAGTTTTATAAAGGCTATGTCTGATGGTGTAAAAATTTATAATCCTGTAAAAAATGAATATACCATAACCAAAAAATGTGAGGTAGTTAAAATTAACGACAGGACATTCAAAATCACGCTGTCTCAAGGATTAAACAGGCAAATTAGAAGAATGTGCTCAGCTTTTGAATATAAGGTACTTAATTTAAAACGCATTAAAATTATGGATTTGACTCTGGAAGGATTGGACACTGGAAAGTGGAGAAACTTGACAGCTGAGGAGATAGAAAATATTAAAAACAAATTGTCTTAATTAAAAATTTATTCTGAAAATTGGAAATTTATGTTGACACATAGAATAAACTAATATAGAATATGCCTTAACACAAAAATAAAAAATCTTTCCAAAAGGAGACAGTATCATGAAAAATCTTACTATAAAGAGATTCGTAGAACAATTTAATTATTATTTTAGCTTTAGCTTTAGCTTTTATTTTTATAGCTACGGCACTTTGTTCTATAAAAAAATAGGAATCCCTTTATGATGAGAAATTAAGATACGTGTTTCGCCTTACCAAGGACATGTAAATTATCTGTATATAAAACAGGCTCATATAATGAGTCTGTTTTTTTAGTACTTAAATTCAGGAGGAAATCAAATGATAGTTATAATAAAATCAGGAACATCACCAGAGATGGTTAAAAAAATAAAAGAAAAGCTGGAATCTAAAGGAGTTGAAGTTGATATAACAAGAGGTACCAATAAGACGGTTTTATGCGTAGTTGGTGATACGAGAATGATTGATATAAACTCTATAAAATCATTCCCCGAAGTAGACGACGTGCTTAAGGTAATGGAGCCTTACAAGAAGGCAAACAGGCTTATGCATCCCGAAAATACTATTGTTGATGTTAACGGCAGACTTATTGGCGGAAAAAAAATAGCGGTAATTGCAGGACCTTGTTCGGTAGAGACTGAAGATCAGATTGTTGGAATCGCAGAAAGTATCATAGACTCAGGAGCGGAATTTTTAAGAGGTGGAGCTTTCAAACCCAGAACTTCACCATACTCATTCCAGGGACTTGGTGCAACTGGACTGGATCTGCTTTCAAAAGCCAGAGAAAAAACCGGACTTCCCGTAGTAAGTGAGCTTATGTCTGCAGATATGCTGGAAAAATTTGTTGAAGAAGTAGATATAATACAGATTGGTGCAAGAAACATGCAAAACTTCGATTTGCTTAAAGAAGTTGGGCGAATCAAGAAACCGATTCTTCTTAAACGAGGTCAGTCGGCAACAATAGAGGAGTGGTTGATGTCAGCCGAGTATATAATGGCTGGAGGAAACAATGATGTAATTCTTTGCGAAAGAGGAATAAGAACTTTTGAAACCAGCACCAGAAACACTCTGGATTTGAGTGCAATACCAGTTATCAAAAAGCTCAGTCACCTTCCTGTTATAGTCGATCCAAGTCATGCTACAGGTGCATGGTGGATGGTTGAATCACTTTCAAGAGCGGCAATAGCAGTTGGAGCGGATGGGCTTATAATTGAGGTTCACAATGACCCTGCAAATGCGCTTTGTGATGGAGCGCAGTCCATTAAACCTGAAAACTTCAATGATCTTATGAAATCATTGAAGTACATTGCCCTGGCAGTTGGAAGAGAGATGTAGGTTCAGATATCGTAATTATTTGCCTGTATCCTGAGCAAATTGTGAAATATATAAAAGACAATATGAATTTCTTTAAAAAGGGTGCTATAATTACTGATATAGCAGGTATAAAATCGGGAATTGTAAAAGAGATTAATGGGATATATGGAAGGAGATCATGTAAATTGAAAGAATTAATTGTAGAACTTCCGGGTAAGGATTATCCAATATATATAGAAAAAGGCCTTTTTGGAAGGCTGGGTAAGGAAATCTCAAAAATATACAAGGGGAAAAAAGTTGCAGTTGTCACAGATGAAAATATAGCCGCTGAGTATGGAAGAGATGTCGAGGCTGATCTTTTGAGCAGTGGATTTCTTGTCAAACTTGTTATAATAAAGCCTGGGGAAAAGAGCAAGTCCCTTGAGGTATATGCCGAGGTCTGCGATAAGCTTCTGGAATTTGGAATCACAAAAGGAGATTTGATAGTGGCTTTTGGGGGAGGAGTAACAGGAGACCTTGCAGGATTTGTTGCATCAACTCTTCTTCGGGGAATAACATATGTTCAGGTTCCTACTTCACTGCTTGCACAGGTTGACAGCAGCGTTGGAGGAAAAGTTGCAATTGATCACCCCAGAGGTAAAAATCTCATAGGGAGCTTCTATCATCCAAGGGCTGTGTTTATAGACCCGGAGATTTTGAAAACACTTGACAGTCGATTTTTAAATGATGGCATGGCAGAGGTAATAAAGTATGCCTGCATAAGAAGCCCTGAACTGTTCGAAAAATTGTCAGAAATGGAAGTCGAAAAAGATCCTCTTAATGGATTAGAAGATATAATTTATACCTGCTGCAAAATCAAGAGCGGCATAGTTCAAAGAGATGAGAAAGATGCAGGAGAACGCATGGTACTTAATTTTGGACATACCCTGGGGCATGCCATAGAAAAGTACTATGGCTTTGAAAAGTACAGCCACGGGGAAGCGGTCGCTATAGGAATGTATGCGATTACACTTAAAACTGAAGAAGAAGGCATCACAAAGGCCGGAACTGCAGCTTCCATAAAGCGTCTTTTGACCAAATACTCCCTTCCCTTTAAGATAGAGGGTATGGACAAACCAGGCTTGCTTGAGGCCATAGCCCTTGATAAAAAAAGCGATGGGGATGACCTTAATATAGTAGTACTGAGCGAAATTGGAGACGGATATTTAAAGAAAATTAAAAAAGAAGAGATTTTGAGATATCTATAGTTTTTGGAAAGGACTTAATTAATGAAACATATAAAGCTGGAACCATCGAATCTGAAAGGTCAGGTAAAAATACCTCCTTCAAAAAGCCTGTGTCACAGAGCTATAATATGTGCTTCCCTTTGCGAGGGAGAGAGCAGGATTCAAGACTTTGTAATGTCAGAGGATATGGAGGCTACCATAGGCGGTATGAGGGTGCTTGGAGCGAAAATAGACCAGCTTTTAGATCAGAACGGTACTTTGGAGCTTAAGATAAGCGGAAGAGACAAAAAGAATGGAGAGTATATAGACTGCATCGAATCAGGATCTACAATCAGGTTTTTGATACCACTTGCCCTTTTGGATGAAGGAAAAATAACATTTGATGGAAGAGGGAAACTTGCCACAAGGCCTTTGGGTCCATACAAGGAAATGTTTGATAAACAAAATATAAATTACTTATATGAAGACAATCATCTGCCCCTTACTGTAGACGGCGTTTTAAAGAGCGGTGAGTACCCACTTAAAGGAAACATAAGCTCACAGTTTATAACTGGACTGATGTTTGCGCTTCCCCTTCTTGACGGTGACTCAAGAATTGTAATTACAACAGAGCTTGAATCCAAGGGATATGTCGATTTGACTCTGGATATGCTCAAAAAATATGGGATTCAGGTTGAGAACAAAGACTACAGAGAATTCATCGTAAAAGGAAATCAAAGGTATTCAAAAAGAGATTATCGCGTTGAAGGGGATTTTTCGCAGGCTGCATTTTGGATTGTAGCGGGAATAATCGGGAATGGCCTTGAGTGCAATAACCTCAATCTAGAATCCCTTCAGGGCGACAAAGTTATTTTGGATATAGTGCGTGAGATGGGCGGTTGTTTTAAAGAAAATGAAGATTCTGTAACTGTATATAAATCAGATACAAAGGGAACCGTTATAGATGCTTCCCAGTGTCCGGACCTGGTTCCTATACTGACTGTTTTAGCATCACTCAGCAAAGGAACTACCAGAATAATAAATGCTGCAAGGGTGAGAATCAAAGAATCGGACAGACTCAAGGCCATATCTGAAGAACTTCGCAAGCTTGGGGCCGACATAGAAGAACTCAAAGAAGGACTCGTTATAAATGGAGTTGAGAGGCTCTGGGGCGGCGAAGTAGACAGCTGGAACGATCACAGGATAGCTATGGCGCTTGCCGTTGCCTCTACAAGGTGTGAATCTCCGGTCATCATAAGAAACAGTGAGGCCGTAAACAAATCCTATCCGGGATTCTGGAAAGACTTTGAAAGTTTAGGAGGAAATATTCATGAGTGGAATTTGGGGTAGAAACATCAAGGTTTCAATATTTGGAGAATCACATGGATCAGCCATTGGAGTAACGATAGACGGCCTGCCTTCGGGACTGGAACTGGACATAGATGAAATCAAAAGAGAAATGAAAAGAAGAGCGCCAGGAAGAAATCTTCTCTCAACTCAGAGAGATGAAAAGGACGAATTTGAAATATTAAGCGGATATTTTAACGAAAAAACCACCGGAACCCCGCTTGCCGCAATTATAAGAAACAAGGATGAACATTCTAAGGACTATTCAGAAATAAAAAGCAAGATGAGACCTTCACATGCTGATTATACAGGCAAGGTAAGATACAGTGGCTTCAACGATTATAGAGGGGGAGGACATTTTTCGGGAAGAATTACTGCTCCTCTTGTATTTGCAGGCGCTCTTGCAAGCCAGATTCTAAAATCCAAGGGCATAGTAATAGGGAGCCATATACTGAGCATAGGAAAAATAAGCGAAGATAATTTTAACTTCATAAATATAGAAAAAGAGACATTGGATGACCTGTCCATAATGGATTTCCCAGTCATTTCTCATGAAAAAGGCGAAGCTATGAAAGCCGCTATCCTGACTGCAAAAGAAAATCATGACTCTTTGGGAGGGATAATTGAGACCGCAGTAATCAATCTTAAACCAGGAATAGGCTCACCGTTTTTTGATTCTGTTGAAAGCACACTTGCGGGGCTTCTGTTTTCTGTGCCAGGGGTAAAAGGCGTGGAATTTGGGCTGGGCTTTGACATATCAGCTATGGAAGGCTCGTCAGTAAATGATGAAATGTATGTAGAAGGCGATAAAATCAAGACATACACAAATAATAACGGTGGTATACTTGGTGGAATAACCAATGGAATGCCAGTGGTTTTCAGGACGGCCTTCAAACCGACTGCTTCGATATCCAAAAAACAGCAGACTGTAGATATTGAAAAAATGGACAATATAATTCTTGAAATAAAAGGCAGACATGACCCTTGCATAGTACAGCGAGCAGTACCTGTAGTAGAGGCGGTAACAGCGCTTGGACTGCTTGATCTGCTTATGGAGGCAAAAATATGAAAGAACTTGATTTAAATGAACTTAGAGACGAAATAAACGAAATAGATTCGAGCCTGGCACAGCTTTTTGAAAAACGTATGGAAATTGTCGCAAGGGTTGCAGAATATAAAATAAAAAACAATATGCCAGTGCTTAACAGTGAAAGAGAGGCGCAGGTAATTAAAAAAAGCATCGAGAGCCTGAACAATAAATCTCTGAGCAAGGAAATGGAAGAATTTTTTGTTGATATAATGAGAATAAGCAGGGATCTTCAAAGTAAACATATTCAGGAAAATCAAAAACGGTCCATAGTAGATAAAAAAACATTAAAAACTCGAACAGGCAACAAGGCACTAAAAATTGGTTTTCAGGGAATAAATGGTTCGTTCAGTGAAGAAGCACTTTTTAATTATTTTGGAGAAGCAACAAACACCAGTGCATACAAATATTTTGAGGATGTATTTGTGGCGATAAGTGAGGGAATTGTAGATTACGGTATCTTGCCTATAGAGAACTCCTCGACAGGAAGCGTAAATGAAGTTTATGATCTTTTGAGAAAATACGGATGTTATATAAACGGTGAAATAGTTATTAAGGTAAAACAGAACCTTCTTGGCGTAAAAGGGTCAAGCATAGATGACATAGAGGAAGTATACTCTCATGAGCAGGGATTTCAGCAATCGGCACAGTTTTTTCGGGATTATCCAAATTGGAAACTGATTCCATATCACAATACCGCTCTGAGCGCAAAACTTGTGAGTGAAGCCGGCGATAAATCAAAGGCCGCCGTTGCCAGTGACAGAGCGGCAGCCATGTATGGACTGGATATATTAAAGGAAAACCTGAACTTTAACAGCAATAATTATACACGCTTTGTAATTGTAGGAAAAGACCTTGAGATAGATGAGTGTTCAGACAAAATCAGTGTCGTATTGACGGTTAAGCATAAGGTAGGTTCGCTTTTCGATGTATTGAAATTGTTCTCAGAAAAAGGGCTCAACTTGATGAAAATTGAATCCAGACCGATTATGAATAAATCATGGGAATACTTCTTTCATATAGATTTTGAGGGAAATCTAAAAGAACCGAAAGTAAATAATATCGTGGAAGATATAAAAACCAGAACCACTTATTTCAAAATACTTGGCAATTACAAAAAATATTGATTAACAGGAGCAAATAGATGAAGCATATTTATGGTTTACTTGGAGAAAAACTGGGACACAGCCTTTCTCCATCAATTCACAAGATGATATTTGAAGAACTGAATCTTGACGCGAGCTACCATCTTTTTGAAGTAGAAAAAACTGATTTAAAAGATGCCATGCATAGATTTAAAGAGTCAGGAATTAAGGGAATGAACGTTACCATACCATATAAAATATGTGTAATGCAGTATCTTGACGAAATATCACCAGAAGCGGCCAAAATTTCAGCTGTAAATACCGTGTTTTTTGAAGGCGACAAACTGAAAGGCTTTAACACAGACTACTACGGTTTTGGAATGCTTCTCAAAAAAAATCAAATCGAGACAATAAATAAATTCGCAGTGATACTTGGAAGCGGAGGGGCAGCCAAGGCGGTGCTTCAATACCTCACAGACAATGGGGTAAAAGAGATAACGATAGTAAGCAGAGACTCTTCAAATATTAAGAATGAATTTGGCGGATGCAATACGGTATCATATGAAGAACTAAAACATCTTGATTCAAAAGATATTATAATAAACTGTACCCCAAAAGGCATGTATCCAAATATAGGTGCATCGCCGGTGGAAAAAGATATAATAAAAAAATTCAAAGTGGCGGTAGACCTTATATACAATCCAGGTGAAACTGTGTTTTTAAGATATGCAAGAGAAAATGGAATCAAAGCTGTAAATGGTCTTTATATGCTTGTAGGGCAGGCCGTTAAATCACAGGAGATATGGAATAATATCAAGATAAAAGACAGCCTTGTTGAAAATATATTTATAAAAACAGGTGAGCTGGTATAGGAGAATTTATGAAGAAAATTTCTAAAAACATTGTCCTTATAGGGATGCCAGGCTGCGGGAAAACTGCCATAGGAGAAAAACTGGCAAAAGCCTTAGACCTGGAATTTTGTGATGTAGACACCTATATCGAGGAAAAATGCAAGATGACAATCCCCGAAATATTTAAAAAGGGAGAAGACTATTTCAGAGAAATAGAGACATGCGCTCTGGAAGAAATTTCAAAAACATACCCAAAGGTAATTTCAACAGGCGGAGGCATAGTAAAAAAACAAAGAAACATAGAAATCCTTAAACAAAATGGCATAATCATTTATATCAACAGACCGGTAGAAGAAATAGTAAAAGACATTAATATTGAAAATCGGCCACTTCTGTCAGGTGGAAGAGAAAAAGTATACCGCCTGTATGAGGAAAGGCGCGAGCTGTATGAGATGTATTCAGATATTGAAATTGTAAATGATATGAGCCAAGAAGATGCAGTTTCAAAAATAATAAACTGCTTATATGTACACTTAGACTAAATAATAGTATAATGTTTATAATATGATATTAAGTTGAATTTTATTTTAAGTGTTAGAAAGGCAGAATATATCATGAAAAAGCTTGTAAAAAATAATGTATCTTGGATAGGTAAGGTTGACTGGGAACTTCAAAAATTCCATGGAGATGACTATTCCACACATAATGGTTCAAGTTACAACTCTTACTTGATTCAGGAAGAAAAAAACGTTTTGATTGACACTGTATGGATGCCATTTGGGAAAGAATTTGTTGACAATCTTGCTTCAGAAATTGATCTGAATGATATTGATTATATAATTATGAATCACGGAGAAGTGGATCACAGTGGTGCTCTTGTGGAGTTAATGAAGAGAATACCTGAAACACCAATTTATTGTACCGCAAATGCAGTAAAGTCACTGAAGGGTCAATACCATCAGGATTGGAATTTTAATACAGTAAAAACTGGAGACAAGCTGGATATAGGTAATGGAAAAGAACTGATTTTTGTTGAAATGGCTATGCTTCACTGGCCAGACAGTATGGCAACATATATGACTGTAGACAATATTTTATTCAGTAATGATGCATTTGGACAACATCTGGCAAGTGAGAAACTATTTAATGATCTTGTTGATCAGTGCGACCTGTTTAATGAGGCAATAAAATATTATGCAAATATAATAACTCCGTTCAGCCCTATTTTAAGAAAAAAACTGGATGAAATAATAGCGCTAAATCTTCCTATAGAAATGATAGCAACAAGTCATGGAATGATCTGGAGAGATAATCCTATGCAGATTGTTGAAAAATATATACAGTGGGCAAATGACTATCAGGAAAACCAGATCACAATAATATACGATACAATGTGGAATGGAACAAAACACGTTGCTGAAAAAATTGCAGAAGGAATAATCGCTGAAGATAAAGACGTTGTAGTAAAGCTGTTTAACCTTGCAAAAAGCGATGACAATGATCTTATAACAGAAATATTTAAGTCAAAGACTGTTTTGATAGGTTCTCCAACGGTTGGAAACAGTGTGTTGCATTCTATTGCAGGGTTTATTCATATGGTAAAAGAAATGAAATTTAAAAATAAAAAAGCAGCTGCATTTGGATGTTATGGATGGAGCGGCGGGTCAGTAAAAGTTATCAATGAAATGATGGACAAAGCTGGCTTTGAAATAATAGACGATGGTTTTAAAAATCTTTGGAACCCTGATGAAGAAATGAAAAATGCAGCTTTTGAATATGGAAAAAACATAGCCAAAGCGTAATTTTATTAAGCAAAGTAAGGACGTCTAAAGGCGTCCTTTTTTGCGCATAGCGTAAGTTTTTATCCAAGGTTAAATTGATAACTTAATCCAGTGCCCCATAATACTTTTAATCTTAAAACCTCTCTTCTTGTACATTTCATAAGCCACGGTGTTAGGTTCAAGTACAATAAGCTCTACTTTAAGTTTATTTCTAACGAGATATTGGATGGCTGTTTCTAAAATTTTTTTTCCATATCCCATTCCTCTTTTATATTTAACTATTCCCAAATCAAACTTTCCAATACCGCGCTCTATGTCAATATAAAAATCTAAAAACCCTATCTTCACCCCATTATCCCATACAATAAAATGAGACACTCCGTCTTTACCTTCGAAAGCTTCCAAAGCCTCAAGGTCTCCCATAAAGCTTCTGTGAGGAGCGCCTTCAAAGCTGTCATTATAAATATTGATGTATTCCTCTATACTGAGCTCTTTAATATCTCGGAGCTCCAGAATTTCATTTTCCAAATCCCTTCTGTTATCGTCAAGCTTCATGACAAAAGATCTATAAGCCTTTTTATATCCATCCTTGTTTTTAAACAGCTCCATAAGCTTGAGTTGAGAAGGATTATCTGAAAAACCCAACCTTATATCCACCGCCCCATTTTCTTTTCCAAAGGCTTTTAGCCTGCCTACAATTTGTAAGATTCCTTGTTCAATGTAATTGCTACTATTTCCAACAGTGTTTTCAAAGTAAGAATTTATAGCAGAAACTTTATGTATATAGGCGCATTCCAACAGCTTCAAGGTCTCCATAACCAAAAATCCCTTACCAACAATGTCACCTTCATTAAAGGCAAAAAACATACCTCTTCCTTTATCATATATCTTACTGTCTATGCAGTCTTTGATATAGTCATCTTGTAGTTCATCGTTGACCCTCATATAATCCAGGGCTTTTACTTTTTCATCTTCTTTCATATCTAAATATGCAATCACCTTAATATCCATATATCCCATAAAAAATCCTCCTGATATTTGATTATCCTTCAGTTTTATGTTAATACAAATTAATGAATCATGCAATTAGAAATAATATTAAAATATTATTTTTTTGAACACTTGCACAAATTTGAATATAGGGTTAAGATATTAGTGTAAGAAAATTAAAATTGGAGGAAAAGTAATATGGATAAGTACCTGGATTACATAATGCAGCAGGCAAAAGAATTACTGGACATTGACAGCCCATCAGGATTTACTGAAGAGGTAAGCAATTATCTTATGAATGAATTCAAAAATCTTGGTTATGAATCACAAAAAACTGTAAAAGGGGGAGTGATGGCGCAAATCCCTGGTAAACAAAAAGATGATGCGATTATGCTGGATGCTCACGTGGACACTCTGGGAGGTATGGTAGCAGAGATAAAGTCAAACGGGAGACTCAAAATAACAGCGATAGGTGGTCTCAATGCTAACAATGTAGAGACCGAAATTTGCAAGATATACACAAAATTTGACGGAGTATATGAGGGGACGTGCCAGCTGATAAATGCATCTACTCATGTAAATGGAGAATACAATAACATTAAACGTACATTTGATACGGTTGAGATCGTACTTGATGAAAAGACATCTTCTAAAGAAGATACCAAAAAACTTGGAATAACAAACGGGGATTATGTGTGTTTTTCGCCGGCTACGAGAGTCACTAAAAGTGGTTACATAAAAAGTCGTTTCCTTGATGACAAGCTCAGTGCAGCGATACTTCTTGGATATGCAAAATATCTTAAGGAAGAAAACATAAAACCTCAACGAACTGTTTTTCAGCATTTTACAGTATTTGAAGAGGTTGGACACGGTGCAAGTGCATCTGTTCCTGAAAATGTAAAAGAAATTCTTTCTGTAGATATGGGATGCGTTGGAGAAGGACTCGAATGCACGGAACATGAAGTTTCAATATGTGTAAAGGACAGTGGCGGGCCATATCACTATGATATAGTTAAGGCGCTTATAGAAGCGGCTAAGAAAGCCAATATAGGCTACGCTGCTGATGTATATCCATTTTATGCATCAGATGTGGATGCTACCCTCAAAGCCGGGTTTGACTTCAAGCATGGTCTTATTGGGCCGGGTGTATACGCATCTCATGGCTATGAAAGAAGCCATATGGACGGGGTGGAAAATACACTTAAACTGTTGATTGAATACCTGAGATAAGATATTTGGATTTAATAAATAAAAATGTTTCAAATGTATATAATATTAATTAATCATACTGCACTGTTAGATTACAATTTATGTGGACAATGCGGAGGGAGCCTGGTAATTTGATTTATAATTTGCTCTCAGTTGTCCGCAGGCCGCATTTGATGAAGATCCAAAGACCTTTCTCATAGTGACGGGAATATCGTTTTTTTTAAGGATATCATAAAATTTCATGATACTATCATGAGAACTCTTTGAAAAATCGGTATTTTGCGTCTCATTATAAGGAATAAGGTTAACGTGACATCTCCTGTCTTTTATTAGATTAGCAAGTTCAAGAGCGCATTCGACAGTGTCATTTACTTCATGTATCATAACATATTCAAGAAAAACCTTTTTGTTTACAGCTGAGGTATATGCATCAATAGCTTTCATGAGTTCGTTGACTGGATAGACCTTGTTTATGGGCATTATCTTGCTTCTTAGAGCGTCGTCGGGGGCATGAAGGCTCACCGCTAGAAGGCAGCAGTCTGGGTGCGAAATATAATCATATATTTTGGGAACAATCCCACATGTCGATACTGAGATGTGGTTTTTTCCTAGAGCAAGCATATACGGATTATTTAGTATGCTTATAAAATTCATAACATTATCGTAATTATCAAATGGTTCACCCATACCCATCAAGACTACATTAGATATTTTTATTGAAAGTTTCTTCTGGATGGAGACTACCTGAGCAGTCATTTCCCATGTTTCGAGATTCCTCGTTTTTTTCTGCCTTCCGCTCTGACAGAAGCTGCATCCCATGTTACAACCTACCTGTGTAGATATACACAGGGTATTGCCGTAATTCTGGCGCATTAGAACAGCTTCGATTACATTGGAATCAGGTAACTTGAAAAGAACCTTGATTGAATCCTCTGACTCGCAGATTTCTGCTGTTTCAAGAAGCGAAATTTCAAAATTTGTATTAAGCATAGACTTTATTTCTTTATTGACATCATTCATATCATCAAAGCTAAGAATAGGGTATCTGTAAAGGGATTTTGCAATAAATGCTACCTTGGAAGTTTTGATTTCTTTATTAAGCAGATATTTTTCCAGCATGGAAAATGTAAAACCGTATATATTCATATTAGTCTCCTTGATTTCATAGGTATATATTATCATAAATGAAGAATAAATGGAATAAGGGACTAATGTCCCGAATTGTTAGGACATCAAAAGTATAGACAAGGGACAACACTCAAATCTATAATTTAGGTATAGGTATAAATTTAGGAGGAGCAGATGACAGATGAGAATGAAAGCGTGTACTCAATAATTAGAGAAACAAGTGACTGCAGCTCTAGAACGAAGCTCTTGGAATGCAATACGAAGTCTAACGAGTCGATAGATTCGCTTCTAAAGCTGCTTGAATCTCAAAATACTGAAACTATGGAGCATACGATAAGGATGAGAGACAATGCCATTCTTGTAGGCAGTTATATGGGAATGTCAATAAACAATCTATGTGAACTGGATTTGGCCACAAGACTTCACGACATAGGAAAAATAGCAGTTCCAGAGGAAATTCTGCGTAAACCATCAAAACTTACATATGAAGAGTTTCAGGTTATTAAAACACATTCAGAAAATGGGTATAGGATTGTAATGGCTTCTGAAGGGCTTGGCAATATTGCTCATGCCGTGAGATGTCATCATGAAAAATGGGATGGTTCAGGATATCCGCTTGCTCTGAAAGAGGAGGATATACCAGTGATGTCAAGGATAATATGCGTGGTTGATGCATTCGATGCTATGACAAATGACAGACCCTATCATTGTGCGGCCGATTTTAGATATGCCATGAATGAAATAATTGAATGCAGTGGAACTCATTTTGACCCAGACGTTGTGAAAGCTTTTGTAAATGTTATGGAGAAAAAATAAAATACAGATTGCCTTTTAATATAAAAAGGCTATCTGTATTTTTGATTGTAAAATTTAATGTTTAAGAGTGGTGTTGTTTAGTACAAATATTGTAGCTTGAACCCTGTCTTTGACATTTATTTTTTTAAATATTGAGGTTATAGTGTTTCTTATGGTTTTTTCAGAAAGGAATAATTTTCCAGCAATTTCTTTGTTAGTGAGTCCCTTTGAGATATATCTGAGGATTTCTTCTTCTCTTTCATTCAATAAACAAAAAGGATCGGCACTTTCTAACTTTGTAGCATGTTCTTTATTGTTTGAAGGTTCATTTATTATATTAAATACATATTTTGTAAGCGTCTGATCTATGTAGTTGCCGCCTGAATAAACATGTCTTATAGCATCAGTAAGCGTGCTTCCAGCAGACTCTTTAAGAATATACCCATTTACCTTGAGATCTATAGCTTCTTTAAGTGTCCCGAAGTCATTTTCTACGGTTAACAGTAGAACTTTTAGATAAGGATGTGTCTCCCTTATTAATTTAAGGGCATCCAGACCACTCATTACAGGCATATTTATATCAAGAAGCAGTATATCACAGGAAGTATTATTTACTATGCTTATTGCTTCGCCTCCGTTGGAACCTTCGCTTACAATTTCAATATCGGGATAGAATGATAAAATCTGTTTCAGGCCTTCTTTTATAAGTGGATGATCATCAATTATTATGATTTTGATTTTCTGAGTCATTTGTTCTCCTTCTGTATCATACTGGCAATTGGATTCTAAACACTGTACCTTTATCAATCTGGCTGCTTATCTTGAGATGCCCATCTAGATCATGTATCCTTGTATATACGTTCGAAAGTCCAAATGATTTTTGTCCGTTTGAGAACTCTTTGAGATCTTCGGGTACGTTAAATCCTATACCATCATCTATCATATTGATATATACATATTTTTCTGATGACGTCAGACTGAGGACAACTTGAGTTGCCTGAGCATGTTTTTTTATATTGTTTATAAGTTCTTGTACGATTCGGTATATAGTAGTTTCTATGCCTTGTTCAATAATAACATCACATAATTCAAAACGAAATGAAGTCGAGGTTTTTTCGGAATCAATAATTGTGTTCAGGAGATTTTCAATAGACCCTTTGAGTCCCATTTTTTCCAGAGGAGCAGGGGTCAGATTAAACAATATGTTGCGAACTTCTGTGAGAGAAGAGGCAAGATCTGCTTTTAGCTGATCAAGTATTTTTAAGCCTTTTTCGAGATCATGCCTTAGTACGGTTTTGCAAAAATCTACACGCATCTGAGCACTTGCAATTTGCTGGGCTGGTCCGTCGTGAATGTCTCTTGCAATATGTAGTTTTTCATTTTCAATTGATTTTAGAAAAGACATATACTGTGCAGAAAAAGCGCTTTGATTGTTGTTGTTATTTTCTTCTTCAGAAGAGGAAGAAAGATGTGATATACCTGTTTGAAGATAAGAAAGCGAAACCACAAGCTGTTGAGCCATATGTTCAGCCTGAGATATGTAAAACTGATTTCGTTTAAGCTCAAATTCAAGGTTGTTACGTCTTTTTATGAGGGAGTCTTCAACTTCTTCCAACTTAAGAAGCTGGCTGTGGATTTCGTTTGCCTGTTGGTATGTTTTGTGAAGTCTTATTCTGCCTGTTTCACTGAAATCTTCGGACGCTGCAGCAAGTTTTTGTCTCATTTCAGTGTCCTGAACTGTGAGCTTTTTAACATCATCCATCATAAGTGGAATTTTGATTTGAAGGTCAATTAGTTCCTGCTTTTTCTTTTCATATTCTGATTGCATATTTCCGATCAAAGACATAATAGAGTCTTTATTTACTTCGAGCGAGGAAATTGTTTTTTCCATGATTTCGAGAAGTTGTTCTTTATTATCCATTAAGTCACCTCGTTAAATTGTATATAAATAATTATACTGTATTTTAACTGTTTATGCAAACTACTTTGGCCCTGTAAGGTTTAATATTATAGATATATTTGTACCTTCTATGTGTTATAATGTTAATACGTATTATAAATAGAAAATTATGAAAAATCATAATAAAAAAGTTGATTTTGAGAAGGAGAAAATTCAAATGTATCTGATGCCGAAGATTTTCAGTGATAAAGGTTATATAGACGGGATAACAGTCATAGATACTGAAGGTGAAATACTTTTTACTGCAAAGCTGAATAAAAAACTTAATGAAGCCAGAGAGGGTGATGAAGAAGTCGTAGGAAAGCGACTGTTTGAAATATACAACAACCTTAATCGGGAGAGCAGCACCATGTTTAAGGCGATGGAACTAGGATCTCCGCTATATATTGAAAATCAGGTACTAGAATTTGGATCTGGTCAAGAAACTGAAATAACATCGCTTTCCATACCTATTAAATCCAAAGACAAGATTGTAGGCTGTATTGATCTTTCTGTGAGTGAAGGGATAAATGAAGAATGCGTTGAAGTCATAAAACTGGATTCAACTATATTCGAGGAAATTGATATAGAAAAGCTATCAAAGTCAAAGACATCTGCAAAATATTGCATTGAACATATAATAGGCGTGGACAGCACCATGCTTGAAGCAAAGAAATACATAAAAGTAGCTGCGGGATGTGACCTTGCAGTGATGATATATGGAGAGACAGGAACTGGAAAAGAACTATTTGCTCAGGCCATACATAATGCCAGTGGCAGAAAAGAGAGACCATTTATAGCTCAGAACTGCGCGGCAATACCAGAAGGCTTAATGGAGGGACTCCTGTTTGGTACGGTAAAAGGATCTTTTACAGGAGCAATAGACAGCCCAGGGTTGCTAGAGATGGCAGAAGGCGGAACTGTATTTTTTGATGAGATAAATTCAATGCCTGTGACCCTCCAGGCTAAGCTTCTCAGAGTAATACAAGACAGGGAGTATAGGGCTTTAGGTGGGAGCGAGATAAAAAAATTGGATGTAAAAATAATATCTGCAATCAATAAAAGACCAGTGAAAGCAATGGCAGATGGTGACATAAGAAATGATCTTTATTACAGGCTGAGCCAGCTTAATATAGATATACCTCCTCTTAAGGAACGTAAAGAAGACATTCCTCTTTTTATTAATTACTATATTGCCAAGTATAATGGTATATTTGGGAAAAAAATAAAATATATATCCAGGAAATTTTATGAAAAAACAATAGAACATGACTGGCCGGGAAATGTACGAGAACTTGAAAATGCTGTAGTACAGGCTATGAGTAATATGGATAGCAGTAAAGAGATAATGGAGTTTGAAGATGTAGAAAGGCGGATAATGGGAGGTCATGATCTTGTCAGTGCCAGTGTCATTGAAAAGTCACTTAGAGATATAGTGGGTGATTATGAAAAGGGTATAATTCAAAATATCATGGAAATGTGTGATTACAATATTTCTAAAGCAGCAAAGATGCTTCAGATACCGAGACAGACCCTTCAAAGAAAAGCCAAGTCTTTTGATATAATATAAAATAATGTAATTTATATGACCGCAAATGGGCATGAGTGTGCCCATATGTGGTCATATTTTTTAAAAAGGTATGAATTTTAAACTACAAAGATAATATGACAATTCTCGTAGAAGTAGATGTAAGCCTTGAAAATACATGGCTTAGCGAAAGATAGTATTGTTTTATTTACCTTTCCAGAGTTGGCACACTAATTGCTGTATTATAAAGCAGTCAGGCAAGCTATTATAAAAGTGGAAGGAGAATAAAATGAAATTTGGAGTACTTAAAGACATTAAAATTGGAGAAAACAGGGTTATTGCGACTCCTGCAGAAGTAGCAACAATATGTTCGGATGGACATGCAGTATATGTACAAGCTGAAGCAGGTGAAAAAGCAGGTTTTGAAGACTTGGAATATCAAGAAGCAGGAGCAACCATACTTAACTCTGCCAAGGAAATTTATGACACATGTGAATTTATAGCAAAGGTAAAAGAAATAGAAGAACCTGAATATGATCTTCTCAGGGAAGGGCAAATTATCTTTACTTGCATACACCCCGCATCCCATCCAGAGGAAGTTGATGCAATGATTAAAAAAAAGGTAATTGCTTTTACGGCAGAAGATTCACACAGATACGGTTCTCCTAACTGTGAGGCTGCAGGAAAACAAGGAGCACTTATGGGTCTTGAGTCAATGCAGTCAATAAACGGAGGAAAAGGTAAATTTGTTTCCGGATTGGCCGGAGCCCCAGGAATAAAAGTACTTGTGCTAGGAGGGGGAATAGTAGGTAAATCTGCACTTCAAGTACTGCATTCTTTGGGAGCCTGGTGTACGGTTGCTGACATAAACATAGGTACTATGAGAGAAATTGGCAGAAAGTATGATGAGAGGGTAAACACAGTCCTTTCAACAAAATATAATATTACAAAGCTGCTCCCTGAAATAGATATAGTACTTAACTGTGTAAAATGGCCAAAAGGTTGCAAGGAGTACCTTATAGACAGGGAAATGCTAAATTTAATGAAAAAGGGATCAGTTATCGTGGACATAAGCAATGATGAACAAGGCGCAATAGAGTCTTTTAAAGAGACAACTCATGAAAATCCGAGATATATTGAAAATGGAGTAGTTCATTATTGTGTGAGCAATATTCCGAGTCTTATTTCTCATTCGACATCAATAGCATATGCGGCTTCAGTACTTCCTCACTTCAGGTCCATAATGAATAATGGTATCGAAAAAGCATGCGAAAAAGATGGATTTCTTAGAAGAAGTCTTACCGCTTACAGAGGCTATCTTACACATGAAGAAACAAGCGCTATACAAGAAAGACCATGGATAAGGCCAGAAGACATTCTTAAAATTTCAAAAAACAAACTGGATATGGCTCCTCCGGCAACCGTGAGCAAATCAGAAAACTATTATGAAAGAGTTTAGATTGAAATTTGAATATATACCAAATAGGAGGCAATTATGCAAGAAATAGTTAATATGGGATTTATTTCTATAATACCAGCGATTATAGCCATCGTTTTATCATTTGTCACGAGAAACACTATTGTGTCACTTATGAGTGCCTGCATAGTAGGGACACTGCTTGCGGGTCAAGGAATAATGGGGTTTCCAACACTCTTAAAAACAAGTCTGGGAACAACGAGTTTTGCATGGATAATGCTTCTGAATACATTCATAGGTATCCTTGTTGCTTACTTCCAAAAAACTGGAGCCATACAAGGATTTACTAAGTATATGAAAAATAAGAAACTAAGCAGGGCAAGAGTGCAACTGGCATCATGGGTAATGGGAATGTTCGTTTACTTTAGTGATTCTTTCAGCCCGTTGTTTGTAGGGGCAACGATGAGAAGCGTTTCTGACGAAGCCAAAGTTTCAAGAGAAAAGCTTTCGTACATAGCTGACTCAACATCTGCTCCAGTAAGCGTACTTATGCCAATCACTGGATGGGCGGCTTTCCTGAGTGGGCTGGCTATTGGAGTAGGTAGTATAGTTACTCAAGAAGATGCGATGTCACTTTTTATAAAAGCGATACCGATGAACTTTTACCCAATTATATCTATAATATTCGTAGGGCTTATAGGGTCAGGGATTATTAAAGACTTTGGACCAATGAAAAAAGCTGAAGATAGGGCTATGAACGAAGGTAAGGTTCTTAGAGATGGAGCAGTTCCACTTATAGGAAAAGAGCTTACTGATATGGAAGCATACCCAGGGCTTAAGCAGAGGATATTTCTCAATTTTATTCTTCCAGTAATAATGATAATAGTAATAGCACTTGCAACATTTTTTACACTTAAATCAGCAAAAACAATGGAAGCATTCCTTTTTGTAATAATATTCATGTCAATAAGCATGGTTTTTCAGGGGATTCCTTTCAAGGAGGTAATGAACACAGCAACAGATGGAGTCAAAGGAGCAATACCGGCTATAATGCTCCTTGCGCTTGCATATTCAGTAAACCAATTGAGCAAAGATATGGGGACTGCAAATTATATAGTAGATATAGCAAAAGGATTCCTTACGCCACAACTTTTACCGGCAGTTATATTTCTTATATCTGCAGTAATGGCATTTTCAACAGGATCTTCATGGGGAACTTTTGCAATATGTATGCCTATAGCGCTTCCCCTTGCATTTAGTTTTTCAGGTGGGATGGTAACAACTCTTGTAGCGGCAGCTTTTGCAGCAGTAGCTGGAGGGGGTGTATTTGGAGACCATTGTTCCCCGCTTTCGGATACGACGGTATTAGCATCAACCGGTGCAGCAGCTGATCATATTGACCATGTAAGGACTCAGCTTCCATATTCTTTGATATGTGCGGGAATTGCATTGGCAGGTTACCTAATACTAGGGTTCGTGGGAATCTAATCTTGTATATATTTTACTTTTCAGGCAGGTGGGATGGCTCAACTGAGAGAGTTCACCTGCCTTTTTTATGCACTTTATCCAAAGCTATATACACATATTAAGGCCCTATTAATAAACATTTGGGTCATATAAGATGTTTTCTGTTTTTGAAGAATCAACGGATTTTTTTGAATCCAGCATGAGATTGTAGCTAAGACCCGCAAGTACAAGCAGTCCGCCTACAGTTTTTGGGATTGAAAAAGTTCTTGTTGTGGCATAGTCTATAAGAATGGCTCCAAAAAGCTGACCTACAAAAGAAAATAATGTAAAATAAAAAGCTGACATTTTTGGTGTCATAAAACTTGAGACTGAAACGACTATTACTCCAAGGACACCCCCAAGATACATATATGCAGATGTCTGAGAAATAGTTGACGCTGTTATCAGTGTGTCTTTACTTATGAACATAAGAATTAGAGATACCATAAGTCCGGTAAGGTTGTTAAAAAAAGTTCCCTGAAATACGCCTATTTTTTCGGCAAGAATAGAGTTTATTATTCTGGCTATGAGTACTGAAGCACCAGCCATTATTGCTGCTAATATATAAAACATGTGGACCTCCTAAAATACTGACATAATAATAATTCCAGCTAGTATAAGAACAAGACCGGTGATTTTTTGTCTTTCGAATTTTACTTTTTTCATTCCCATAAGGCCATAATGATCAATTATTATGGCAGCGAGAGACTGGCCAAGAAGGCTGACTGCAAGCGTAAGTGAAACTCCCATTCCTGAAAATGAAATGGTATTAAATATAACTGTTATTACACCTACTGCTCCTGCGCTGTAAAGATACCACTTTGCTTCTTTGCATCTGCCAAAGCGATGCCTGCCCGCAATTATTATCACAGTAATTGCTAAAAGACCAGCTGCGTGAATGAGGACGCTTGAAGTGTATATACCAAAAAAACCTGCAAGATATCCATTGAAAAGCAGCATTAGCGCTATTAACACACCGGTAGCTGCCGATATTATATTGTTCATATTTTACTCCTTTATTGTTATAATAATTATTATTATAACATGTTACATATATACAGTGATATGACATATGTCATATCACTTATCTTTATTTTTTTAACAATCTAAGGAGCGGTGCGATGAGAATAATAAATGATGATATTATGAAAGACACTCATATCAAAAAATATCAGATTGATGATATTTTCACTTTGGATATAAGGTCTGAGATGAAGCTTATTCTTTATAAAAAGGGTGAAATGCTGTGCACAGAAGGAGAAAATCTTGATTATATGCTTTTTCTCACACAAGGAAGGGCGAAATCATATATATCTCTTCAAAACGGAAAAAATCTCCTTATATGTTTTTATGAAAATTTTGAAGTTATGGGAGATATTGAAATTTTAGGAACTGAGCTTACTTCGGGGAGTATAGAAGCGGTTGAAGATACCTATTGCATAGGTATTCCTATGAACGTTGTAAATCCTGGGCTTATGGATGATTCTAGATTTCTGAGGTTTATCTGCAAAAGTCTTGGAGGTAAACTTCACAGGAGTTCTCACAACAGCTCTATAAACTTGCTATATCCTCTTGAAAGTCGCCTGGCAGGGTATATCCTGAAAACATCGGAACAAAGAGAAAAAGTGTATTTTGAAGTTAATCTTTCGGAAACTGCTCAGCTTCTTTCCACCAGTTACAGACATCTTCTTAGAACTCTCGAAAGTTTCTGTGAAGCCCGATATCTGAAGAAAGTTGGTGGGGCTTATGAAGTTGTAGATGAGGAAAGCCTTAGAAAAATGTCTGCAGAGGTTTATCTTTAAATTCAAAACTCCCTGATTCAGTTTACTTATTCTGAGTCAGGGAGTTATAAATTAATTATTTTTTCATCATTTGAACTGCGGCTTTAACAACGTTTTCTGAAGTGAAACCAAAGTGAGGAAAAAGGTCTGATGCTTTTCCAGATGCCCCAAAGCTATTCATTCCAATAAGCTCTCCGTCAAGTCCGATATATCTGTACCACTGCGCTGAATTTGATGCTTCGACAGCTATTCTCTTTCTTACATTCAAAGGCATTACTTTTTCTTTATATTCTGCTTCTTGTCTCTCAAATATTTCAAAAGATGGGATGCTTAATACTCTTGAGTCTATTCCAAGGGCCCTAAGTCTTTCGTGAGCGTCGTATATGAGTTCAACCTCTGAACCAGAAGCCATGAGGATTATATCAGGAATTTCCTTTTCAGAATCTTTGAGTATATAAGCGCCTCTTAGGGCATTTTCGCTGCTCTCTTTATATAGAGGAAGGTTTTGTCTTGAAAGTATCAAAGAAGTAGGAGAATTATGACTGGTAAGGGCGTGATACCAGCCCAGTGCAGTTTCTTTTGCATCCGCTGGCCTGAATACAGTCATATTAGGGATACTTCTAAGTGATGAAAGCTGCTCAACGGGCTGATGAGTAGGACCGTCTTCACCAACTCCTATGCTGTCGTGTGTAAGCACATACACAACCGGGATATTCATTAGAGCAGAAAGCCTCATAGCGGCTTTCATGTAATCAGAAAATATGAGGAAAGTGCCACAGTAAGGTACCAGGCCACCATGAAGGCGAATTCCATTTGTGATTGCGGCCATAGCGTGCTCTCTAACCCCGAAATGGAGATTTCTGCCATCTCTTGACGAAGCAGAATACTCGCCCTGATCTTTCATATGAGTTTTATTTGAAGGGGATAGATCTGCAGAGCCTCCTATAAAGTTTTCCATTATATGAGAAATACTGTTTATGAGATTCCCTGATGCCTCACGCGTAGATACAGCCTTTTTATAGTTTTCAAGATTTATTATATCTTTTAGGATCTTTGAAAAATCAATTTCGTGCCATCTGAGATATTCTTTGTAGAGCTCAGGATATTTTTTAGAGTAAGATTCCAGGAGATTGTACCAGCTGGATTCAGCTTCATTTCCTCTTTGTATCCATTTATCCATATGAGAATAAACTTCTTCAGGTACATAAAATTCTAAATCTGGGTCTAGTCCCAGTGTGGTTTTTAATTCTCTTACATTTTCTATTCCGAGTGGCTCGCCATGAGCAGATGCCTTCCCTTGTTTTGCAGGGCATCCGTATGCAATTTGGGTAGTAACAATAATAAGTGAGGGCTTATCTTTATTACTCTTTGCTTCATCTATTGCAGAAGATATAAGCTCGAGATCATTTCCATCTTTAACCTCAATTACCTGCCATCCATAAGCGCGATATCTGCCTGCTACATCTTCAGTAAATGCAATATCTGTACTTCCTTCTATTGATATGCTGTTGGAATCATAAAGCATTATAAGTTTTCCAAGTTCAAGAGTCCCTGCAAGTGAAGAAGCTTCTGAAGAAATACCTTCCATGAGACAGCCATCTCCTGCTATAACATATGTGAAATGGTCCGCGATATCAAATTCCGGGCGATTGAATTTTTTTGAAATATGAGATTCTGCTATAGCCATTCCAACAGCGTTGGCTAGTCCTTGTCCAAGTGGTCCAGTAGTTGTTTCGAGGCCTTCTGTGTGACCGTACTCGGGATGTCCTGGAGTAGAGCTTCCAAGTTGACGAAAATTCTTTATATCATCGAGTGACATGTCATACCCAAAAAGATGGAGCAAGGAGTAGACAAGCATAGATCCATGACCGGCAGAAAGTACAAACCTGTCTCTGTCATTCCACTTTGGATTTTTAGGATTATGTTTCATTTTAGTCCATATAGCATAGGCCATTGGCGCTGCTCCAAGAGGAAGTCCTGGATGTCCAGAGTTTGCTTTTTGAACAGCATCTGCTGAAAGTGAGCGTATAGTATTAATAGCAATCGTGTCGATTTTTTTATAATTCATATGATATTCTCCTTGTCAGAATGTATTTTTAATAAAAATTATCTAATTGATGTATATATACCGCTTATAATGCTTTTTGTAAACAAGTGTTTTGAAAAAACACAAGAAATATTTGTAAATGGAGTATGTTTATGATAATATTATGTTCTATTAACAATTAAGAAAATGATATTATGGAGGACTAAATATATGTCAAATTTGCCAGAGTGTTCAAAATGCGGATCTAAATATACCTATGAAGATGGGAATATGTTTGTATGTCCGGAATGCGCACATGAGTGGTCTCAGAGTACTGAAAATGCATCAAATTCAGATGAAAAAGTTATAAAAGATTCAAATGGTAACGTATTAAGTGATGGAGACAGTGTCACTGTAATAAAAGACCTCAAGGTTAAAGGTAGTTCTTCAGTTTTAAAAATAGGTACAAAAGTCAAAAATATTCGTCTTATGTATGATGGTGACCATGATATAGATTGCAAAATAGATGGTTTTGGAGCTATGAAACTAAAATCTGAATTTGTGAAGAGAATATAGTTGTAAGAGTGATTTTTACATTAAAAAATTGGGCATAAATATAATCGACAACACATCAGGTTACCATGAAGGTAAGTGCACGCTAAAGCGGATGCATTATGTTTTTGTGGTAATTTTTTGTTTACAATTTATGATATAATAAAGAGGTATATAGATATGAAAAAATTGAAAGCTTTACAGGATTTTATTAATACCCTGGCAGATGACGGGGTATGTATAGCATTTTCCGGGGGAGTTGACAGCTCTCTGATACTAAAAATCGCAGCGGATACAGGAAAAAAAGTACATGCGGTAATGTTTAGGACCAATCTTCATCCTGCTGGGGACGAGCCTGAAGCAAGAAAACTTGCAGCAGAGATGGGCGTAGATATAACAGTAATTGAAATTGACGAATTTTCAAACCCTGATATTCTCAAAAATCCGGTAAACAGGTGCTATCTATGTAAGAAAATGTTGTTCACGGAATTGACTGAATTTGCAAAAAACAATGCTTATAAAGTTATAATAGATGGAACTAACGCAGATGACCACAAAGAGTACAGGCCGGGTATAAAAGCTCTTGAAGAGCTTGGAATAGTGAGTCCACTTGCAGAGCTTGGAATAACAAAAGATGAAGTAAGAGAGTATGCAAAGGAGCTTGGAATAAGAGTACACAACAAACCGTCGGCGCCATGTATGGCAACTAGATTTCCTTATAATACAGATATAACAAGAGCAGATCTTCAAAAAGTAGAATTAGCCGAAGACTATCTGAAAGAATGTGGACTTAAAGTATGCAGACTCAGGGTACACTCTGATATAGCAAGGATTGAAGTAAGAGAAGAAGATTTTGAAAAAGTGATTATAAATCGTAAGAACATAGCAAAAGAATTCAAGAAAATCGGATTCACATATATAACGCTTGATATAGAAGGCTTTAGAAGCGGAAGCATGGACGTAGGGCTGAAATAAAATTATCGGAGGTAGATTTGAAAGATATACTTGAAGCATATAAAAACGGAGACATGGAGTTAGAACAGGTCATTGATCATTTGAAAGACCTTCCATATGAAGACCTTGGATACGCAAGGGTGGATCATCATAGAAAATTAAGATCGGGATTTGCAGAGGTAATTTTTGCACAGGGAAAAACGCCAATCCAGGTTGCAGAAATAGCAAAAAGACTTTATGAAAGGGAAAATTCATTTCTTGCTACAAGAGCGGATCAGGCTCAATATAATGAGGTAAAGAAAATTTTCCCTCAGGCTAAGTTTGAAGAACGTTCGGGAGTAATATTTGTAAAAGATGAAAAACTTGTACCAAGAGGCAAGATAGCTGTATGCACAGGGGGAACCTCTGATATTCCAGTTGCTGAAGAAGCGGCCATAACAGCAGAGATGTTTGGAGCAGATGTAGTAAGGATATATGATGTAGGAGTTGCAGGGCTTCACAGGCTGCTTAAAGTATTACCTGAACTTAGGGATATGAACGCTATAATAGCAGTAGCGGGAATGGAAGGAGCACTTCCGGGGGTCCTTGCAGGCCTTGTGGACAAGCCGGTTATTGCTGTTCCAACAAGCATAGGATATGGAGCGAATTTTGGCGGGCTCTCAGCTCTGCTTACCATGCTAAACTCATGTGCAGAAGGGATAGGCGTTGTAAATATAGATAATGGATTTGGCGCAGGTTACCTTGCGGCCCAGATAAACAGACTGGTAGTAAATGCAATTGAGAAAAAATAAGAGGAGGGTAAAGTTTATGAAAACACTTTATTTTGAATGTTTTTCAGGTATAAGCGGAGATATGACAATAGGAGCGCTGCTAGATCTTGGAGCGAGCAAAGAAAAACTGACTCAAGCCATCCAAAGTCTTTATATAGACGGGTTTGAAATTGATATAAAAAGCACTCAAAAATGTGGAATAACTGCGACGAAATTTGATGTAATACTTAAAACTGATCAACCCCACGACCATGGCCATCACGATCACGACCATGGCCATCACGATCATGACCACGACCACGGTGACGCGATTGAGCATCATCACAGGGGTCTGAGCGAGATAACAAAAATAATAAGTAATGCAAAAATAAGTGACAGAGCAAAAAAACTGGCTCTGGATATGTTTGATATAATAGCAGAAGCAGAAGCTAAAGTGCACAACCTTCCAAAGCATGAAGTTCATTTCCATGAGGTAGGCGCGATAGATTCAATTATAGATATAGTAGGAATAGCAGTTTGTATAGATGATTTAAATGCAGATGCTCACGTGTTTTCAACTCTTTATGAAGGACAAGGACACGTGTATTGTCAGCATGGAAAAGTTCCAGTGCCAGCTCCAGCGACACTTGAAATGGCTGTAAAGTATGGCATACCGCTTAAGATAACTCAGACTCAAAGTGAGCTTATAACTCCAACTGGAGCAGCTTTTGTAGCCAGTATAAATACGAAGTTTTCATCTATGCCACAAGGAACCATTAAGGCGGTTGGAATGGGAGCAGGTACTAAGGACTTTGCTCATGCGAACATACTGCGAGTTTACATGATAGAAGAAAATACTTCTTTGCAGAATGAAAATACTGATACTGTTTTGCTTATAGAGACAAATATAGATGATACGAGTGGTGAACATCTGGGATATGCAATGGACAGACTTTTTGAAAAAGGTGCGCTTGACGTATATTACACACCTGTATTTATGAAAAAAAATCGCCCGGCATACACCCTTAGTGTCATATGTGAAAAATCCCTGGAAACTGATATAATTAAAGCTGTTTTCGAGCATACCACTGCTATAGGAATAAGAAAGCAAGAACTTGACAGAGTAAAAATGCAAAGAAGTTTTGAAACAATATCCACAGAACTTGGCGACGTTGTTCTTAAACACTGCAGCTATAAGGATGTTAAAAAAACTTATTTTGAATATGAAAGTATAAGAAAATGTGCACAGGCAAATAATTTAGGATTACATGAGGTAGAAAACAGAATCAGCCTTATCAAAAAATAAAGCAGATAACTGGAGGCATCGTTGAAGAACATGAAAAAAATGATAATAGCAGAAAAACCGAGCCTTGCTATGGAAATAGTAAAGGCTCTTGGCAAGATGGAAAAACGCAACGGCTACTATGAAAATAGTGAGTACATAGTTAGCTTTGCATTCGGGCATCTTCTCGTACTTCAAGATGTGGATGATTATTTTGATCGTGAAAAGACCAGGTGGGTCCTGTATGAGCTCCCCTTTATACCGGAAAAATTTAAATTCAAAATAAGAGATGATGATGGGGTAAGAAAGCAATATGAATTACTGGAGAATCTCATTATAAGACCCGACGTAGAGATGATAATAAACTGCGGTGACGCTGACAGAGAAGGCGAAGTAATAATCAACAACATAATATACAGGGTCTTTAGTAGCAATAAAATTAAAAAGCCTGTAGGAAGGTTGTGGCTAAAATCCATAAATCTTGAAGAGATAAAGGCTTCTATAATGAGGATAAAAGATATATCTGAAACGGACAGCCTCTATAAAGAGGGGTTGGCCAGGACTTATCTGGACTGGCTCTATGGAATAAATCTTACCAGATATATAACTCTTAAGGCAGGGGATTTTCTGCCAGTTGGAAGGGTTCTTACCCCCATAGTGAAAAGGGTATATGACAGAAGACAGGAAATAGAAAATTTCATACCAGAAAAGTACACAGAGATAGACTGTACAATAAAAAAAGACTCCGAAGAATTTAAAGCCACTGTAAAAAACAGCAGATTTAGTGACATGAATGATACAGAGCTCATAAGTAAGACTATAGATGCACTCAATTCATCTGATTCTGTGGTTACAGATAAGCAGGTAAAGGCTGTAGAGAAAAAACCTAAAAAATTATTTTCACTTACCACACTTCAAAACCAAATGGTAAAGAGTTTCAAATTGACACTGGAAGATACTCTCAAAGCTGCCCAGGGGCTTTATGAAAAAGGACTTATAACCTATCCAAGAACCAACACGGAATACCTCCATTCGAGTGAAGCACAAGATGTCAAAAATCTTGTTGAAAAGTATACTGCAAAGGGATACGAGATAAAATTTAAAAATACAAAGGCTCTTTTTGATGACAGTAAAGTAGAAAGCCACAGTGCCTTGCTTCCGACCATAAAAAATGCAAATATAGATTCTCTTGGAAAAAATGAGCGTGAGGTCTATCAGACTATATTAAACAGATTTCTTGCAAACTTTACGTCGGAGAAAACTCTTGTGGAAGAAACACGCATAACTATAAGTACCCTTGCAGATGGACGGGATTACATTGTGGAACTTAAAGGGAATTCTATAAAAAAAGAAGGTTTTTATAAATATGAAAAACCGGATTCCAAAGAAAAACTCCTCCCGCAGTTTGCTATAAATGAGATTGTAGACACTGAATTCAAAGCTGGTCAAAAAGAGACCAGCCCTCCTAAACTCCTGACTATGGTAGATATGAACAATTATCTCAAGAACCCATTCAAAGAAGAGATAAAAGAGCTTAAAAATTCACCTTCAGAAACAGAGGATATCAGTGATGAATCAGAAGAAAGCTCGGAAGAAGATGACAAAGACTATGCTCAGATGCTAAGGGGGATTGAGATTGGAACCGTAGCTACAAGGGACAATATAATTTCAAACGCTGTCAAATATGGCTATATAACTGAAAAAAAGACGGTGCTTGACGTAACAGAAAAAGGAACATACCTTGTACAGGCCTTAGAACAACTCCACATAGATATGTCTAAAGAAAAAACTGTAGAGACTTCGATAATACTTAAGGACATATATAGAAAAGAAATACTTGTTTCAGAAGCTTTAACCAGGACTGCTCAGTATTTCAGAGAAATTATAGGACAAAAAACCAGCCTTACAAGAATGAAAAAATCAGGTGTTAAAACAAAATTTTCAGGAGAAAATCAAAAAGAAATAATTGGTAAATGCCCCAAATGTGGCAGGAATATATATGAAAATTCGAAATCTTATTACTGTGAAGGTTATAGAGAAGATCCAGAGTGCAGGTTTTCACTTTGGAAAGAAGACCGGTTTTTTATATCCAGAGGAACTACTGTTACAAAACCCATGGCAAAATGCCTTATAGAAGGAAAAGTAATAGCATTAAGAGGCCTGACAGATAAAGATGGGAAAAAATACGGAATGCTTGTAAAAATAAAGAATGTAGAAGGCAATTATGTAAACTTTGACATGCAGTTGGAGGAATAAAAGAATATTTTAGAGAAAATCACCCTTTCTTTATTTTAAATACTAAAAAGAGCCCTGTAATCAGAAAAGTTACAGGGCTCTTAATTCATTCTCTTAATCTGCGTTGATTATTCCGTTTTCAATAAGCCATTCTCTTGCTACAATCTTTGCGTCCTCACGGTCTATGTCTACTCTTGAGTTCATTGAGGCCATTTCATAGTCAGATATTTTACCTTCTAATAATTTCAATGCATCTTCAAGTTCTGGGTGAGAAGTCAAAGCGTCATTTCTTACAATAATAGAAGCATCGTATGGTGGAAAGAACTGCTTGTCGTCTTCAAGAATTACAAAATCAAAAGCTGGAATTCTTCCATCTGTTGCAAAAGATATGCTTACATCTACTTGATTCTCTTTAAGGGCTGTGTAACATAAGCCGGGATCCATGCCCTTAACTTCTTTAAATTCAATATTATAAAAAGGCTTTATGGAATCATAACCATCGGATCTTTCTAAAAATTCCTGTGTTGATGCAAACGTGAATTCGGGTGCATACTGTGAAAGATCAGATAAATTTTTAATACCCATTTCCTCAGCCATGTCTTTTCTCATAGTTAAAGCGAAAGTATTATTAAAACCAAGTGGTTCAAGCCATTTGATATCAAAATTATCTTCATATCCTTTTCTGACTGTTTCCAATACTTCTGCAGGGTTATTGATTGCATCCATATTAAGCACACTCATAAGACCTGTTCCTGTATATTCAACCATAATGTCAACATCACCGGTTTGCATTGAAGAGGCTACAACACTTGATCCTCCAAGGTAAGGTTTTCTTTCAACATTAATGTCTGTTTTATCTTCAATCACTTCAGAGACAAGATGCACAAGAATATCTTGCTCTGTAAAATCTTTTCCGCCTACTACAATAGTATCTTGGGATGAATCTGTGCATGCAGCCATTGTGAATAACAATACAAAAGCAAGCAAGCCTGTTGAGATTTTTCTGAGGTTTTTTTTCATGTTCATAAATAGAATTCCTTTCAAAAACTGTTTTTTTCATTACCATATTTTATTATCTTAAGCCTTTTGGAGTAGCCTTTTTTTCAAATAGCTTTAAGAGAAAGTCAAAAAATATTGCTAATATTGCAGCAGGTACGGCTCCGGCTAGAATTAATCCCGAATTAACTGAAGAAATACCTCTGAAAATAAGATCACCTAAGCCTCCAGCTCCAACCAAGGATGCAAGCGTAGTAACCCCTATAATGAGAACTGTTGCAGTTCTTATTCCAGCCATTATTATGCTAAGTGACAATGGTATTTCTACCATAAATAATATTTGCAATGAAGTCATGCCCATACCAGTGCCAGCTTCTTTTGCGCCTGGATCAACTCCTATTATACCTGTATAAGTATTCCTCAAGATAGGAAGAAGACCATAGATGGTAAGCGCTATTATAGCTGGTTTAGTTCCTATTCCAAAAAAAGGAATCATAAATCCGAGTAAGGCAAGGCTGGGGATTGTTTGAAAAACAGATGCAATCCCTATTATAAAATCAGAAATATTTCTGTGTCTTGTAAGCAGTATACCAAGGGGTACTGCAATTAAAATAGCAAAACCTAATGATATAAGAGTCAGCCACATATGTGATATGAGACTGTCAAAAACCATAGGCCATCTTGAAACAATGGTATCTATAAATTGATTAAATATATTTTCACCCATAAAGTTGTCCTTTCGTAGTATATAAGCTACTGTAATTAAATGTTTATTCTAAAATGTCATTAGAGAATAATTCTACAACTATGGCATTAGTTATAACACCTGTTACCTTATTATTTTCATCAAGTACCGGCAGATATCCCAGTTTTGCATTGTTAAGCAATGTTATTGCCTCGGTCATATACTGGTTGATTCCAATAGTAGTATGGTCAGTTTTCATTATATCTTTAACTGTCATTTCTTCGTTATCGTAGTTTTTGTAAATCTCCCATGCGCTGGCAATGCCCATGTAATTATTATCCTTGTCGACAAGAATAAGGCTGTCTACTTTGTTTTTCTGCAGGATTTTCACTGCTTCTGCAAGTCCTCGTGATGGCTTTACAGTTATTGCTTTAGACATGAGTTCACCTATAGGAGGGAAGATTCTGTGTTTAGCCTGTTCAAGCCTGTTTTCGCCAATAAAGCTTTTTACAAATTCATTTTCAGGATGACGAAGTATTCTATCTGGAGTTCCTATTTGAACGATTTCGCCATCTTTCATTATACAAATCCTGTCAGCTATTTTCAAAGCTTCATCCATGTCATGGGTTACAAAGACAATAGTTTTCTTAATATCTTCCTGGAGTTTTACAAGTTCGTCCTGCAACTGCTCTCTGCTTATGGGATCAAGTGCACTAAATGGCTCATCCATAAGTATTATTGATGGGTCTGATGCCAGTGCCCTGATTACGCCTATTCTCTGTTGTTGACCTCCTGATAATTCATTAGGATATCTATTTTGGTAAATTTCAGGATCCAATCCTACCATATCAAGAAGTTCATTTACTTTTTCAGTATAAACTGCGGGGTCCTCTTTTTTAAGTTTGGGGACTAAGGCAACATTTTCTGAAATAGTCATATGTGGAAACAAGCCTATCTGCTGTATCACATATCCAATATCTCTCCTTAGTTTAACCGGATTTTGCTCCATGATCGATTTGCCATTGATGTAGATGTTTCCTTCTGTGGGTTCAATCAATCTGTTAATCATCTTCATTGTAGTTGTTTTTCCAGATCCTGATGGACCAATTAAAACCATTAATTCCGCTTTTTTAATCTCAAGATTAATGTTATTTAATGCTTTAAATCCATCGTCATATACTTTAGTTACATTTTCAAATTTAATCAATAATATCAGCTCCTAGTCTATTTCTTTTTAATATTTTATACGTATTCCGGACAAACGCTCATTAAAAAGCATAACATATAAAAAGTTTCATGTAAAATGACATGGGCCCATATTGATAGTGGCAAAGTGGAATTAAGATGGTGGACCTTAATGTTAGAAGAAATAAACTTACATTATATATACTATAGAGAAATATTGTTTTTTAGGTATAAAAAAATTGTTGAAAAAATAAAGTAACTTTTTTTAAAGTAACTCATTTTTTCAACAATAAGTGGGTAATACTGACAATATTTGAAACTTGTATTTAAACTATACTTAAATTATTCGTTGTTGAGAACGGATTCAAGAAACTTGTCTCCAAAAAAAGTATTTGCATTGTAAAGATAGAGCATGTGAGATACCTGTTCGGTTTCTATAAGCTCGTATATATCTTCATAGTAGTACCTGGGATCAACTACAGTTATTCTGCTGAAATGAGCAGTGAGGAAAGGTATAAAGCAGTTGGCATAAGAATCTTTTATTATGAGAAGAGATCTTTCGTTTTTTGCGGTAGTTCTTATTTTCACAAGAGGATGATTGCCTCTCATAAAGATTTCGTATTTATTTTTTGTATCTAATTTTGAAGTATCATACAAAGATGGAGATTTTGATTTTTCTTCGACATAATTGACTACATATTGATTGTCTTGTGAGTTGGGGACATATACAGTTATAGTATCTCCATAATCCTTATAATAACCTGTTTTCGAGGCCAGTGTCCCATAAAAATCGTGAGATACACATAGTTTTTTGTAGTCCTCATCAGATGTGTCAAGATTCATGGCCTGGGCAAGTTTTTTAAAGACGCTGTAAGCTCCGTCGGTAGTCCAGTGATGATCAGTTCTGTAAAACATGGTAGAATCTGAAGTTTCAGACAGAGCTTCATGGGCATTTATTTTAGATACAGAATTATTTAAAGCGGAGTAGAAACTGTCTATATAATCTTTCTGATTTATAAAGGGAGCATTTTCTGGCAGGTGTTGAATCAGAATATCAGAAGCATTGGGTACCAATACGAAATAGGTCTTTATGGTCTTGTATCTGGATGCAAAGGCATTTATGGCAAGAGTTTTTTCATCTATAGAAAGCGAATCTGGAGTTACAGGTTTTTCAAAAAGAAAACCTTCAGATCCCCTAAAAACTTCATTGATTTCTCTTTTTCCCAGCATAAGATCTGACCTTGATTTCATCTCGACCCATAAAGTTCGCCAGGGCATCTGATCAGTTGAGTATTTTTCAAATTTTTTGCTGAATCTTCCACTCAAGATATTGTCAAAATCAAGTCTTGGAGTTTGAGCAAGAACCCTGTTTTCATTTTCAGAAAAATGCGTATCTTCAGTTACAAAACTTACTGTTCCGATAATGAGTATAAATAGTGCAAAAAACAGCCCCGATATTTTATGGAATTTTTGTTTTTTATGGTTTATATTTTCATTTTTATTTTTATTTTCAAAATCTGGATTCATGATGGTATCTTTCTATTTAATTATATTGTAAAATTAATTTTAAATTAAAATCTGAAATAAAGAAAAGGGTTATAAGTCTCGGTTACAAGGTATGCTGTAGACATTATTAATATAAATACATGAAGCAGAGCTGCTATAGAATACTGCAATTTATTGTCTGTGTTTTCCTCTGGAGAAAAGATTTTTTTAAACAAAGGGGTACAAAACAGTGCGGAAATTACAAGTATGACAGCATAGGATTGAAAGTAATATAAAGAGGCCGAATCAACAAAGGGATTTTTTGAAAAACCTGACATTATATGCAGATAATGTTTCGCAACTCCTATGTCTTCAATAGCGAAGAAAACCCAGCCGGTTATGACGGCAAGCATGCAGTAAATATGCGAAAAAATCCCAGGCATGGAATCCAGAAATTTTTTAAGAAACATCTTTTCTATAAGAAGAAGACATCCATAGTAAATTCCCCAGATTACGAAATTCCAGCTTGCTCCATGCCATAGGCCGGTAAGCATCCATACAGCCATTATATTTCTTATTTGTTTTATTTTGCTGCATCTATTTCCGCCAAGCGGAATATATACATATTCTCTAAACCATGTTCCAAGAGATATATGCCATCTTCTCCAGAATTCAGTTACGCTTTTTGAAACATAGGGATGGTCAAAGTTTTCTATGAATTCAAAACCAAACATTCTCCCAAGTCCTATAGCCATGTCTGAATACCCTGAAAAATCAAAATAGATTTGAAAAGTGTAGGCAATTATCCCGAGCCACGCAGAAAAGGCAGACATAGTGGACACATCCAAAGCATAAGTCAAATTCCAAAGAGCTCCCATATTATTAGCTATCAGAACTTTTTTGCCAAGTCCTTGTATAAATCTCAAGGCACCCTCACCGAACTTGTGTGATGATATTTCCCGGTTTTCGAGTTGTGAATCAATATCGCTGTATCGAACTATGGGACCTGCTATTAGTTGCGGGAACATGGTTACATAAAGTGCAAAGGATACAGGGTTTTTCTGCAATTTCACTTTTCCAAGATATACGTCTATTATGTAAGACAATACCTGAAAAGTATAAAATGAGATTCCAATGGGAAGTGGAAGATCTCTGCTAACTATCCCTGCATTAAAAATCAAATTTATATTATCGGTTATAAAGCCAAAGTATTTAAAAAATCCGATTATAAATATATTAAAAAGAACGGCGGTGAGAAAAACTACCTTTCTAAGCGCCATCTTATTTTCAATTTTAAGTTTTTCGATAAATATTCCGTAAGCAAAATTGATAAGTATTGATGAAATCATCAAAAGTACATATACCGGTTCGCCCCAGGCATAAAAGAAAAGACTAACCGCAAGCAATGTCAGATTTTTCATCTTCATTGGTGATATAAAGTAAAGAGCCAGAGATACTGGCAAAAATGTAAATAGAAAAAATATACTGCTAAAAATCACTTTTTTTCCTCTTCCTGTCATTAATTTTAAAATATGCCTATGCTAGATTGCATCAATAAATGCTTTTTTAAGATTTTCGGCATTTTTACCCACAGCATAGAATACATAATTGTTTTTTATTTTTATAATGTAATCTTCAAGCAGGGCGCATTGCTCCGGTCCGTAGCCGCCAAAGCTCTCGAGTTGGGAAGCTACGCGAGCTTCTATGGATGATTCTACAGCGTCAATCTGAGTATCGTCGCTAAGTTTTATTATCATAAGTTCACTGACATCCATTGATGAAGATGGAGAATACAAGACAAGATTCTCGTAATCAGAAAGATTAAGACCATAAAAACGTTTCAGTGATTTGGAAGGATTCGCTGAAATTGTCATAGTTTCATCGTTTACAGACCCTCTAATGTCTGCGGTGATTTGTTCAAAATCAACATTGTTTTTTTCGGAAGTATCTTTGCTGCATCCGCTTAGCATCATAAAGAAAATTGCAAGAATCATGCAGGAAATAATTTTTTGTGATATGTTTTTATTAATTTTAAATTTAATATTCATTATAAATTCTCCTAAATGCCAATATGTGTTTTAATGAATTCAAGCCAAATCGGGTAGTATTGCGTTTTAAAATGGATACCATCATGGGCATAGTAATCGGAGTTGCTCTTTAAAAGACTTGCAGAATCAAGGAACACAGTCCCTGTGTCAGCACACATTTTCACCAGAGCTTTATTAAAATCGTCACTCCTCTTAAAGAGAGGCTTTTTTTCTTTAACAAAATCCATGACAGGATATACAGAGTTAACATATATTTGTGTATCAGGGAGTTGTTTTTGTATGGAGCTTATAAGGTCTTTGTAATGCGATATGAAAGCATCTGTTGTTTTAAACAGTAACATGTCGTTTACTCCATAGAGCATGACGATTTTTTGTGGACTAAGTGATTTCACTGCGTCTATATCTTCTTTTGCAGAAATTACATTTCGGCCTTTGATTGCTATGACTGAAGATGAATCCGTATATCCATACAGGCTTAATGGCTCAGCCTGAGAGTCTCCCATAAAAACAACGGATTCGAAAATCTTTTTGTATACAGATTTTGATAGTTTGTTTTTTTGTGACTCTGATTTTTTTGAACTTAAAAGTTCTGATTGTACTTTTCTTATTTTTTCTTCAATTCCTGGTATTTCACTGTTTTCCATATTTTTAAGAAGCTCAACATTAGGTAGAACTTCTTCTTGGTTGGAAGCGGAAACGCTTATTTCATGTTCATACTTATTCTCAAGTAAATAGTATGTGAAAAACAGAAAAAAAAGTATTAAGGAAATATATATTATTCTCTTTTTTATTTTCATAATTAAAATCCTATGCTTAATATAATTTTTACTTCTCAAAAGTTTATGATACCATATTTTAAATAAAAAGCATATATGAACTGTAAGTTTATTGTAACTAAAAAAAATATTAAATGATATATAATACATAGATAAATAAAAATCAAGGAGATGGAAAATGGGAATTTTATTAATAATATTTACGGTCATGATTGTAATATCATTGTTGGCAATAGTATTACTCTTTATTAATGGAGGAAAGTATGGCGAAAACACGGTGGTATTTAATTCTATAGCAATGTGGGCTATTTTTATTTCATGGATGGACATTACATCACTTCCTGTAAATTACACGACACAACCATTTATTTATCAGTTAAAAATGGGTATTTCGGTTCTGTTTGGAGCTATGTCTATACTTGCTGTGTTCATTTTTTTCATGAAAAGAGAAAAACTTATTTATGCAAGAGTCATAATGGCTGGAGCCATAGCGGGCGGACTACTGGGACTGCTTTTATAGCAAAACCTTTAAATTATGAAATTCCATACATGCAAATAAGGAGCCTTTAATGTACAAATTAGTTTCGCTTGATATGGACAATACAACACTTGACCATAATCATATGATAAGCAAAAAAACAAAAGAAACACTGGAAAAAGCCCATAAAAAAGGGGTGAAGATAATAATGAATACAGGCAGGACCCATAATGAATCAGAGAAATATCTTGAATATCTGGATTTTATTGATTACAGCGTAACTTCAAATGGGTCAGTCGTTTATGAAAAAAACAGAGATAGGTTTTATCGTGTAAATGAACTAAAAACGGAGTATATAAAGCAGGCACAGAAAATATGCAGAAAATATAAAGAAAAAATAATTTTTCTTGTAGCAGACGAGACAAGATGCTATATTGAAAAAATCTATACTTCAAGTAAGGCCATGGATATTTACAATGAAATAATAGGAATTGAACTCATGGAAGTAGAAGACCTGGTAGATTTTTTTGAAAGCAGATTTGCAGGAAAATCTGTGATAATGGGTGAGCGAAAAATTCTAGAAACAGTAAAGAGCGAACTGGAGGACATTTTTGGAGAAGATATTCAGTTGAGATATTCTCTGGAATATGCACTTGAGATTCTTAATCCGGAGATGGATAAATCAGAGGGGCTTAAACTCATAATGAAACTGTGCGGTATTAAAAAAGAAGAGGTCATTGCCATAGGTGATGGAGAAAACGACATTGGAATGCTTAAACAGGCCGCTCTTGGAATTGCAGTGGCTAACGCATGTGAGCCTCTTAAAAAAATTGCTGACTATGTCACTTTGAGCAATATTGAAGACGGAGTAGCCCATGCTATAGAAAAATTTGTGCTCATATAACGATTATTTCCTACAGGAGATATAATATGCATGAAATCCTGTTTCCCCAAAATACATGCTGTATATTTTGCAATATACCAATAAGCCGAGATAACAGATATAGCGTGTGTAAGACTTGTTTTGAAAAGATAGAATTTATTGAAGAAATCTGCACACACTGTGGCCGAAATGGGGGCCATAGCAGTCTGTGCACTTTTTGTCATGGGGATCATTATTATTTTGATAAGATATACAGCATAATTAAGTATAATGATTTTATTCATGGCAAGATATACGGATACAAATACGGGCACAAGAATTTTCTGGCCAGGTATTTTGCAGCTATTACAAATGACTTTATAAGTGAGAACTCATTGAAATATGACTTTGTGACCGGAGTTCCTATATCTGGAAAAAGAATGAGGAGCAGAGGTTTTAATCAGACTTATATAATCGCTGAAAAGCTTGGTGATAAGGAAAAGTATGTTGAATTATTTATAAGGAACAAGCATACTGCATTTTTGTCAAAGCTTTCTGATCCACAGAGAAAAAATGAAATTAAGGGGGCCTTTGAAATTAACCAAGGCGTCATGGACAAGGTATTAGAAAAGTTTTACTCAGGGGCAGATGCTAAAGAAAACGGGACAAAGCTGAGAATTCTCATTTTTGACGATATATTTACTACAGGGACAACGCTCAATGAACTTGCTTTAATGCTGAAAAAGAGTGTTGCGGATGTTGAAATAATAGGGCTCACCCTATGTAATGCGCGAAAAATCCATATAAATGACAGAAAAAAATCTGCTTCTGAATTATAATAGGAGCAGATTTTTTTGTTATTTTATATGGATTTTATAACTAAATAGCTTTTTTATCAGGAAGTTTGTCAGATGAAGAGGCAAGTTTCTTTCCTTGCGCAATAGTCATATGAGCATATATTCCAGTTAGAAACAAAGAACCTATATATGATACATTCATAGGAAGTCTTAAACCAATCTGTGCATTTAAAATATAACTTGATATTATGAACATATAAAACATTCCTGGAAGCAGGGATACAAAATAATTTTTACTGTTCTTGATAAGGTATATAGTTATCATAGAAAAGGCAAACACTGCAATTGTCTGGTTACTCCATGCAAAGTATCTCCACAATATATTAAATCCTTCAGAGCTTGTTTTTGCAAAAACAAGTATCCCTGCAACAAATGCGAATATTATAGCTGAAAGAGTAAATCTTTTTGCAGGCGTTTTTTGGTCTATATTTAAAAAATCTGCAAGCATAAGTCTTAGTGCTCTTAGCGCTGTGTCTCCTGAAGTTATAGGAAGAACGATGACTCCTATTATAGCTATAAACCCACCTATATTACCAAGAAGATCCCTAGAAACCAGACCTATTACGGCAGGGCTGCCTACGAGCTCGGGAGCTATTCCTTTATTGTATATACCCATGGCTGCTGCGGCCCATATCATGGCTATAAAACCTTCAAGGAGCATCATATTAAAGAATGTAGTTTTTCCTTCTTTTTCACTTGTTACAGACCTGGCTATAAGCGTAGACTGAGTTGAGTGAAAGCCTGATACTATTCCACAGGCTACAGTAACAAAGAATATGGGAATAAAAGGGATTCCCTGAGGATGTATACCCATCCAGTTTGAGGCACTTAAATTAGTAAGCTCGTAACCTTTTGTAAATATGCCAACTCCAACTCCCACGGCTGAAAGAAGCAGAATTGCTCCAAATACTGGATATATTTTCCCAATAATCTTGTCTATAGGAAAAAGTGTAGCACACAGATAATAAACAAATATTGCACCATATACGATCCATACAGTAGGATTATCTATTGTAGCTTTTTGACCCAATATCTGAGTAACTGCAAGGTCTCCGGGAGTGTATATGAAAACTGCTCCCACTAGAAGCATCAACAGTGAAAGAAATACGTTATAGAATTGAAATATTTTGCCACCCATATATTTTTTTACGAGTGAAGGCATCTGATCGCCATTCTCACGAAGACACATCATACCGGACATGTAGTCATGAACAGCTCCTCCAAGAACACATCCCAGCGGGATCGTAATAAAAGCTATAGGTCCAAAAAGTATACCTTGGATAGGCCCAAGTATGGGTCCTGTTCCAGCTATATTGAGTAATTGGATGAGTGAATTTTTCCATTTTGACATGGGTACAAAGTCCACACCGTCATTTTTGGTAATTGCAGGTGTTTTTCTGTCATCTGGGCCAAAAAGTTTATCAATGTAAGTCCCGTAAACAATTCCTCCCAAAATAAGTATTACCATACCGATTAAAAAAGTAACCATAGTTTTTATCCTCCTGATTATAGTTTTACAGCATTAAGAAAGTATAACCTGATATTAACAGGTATTTATTAGTTCTATTTATATGTAATGCTGTACTTATTAATTTAATAATACTGCAACTTTGATAAATAATATGGTAAAAGGCATGAAAAAACAATAAAAGCACATGAAGTGCTTTTATATGCCCATGATATTTTTAAATTCGGAAATCTTGTTTCGACTTACTGGAATATCTAATATTTCACCTTCGATTTTTAACATGTAAGTATTATTGAACCAAGGAATAATCTCGATTATTTTTTCTATGTTTATTATATATGACCTGTGACTCCTGAAAAAGGAATTTTTGGGAAGTTTTTTATAAAAATCAGTTATACTGAGGTTGACCCTATATTCAGTTTCATTAGCATATATAAGGGTTTCATGTCCCTTTGCCTCACAGTAGGAAATATCTGATATCCTGGTAACTATCATTTTGTCATTCTTCCAGAGTGTTATTTTGCTGGCAAGGTTTATGCACAGTTCTTGTTTCTCAAGTTTTTTGATAGTAGTGACAATTCTTTCTTCAGAATAGGGCTTGAGTATATAGTCATATGCATCTATTTCAAATGCATCCACAGCAAAATCTTTGTGGGCTGTTATAAACACTATCAAAGGCGGTTTTGGAAAACGGTTTATTATACGGCTCAGCGACATGCCGTCGAGTTTTGGCATATGTATATCCATAAATACGATGTCGATCTGATGTTGTTCAATATAGGCAAGTGCCTGAACAGAGTCATCAAATTCTTTTAGAATTTTTATAGCGCTGAAGTTATTGATAAAATATTTAAGTTCTTCTCTTGATGGAAATTCATCATCAACAATTATACAATTCAAAATAAGACCTCCTTATTGTTTGAGCGTGAAAACTATTCGACTCCCGTAATCGAGTTCATCAATGAAAAGCCCCTGTCCATAGATGCACTTTAGTCGCTTGTGGACATTCAAGAGTCCTATTTTTGTATTATCTATATCATCATTATAGATACCCTTAATTATCTCTTTGGAAATCCCGCACCCATCGTCTTCGATGCATACTTGTATGGAATCATCTTTAATTTTTCTAATCTTTATACTTACACTGCCGCTGCCACTTCCCTCAAGGATCCCATGTTTTATAGAATTTTCAACTAGAGGCTGGATTATAAGGCTGGGAATTTTTATATCAAGGTTTTCTTCTATATCATAAATAACATTAAGTTTATCGCCAAATCTTGCTTTTTCTATTTCAACGTAAGCTTTGACTTGCTCAATTTCCTTGTTGATATCAACAAAATTTTCGCCAGACTCAATATTATGACGCAAATAAGTGGACAGATTTATTATGAGTTTTCTTGCCTCATCAGGATTTATCCGTATAAAAGAAACAATCGTGTTCAGTGCATTAAATAAAAAATGTGGATTTATCTGTGCCTGGAGTGCCTTTATTTCAGCTTTGTTTGCCATGTTTTTGAGTTCGCCAAGTTTACTTATTTCCAGTTGGGTAGAAATGAGCTGAGAAAGCCCCGCGGCAAGTTTAACGTTCCTGTAGGATATAGCGTTTTCTTTGCAGTAGTATATTTTAAGGGTTCCCGAAACAGTAGCATCCTCCTTAAGAGGGGATATTAATGCAGATTTTAACTGGCAATTTGGGTTGTTACAACATATATTATCTTTACCCGATAAAGTAATGAGTTGACCATCTATTATGACCTTTTTTGTAGCCTGGGTTTCGATCTTATTTCCCTTTATATGGTGGTCTGAACCAATTCCTACATGAGCTAAAATACAAGTCCTGTCTGTTATGGCAACGGCATCGGCACAAACAGCATCCTTTATTATGCTGCATATGTTTTCAAGGGAATTTTCGTCCATTTCTCTGAAGTGAGGAAGGGTTTTGTTTGCTATCTCAAGAGCAATTTGAGCCTGTTCAGCAGATATTTCATCTTTTTCTTTAAAAATCCTCTGTATTATAAGGATAAGTATTGCTATTCCAATGGCGTTTGCAAAGCTCATAGGGAAATAAATACTCCTGACGATGTTAAGGGCTGTGTTAAAGTCAGGAACCATAAACATTATAAGGATCATTTCAAATGACTGAATTGCAAGACCTGTAAAAAATCCCCAGGCCCACTTGTTGGAATTATCTGATTTTGTATATATGTATCCGGAGACTAAGCCGGATATTATAGTCGTTATGCTGCATGGTATTGTCGTAATTCCATGGGGGTCTAAAAGAAAACGGTGGATACCTGCAATAAGGCCAGATGTTATTCCGACAAATGGGCCACAGAGGATTCCACCAGACATTATGCCTATAATACGGGTGTTTGCAATTGCTCCGTTAATCTCTGTTCCGGTATAGGTACCAAGTATTCCAAAAGCCCCAAATATAAGAGAAAGAAGAATTAGATTCTTCTTTCTTAGTTCATCCTTTTGAATAAGGGTTTTGAACACATTTATATTGGATACTAAAAAAGCTATTAGCAGTATATAACCAAGGTTGTTTGAAAGACTCCTTAACAATTCTATCATATTATTATCTCCAATAAATTATTCGGCATTGGGTTCCATTATGGAATCTATTGAGCTGATAAGGTTGTCTTCTGACATGCTGCCAGCTTGGTAGCTCACAATATTACCTTCTGAATCTATAAAAAAAGTAGTAGGGAGACTGCGGGCACTGTATTTGTAAGATGCATCAAAATCAAGGTCAAAATACATGTCCATATCATATGAATTTTCTTCAAAATACTGACTTGCAGTTTCTACTGTTTCTCTGTCGCCATCTGTAGAATTTATCATAAAGAACTTGACACCTTTTTCAGAGTAAGTGTCAGATGCTTTTTGAAAATAATCCATTTCTGCGCGGCAAGGAGGGCACCAGCTCGCCCAGAAGTTTATTACCATGGGCTGCCCGGCAAAATCACTCAGGAATACTTCGTTATTATCTTTATCATATACCTTAAAATCGGGAGCCTTTACCTTGGTTTCTTCAACCTGATCAGGAGGCAAAGTGTTTTCTGATTCTGAAACCGGGAGTTCTTTGCTGCTTAGTGAATTGTATGCATAAAATGCTCCACCGAACAAAACTAAAATCACAACTATTATTATGGGTAATTTAGTATTTTTCATATATTTCGCCTTTCTATTATAAAACGTAGAAAAATTTATGATTACAAATCAGGAAAAGAATACAAGCAGTTTTGAAAACAAGCCTGTAACCATTAAAATTCCAGCTATTATAAGGAATACCCCAGAAATGTTATTGATTATTTTGTAGTTCTTTTTTATCAAATCAAAAGTTGATTTAAGACTGTTAATAAGGAGAGAAGACAAGATAAAAGGAACTCCAAGTCCTAAACTGTATACCAGTAACATAAGGGAACCCTTGACCATAGTCTGGCTGTTTGCAGCTATCATTAGGGCTGAACCAAGAAATGCCCCTACACATGGAGACCATCCAATTGAAAATACTATGCCAAACAAGACTGATTTACTGAATTTAAAATCTGTGACTCTGTAGTCTATCTTATGGGTGCTTTTAAGAAATTTTATATTGATGACATCTATATAATTGAGACCAAATAATATCATTACGGCTCCAGTAATTATATTAAACATGCGAACATGAGTAAAAACGAATTTGCCTATGCTGCCGGCTGCAGCACCCAGGAGTACAAAAATGATTGTAAATCCAAGTACAAAGCCAATGGAATTCTTGAGTGCTGGATTTTTAAATGAGAATATAGAATCTGTATCTTTTGCGGTGGTGTCCTCTCCCATGAAATAGGTTATATATATGGGAATCATGGGCAAGATGCATGGAGATACAAAAGTAATTATTCCCTCCAAAAATAAAATCAGATAATCCATATTACCCTCTTTTCAGTTTTAAATAGTTTTAGATTGACCAGTTACCATTTTCAAAAATCTGTATCGCCTCTCCAGATTTTTTTAAAGCGACTATATTCAATCTGGGGGAACCTACCATAAAATCATCGTGAACAAGAGATGTATTGAGTCCATGATTTTCGAGCTCTTTTTCAGACATTTTTTCTCCACCCTCTATACAGCTTGGATAAGCTTCTCCAAAAGCAAGGTGACAAGATGCATTTTCATCAAAAAGTGTATTAAAAAATATTGTATTGGAGTTGGATATAGGAGAATCGTGAGGTACCAGTGCAACTTCTCCAAGATATGACGCTCCCTCATCTGTAGCAAGCAGCTCTTTGAGAGTATCAAGACCCTTTTGTGCACTTACATCTACGACTTTTCCATCTTTAAAGTAAAGTACAAAATTCTCTACAAGATTTCCGTTACAGTTAAAAGGCAGAGTGCTTGAAATGTAGCCATTGACTCCTGTTTTTTCTGGAGCTGTAAAGACTTCTTCAGTAGGCATGTTAGCATTAAAATAGATACCAGCTGCATTTTTTTCGCAGCCGCCGCTCCAGATGTGGTTGTCTGGAAGTTCTACAGTTAAATCTGTACCTTTTGTTATTCCAGTTCCTTCTGATTTATAGTGAAGAGATTTAAACTGCATTGAATTAAGATAATCGGTTTTAGACCTCAGACTTTCATTATGTTCATCCCATGCTTTTGCAGGATCTGCAGCATTTACTCTTGAAGCTTCTAAAATTCTATTCCAAAGTTTGTCTACCGCTTCATCTGATGAGAGATTTGGAAAGACTTTTTTTGCCCATTCTGGTGTAGGGGCGCCTGCAACTACCCAGGAAAGCTCACTGCTCATGGTATATCTGTTTACCTTCTTCATTCCCTGAGAATTTGTTTTATTTGCAAGCCCTGTTATTTCGGCAGGTACATCTGAAAAAACATCAGGGTCATCACCGCTTATACGTATGAAACAGGCATTGTTTTTGCATAATTCTTCATATCCATCTGCTCTCCACTTTGGAAAATAAGAGATCGCTGCCTCTGCCCCGTATAGATATTTTTCTTTTTCGGCAAGGCTGTCTATATACTCAAGCATTACATATGAAGCACTGTGTTGATAACATTTTCGAAGAACCAGTCTCATAAATTCGCTTGCGCCTATAGGGCCTCTGAGTATAACTGGTTGTCCTTTTTGCAGATTTACGCCCTTAGTTACAATAAGCTCTGCATATTTTTCTATAAGGGACATCTTGATTGGGTCAAAATTTTCAAATTTCATATTTGGAATACTCCTTTATTGTTGTATTTTAAATAAAATTTATAATTATTAAGATTATATCATAATATGCAGTTATTAATGAAGCGATTTGTGACAATGTCACAAATGTAAAAAAAAATTTAAAATTATATTTGACAAAGCAGGGACTTATAAAGTAAAATAAGGAAGCTTTGAGAGTCTGTGGTTGAGAGTCCAGGCCAGACGCGGGCAAAGGGACCCACGTAAGCTTTGACAAAAATGTACAAAGTGAGCATGGCGCGTCTTAGATGTAAGTCCTGCCGATAAAAAATCGAGAGAGCAAAGTAGTGATGTGAACCAGAGCGAAATTTCCAGCAGGCGAGTGTGGGGGAAAAGATCAGGTCAGTCTCAGAGTAAAAGAGGCCAGTTGAGTAATATCAACTGGTCTTTTTTTTTGATTTAATTTGTTTTCAAGTGATTGTTTTCAAAATAATCTAAATAATATGTTAAAAATAAGTAGACTTATGTAAAAAAATGTAGTATTATAAGCATACACAAAATTGTAAATAATCTTACAAAGATGAAAAGGGAGAAACTGACTATGAAAAGAGTTCTAGCAGCACTTTTAAGTGCAACGATGATTTTCGGATTGGCAGCTTGTGGTTCTGGAACAGAATCAGGGGAAGCAGCAGAATCAACTGAAACGCCTACATATAAAATAGGCATATTGACAGGAACCGTTTCACAAGGAGAAGAAGAGTTCCGAGCAGCAGAAAAAATGAAGGAAAAGTATGGAGATATGATAATTACAAAAACATATCCAGACAACTTCATGAAAGAAACTGAGACAACTATATCAAATTTTATGAGTCTTGCATCAGATCCTGATGTTAAAGCTATAGTTATGTGTCAGGCAGTTCCAGGAGCATCTGCTGCAATCGATCAGGCCAAAGAACTTAGAGACGACTTACTTATAATTGCCGCTACACCGGGAGAAGACCCTGACATGATAGCTTCAAAAGCAGACCTTGTGCTTGTTGCTGATGAGATCGGAATGGGACAGACTATAATTGATGAAGCAGTTAAAATGGGAGCAAAGACTTTCATTCACTATTCATTCCCAAGACATATGTCATATCAGATGCTTGCAGCAAGAAGAGATCTTTTAAGACAAAATGCTGAGGCAGCAGGACTTGTATTTGTAGATGCAACTGCACCAGACCCAACAGGAGACGCAGGAGTTCCTGGAACACAACAGTTTATACTTGAAGACATTCCAAGAAAAGTAGCAGAATTTGGAACAGAGACTGCATTCTTTGGAACAAACTGTTCAATGCAAGAGCCTATGATAAAAGCAATAATAGAAACTAAAGCTCTTTATCCACAGCAATGCTGTCCATCACCATTCCACGGATACCCAGGAGCACTTGGTATTGAAATACCAGAAGACAAAGCTGGAGACGTTCCTTTTGTAATCGAGCAGATAACTGCAAAGGTTGGAGAAGCTGGAATGAGCGGAAGAATGGCAACTTGGCCAGTTCCAATAAACATGATGTTTGTTGAAGGCGGAGTTGAATATGCAAAAGCTTACCTTGATGGAGATTTTGCAGATAAGGTTGATTTTGATAAAGTATCAGAAATTCTTAGTTCAGTTGGAGGAACAGTAACTATAACTCCTTACACTAACGAAGCTACAGGAACAACATTTGAGAATTATCTAATGGTATTGTCTGAATATGTAGTATTTTAATTTTGTGTAGAAAATAACAATAAATGAATAAAGGCTACCAGTTTTGGTAGTCTTTATTTAAATTAAAAGTAAAATTCAGAAAATTGAGAAAAATAAACGAAGGGAGGTAATTTTTATGAATGAATACGTTTTATCTATGAAAGGAATAGAAAAAACTTACTTTGGCAATAAAGTGCTTAAAGGTGTAGATCTGGAAGTTAAAAAAGGCGAGATACATGCTCTGCTTGGAGAAAACGGCGCAGGAAAATCTACACTTATGAATATTTTATTTGGAATGCCAGTGATTCACTCCACAGGAGGATTTGAAGGAAAAGTAACCTTTAATGGAGAAGAAATTCATATAAAATCACCAAAACAGGCAATGGAGATGGGCATAGGAATGGTCCATCAGGAATTTATGCTTATACCAGGATTTACTGTTGCTGAAAATGTAAAGCTTAACAGAGAGATACTAAAAAGTAATCCTGTCAGCAAAGTGTTTGGACAGTCAATGAAAACTCTGGATATAAAAAAGATGGAAGCAGATGCGAGAACAGCTCTGGACACACTTGGAATGGATTTTAGTGAAAAGGAACATGTGTCTCATCTTCCGGTTGGATACATGCAGTTTATAGAAATTGCAAGAGAAATCGATAAATCCAATGTAAAGCTTCTTGTTTTTGACGAACCTACGGCGGTACTGACAGAAAGCGAAGCGGAACAGCTCATAAAAGCTATGAAAAAAATCGCTGATTCAGGAATTGCAATACTATTTATAACACACAGGCTCGATGAGGTTATGTCGGCTACAGAAAACATAACAATACTTAGAGATGGAACACTCGTATGCAAGCTTGCCACATCAGAGACCAACATTGAGGAAATAGCTCAAAAAATGGTAGGACGTGAAGTAGAGATGCTTACAAAAGAAAAAAGTGCAGAAAACCACGAAGTTATAATGTCAATCAAAAACTTGAGAGTACATATGCCAGCTGAAGAGGCAAAAGGTATAAGCCTGGATATCATGAAGGGTGAGATACTTGGTATCGGAGGACTGGCAGGACACGGAAAATTAGGTATAGCCAATGGGGTAATAGGTCTTTATCCATCGGCAGGAGACATAATATTCAAAGGCAAAGAATTAAAGCTTGGAGATACCAAAGATATCTTGAAAGAAGGAGTAGCCTTTGTATCAGAAGATAGAAAAGGGGTTGGCCTTCTACTGGATGTATCCATAGAGGAAAATATATCTGCTACCGCTATGCAGATAAAAGAGAAATTCCTGAAAAAAATAGGTTTAAAGCTGGCTGACAATAAGGCTATAAGAGAAAATGCCTTAAAGTATATAGAGTCTCTTGATATAAGGTGTACAGGACCAAAACAGTTTACAAGAAGACTTTCTGGAGGTAATCAGCAGAAGGTGTGCATAGCCAGAGCGCTTACTCTTGAGCCAGAGCTGCTCTTTGTATCAGAACCTACACGTGGTATTGATATAGGAGCAAAAAAGATAGTACTCGATACCTTGGTTGAGCTTAGCAGAGAAAAGGGAATGACCGTTGTAATGACGTCTTCTGAACTTAATGAACTAAGAATGATTTGCGACAGGATAGCCATAATAACAGAAGGCAAAGTAGAAGGAATACTTCTTCCAACTGACAGTGACGTAGATTTTGGACTTATGATGAGTGGAGATTACAAAAAAATCAAAGGAGGAAATCTAAATGGATAATATCAAGAAGAAAGTAAGTTCATTAGGAACTCCAAGACTTATAATTATATCCTTCTTCATAGTTCTTTGCATCGCGGCTGTTCAATTAGGTCTTCCACTGAATAATCTGCTTTCTGATGCGCTTGTAAGAATGGGTATGAACGGCGTACTTGTACTTGCCATGGTGCCAGGCATACTGTGCGGCATAGGTCTTAACTTTGGGATACCAATTGGTATAGTGTGTGGACTCGTGGGAGGACTCATAAGTATAGAGCTTAACCTCACAGGATTTGTAGCTCTATTTGTGGCAATGATAGTTTCAGTGCCCTTTGCTCTTTTTGCTGGCTGGCTTTATGGGCTGCTTCTTAACAGAGTAAAGGGGTCTGAGATGACTGTATCTACATATGCAGGATTTTCAATCATATCGCTTATGTGTATAGTATGGCTGATAGCACCTTTTAAAAGCCTGGAGCTTAAGTGGCCTATAGGTGACGGACTAAGAACCACTATCACTTTGGGAAACAGATATTCTAAAATACTTGATAACTTTGGAGCATTTGAAATATTTGGAATAACTGTTCCAACCGGACTCTTATTATTCTTTGGTTTTTGCTGTGCGCTTATGGCTATATTTCTCAGAACTAAAACTGGGATTGCAATGGCAACTGCGGGAGATAATCCCAGATTTGCAAAGTCATCAGGTATAAACGTAGACAATGCAAGACTTCTTGGAACTATGATATCAACTATGTGTGGAGCTGTAGGTATTATAGTTTACGCACAGAGTTTTGGTTTCTACCAGCTTTATCAGGCTCCCATGATGATGGGGTTTGCAGCAGTAGCATCTATACTTATAGGTGGCGCAAGCTCAAAAAGAGCAACGCTGGTTCACGTAGTATTAGGAACTTTCCTTTTCCAGGGGCTTCTTACTCTTTCTCTTCCGGTAGCAAATAAGATTGTTACAGAAGGAAATCTTTCTGAGGTAATGAGAATAATCGTGCAAAATGGAATTATTCTTTATGCTTTAACAAAGATGGGAGGAGGAAAAGACTAATGGAAAATATAGATAACAAAAAAACTCCGGTAGAGATAATTAATAATAAAATAGACTGGAATAAAAAAATAAAAACAACATTAACAGATAACATAGTGGTTATTATATTCGTGGCACTTTGCCTGATCTGCATTCAGGTGGCTCAGATGCCTATGAGCTTTATAATAAATGAATTGGTGAGCAGACTTTCCAGAAACCTCTTCCTTGTGCTTTCACTAATAATACCAGTACTTGCTGGAATGGGACTTAACTTTGGTATAGTTATAGGAGCCATGGCAGGACAAATCGCACTTATAGCTGTAACTCACTGGGGAATAACAGGACTTGCTGGATTTTCTCTTGCTGTAGCAATCACCATCCCAATATCTATTGTATTTGGTTATCTTACAGGGGTAGTCCTTAACAAGACAAGAGGTCAGGAAATGATTGCAGGTATGATACTTGGATATTTCACCAACGGCCTTTACCAGTTGCTGTTCTTGTTCCTTGTAGGAACGATTATTCCTATGAACAACCCTGTACTTGTGCTGAGCGGTGGGGTAGGAATAAAAAACACCATAGACCTTAACTCCATAAAATATGCACTTGACAGAGCATTTGATCCCTTTTTCAAGATTACATTTGTACATGCAAGCATGGTTATATGCATAGTACTGATTGCACTTTTTGCATATGGAGCTTATAAAAATAAGAAGGAAGACAGATACGAGAAGTATATAAATGCACTAATAAAAGCAGTTATATTTGTTGTTATTTTTGGACTTCTTATAGTTCTTTCCCAACAAAAATCAATAATAAACATGATAAAATTCCCTACGGCGGCATTTCTTGTAATTGCCCTGATATGTATATTTACTAAATTCATCATGGCGACGAAACTTGGACAAGACTTCAGGACTGTTGGTCAGGATATGCATGTTGCAGAAGTTTCAGGAATTAACGTTAACAAGACCAGAATAAAAGCAATAATGATATCCACTGTGCTTGCTGGTGTTGGTCAGCTAATCTTCCTTCAAAATATCGGGACGCTAAATACTTATGGTGGTCACGAGCAGGTCGGCATGTATGCTATTGCTGCCCTTCTCGTAGGTGGAGCATCAGTAAGCAAGGCGACCATAGGACAGGCAATAATAGGAACGGCACTGTTTCATACCTTGTTTATAGTATCGCCACAGGCAGGACAGAACCTGTTTGGTAATGCTCAGATAGGAGAATACTTTAGGGTATTTGTTGCATATGGAGTTATAGGCATATCACTTGCACTCTATGCATGGAAACAGGTAAAGGCAAGAAAAGATCTGTAGTTTACTATGATTTTAATTAAAGTCAGGGTTTATACCCTGGCTTTTTCGTATGATAAAAAATAGATAAACAATAAATAAATAATAAAAATGATAATTGGTGTAAATGAAAGAAAAACAGAGTAAATCAAAGCAAAATAAAGATAATATGAAACTAAAATGAATAAACTGGACGTATAAGCCATATCATATATTTTTAAATACATTTTTAAATTGGTTTTTAAAGAAATAAGGGTATATAATGGTTAAATGTGATATTAAAAAATTACTAAATTTTTGTGGACGGGAGGAAAGACTTTGAAGGACATAATTAAAAATATAATCAAGATTGATAAAGATGCAATACAAAGAGAGGAAGATTTTAAAAACACACTTGAAGATCTGGAACAACGAAAAAAGCTGAGACTCAAGGAAATAAAGGAAAATATTGAAGTAGAAGTAAGATCTCATCTTGAAGAATATCAGAAGAAAATATCCATTGAGACCGAATTGGAGATAGGGCAAATTAGGGAAACGTCAAAAGACAAGGCCAGGGAATTACAGGAAAGATACAGTCAATTTGAAGACAAGGTTATTCAGGATTCGTTTGAGATGATAATAAGAAACCTGGAGGAATAAAATGGGAAGTGCAAGCAAATTTAGTGCTTTGAATACAAAACTGCAGGCTATGGATTCGAAATTGGTCAGCCTGAAAGACTATGACATACTGCTTGGGTTGGACACAGAAAGAGAGATTGGAAACTATATCAAACACAATACCAGATATGCCAGAGTACTGAGTGAATACAGCATAGATAGAATAAGGCGATGGGAATTTGAGCTCGTACTAAGGAAAGAAATAATCACAGATATAGAAAAACTTACAAAGTATTTGCCCACCCACGAAAAAAAATTCATAGAAGCCATGTTTCTAAGGTCGGAAGTAGAAGATATAAAACTTATTCTCAGAGCTGTGAGCAGGAAAGAAGATCTGAAAGAGCTTCCACAGCATTTTGAGCACAGCAAAAAACACGAGACAGTATCGTTTGAAAGGCTTTTAAGCAACAACAGTCTTTTTGATTTAGGAGAAGAATTCAGGGGAACCATTTTTGAAGAAGCTTTCAGGAGCATTACTGAAGAAGACCTCAAATTGAGAGAATTCCATGCAGAGATGAATCTTGATTCAGTATATTTCAGGGAACTGAGAAAAAGAGCAGAAAAACTTTCTACTGAGGATAAGGCAATTGTAGAACATATTATCGGAGTTAATATTGATCTCATAAATATTCAATGGATATACAGGGCAAAACGCTATTATAATCTTATGGATGAAGAAATCTTTAACTATACACTTTTAGGTGGAGAAAAGCTCAATTTAAAGAAAATTAAAAATATAATATACTCAGAAGACAGCATTGATTTAATAATGAAAATGCTTGAAAAATATGGCATAATACTAAATCCTAATGATGATAAGTATCTTCAAGTCATGATAAACAGGCATTTGCTTGAGATGATGACAAAACTGGATAAGGCAAATCCTATGACAATGGCAAAACTGGTAAGATATGTCCACGATTCAGAATTTGAATCTCATGATTTGATTACAATACTTGAAGGAGTAAGATATAAGAACAAAGAAATAAAAAAATTACTTGTAAAAGGTGGTGAGAAAGCTTGGCAATAGAAAAAATGAAGATGCTCAATATAATCTCTCCTGTCGAAAACATACATCCAATCCTTGAAGATCTGGTAATAGACGGAAGCGTCCATATACAAAACTATACGAAATCAAACAGTACAGATAGCCTGACCATGCACAAGGTTAGTGAATTTCTTGAAGATTCTGTAGACCTTGGGAGTATGCAAAAGATAAAATTTGAAAAGACGGATTTTAAAGATTTTTTTGAAAAACTGGATTTTATATCAGACAGCATAGATATGAAACTTGAGATAAACGCAGATATAGACACAACTTATGATTTTCAGAAGATAACAGCTCGATTAAATTCAATGTATAGTGTTATAGCACCTATAAAACTTAAGATGGATAATTTGAAAAGAATCATCAAGGAAAAAGAATATTTTCTTGAAAATATAAGTTTTCTCGACAACGCAGACATAGATATATCAGAGATAAGAGAAATGAAGCACATAAATTATCACATAGGAACTCTTACCAAGGAAAATCGTATAAAGCTTCGTGATAACTACGAAAATATATCGGCTATTGTCCTCCATATAGGGAGTTCTGAAGATGGAGAATCATATCTGATTTTTTCGCCTTCAAAATATGAAGAAGAGACCAACAAGATATTAAGGTCACTTAATTTTAAAGAGATAGACATACCAGATGATATAAGTGGAAATGTTTCGCAGACTTCTAACATAGTAGGTGAACAAATCAAAAAACTGGAAAAAGAATACGGCGAATACAAAGAAGTAATAAAAAATATAAATCAGAGATACCAGGAAGAAATAAGACAGATTTATTCTGAAATACATTTAGAAGAAAAAATAGAATATATGAAAGAAAATATTGCAGTTACAAATAATTTCTTCTACTTTACAGGATGGATACCAGAAGGAAAGATAGATACTATAATTAGCTTTCTTGAATCAAAATATAAGGATATAATTCTTGTTAAAGAAAATTCTGAGGATATAAGCAAAGAAGTAATACCTCCCACAAAACTCAAGAACAACTGGGTAATAAGTCCCTTTGAACTTCTTGTTAATATGTATGGAGTACCCAACTATAACGAAGTAGACCCTACATTTTTCCTTGGAGTAACCTATCTGATCCTTTTTGGAGCAATGTTTGGAGACGTTGGACAAGGTCTTGTTCTCGTAGTGGCGGGTTTCCTGATGCAGAGAAAATCAAAAAAAGGAACTGATTCAAAAGACTATGGAGAAATCCTTTTCAGAATAGGACTGAGTTCGACTCTGTTTGGATTTATGTATGGAAGTGTATTTGGAGACGAAGAGATAATACCGGCGCTTGTAGTAAGACCACTTGAAAACATAAATTTTGTTCTATACAGCGCTATAGGATTTGGAGTAATATTGCTTCTTATAAGTTTTGGAATTTCAATATATAATTTGAAACGCGATCAAAATATAGAAGAATGCTTATTTGGAAGAAATGGACTGGCAGGGCTTATATTTTACGTAGCACTTCTTTCCTTTGGCCTTCAGATGCTCTTAAAGGCAACTTTAATCCCCAATTTAGTACTGGGAATAATTATGGTGGCCTCACTTGCGGCGCTTCTTTTCAAGACCCCTCTTTATGCCTTGATTTTCAGGCAAGAGGCTCATTATGAAGAGGGAAAGGGAACCTACTATATAGAAGGGGGATTCGACCTTGTAGAGACGATTCTCAGCCTTCTTTCAAACTCAATATCATTTATAAGAATAGGAGCATTTGCCCTTAACCACGTTGGACTTTTCCTTGCTTTTTCTACTATGGCAAAGATTGCAAACAGTCCTTTTATTGGAATGGCAATACTCGTACTTGGAAATATAATAATAATTGGTCTGGAAGGACTTATAGTTCTTATTCAGGGACTGAGACTCGAATATTACGAACTTTTCAGTAAATATTTCAAAGGTGATGGAAAATCATATATACCAGTAAAATTCATAGAAGAAGCGGAGGAAGTTTAAGATGAGAATAGTATTAGCAATTATGGCGTTTGTAGTAGTAGCAACAATAGGTATGGGTGCAAGATTATATATAAAGGGAGCGGATTGCTCTAAGATAAAAAAGACGCTTGTTGCAAACATAAGTATGTTTGCTCCACTTGCAGCAGGGGCTATACTGCTTATGATACCAGAAATAGCAAACGCAGCCACAACAACAGGAACTGATGCATCAGGCCTGGGATATATAGCAGCTGCCCTTTCTACAGGTATGGCTACCATAGGCGCGGGATATGCAGTTGGATCAGTTGGTTCAGCAGCACTTGGTGCAGTATCTGAAGACCAGAAAATACTTGGTAAGACCCTAATATTTGTAGGACTGGCAGAAGGTATTGCCATATATGGACTAATAGTATCAATATTAATTTTAGGAAGAATTTAAGGACGTGATCCAATGAAATCATTTCTAATAAGTGACAACAAAGACACTATGGTTGCCATGAGACTTGCAGGTATATCAGGTGTAATCCTTCACGAAAAAGAAGAAATAATAGGTAAGATAATAGAGATTCTCAATGACCGAGAAATAGGGATACTGATCCTTACTGAGGCAATATTTGAGCTTGTAGAAGAAGAAGTAATGAATATAAAGCTCAAAAGGGCATATCCACTCATAGTTGAAATACCAGACAGATTCGGACAAAGAAGAGAAGATAATTATATAACCAGATATATAAACGAATCAATAGGAGTAAAACTATAGGTCGCAATAAGGAAGAGGTGAATAAATGATTACTCTTGAAGAAAAAATGAGTCAGTTTGAAGAACTCATAAGCAGTAAAATTGAAAAGGAAAACAGTCGCAGACTTGAGGAAAAAAATCATGAGATAAATACATTTCTTAACAGTCAAAAAGCGCTCCTTGAAGAAAGTGCACAAAGAACAGCTAAACTCTCAAAAGACAGGATAAACAGACAGAAACAAGAAAAAATTTCAATGGCTGTACAAAGTGAAAAGCGCGAACTTCTCAAAATGTCAGAAGGATTTATAAAGACTATGACTCTTAAGATAGAAGATAAATGCAGAGTCTTTGTACTAGGTAGTGAATATCCTGAATTTATAAGCAGGATAGTTATAAGCACTTTGGAATCAGAAGAAATTTCTAAAGACAGTAAACTTATCTTGACTCTTGCTCCAGCAAACCACAATGAAACAAGAAAGATGATAAAATCAGAGCTCGAAGCTAAGGGCTATAAGAAATATGAAATACTAGAAGGGGATATAAGTTTCATAGGTGGATTTGTCATGGAAATACCAGAATCAAACCTGAGAATAACAAAGACACTGGAAAATTCAATAAATGCAAGACGTGATGTCATAGGACAGTTCATACAAAACTATGCAAGAGATGGAGGCACTAACTAATGAATAAAGAATTAGCAGTTACTCTCTCTGTGAATGGTCCTGTTGTAAAAGCACAAAATATGCAGGATTTTCAGGTCAGAGAGATGGTGATGGTAGGGGATAAAAAACTTCTTGGAGAAGTAATATCTCTTGATGAATCAACAGGGACAATACAGGTCTATGAAGAAACAGAAGGGCTTAAAGTGGGAGAAAAGATACATCCTACAGACAAGCCGCTTTCACTTACTCTTGGACCAGGAATGATAGGTAATATATTTGATGGAATACAAAGACCCCTTAAAGAAATAGAGCGAATTTCAGGAGAATTTATTGCAGAGGGAATCGGACTCATAAGCATTGATATGGAAAAAATCTGGGATGTAGAGATGATTATAAAAGAAGGTGATTATCTTTCACCTGGAATGATATATGCTTATGTGCAGGAATCAGATTTGATTCTTCATAAGCTAATGGTTCCTCCTGAAATAAGTGGAGAAGCTAAAAACGTGCTTCCATCTGGAAAATACAATATAGATACAAACGTAGCTGAGGTGCAGACCAAAGGCACCACAATAAATCTCAAATTATATCAGATCTGGCCTGTGAGAACAGCAAGACCTGTTGCAATGAGAAGGCCCATAGAAAAACTTTTGATTACAGGTCAAAGGGTGCTCGATATCTTCTTTCCAATAGCAAAAGGCGGAACGGCAGCGCTGCCTGGTGGATTTGGTACAGGAAAAACCATGACTCAGCATCAGCTTGCAAAATGGTCAGATGCTGATATTATTGTCTACATTGGATGCGGCGAGAGAGGAAACGAGATGACAGAAGTTCTCGAAGACTTTCCAAAGCTTATAGATCCAAAGAGTAATAAACCACTCATGGACAGGACTATTCTTATAGCAAATACATCCAATATGCCAGTTGCAGCAAGAGAGGCCAGTATATATACAGGAATAACAATTGCTGAATACTACAGAGATATGGGGTATCATGTTGCTATAATGGCAGATTCAACATCTAGATGGGCCGAAGCTCTGAGGGAGATTTCGGGACGTCTTGAAGAGATGCCAGCAGAAGAAGGTTATCCAGCATATCTTCCGTCCAGGCTGGCCCAGTTTTATGAAAGAGCGGGTTATGTTGAGACCCTTAACAATCAAGAAGGATCTGTAACCATAATAGGGGCAGTATCGCCTCCAGGCGGAGACTTTTCAGAGCCAGTTACGGAAAATACAAAGAGATTTGTAAATGCCTTTCTGGCACTTGATAAAAAGCTGGCATACGCAAGGCATTATCCTGCAGTTGGTTATCTGACAAGTTACAGCGGATATACAAAGCTGCTTGAGGATTATTACGCTCAGGAAGTAGCAGAAGACTTGCTTCCAATAAGAGAACAGATGATGTCTATACTTGGAGAAGAAGAAAAGCTAAACTCCATAGTGCAGCTGGTAGGTGAAGACGTGCTTCCAGATGATCAGAGAATAACCATAGAGATAGCAAAAGTAATCAAAAGAGGATTTCTTCAGCAAAACGCTATGCACAAAGACGATACATTCGTTCCACTGAAAAAACAGTACGAGATGCTCAAAGTTATAAAACACCTTAATGACAGAGCGATTGATGCTCAAAAAAAATCAATACCACTTTCAGAAATAAAAAATCCAAAGCTTTTTGAAGATGTAATAAAAATGAAGTACACAGTGCCAAATGATGACCTTTCAAGGATAGACGATCTTCACTTTGAGATTAACAGTTATTATGACATGATAATAGAAAAATACTCAAATAGAAAGGACGTAATCTAATGGCTAACAGAGAATATTTAAAGCTGGACAGAGTAAAGGGAGACCTTATAGTATTAGAAGGCGTCGAAGGAGTAGCCTATGGAGAAATTCTGGAAATAACACTGGACAACGGATTAAAGAGAGATGGCAAGGTTGTAACAGTGGATGGGAATCGTGTAATAGCCCAGGTTTTCCAGGGAACACAAGGGATTTCGACCAGCAACGCATCAGTAAAATTTGCCGGTAAACCACTGGAGATAGCCCTTTCAAGAGACATTTTAGGAAGGTCATTCAATGGCATAGGCAAGCCCTATGATGGAGCAGGCCCTATATATTGCGAAAAAAAATATAACGTAAACGGAAGACCGGTAAATCCAGTTTCCAGAGAATATCCAAGGAATTATCTCGAAACAGGGATATCGGCAATAGATTCTCTGATGACTCTCATAAGAGGACAAAAACTCCCTATATTTTCAGGGAATGGACTCAGCCACAATGAGCTGGCGGCCCAGATTGTAAGGCAGGCCTCTGTAAAAGGAGAAGATAGCGAAAACTTTGCAGTGGTATTTGCCGCTATGGGAGTAAAACATGACGACGCTGATTTTTTCAGAAAATCTTTTGAAGGCTCAGGGGTTATACAAAGAGTTGTAATGTATGTAAACCTTGCGGATGACCCAGTTATTGAGAGGATAACCACACCAAGATGCGCTATGACTGCTGCAGAGTATCTGGCATACGAAGAGGGTATGCATGTACTTGTTATACTCACAGATATGACCAGCTATGCAGAAGCGCTTCGTGAGATATCTTCTTCCAGAGAAGAAGTTCCAAGCAGAAAAGGATATCCAGGATATCTCTACAGTGACCTGGCTACTATATACGAAAGAGCCGGTATGATAAGAGGCAAGGCGGGCTCAGTTACTCTGCTTCCTATATTGACTATGCCAAATGATGACATAACTCATCCTATACCTGACCTTTCGGGATATATTACTGAGGGTCAGATAGTACTTTCAAGAGATTTGCAGCAGAAAAATATATATCCACCTATAAATGTACTCCCTTCGCTTTCAAGACTGATGAAAGATGGTATAGGAGAAGGATTCACCAGAGACGACCATGATGAAGTAGCTTCACAGCTGTTTTCATCATACTCAAGAGTACAAGATGTAAGGAGCCTGGCGCAGATAATAGGAGAAGACGATCTTTCTGAGATAGACCGTAAATTCCTCGCCTTTGGAGTGGCATTTGAGAAACAGTTTTTGAGTCAGAAAACAGATGAAAAAAGAACAATTGAAGAGACTCTTGATATAGCATGGGACATACTGGGTATACTTCCACCAGAAGAACTTGAGAGACTCTCACCACAGATGATGGAAAAATATTACACACAAAGATAGGAGGAAATCTATGCAAAGCCAGTTTACTCCTACAAAAGCCAACCTTATAAAAGCCAGAGAAAATCTTTCTTTTTCAAGAGGCGGCTATGCGCTTTTAGACAAAAAACGTACAGTTCTGATAAGAGAAGCCATGACTCTTGTTGATCGGGCAAATGAGATTCAGAAGAAAGTTAAAAACCAGTTTGAAGATGCATATAGCACTCTTGAGATTGCAAATATAACTCTTGGAGTTAACACTGTTTCTGATGTAGCCATGTCCATACCAAAACAAGAAGAATTTCAGATACTGCATCGAAGCGTAATGGGAGTTGAAATCCCCATGGTAATTTACGAAAAAGACGAAAATAAGAATCCTAACTATAGTTTTTTCAGGACCAACTCTGCGCTTGACAACGCGGTAAACACCCTTGAAAACCTTAAATATCTTGTTTACGAGCTTGCAGAGATAGAAAATGCAGTTTATCTTATATCACTTGAGATCAAGAAGACTGTAAAACGTGCAAATGCCCTTGAAAAAATTCAGATACCAAGATATGAAGAAACCGTAAAATATATATCCGAAGTACTCGAAGAAAAAGAAAGAGAAGACTTTTTCAGGCTGAAAAAAGTAAAGAGTAAAAAACAGGAAAATAGCTAAAAAATTGATGATATGCTCCACCTGGCCAGGCAGTTTAGATAATGAAAACTGTGCAACTCAGGGAGGAGCATATTTTTTATGGAATGTTTTTGAGTAATTAGGTATAATGGTCTTAAAGAACACTTTTAATACTAAGAAATACAGATATTTACAATCATATGCAGTTACTGTCCGTTTTATTGGACACATAAAATGATATAATTAATGTAATTTAGTTTTTTACAAACAACGGAGGATAATATGACAGCTTTACATAAACAGACAGATATTAATATTTCAGAAAAAGCGAACATGATCTGGGGAGTTGCAGACATTATTAGAGGAACATTCAAGCCACATGAGTATGGCAAGGTTATTCTTCCTATGACTCTCCTAAAGAGGCTTAATGACACTCTTGAGCCTACAAAAGAAGCAGTAATGAAAAAATATGAAGAAGTAAAGAACTTTGAAGTCAGAGATGGATTTTTGAAGAAAGCTGCAGGATATGAGTTCTATAATACAAGCCCGTTTACGTTTAGTAATCTACTGAATGAACCAGAACATATAGAAGATAATTTCAAGTCGTTCATCGCAGGGTTTTCCGATAACATTCTGGACATAATGAAGAACTTTAAATTTGAAAATACTATAGCAGACCTTGTCGGAAATTCAAAAGAGGATGACAAGTTATTTTACGTAATTCAGGAATTCAACAAGTCTAATGCATATATGGGTGCAGACCTTATAACTACTACTGATATGGGTTATATTTTCGAGGAGCTCGTGAGAAAATTCTCAGAGAGTTATAACGAAGAGGCAGGAGCCCACTTTACGGCAAGAGATATAATATACACCATGACAGACCTTCTTGTTGCAGAGGAAAGAAATATGCTTCAGGAAGAAGGCGTTGTAAAGACTGTATATGATATGACTATGGGAACATCTCAGATGCTTACTGCAATGGAGGAAAGACTAAAAGAGCTTGACTCAGAAGCAGAAGTAACTCTATTTGGTCAGGAATTCAATCCTGAGACATATGCGATAGCAAAGGCAGATATGATAATAAGAGGTGGAAACTCAAGCAATATGCGTTTTGGAGACACTCTTTCAAATGATCAGTTCTCAGGATATACATTTGATTATATAATCTCAAACCCTCCATTTGGCGTAGACTGGAAGGCACAGAAGAACGGAGTTGAATCAGAAAACAAGCTTGGAGAAAAAGGCAGATTTTCACCAGGACTTCCAAAAATAAGTGACGGGCAGATGCTCTTTACTCTCAATGGAGCGAAAAAACTCAATGACACTGGAAAGATGGCTATAATACACAATGGCTCCCCTCTGTTCTCAGGAGATGCAGAATCAGGCCCATCTGAAATAAGAAGGTATTTTATAGAAAATGATTGGATTGAAGCAATAGTCCAGCTTCCATCAGATCTATTTTATAATACAGGTATTACAACATATATCTGGATTTTATCTAAAAATAAATCTTCAAAAAGAGCAGGACAGATCCAGCTCATAGATGCTTCAAATATGTATGAAAAAAGAAGAAAATCACTTGGATTTAAACGTGTTGATTTATCGGAAGAATGCAGAAAAGTTATAGTGGCTGCATATGGAGAATTCCAGAACAAGACATATGAACATGAAGGAAAAACAGTAGAGTCTAAAGTATTCAAGAATGAAGATTTTGGATATTACAAAATAACAGTTGAGACTCCAGTTTACGATGAAGATGGAAAGATACAAAAGAAAAGTGGAAAGAAATCAGCAGACACCTCAAAGCGTGACACTGAAAGTGTTCCGATGATTTTTGGAAGAGAAAAAGATGAGGTAATCGAAGAATACTTCAAGAAAGAAGTGATACCATACAATCCTGATGCATGGATAGATAAAAATAAGACCAAAATAGGCTATGAAATTCCTTTTACAAGATATTTCTATAAATACGAGGCACCAGAGAAAGCAGATAGAGTAGCAGAAAGAATAGTAGCTATGGAAACAGACCTTATGTCTTCTCTCAGAGCGTTATTCTCTAAGGACGGTGAATCAGTTGAGTAGAAAAATGAAAGATTCAGGGATTGAATGGATAGGTGAAATACCAGAGGATTGGGGAGCTGCTGCATTAGGAAAAATATGTTCGATACAAACAGGTAACACTCCGTCTATGCAAGGAAATGAAAATTATTATGATGAGGGTTTATTGATATGGGTTAAACCCGACAATCTTAACAAATTTATACCAATAGTAGATACAAAAGAAAGAATAAATGAAATTGGATATGCTAAAGCAAGGATAGCAAAACCAAATACACCATTAATTTGTTGCATTGGTAGCATTGGAAAGTTCGGGTATTCTCAGGAAGAAGTAGCTTACAATCAACAAATTAATGCTATTAATTTTGATGAAAACATAATTCAATGGAAATATGGCTTATATTATTTAAGCACTCAAGAAGAACAACATTGGTATTACTCTACTGGTAATGTTGTTCAAATCCTAAATTCTCAAAACCAAAAAAATATAATAATACCTACCCCACCAATAAATGAACAACAAAAAATAGCCAACTTCCTCGACCAGAAGGTATCTGAAATAGACCATATCCTTGAAAAAACAAGAGAATCAATAGAGGAATATAAGAAATACAAGCAATCTCTGATCACAGAAGCAGTAACAAAGGGCTTGAATCCTGATGTAGAAATGAAAGATAGTGGGATAGAGTGGATTGGAGAGATACCCAAGCATTGGGAAGTGAAGAAAATAAAGTATATTTTTAAAATACTGAAGAGAATATCAGGACAACTCGGCTATGATGTACTCTCAATTACACAGCAGGGACTAAAAGTAAAAGATATCATATCAAATGACGGTCAATTATCATCTGATTATAGCAAATATCAGTTTGTATATAAGGGTGATTTTGCTATGAATCATATGGACTTACTTACAGGATGGATTGATTTGTCAGAATATGATGGTGTTACGAGTCCAGATTATAGAGTTTTTAGAATGAAACAGGGTGTTAATTATTCGAAAGAATATTATAAGAATATATTTCAAATTTGTTATACAAATAGAATATTTTACGGTTTAGGACAAGGGGTTTCAAATCTTGGAAGATGGCGATTACAAACGGAGCCTTTTATTAATTTTTATCTACCAGTACCGACATTTGAAGAACAAAAAGAAATTGCAAATTTCATACATCGAAAATGTACCGAAATAGATAGCCTTATATCTCAAAAAGAAGCCTTACTATCAGACCTTGAAACCTACAAAAAATCATTAATATATGAATGTGTAACAGGAAAAAGAGCAGTAGACTAAAAATATATAGCTAAGAAGAGGGGGACGCATCTTGGAATATAAAGAAATACGATTTGAACAAGACATAGAAACATCTCTCATAAATTCAGGTGGATATATCAAAGGGGATATGTCCACCTATGACAAGTTAAATGCAGTAGATCTGCACAAGCTTTTGTCATTTATAAAAATTACTCAGGAGAACGAGTGGGAAAGATATGAGAAGATATATGGCAATGACTCAGAAAAGAAGTTTTTGAAGCGTTTCTGCGAGGAAACTTCGACTCATGGGCTGCTTCATGTGCTTAGAAGCGGAATAAACGACAGGGGAGTTAAGTTCAAAGTTTGCTATTTCAAGCCTGAATCAACTCTTAATGACAAACTCGTAAATGGTTATAAGGCAAACATAATGACCGTTACACGCCAGTTTGCATATTCCAATGAGAATAACAATACGATAGACATGGTGCTCAGCCTGAATGGTATTGCTCTGGTTGCACTTGAGCTTAAAAATCAGATTACAGGGCAGTCTGTTGAAAATGCAATGAAGCAGTTCAGGGAAGATCGTAATCACAGGGAGCTTTGCTTTCAGTTCAACAGAAGATTCCTTGTATATTTCGCAGTTGATCTCTATGAAATAGCTATGGCCACGCAACTCAATGGAGATAAGACATTCTTTCTGCCATTCAATCAGGGATCAGGAGGAGCGGGAAATGTCGGGGGATCTGGAAACCCTGAAAATCCTGATGGTTACAATACTTCCTATCTTTGGGAAAATGTACTTACAAAAGAATCTCTTCTCAATATAATTCAGAGATTCCTTCATGTGAGCATAGAAAAAAAGAAGGTAACAAAAGACGGAAAAGATACATATAAAACAAGCAAGAAATTGATTTTCCCACGTTATCATCAGCTCGATGTAGTTACGAAGATAATGGATGATGTGAAAAGAAACGGATCTGGAAAGAACTACCTTATACAGCACAGTGCAGGCTCAGGGAAATCAAACTCCATAGCATGGAGCAGCTACCGTCTTTCGAGTCTTCACGATGAGTGTAACAACTCTATATTTACTTCTGTTATCGTAGTAACAGACAGAAAAGTGCTTGATTCTCAGCTGCAGGACACAATAAGCAGCTTTGATCATACGTTTGGGCTTGTCGAGACAATAGGAGATGGGAAATCTTCAAAGGATCTGAGAGATGCGATAAACGATGGAAAGAAAATAATAGTGACCACTCTTCAGAAATTCCCTGTTATTTATGAAGAAATTGAGAGTAACAAGGGAAAAAGATTTGCAATCATAGTCGATGAGGCTCACTCATCACAGACTGGATCAAGTGCTCAGAAGCTCAAAACTGCCCTTGCAGACAGTGAAGAAGCTTTATTGGAATATGAGAGGATTGAAGGAGAAGAAGAGTCTAAAGAAGAGGATTTTGAGGACAAGCTTGTAAAAGAGCTTCTAAGTCATGGAAGACATAAAAATCTTTCGTTTTTCGCATTTACTGCCACTCCAAAGCAGAAGACTCTCGAAATGTTTGGCCAGAGATATGAAGACGGCACTTTCAGGCCATTTCATGTATATTCCATGAAGCAGGCAATAGAAGAAGGCTTCATACATGATGTGCTTGCGAATTACATGACGTATAAAACCTGCTATAAGATAGCAAAAAATACTCCTGAAAATCCTGAACTGCCTCAGACTGAAGCAGTTAAAGCCATAAAGAGATATGAGTCGCTGCATTCATATAATCTTCAGCAGAAGACATCAATCATGGTTGAATACTTCAGAGATGTCACAAAGAAGAAAATAGGTGGCAAGGCAAAGGCTATGGTTGTTACCGCATCAAGGCTTCATGCTGTGCGTTATTTCCTTGAATTCAAGAGATATATTGAGAGCAGGGGATATAAGGACTTGGATGTTCTGGTAGCTTTTTCTGGAACAGTAAAGGACGGAGTGGATGAATATACAGAACCAGGTCTGAATATAAGGCAAGATGGCAGCAGAGTAAGTGAAAGACAACTACCAGAGGTATTTCACTCAGATGAGTTCAATATGCTCATAGTAGCAGAAAAATACCAGACAGGATTTGACGAGCCACTTCTTCATACGATGTTCGTTGACAAGAAACTTACTGGCGTTAAGGCTGTGCAGACTCTTTCGAGGCTCAACAGAACAGCTCCAGGGAAAGTTGATACCTTCGTAATGGATTTTGTGAACGAGGCAGACGATATCAAAGAATCATTTGAACCATTCTATAAGAGTACGGTTCTTGATGAAGAAATAAATGTTAACATGATTTATGATCTGAAAATCTTAATAAGGCAATTCTTGCTTTACAATGACGATGATGTAGAGAATTTCAATAAGATATACTACAAGCCAAAGCAGACAGACAAGGATCTTGGCAAAATCACAAGCCTGTTCACTCCTGTGATAAAGAATTATGAAGTTATGGATGAAGAGGAACAGTATAAATACAGAAGATCCATAAGGAATTTTGTGAAATGGCATTCATATATAACACAGATAACAAGGATGTTTGATAAGGAGCTGCAGAAGGAATACAACTTCCTGAAGTATATGGATAAACTGCTTCCTAAAGCTCAGTCAGAAAACGTTGATCTGAGCGATAAAATTAAACTTGAGTTTTTTAAGCTTGAAAAAACATACGAAGGTGAGATTGTGATGGAAGGAAATGGAGATTATACTGTAATTGATAATACTAAGACCGTTGATGTTGACAAGAATAAGGATGTTAAAGATGAGCTTTTAGAGAATATAATAAATCACATCAATGACAAGTTCGCTGGAATATTCTCTGATGGAGACAAGGTTATTGTAGAAACAATATATGGGAAAATAGTAAAGGATAACAAAAAACTGAAAAGATATGCAAAGAAAAACAGTATCGAAGTCTTTTCAGAAAGTATATTTCCAAAGATTTTCGAAGACGTTGCTCAAGGGTGCTACGAAGAGCAGATGGACGCATTCAAAAAGCTATTTGAGGATCAGAATTTCTATTCAGTAATAATGAATGAGATTGCTAAAGAGGCTTACAGAGGATTCAGGAATGAGTAAAAGCGGATTAAGCTCTAAATTGGAGGCAGGTATGAAAGAAGGATATGAAAATGAGAAGTACAGCAAAGACTATTTTGAGTGCTACGCAAGGATTACCTTAGAAACCTGTTTTGACTCTAAGCTAAAGGCTTTAAATCATCTTGATTCTCCGGACTTTCAAAGTGAACAACTCGGAATAGGGATTGAAGTCGTGGAGGCGATATCAAAAAAAGAAGGAGAGCAAAGAAGGTATATTAATGAATATTTTGGAAAAAATCTTCCTCCACAGTATATAAAAGAAAAGATGGAGAGCAGAAACAAAAAAATGAAAGGCCACATAGAAATCTTTGAAAATATGGTAATTTTCGACTACTTCAAAGGTTTATATGATACCAAAATACATCACGAACTTATTAAAAAAAGTATAGTGGATAAATCAGAAAAGCTTAATACTATCTACTATGACCATCTCAAGAATCATCATAAATTCAAGGATCACTGGCTGTATATTTTTACTCACACTCAACTGCTTGAAGAGTTTGACATTATAGAAATAGTGAATAGCATAGAGCTGCATGAAAATTTCAATTTCAATAAGATATTTATAGATTGCATAGGCACTTTGTATATAATAAACGACTTCAGAGACATTGAAATATTGGAAGTAAAGGGTGAAGATATGAAGTCAATAAAGAGAAAAGCAATAGATGAAGGAATTAAAAGAGGTATTGATAAGAGAAAAAAACGGTAAACTATGGTCACTTTTTTGAAAATATGCTGATAGGAGAAAAATATGGGGTTATTCAGTAAATTGTTTAAGAGTAACGAAAACAAGAATACTATTGAAAATTCTTTGATTTCGGTAAATAAAGAAGTCGAATTTAATGCTTTAACAACACTTTCTGTACATAGCGACTTAGAAGATTTGATTTGGATTGCTGATGGACCAAAGCGAAATTATTTACCAGATAATAAAAATGATAAATTTGTAATTGATGGTTTTGAAATATCTTTTAATTTTATGAGTAAGGAGCCAAGTCTTATATATAGCAGTTTGCCGATAAATACAAATGTAGATATTTCAAAAGTAGACAGGCCGCCGTACTATCCGAATTATAGTGAACTGTCCAAAGAGCAAAGAGGGGTGTATTGGAAACTGCTTGAGAATCCCTATGACAGTAGAATTGATATAGGATATGTATTTATTCTGTATTACGGACTGGAGAGGCATTTGTTTTCAGGAGACTATAAAAAAGCATTTGATGTAATTCTAAAGCTCAGGGATGTTCACAAGAATAATTCATTCCAGAATTACTCAGGGAATGCTCTTATATTAACCTGCCTGTATCGCCAAAACGTGGATCTTGTTCAGATGTTTATCAATTCTCTTGATCGGGATCACGAATATAATTTCTCAGATAATCTTTTTCTTCTTTGCAACTATAGCTTGAATATTCCATTATATGCTAAAGACATAATGAGAATGCACAAGTCTTTTGAATTCACGAAAAATAATTATATAAAAAATTATTCGGAAATATTTGAAGAAACCTTAACATCAAATATTTATAAGGAATACACAGCAGAAAATTTAGAGATAGACAGATTTATAAAGGATAAAGAGTTTTACAAATTGAGAAAAGAAGGAACTCATATATTTGCAAATACATCTTTGTTCAATGAAACCATAGAGGTTCCATTACTTACTGAAAATTTTAAGTTTAAGAAAGCTGTATATGATTTACTGGATGAGACACATGAAGATGTAAAAGAAAAGCTCGTGCAACTAAGAAAAACAGGAAAATTGGAAAAGAAAAAAGAATCGAAAAAGGAAGTCATTGTCCCCTCATTTGATTATACGAAAGAGAGATTTTTGATAGATCAGATGGATAAAAATAAAAGCAATGGATACGAAGTCCATTTTGATTATAATCAGCTACTGGATTTTTATTATAAATACAGAAATCTTGACGAAAAATATCTCGAAAAATGCATTTATTATTGCTTAGAAGACATTAACAACTTGGATAAATTGCAGAAAAGTTACATTAATTCAAGAAGAAAAGAAATTAAAATGCTAAGGGGAATTTATTCTGAAAGCCAGATTGAAAAAGAAATAAATGAAATTGGTAAGTTTGATTGTGTAATTCCGGCATTCAAGAGACTGTCAATAATTTATGAGAAAAGAAATGAGATTCAAAAATCAATTGAAATCTGTGAAAGAGCAATAGAATACTATAGTGGATTAAGTATGGATGTTCAATCTTCTGAATTTGAAAAGAGAAAAGATAAGCTGCTAAAAAATACAAAGTAAAATCATATATATGGTAATAGGAACTGGATATTGTTTATTAAATAATAAAAAACATCCAATTTAAAGAATAATTAAGTATTGATGTTTTATAAATAGGTGGTATAAGTTCAGTAAAATATTTATTATGAAAAGGGGGAATTAACATGGAACGTAACAAAAATTTGATCAATTGTAAAACTTGCGGAGGGGAAATCGCAAAAAACGCAAAAAGTTGTCCATCTTGCGGGGCAAAAAACAAGAAACCGTTTTATAAAAAATGGTGGGTTTGGGCAATTGTTATATTTATCGGAATTGGAGCAACAGGGCCAGGTACGGAGATGACTTCTGATCCCGAATATAGTGGCGATAATACATCACAAATTGAAACATCTGCTCCACCAGCATCTGAAACACAAGAGACTCAAGTATCAGATGTACCAACAGAATACAAATCTGCTTTAAAAAAGGCTGAAATATATGATGATACAATGCATATGTCTAAAGTTGGATTATATGATCAGCTAGTATCAGAATATGGTGAAAAATTTTCAAAAGAAGCGGCTCAGTATGCAATTGATAACATTGATGCAGACTGGAAGTATAATGCTTTAAAAAAAGCTGAATCGTATCAAGAAACAATGGCAATGTCACCTAGTGCAATATATGATCAATTAATATCAGATTATGGAGAAAAATTCACTAACCAAGAAGCTCAGTATGCTATTGACAATTTAAAATAATAGGTTATCTGCCTATTTCCTATTTTATAAAAACGTCGAAAAAGCCACCGGTATTTATACAAGTGGCTTTAATAAATAAATGGAAAATACTCGATCTATTCTTTAACTGTGGACCTTGTCAAGACTGAATCCGCGACCTCTTACTTCACTTATCCTGTTAACTATCATAAAGGCATCAGAATCTATTGAAGAAACAAGCTGATTTAGTTTTGAGAGTTCTCTGTTGGATATTACGGTAAGTATCACCATGGCGTCTTTCCTGTGGTATCCTGTCTCACTGTGCATAAGGGTTGAGCCTCTGTCGAGCTCCTCAAGTATCATGGCATTAATATCATTATATTTATCACTTATTATCTTCACCTGGGTCTTGGATTCGCCCATAATAAGTACCTTGTCAAGAACACTAGTATAAATCAGAACAAGGATTATGCCATAGAGGACCTGCTCCTTGTTTGCAAACAGCATCTGAGACATAAGTATGGAAAAATCAAATGCATACATGGAAACTGAAACTGGAATCCTGAATTTCTTGTAAAGAACCAGCGGGGGTATATCCATGCCTCCGGTAGAAGCTCCCGCCCTTATAACTATTCCTATACTCATTCCTATCATGATACCTGCATATATGGCAGATAGCATATAGTCTGTTGTAATATTTTGTATCTGAGGTATTTTTTGGAGCACGGTAAGAATAAAGGGATAGTAAAAAGTACTTATTAGGGTAGTGAGTATAAATTTTCTTCCAAGTACAAATGCTCCCAGACCAAACATTGCTATATTGAATATAGAAACAAATATATTTATTGGAAGCCCAAAAAGGTTATAAAATAATAAAGCAAGTCCAGTGGTTCCACCAGTTATAAGATTGCTCGGCAGTATAAACACAACTATTGCGAGCGCATAGATAGTATTTCCCAAAAGTATGAAAAATACATTTTTAAGATTTGAACTTATTAATTTCGACATTATGACCTCACTTATATGATATAAAGAATTTTTTCAAGATCTTCCACTGAATCTACTATATAATCGGGAGAGCTGGATTCAAGGATATCCCTTGAGCGGTAGCCCCAGCTGACTGCTATGGATGATAAGCCTGAATTTTTTGCAGTCATTACATCTACATCAGAGTCTCCAATATAAATACTGTCACATTTATCAAATCCTAACTTTGAAAGTGTGTGATATATGATTGAAGGATCGGGTTTTTTAGGAAACAGTTCACTTTGGCCAAAAGTTAAATCTATCAGCCCTGAGAATAAATCCTCAGACATTTTAAGCGTAAAAGCATGGGGCTTGTTGGAGACAATGGCGGTCTTGTATCCTGCAATCCTTATATTTTTAAGCATATCAAGAATTCCATCAAACGGTATGGTATTTGAATTTGAAGAGTTTCCGTAGGTTTGATTATATTTGTTTATGATTTCTTCAAGCTCTGTTTTAGATTCTGTATTATATCCTGCATATTCAAGACATTTTATTACAAGGCTTCTAGCGCCATGACCAAGTGCGTTCATGCATTGCTCTTCGGTAATAGAGTTTATTTCAAAGTATTCAAAAGCCTCGTTTATTGATTTGGTTATATCTTTAAGGGAACTTACAAGTGTCCCATCAAGATCAAATATTGCTAATTTTTTCATACACACCCCCAGATGATTTTTAGAGTAAAATTCACGTCCATTTACAATGATATAACAGAAATTATCCGGTGTCAATCAGGGACATAACATAGTAAACCCACTGTTTTTATGATATAATTTACACAAAATACATATAATCATGGAGGGGAAAATGAAAAAATCAATATCACTAATGTTAACTGTTTTATTATCTGTCGCGATGCTGTCAGGGTGCGCGCAAAAACCTGAAGAAACTGCGCCAGAGGTATCAGAAACACCAATCAACGTAGCAGTAATGAAAGGCCCGACTGGAATGGGAATGGTAAGTCTTATGAATCAAAGTGAAGAGAGCACCTCACTCAATCCATATAATTTTAAGATAAGCGGTACCGCGGATGAAATAGTTGCAAACATTGTAAAAGGAGAACTTGATATTGCGGCAGTACCTGCAAATCTCGCATCAGTTTTGTATAACAAGACAGAAGGCAAAATCTCTGTAGCAGCTATAAATACGCTTGGAGTTCTATATATAGTTGAAAATGGAGATACGATACATTCGCTTGAAGATTTAAGAGGAAAGACAATTTACTCTACTGGAAAAGGAACTACGCCTGAATATGCACTTAAATATCTTCTGACTTCAAACGCAATAGATCCGCAAAAAGACCTTACTATAGAATATAAGGCTGAATCTGCAGAAGTGGCAGCAGTACTTGCAAGTTCCGAGGGTGCAATAGGAGTTCTTCCAGAGCCATTTGTGACCGTTGCAAAATCAAAGAATGAAAACCTCAGAGATGCAATAAGTTTTGGAGATGAGTGGAAAAAGATAAACGCGCAAGAGCTTGTGACTGGTGTTATCATAGTAAGAAATGAATTTCTTAAAGATAATGAAGGAGCATTTAAAACATTCTTAAATGAATACAAATCATCTACAGAGTTCACCGCAACTGATCTTGAAAAAGCTGCAGAGCTTGTAGGTAAATATGAGATAGTACCCGCACCAATAGCAAAACTTGCTATACCAAAATCAAATATAGTTTTCATAGATGGTGAATCAATGAAGTCCAATCTTGGGGCGTATCTGCAGATTCTGTTTGATCAGGACCCTAAATCTGTAGGAGGAAAGTTGCCGGGCGAGGATTTTTATTATATGAATCAGGAATAAGGACATGAACCTAAATAAAGATAATCAGGAAAAATCTAAAATTGTAACCATTGCAGCAGTTTCCTTCTGGATACTGCTGTGGCAGTTTGCGAGCATGGCAATAGGAGAAGAGATACTTCTGGCATCCCCAGTTAAGGTCCTAAAGACCATGGCAGAGCTTTTTGTTCAGCCTCATTTTTGGAGTGCTATTTCCGGGTCAATGATTAGAATGACAGCAGGATTTGCGATGGCATGCACACTTGGGATTATTCTTTCAGTGCTCTCTTATAACAAGAGTATAATAAGGATAGCACTTGAGCCACTTATGCATGTAATAAAGGCTATACCTGTGGCCTCATTTGTAATACTTGCACTTGTATGGATAAAGACAAAAAATCTGTCAATATTTATATCTTTTTTGATGGTGCTTCCAATAATTTATACAAATACTCTAAGTGGGCTTGCAAATACAGACGCCAAGCTTCTTGAGATGGCAAAGGTTTTCGGGATAAGTCCTTTTAAAAAAGCTCTTTACATATATACGCCGATTGTGATGCCATTTTTTTTATCAGGAGCTACCATAGGAATAGCTTTTTGCTGGAAATCAGGAATAGCGGCTGAAGTAATTGGACTTCCAGGAAATTCTATAGGTGAAAATCTCTATCAGGCAAAGATACTTTTAGATACCGCCGAACTGCTGGCCTGGACAGTGACTATGATAATAATAAGCGTAATCTATGAAAAAACTATTATAGGAATCATAAAAATGATAAGCAAGAAGATAGAAAGAATCTAACCTTATTTTATACTGGAGCAAAATATGATAAAAGAATCTCACATAACACTTAAGAATATAAGTAAGACATACGGTGAAAAAATTGTATTCAAAGACTTTGAAATAAGTATACCAAAAGGCAGAACTACTATCCTCATGGGGAGCTCAGGCAGAGGAAAGACTACGCTTTTAAATATCCTTATGGGCCTTGAATCGCCAGATGTTGGAACTGTAAATGGAATAGAGGGAATGAGGCTTTCTGCAGTTTTTCAAGAAGATCGTCTGTGTGAGCTACTCAGCGTAGAGACCAATATAAAGATGGTGCTAAATTCAAAGCACAGACATGAACGCATCATGGAGAATCTTGAGCTTGCAGGCCTTGGAAAAGAACTTAAGACACCTGTAAAAAAACTCAGTGGAGGAATGAAAAGAAGAGTCGCAATAGTAAGAGCGGTAATGGCAGAGAGTGATATTATACTTATGGATGAACCCTTTAAAGGGCTGGACAATGATACCAGGCTCAGGTGCATGGAGTATGTAAAAAAATGCTCACACGGAAAAACGCTTATCATAAGTACTCATAATGACGAAGAGGCTGATTTTATGGGAGATTTAATAATAAAAATTTAACCATTATATCAAATGGGCGCAGGTATTTTCTCTTAGAGAGATGCCTGTTTTTTTGCTTATTTTAATTGTGAAAATGCCCTTGATATGGTATTATTACAAGGTGAGACAATAAAGGATTATATAGGAAAGGCAGTGTAAATATAATGTGCGGATTTGTAGGATTTTACAGTAAAAAAATAGAGAATAAAGAAGAAACTATCAGGAATATGGGGAATATGATTATCCACAGAGGACCTGACAGTGAAGGCATATATACAGACAGCGAGATTGCGATGGGCTTCAGGAGACTCAGCATAATTGACCTTGAAGAAGGATCTCAGCCTATGAAAAATGAGGATGGATCACTGATAATCACTTTTAACGGAGAGATATATAACTATCAGGAAATAAAAAAGGATCTCCTCGAAAAAGGACATATATTCAAGAATAACTCAGACACAGAAGTTCTGATACATGGATACGAAGAATATGGCACAGACCTGCTTGAAAAATTAAGAGGAATGTTTGCCTTTGTAATATGGGACGAAAAAAAGAAACAGCTTTTTGGAGCGAGAGATTTCTTTGGGATAAAGCCATTTTACTACTCAAAAATCGGGGAAGAACTGCTTTTTGGATCAGAGATAAAATCATTTCTGCCATTTCCTGGATTTAAAAAAGAAGTAAATGAAAAAGCGCTTAAACACTTCCTTGTTTTCCAGTATTCAGTACTTAATGAAACTTTTTTCAAGAATGTAAACAAGTTAAAACCAGGCCATTACTTTATATTCAAAGATGGCGAGATGAGTATAAATAAATACTTCAGTCTTAATTATAAAGTAGAAGATAAGCCCTTTGATGAATACGTAAAGCTTATAGGCGAGTCTGTAGAAGAATCAGTAAAATATCACAAGATAAGCGATGTGGAAGTAGGCGCATTTCTTTCTGGAGGAGTTGATTCCAGTTATATTGTTTCATGTGCAAAACCTGATAATACCTACTCTGTGGGATTTGACAATCAGGGATTCGATGAGACAGTATATGCAAAAGAACTTTCAGAAAAACTCCATATACAAAATAAAGCAAAGATGATAACGGCAGACGAATTCTTTGATGCCATACCTATGGTTCAGTATCATTCAGATGAGCCACACGCCAATCTTTCATCGGTGCCTCTTTATTACCTTTCAGAGCTTGCAGCAAAAGATGTCAAGGTAGTGCTTTCCGGAGAAGGCGCAGACGAGCTGTTTGCAGGTTACAACGAGTATGAAGAACCGACAATAAACAAGCTTTACTCAATGCTTCCTATGGGACTTAGAAGGAAGATAAGAGACATGACAAAAGATAAGCCTCACTTTACAGGAAAGACCATAATAATGAAATATGGTCAGAGTGTAGAAGAGCGTTATATAGGCCAGGCCCATATAATGTCAGATGAGCAGGCAAATGATATCCTTAATAAGAAATACAAGAATTCTCAGACATACAGAGATCTTACAAAGCCATACTATGACAAGGTTAAGGATATGGACGATGTAACAAAGCGAAGCTACCTGGATATGAATATGTGGATAGTAGACGACATACTGCTTAAAGCGGACAAGATAACCATGGCGCACTCAATAGAGCTCAGAGTACCCTTTCTTGACAAAGAAGTATGGAACCTTTCAACAAAAATACCTGTTAAATACAAAGTAAACAAGACTACTACAAAATATGTATTTAGAGAAGCAGCAAAGAAAAAGATACCTCTGGACTGGGCAAAGCGAAGAAAAGCAGGATTTCTTGTACCTTTTATTCACTGGATAAAGGAAGAAAAATACTGCAACATAGTAAGAGCTCAGTTTGAAAAAGAGTACGTATCCGAGTTTTTTGACAAGGATAAAATACTGGCACTTCTTGATGAGCACTATGCAGGAAAGAAAAATAACGGCAGAAAGATATACACAATATATGCCTTTCTTGTGTGGTATGACCAGTATTTCGTGAACTTTAAAATACCAGCAAAAGTCATATAATAAGAGATAGTAAATAATAATCGGAAAATAAATAATAATGAATTGAAAGGAGAGGGAAATCGGGCAGTACAGGTTTCCCGCTTATTTTTATGAAGAAGATGCAAAAAAAAATAATACTGGCGTCAAAATCGCCTAGAAGAAAAGAACTTATGGAGCTTACACCCTGGGAATTCAGCGTAGACGCTGTAGACGTTGACGAAACTATGGATGAAAGTCAGGATATAGAAGAAAATCTCAAGGAACTGGCATGCAAAAAAGCACTGCCAATAGCCCGAAAATATCCAGATGACATAGTGATAGGAAGCGATACAATAGTTTATATAGACGGACAGATATTAGGGAAACCTGCAGATGCAGATCATGCAAAAAAGCTTCTCAAAAAGCTTTCAGGAAGAGCCCACAGTGTATACACGGGAGTATGTATAATAGATGCAAACGACAAAAAAATCAAATTCTGTGAAAAAACTACAGTAGTGTTCAAAGAACTTACAGAAGAAGAGATTGACTGGTATGTAAGTTCTGGAGAGCCCATGGGCAAAGCAGGTGCATATGGAATACAGGGACATGCAGGACTTTTTGTGGAATCTATAGTTGGAGACTATTTCAACGTTGTGGGGCTTCCAATCAACAGAGTATACGAAGAACTTTGCAGGATTTAGCTTGAAATTAAGGAGAAAATTATGCTGGACAAAAATATTGTAAATGATGTGCTTATGGCGGCACTGTCTTACGGAGGAGATTTTGCAGAAGTTTTTGCAGAAGACAGATTTGACACGGCTATCGGCATGATAGAAGGAAGGGTAGAAAGATCTTTGGCGGGCAGGACGGCAGGAGTGGGAATACGGATTTTTAATGGATTTAACAGCGTTTATACCTATACCAACAAAATGGATAGAGAAACACTGATAAAACTTGCGCAAAGTGCATCAAAATCTCTGAAATCAGTTCCTCTTGATCTTAAGATAGACTTTGTAATGGAAGAAGCGAGTGTATACCATCCCGTAATAATAATGCCGCAGACAATTGAAAAATCAATCAAGGCTGAAATGATGAGAAACGCTCACAAAGCAGCATCGGATTATGATTCCTCAATAAGTCAGGTAAGAGTAAACTATCTTGATTTTACGCAAAATGTTCTTATCGCAAATTCTGAGGGCAAATTTGTAAAGGAGCAGAGAAGCAGAACCCGCTTCGTAATAAACGCAGTAGCACAAAGAAATGGGAAGATGGAACAGGGGATGATTGGAAAAGGCTCCGGAAAAGGCTTCGAGCTGTATGATGATATAAATGTAGAGGACATGGCAAGAGAAGCAGCTAGGATAGCAGTAACCATGACTGGGGCAAGGCCAGCACCAAGCGGAAGATTTCCAGTTGTAATAGACAATAAATTTGGCGGAGTTATATTTCATGAGGCCTGTGGACACGGTCTTGAGGCGACTTCGGTAGCAAAGAACAACTCGGTGTTTGCAGGAAAACTTGGAGAAAAAATTGCATCAGACGTAGTTACAGCGGTAGATGATGGTACAGTTCAAAATGAGTGGGGCTCATCTTCTTTTGATGATGAAGGCACTCAGACAGGAAGAAATGTCCTCATAGAAAACGGCATACTCAAAAACTATATGGTAGACAAGCTCAATGGAAGACGCATGAATATGGGTCCAACGGGTTCATCCAGGAGAGAATCATATAAATTTGCACCCACTTCACGCATGACTAACACATACATCCTTAATGGAAACAGCCGATTTGAAGATATGATAGCCTCGATAGATAACGGAATATATGCCAAATATCTTGGAGGCGGGTCCGTGAACCCAACTACAGGAGAATTCAATTTTGCAACGCAAGAAGCGTATCTTGTTAAAAATGGAAAAATAGACGCACCGATTAAGGGAGCAACTCTCATTGGGACAGGTCTTGAAATACTGAAAAAAATTGAAATGGTAGGGGACAATTTTGATTCGGGTGAGGGGATGTGTGGTTCGGTAAGTGGATCTATTCCAGCAGGACTGGGGCAGCCGGCAATAAAAGTGTCTGATATAACTGTTGGTGGAAAAGGAGATTTATAATGCAATCACGTATAGAAAAACTCTTTAATAAAGGCGCAACAAGGGGATTTGAAGATCAGGAAGTGTATTATGAATCCGAGGAAAGTCTTAGAATCTCTGTTTATCAGGGTCAGGTAGAAAAATTTAATATGTCTGATCAAGGTGGACTTTCTTATCGCGGAATAATTGATGGGAAAATGGGATATGCCTACACAGAAATTTTTGATGATAATGCCGTTGAAATGCTCGTAGATGAGGCATACTCAAATGCCATGATAATCGAATCCAAAGACAGAGTATTCCTTCATGATGGCAAGGGACCCTATGAAAATATGTCAGATGAAATAATCAAAGACGATATTTCGGTTGAAGATAAGATAAGATTTATGATTGAACTTGAAAAAGGAATCCTTGAATCAGATGAGAGAATCGTAAGAATTTCTGGAAATTCATATTCTGAATCAGTTTTTACCAAACAGATAAAAAATACAAAAGGTCTCGACCTTAAGGAAACAAGAAAAATGATATACGCATATGCAGGAGTTGTTGCTAAGGAAGATAAGGACACAAGGACGGGAACTGGAGTCCATATGGCTGAAAGTTTCTCAGAGCTAAACATGGATGAGATAATAAAATCCGCTTCACAAGAAGCCCTTGGAATGCTTGGAGCACAGCCAATACCTTCTCTTGAGTGTCCGGTTGTATTTGAAAACGAGGCATTTGCTGATTTGTTTTCTCAGTTTTCAAATCACTTCAGTGCAGAGCAGGTACAAAAGAAACTCTCAGCCCTGTCAGGAAAACTTGATCTGCCAATAGCCTCTGAGCTTGTAAATATAATTGATGACCCACACCTTAAACTTGGGATGAGAACAACGGCATTTGACGCAGAGGGGATAGCGACTTATAAAAAGCCGATAATTGAAAATGGAATACTAAAAACATATCTCCACAACCTTAAGACGGCATATATAGACAAAGTAAAAACAACAGGAAATGCATCAAAAGGCTCGTATAAGAGCTCTGTTGAGATTGCACCTTTCAACATCTGTTTCATGCCCGGAAATTCTGATGTAGAAACTATGATCAGAGATATAAAAAAAGGGGTAAAGATAACAGGCGTGCAAGGACTCCACTCAGGAATAAATGTTGTCTCAGGTGATTTTTCACTTCAGTGTAATGGTTTCAGTATAGAAGATGGCCTTATTTCAAAACCTGTGAGCCAGATAACTGTATCAGGAAACTTTTTTGATCTGCTAAAAGACATAGACTGCGTAGCCGATGATTTTGTTGCATCACCTCTTTCAGGAGGAGCAGGATCACCAAGCGTGAGAGTATCAAAATTAAGCATATCGGGGTCATAGAGAAAGCATTATAATGTGGGTGTATGTTGACAACATACTCTTCAAATAGTATAATCCAAAATAGAATAATTTAGATTATACTATTTTTATATACAGGGAATACAGCAAAAGGAGAGGACTCGAAACAGTCGCTCTCCTTTTGCTGTGTATAAATTGTAATTTGGCTAATTTGTAGTTTTTTAGAATTTTGAAATATCAAATATTTCGAGTTTTTCTGGAGTGATTAGAAGCTTTTCAAATGAAAGGAAAGCTCTGAATGTATCGAGTGAAGTCATTACATCTATATTTCTCTCAATCGCGGCTCTTCTCATGTTAAAGCCGTCTCTTTTTGAGTCATTTCCCTTGGTAGGAGTATTTACAAGCAGGTGTACTTCCTTATTTTTTATAAGATCCATAAGGTTTGGACTATCTTCATTTATCCTGTTGACAGCTCTTGCCTTTATTCCGGCTGCCTTAAGTGAGTCAGCTGTACCTTGCGTAGATACAAAATTAAATCCAAGCTTATCCAGGTCTTTGGCAATCTCGATGAACTCATCCTTATCTTGATTGTTTATAGTTGCAAGGATTGTTTTACCTTTTTTACCTGTGTACATGTTGGCACCCACAAAGCCTTTGTAAAGAGCTTCTTCAAGAGTATTTCCAATACCTAATACTTCGCCTGTAGACTTCATTTCAGGTCCAAGGCTGATTTCTACGTTAGGGAGTTTTTGTGTTGAAAACACTGGAACTTTTACTGAAATAAGCTTGCTTTCCTTGTATATTCCAGTGCCATAATCCAAATCTTTCAATTTTGCGCCTAGCATTACTTTGGTAGCCAGTTCGACTATTGGCACTTTACTGACCTTTGATATATAAGGTACTGTTCTTGAAGCTCTTGGGTTTACCTCTATTACATAAAGCTTTTCATCAAGGCTTATAAACTGAATGTTTATCATACCTTTTATTCCTATTCCCAGTGCCAGTTTTTTTGTGTAATCTAAAATGTCGGCTTTAATTTTATCGCTCACATTTTGAGTTGGATACATTGTAATACTGTCTCCTGAGTGCACGCCAGCTCTTTCAAGGTGCTCCATTATTCCAGGTATCAGCACATCTTCTCCGTCTGAGATAGCATCTACCTCAAGTTCCATTCCCATAATATATTTATCTACAAGAACCGGATTCTTTTTGTCTTTTTTAAATGCATCAATAAGGTAGTGAGAAAGCTCTTCGTCAGAATGAGTGATCTCCATTCCCTGACCTCCCAGCACAAAAGATGGTCTTACAAGGATTGGATATCCCAGTCCGGATGCCACGCTTACTCCTTCTTGAACATTCCATACTGCCTTACCCTTAGGTCTTGCAATTCCAAGTTTTTCAAGAAGGGCATCAAATTGTTCTCTGTCTTCTGCAAGATCTATTTGATCTGAAGTAGTTCCAAGAGTAGGGATGTTTTTTTCTTTTAGGAACTTGGCAAGCTTTATGGCAGTTTGTCCGCCAAACTGAAGTATAACTCCATCCGGTTTTTCTTTATATATTATTTCAAGTACGTCTTCTTCTGTAAGCGGTTCAAAGTAAAGCTTATCAGATATATTAAAATCGGTACTTACAGTTTCTGGGTTGTTGTTTATTATTATAGTTTCGATACCCATTTTTCTAAGCGCCATTACGCAGTGAACTGAGGCATAGTCAAATTCGATTCCCTGACCGATTCTTATTGGTCCTGAACCAAGTACGATTACTTTCTTTTTATCAGATACTTCAACCTCGTCATACTGCTCATATGTTGAGTAATAGTAAGGAGACATTGCTTCAAATTCTCCGGCGCAGGTATCTACCATCTTAAAGGCCGGATTTATATCCCAGATGTTTCTTAATTTGTAAACTTGGTCTGGAGAAACTTTGAGCATGTCACTTATAGCCTTGTCTGAGAATCCATGTTTCTTTAGATTAAGCAGCCACTCTTTGTCAAGATCAGCAAGCTTGCTCAGTTTAAGTCTTTGCTCCTCGTTTATTATCCATTTGAATTTTTCAAGATAGAAGGGATCTATGCCAGTGATTTTTGAGATTTTGTCCATTCTGTAATCGCGTCTTATTATCTCCGCAAGTGCAAATATTCTTTCATCATCTGGAGAAATCACTTTGGCCTTAAGTTGTGCTAGTGAGTAGTCTTTGAATTTTGGATGTTCCATTGAGAATTTATTCAGTTCCAAGGATCTGATTCCTTTTAGAAATGCTGCTTCAAAGTTGGATCCGATTGCCATAACCTCACCAGTTGCCATCATCTTTGTTCCAAGTTCTCTGTCCGCAAGATAGAACTTGTCAAAAGGCCATTTAGGTATTTTTACGACAACGTAGTCAAGCGAGGGCTCAAAACAGGCATAAGTCTTTTGAGTAACGGCATTTTTTATTTCATCAAGTCCGTATCCAAGAGCAATCTTTGCAGCTACTTTTGCTATAGGGTATCCTGTAGCCTTTGAAGCAAGCGCCGATGAACGTGATACCCTTGGGTTTATTTCGATTACAGCATATTCAAATGAATTGGGGTTGAGAGCAAACTGAACATTGCAACCACCTTCTATGCCTACAGCTTCAAGGATTTTAAAGGATGAAGTTCTGAGCATCTGATATTCTTTGTCTGAAAGAGTCTGGCTTGGAGCAACCACTATAGAGTCCCCTGTGTGAATTCCAACCGGGTCTATGTTTTCCATGTTACATACTGTTATGCAGTTTCCCTTGATGTCACGCATAACCTCGTACTCGACTTCTTTCCAGCCTTTGACGCTTTTTTCAAGAAGCACCTGTCCAATAGTGCTCAGCATTAGTCCAGACGCCAAAATAGTTCTCAGGGCATCTTCATTTTCTGCGATTCCACCTCCTGAACCTCCAAGTGTGTAGGCAGGCCTTACTATAACAGGATAGCCTGACTTTGCTGCCCACCTGAGCCCAGACTCAAGATCTGTTATAATCTCACTTTCGATGACCGGCTGATTTATTTCCTTCATCATATTTCTGAAGAGTTCTCTGTCCTCGCCTTTTTTGATAGCATCTATAGAAGTTCCTATTACATTAACATTATATTTTTCAAGTATCCCGTTGTCATGCAGATCTACTGCCATGTTTAGTCCCGTTTGGCCACCCATTCCGGCAAGCAGTGAATCTGGTCTTTCTTTTGCTATTATCATTTCAACGAACTCCAGAGTTATGGGTTCTATATATATTTTATCTGCTATTTCTCTATCAGTCATAATTGTGGCAGGGTTTGAGTTTACAAGCACTACCTCTATACCTTCTTCTTTAAGCGACTGGCAGGCCTGAGTGCCTGAGTAGTCAAATTCGGCGGCCTGACCTATGATGATGGGACCAGAACCTATAACAAGTACTTTTTTGATAGCTTTATTTAATGGCATATTAATCCTCCTTGAATAAAATAATTACAGTGAATACTTTAGAAATTCATCGAATATATACTCGCTGTCTACAGGCCCTGGGCTTGCTTCTGGGTGAAACTGAACCGAAAACACAGGCATTGTCTTATGTCTCATACCCTCTATAGTGTCATCGTTCATGCTCACATGAGTTATTTCAAAGTTTTCAGGAAGCTCAGTGACATAGTAGCCGTGGTTTTGAGATGTTATATGAACTCTATCCATAAATATATCTTTTACCGGATGATTGCATCCTCTGTGTCCAAATTTGAGTTTACCGGTAGCTCCTCCAAATGCGATTGAAAGAAGCTGATGGCCAAGGCATATCCCAACTACTGGCTTGATTGCAACCATTTTTCTTATCTCTTCTATGGCCTCAGACATATCAGCAGGATCTCCAGGGCCGTTTGAAAGAAAGATAAGGTCTGGATCAGCTGAAAGTACCTGGTCGGCGGTTGCGTTGTATGGGAAAACAGTAAGCTCACAACCGCGGCTAATGAAATTTCTCAAAATACTTGTCTTAATTCCATAATCTAAAACTGCAATTTTTTTACCCTTGCCAGGGATCTTGTGTATTTCTTTAGTTGAAACTTTTGAAACTGCATCTCTATTTGAGAAAACATTGAGTTTTTCTTTAATTTCATCTTCGCTGTAGGTGGAATTTTCAAGAACTATTATGCCTTTCATAGTTCCGGCATTTCTAAGCAGCTTTGTAAGTGCTCTTGTATCTATTCCCTCAAGTCCCATTATCTTGTTAGATTCGAGATAAGTATCAAGTTCAAGCTCGCACCTGAAGTTGTTTGGGTAATTTGATTTTTCTCTTACTATAAAACCCCTTACCTTTGGTGAAGAAGACTCTGTGTCTTCAAGATTTATGCCATAATTACCTATGAGCGGATAGGTCATAGTAACTATCTGGCCATAGTAGGATGGGTCTGTTAAAACTTCTTGATATCCTGTCATACCTGTATTAAAGACTACTTCGCCTGTGCATTCGTGCAGGTATCCAAAGGCCTTGCCTTCAAAAACCACGTTATTTTCCAGAATCAGTTTTGCTTTCATAGTTTCCTCCAAATTCAATTATTATTACGGGATATAATAAAAAAAACAGAAATAAGCTTTTTACAAAATTTGCAAAAAGTTACCTCTGTTTATTGTATCAATGTATGAAGAAAAGTTTTTACATGCGCAAAAACCAATCACTTTTGTATTTACAAAAGAAATCATCATTTTATCTATCCCTTTCTGGCCTCTCTGGACCAAATTAAAGTATGATTTATCTTGAGATAATTATATCCAAGAATCTGATTAAAGTCAATATAAAAAAATAACCACGAGAATTAGGGAATAGGGAGTCCTCTCGTGGCTATAAAAAGAGAAGAGATCGGGAAATCTCTCTAAAACATTTATAACCAATTTTGTCAACATTAAACAATATATACCAATAAAATTAAAATGTGTCAATAAAGGGGAAACTACTTTACATCAAATTCATAATTTCCTATGCTTCTATGGTAAAGTATGTGGATCAGCTCCCCGCCGAGCACGATGATAATTCCTGAAAAATAAAGGTACAAAAGAAGTAGCATTACTGTGCCTAAGGAACCATAGATTATGGTGTGTTTTGAAAAGTTGTTGACATAATAAGCAAATCCAAGTGACATTGTCAGTAGTGAAATCATGGTAAAAAGAGTTCCTGTGACATTGTACCTGCGAGGAATTCTCTCTACCGGGATTATGAAATAGACCAGATACAGGGTCAAAAACAATGTACTAAGAGACACAGACCACCTGAATATTGTCCATGCCTGAAGAGAGATGGTGTCTAGTCTGAAAAACTCAAGTATGTCATAAAAAAGGGGTTTCCCAACAGTTATGAGTACAAGGGATAAAATAAGTGCAAAAACAAGGGACAATGTGCCTACAAAAGCAAGTATCTGTTTTTGAATATTGTTAGCGAGCACATCTACCCGGTATGCCTTATTAAGAGCATAGATGATAGAAGTCAGAGCTTTTGATGCAATAAAGACAGATGATATTGCACTGAATGTAAATATCCCTGTGCTTTTTGTGTCAGATGCATACTGGAGATAATCAAAAACTATGTCCAAAACGTTTGGGGGCAAAAACTCTGAAAGCACAAATGAAAGCTCTGCAGTATCTATATATAATATACCCACAATCTGGCTTATCAGCATAAGCATAGGAAAGATGGACAGTATAAAGAAATATGCAAGCTGGCCTCCAAGCTGACTTAGGTTATCGTCTGTATATCTACCGTAAAGAGCTTTGACAGCATAAAAGACCACTGGATCATCCTTATGCGGGTACATGTATTTAAAAGAAAAATTGTTTTTTTTCATTAAGTCACCTCATTTTTATCCTCGTGTTTTTTCATAAGCTTATATACGAGTTCTTCATCTGGTGTCACATATAGAGTTCCGTAGTCGTCGTATATAACCAGGCCCGGTTTGGCCCCATTGGGCTTTTTGACATTTTTTCTCTGGGTATAGTCCACAGGAACCTGAGATGAAGTTCTGGCTTTACTGTAATATGCGGCAAGTCTTGCAGCTTCATAAAGAGCCTCTTCAGATACATCATCAAGGTTTTGCTTTATTATTACATGAGATCCGGGTATGTTCTTAGTGTGAAGCCATACATCGTCTGGTCTGGACATTTTAAGTGTAAGTTTGTCGTTTTGCGTATTGTTTTTTCCTACAAAAATCTTAGTTCCGTCAGAGGCAATAAATTCCATGGGTTCTGAGGCTTTATCTTTTTTATTTTTTTTGCCTTCTGTTTTTGAAAAACTGTAATAACCTTCTTTTACAAGTTCTTCTTTAATTTCTTCAATAGAATCAAGGCTCGTGCAGTTATTTATAGATACCATTACATTATCAAGATAGTCCATTTCGCTTCGAGTATGTTCAATTTGTGTGCCCAGCTCCTTGATGCGGTTTTTGGATTTGTTGTATTTCTTGTAAGAAGCCTGGATGTTTTCAGATGGAGTAAGGTGCTCGTCAAGAGGGATTGTTACTTGAGGAGTATTTTCGTCAAAGTAGTCGATTACGGTTACTTGCTTCATACCCTTTTGGAGCATATATATATTTGCCTTAAGAAGTTCACCGGTCTTTGAATACTTGTCGAGCTCATAGGCTTTACTTAGTTCTTCTGTTTGTTTTTCGAGTTTGCTGCTTACCCTGTCCAGTTTTATCTGTATGGATTTTTTGAGTCCTGAAGACCTTTGATGTATCCTTTCATAAAGATCCTTGAGAGCAAAATATTGCTCACATATCTCGCTTATGCTCTCACTTGGCTCGATTTTGTAGTCCTTCATGTTAGTCAGTAATATAGAAGAAAATTCTACTGGAGTATTGAGTCGCTTATCCATTACTATATTTGGGTAGAAATTATTATCAGATACATCATTAAAAAGCTTGTCAAAACAGTTTTTAAGAGTTTCAAAGCTAGAGTCAGTAAGTTCATAAGTTGAAAGAGAATAGTCAATGGATGAGCGGAAACATATTTCTTTAGCGACAATAGGGCTGATCCCTTCAAAATTCCCATAGATGGCTTTAAATATCTGGGTATCTTTATTTTTCAACACAGAAACAAAATCGACCAGACTTATATTTATAAGGGGGTTTTTCTTGTTCTGCTCAGGCGGAAGAGTAAATTCTCTGTTAGGGAGAACCTCTCTGACTGAGCTCATTAAAAGAGAAACTCTTTTTATTGAATCTATAACCTTGTTCGTTTCAGCATCCACGAGTATTATATTACTGTGCTTACCCATCATTTCTATTATTAAAAGCTTTTCACTAAGAACCCTCATCTCATCATAAGCCTCGATTTTTATAGTAACAGAGCGGTCAAATCCATTTTGAGAAACCGACATGATCCTGCCTCCGCCTATATGTTTTCTCAGTATCATGAGGAACATAGGAGCCTTCATGGGATTCTCTTTTTTATATTCTTTTACCAGATAAATTCTTGGATTAGCGCTGTTTGCGCTCATTAGGAGCTTGTAATTTTTTTGATTGTTTCTGATAGACAGAAGTATTTCATCATTTTCTGCCTGACCTATCTTATCTATCTTACCGCCTACGAGTGAAGCATTGAGTTCGTGCGCAGCAGCATGAAGTGTTAATCCGTCTAATGGCATTGTTTTCACCTTTTTCCTGTTTTTAGTTTATTTTACCACAATTAATGTAATATGAACTTTATTTTTTTGCAAAAAGAAGGTATAATAGAAAGTAATGTAAATTTATAATATTGCCTGGGAAAGTGGGAAGAGATGACAATCAGCATGACTGGCTACGGAAGAGGAGAATATCTTGATGAAAGATATCACTTTACCGTAGAAGCGAAGAGTGTGAATAACAGATATCTGGATATTCAAGTAAAGTTACCAAGAAAAATTGCATATCTGGAGGAATATATCAAGCAGAGTTTTAAAAAATATGCTACCAGAGGTAAAGTGGATATATTCGTGAAACTTGAACTTGGAAGTGAGAGTGACACAAAAGTCAGTTTTGACAAAGCTCTTGTAAAAAATTATTATGAGATTCTTACAGGAATCGAAGAAGTTACAGGAGCCTCCAGCCAGGTACGTGCAGTTGATCTCGCAAAATTTCAGGATGTTGTAAGACTTGAAGAAAAAGAGATAGATCAAAATGAAATAAAAAAGTGTCTTGATAAGGCAATGGAACCAGCATTTATAAGCTTCAGGGAAATGCGAGGCGTAGAGGGTGAAAAGCTAAAGGAAGATATCCTTCAAAGATGCACACTTTTGGAAACATATTTTGAAAAAATTGAACAACTGAGTGAGAACATAGAATTTGAATATCATCAGAAACTTGTTGCAAGACTTTCGGATATGCTCAAGAATATGGGACAAAATATCGATGACCAGAGAGTGGTTCAAGAAGCCGCAATACTTGCAGACAAATCCAATGTAACAGAAGAAATAGTAAGATTTAAGAGCCATATTATACAGCTGAAAGAAACTGTAGAAGGTGAAGAATCTGTAGGAAGAAAAATGGACTTTATACTTCAGGAAATGAACAGAGAAGTAAATACTATCGGATCTAAATCTTCAAAAATAGAAATCACAAACGTCGTAGTAGATTTAAAATGCGAACTTGAAAAAATAAGAGAGCAGATACAAAATATTGAATAATTGCAGAGGGAAAAAATGAGCTTAGTAAATATAGGATTTGGAAATACTGTTAATGCCAGAAGGATAATAGCAATAGTGAGTCCTGATTCGGCGCCTATAAAAAGAATAATAGAAGAAGCCAAGAACACTAAGAAGCTCATTGATGCAACTTATGGACGTAGAACAAGGGCAGTTATAATAATTGATAGTTATCACGTAATACTTTCATCGCATAACCCTGAGACCTTGGGTCATAGATTTGACAACAGGGAAAACTGTAATGAAAAGATAAAGGGAGAATATAATGGATAGGAAAGGTCTTTTGCTTGTACTTTCAGGACCATCAGGAGCTGGAAAAGGCACTATATGTGAAAGCTTCATGAAGAAAAACAAAGATGTCAGACTATCTGTTTCAACTACCACCAGGAAAATGAGAACTGGTGAAGTTGACGGAATCAGCTATAATTTCATATCAAAAGATGAATTTGAAAAATCACTCAAAGAAGATGGTTTTTTAGAACATGTTCATGTATTTGGAAACTACTATGGAACGCCAAAGAGTGTAGTGGAAGAAAATATAAACAAAGGAATAAACGTCTTGCTTGAAATCGAAATTGTGGGTGCTATGCAGATAAAGGAAGAATACCCAGACGCAGTGCTCATATTTGTACTTCCTCCAACCATATGCGAACTTGAAAAAAGAATCGTAAAGAGGGGGACTGAAACAGATGACCAGATTAAGGACAGGCTCTCAAGAGCACTGAGTGAGATAAGAAAAATAGATGAATACTCATATTTTATTATAAATAAAGATGTAGACGAAGCTGTAGATTATATGGAAAGTATAATTAAAGCCGAAAAAAGCAATGTTAAGAGGTACAGTCAACAGATTATCAACTTATACCAGGAGGAAAAATAATGTTATATCCATCAATAAACGATTTATTAGAAATATCAGACAGCAGATATGTGCTTGTGAACCAGGTGTCAAAAAGAGCGAGACAAATAGTTGAAGGCAGTGATGCTCTTGTAAAGACAATAGATATCAAGCCTGTTTCTATAGCAACTCAGGAAGTTTTTGAAAAAAAGATAGGATATAGCAGTTCATACACTATGGAGATGGAGCAGCAGGATTACGAAGACAAATGTAATGCTTTCAACAATCTGATGGGAGAGTAATATGAAATATAATGTGGTATTGGGAGTGACAGGGGGAATAGCTGCATACAAGGCATGCGATATAGTTTCCAGGCTCACAAAAAAAGAGGTCAACGTAGATGTTATAATGACGAGGAGCGCGACAGAGTTTGTCGGTCCAGTAACGCTTCAGAGTCTTTCTAAAAATAAAGTAGTGACTGACATGTTCGATACGAATTTTTACTGGGATATAGAACACATTTCTCTTGCAAAAAAAGCAGATGTGTTCCTTATAGCACCGGCTACCGCAAACATAATTGGTAAAATGGCAAACGGGATAGCTGATGATATGCTCAGCACGACCCTTATGGCAACAAAATCAAAAATCATAATGGCTCCAGCTATGAATACTGTAATGTACGAAAGTCCGGCTGTTCAGGAAAATATCCAAAAACTGATGCAGCGAGGAGTAATATTTATTGAACCTCTGGAAGGCTTGCTAGCCTGTAATGATATAGGAAAAGGCAAGATGCAAGATCCAGAGACTATAGTAGATACTGTAATCCACCATCTTACACTTACAAATGACCTTGAGGGCAAAAAGGTGCTCGTAACAGCAGGACCTACTATTGAAGTTATAGATCCGGTGAGATATATAACCAACAGATCTTCTGGGAAAATGGGGTATCAGGTTGCAAGAGAAGCCGTAAGAAGAGGGGCTAAGGTCACCTTGATATCAGGAAAAACATCGGAAAAAATTCCATATGGAATATCAGAATTTATAAGCATAGAATCTGCAGAAGATATGTATCAGGCTGTCATAACAAGGGCTGCTGAAATGGATATAATAATAAAATCAGCAGCAGTAGCAGACTACACCCCATCACAAAAATCTCAAAGTAAGATAAAAAAGAGTGAAGGCGATATGAGTATAGAGCTTGAAAGAACCCACGATATACTCTTTGAAACAGGTCAGCAAAAAAGAAAAAACCAGATACTGGTTGGATTTGCAGCAGAGACCGACCATATACTCAAAAATGCTATATCCAAGATGGAACGCAAAAATCTTGACCTTATTGTTGCAAATGATGTAAAAAAAGAAGGTGCAGGTTTTGGAGTGGATACTAACATAGTTAACATAATAGACCGCGATGGGTCTGTAACAGAGCTTCCACTCATGGATAAAAGTATGGTTGCCAAAAGTTTGTTTGACAAAATAATGGAGCTGTATGACGACAGCAGAGACGACCGAAAATAAATACACATAAGAATAAAGAGAGGACACTGATAATAAAAGTGCCCTCTTTCGAACATATTAAGGAGAATTTCAATGTCAGACACAATGATGAATACTGAAGTCGAAATAATCATAAAACATAAATCCAGATACGTAGACAGAGTCTTTAACTATCTGGCGCCTTCTGACATAAAACCAGGCCAAAGAGTAGATGTTCCTTTTGGCAAGGGGAACAAGATACACGAAGCACTTGTAATAAATATACCAGACCAGTCTTCTGAAACAAAAAACACCAAGGAGATTGTACTCAAGCAGATAGCAGGAATAAAAGAAGACGTGCCTCTCATAAGCCCAGAAGCACTTAAAATTGCGATTTGGATAAAAGAACAATATATGTGCAGTATGTTTGAGGCGGTTTCACTCTTTTTCCCAAAAGCAGAAAAAACCTCGCTTAAATATAAGCGAATACTTGTACCATTGCTAAGCTTGGAACAATTGGAGATATACAAAGGCGCTCAGAGGAAAAATGCAAAAAACAAAATTCTTTTAATTGAAGAGCTGATCAAAGGGCCTGTAGACATAATGGAAATACAAGAAAAAAACAAAGTAATACTGAGTCAGCCAATAAAGCAGCTGGTAGAAGACGGCATTGCACAGCTTGAAAAAAAACTCCAATATAGAAGGCCAGAAGAAAACTATAAACTTAAGAGCAAGAAAACTACTCTTACAAAAGAGCAGGAAAATGTGTATTTAGAAATTACGCAAAATCTCTACAACAAGAAACCAAAGTTACTTTTTGGTATAACAGGTTCGGGAAAAACTGAAATATACATCAGGCTTATAGCAGATGCACTTGAAAATGAAAAATCAGTAATACTTCTGGTTCCAGAAATTTCACTTACTCCCCAGACTATAGCGCGTTTTAGAAATATATTTGGAGACACCATTGCCATAATGCACAGTCATCTGAGTGAAGGCGAAAAAAAAGACCAGTGGGCTATAATAGAGAGCGGAGAGGCCCAGATAGTAATTGGTGCAAGGTCGGCTATTTTCTCACCCCTTAAAAATCTGGGACTCATAATAATTGATGAATGTCATGATGATGCATATAAATCCGAGCAAAACCCCAAGTATGACACTGTCCAAGTGGCTGAAAAAATAGCTGAGTACACAGGTGCAACAGTTGTTTTAGGGAGCGCTACCCCAACCATAGAACAATATTACAAAGCAGCTTGCAAAGAATATGACCTGGTAAAACTTACCAGCAGGGTTAATGCTACTTTGCCTGAAATACAGATAACAGATACTATGGATGAACTTAGAAGTGGCAATACATCACTTATAAATCAGCATATAAAAGAAGAAATTCAAAATGAGATAGACCGCGGTAAACAGGTGATAGTATTTCTAAACAAAAGAGGATTTGCAACGAGCCTCACATGTACAGACTGCGCTCATACACCAAAGTGCCCGGACTGTGATATAACTCTCAACTACCATAAAAATGGAAACAAGCTCATGTGTCACTACTGCGGATATAGCAAAACTTATGATGGAATATGCAGTGAGTGCAGTGGAAGTAAAATGAAAGAAACTGGAATGGGAACGCAAAAAGTAGAAGAAGACATAAAAAAATCCATTGTCGGTGCAAAAACGGTAAGGCTTGATAAGGACACTACGACAAGAAAAGGTGAATATGAGAGACTACTCATGGAATTCAAAGACACCAATGCCAATATTTTAATAGGGACTCAAATGATAAGCAAAGGCCTGGATTTTGAAGATGTGACTTTGGTTGTAGTCCTGAATGCAGACCAGAGCCTGAGATTTCCAGATTACAGGAGCTATGAAAAAACATTTTCCATGGTATCTCAGGTTGCTGGCAGAGCAGGCAGAGGAGAACACAAGGGAAAGGTAATTGTACAGACCGTAGAGAAAGACCATGAAATATTTGAATTTATAAAGAACAATGACTACGAGGGGCTTTATGAAATCGAGATAAGAGCCAGAAAAGATTTTGGATATCCTCCATTTGGAAGTATTGTAAGAATCGTATCAAGCAGCCCCAATATGGGGAAAGCAGCAAATACAGCAGAAAAAATTAAAGATGCAATAAATTTTTATGCAGGCAAAAGAGGAGCGGAATTTATTCCTCTGGGTCCTACGCCCTGCATAATACAAAAGATAGAAAAAAAATACAGATGGCAACTCTTTTATAAGACAAGTAAAGAAAATGAAATATATCTGCTAAAAAGTATAATAAACTTTATTTTATCTGAAAAAAGAAGTATAATTATAGATGACGATACATTTGTATCGGTAGATGTAAACCCTAAAAATATGATGTAATTTTCGGGAGGAAAATATGGCAATAAGAACAATAAGGCATGACGGAGACGATGTGCTTAGAAAAAAATCAAAAAAAGTAGAAGAAATAACACCTAAAATAAAAGAACTTATTGAAGATATGATAGATACCATGTATGAAGCAGATGGAGTAGGCCTTGCTGCGCCACAGGTAGGGGTTCTCAGAAGAATATTCGTTATCGATGTAGGAGACGGACCTGTAGTTTGTATCAACCCAGAAATACTTGAAACCAAAGGCTCGCAGACAGACGACGAAGGATGCCTTAGCCTTCCGGGATACTATGCACCGGTATGCAGGCCAAATTACGTAAAGTTCAAGTTCTTCAACGAAGACATGCAAGAATGCGTAATGGAAGGAGAAGACCTGTTTGCAAGAGCAGTGCTTCACGAGCATGATCACCTGAACGGAATACTTTTTAAAGACAGAGTACAAAAAGAAACGACAGACAAAGAAAAATCAGAATAAAAGTATATGCTAAGAAAGGTAAGTTTATAAATATGAAGATAATATTTATGGGAACTCCTGAGTTTGCGGTTAATTCACTTGAAGTTCTCAAAGAAAGAGGAGACGAGGTATTACTTGTCATTTCTCAAAAAGACAAACCCAAGGGAAGAGGCAAAAAACTTCAACCTACACCAGTAAAAGAAAAAGCGCTGGAGTATGGTTTTGAAGTCTATCAGCCAGATCGGGTAAAAGAAAAACAATCCGTAGAACTTATAAAAAGTTTAAATCCGGATCTTATAGTCGTAACTGCTTTTGGTCAGATATTAACAAAAGAGATATTAGATATACCAAGACTGGGATGCATAAACGTACATGCATCCCTGCTTCCAAAATACAGGGGAGCGGCTCCAATAAATTTTGCTATAATAAATGGTGAAGAAAAGACAGGAATAACCACCATGTATATGGCAGAGGGTCTAGACACTGGAGATATCATACTTTCAGATGAGATAGACATAGAGCCTGAAGATACATCAGGGTCACTTCATGACAAGCTTGCAGATTTAAGCAAAAAAACTCTTTCAAGAACGCTTGAGTTGTTTGAAAAAGGGCAAGTGCCAAGAATCGCTCAAGATCATAGCAAATCATCTTACGCGCCTATGATGAATAAAGAACTGGGACATCTTGATTTCAGCCAAGATGCCAAAGCTGTTATAAACCTTGCAAGAGGGGTGGATCCCTGGCCATCAGCATATGCAAAACTAAATGATGAAACTGTAAAACTATTCGATTTAAAGCTTGGAAACCCTTCACTTAATAATAATTATGGAGAAATAATAGACGTAAAAAGCGACTGCATTGAGATAAGGGCAAAAGAAAGCAGTGTGCTGGTATATGAGGTTCAATTTCCAAACAAGAAAAGAATGCCTGTAAAAGAATATCTTAAAGGAAATGATATAAAGCGAGGAGACTTGTTTGTATAACAGGAGGAAAAAATATGTACCCATTATACTTCGACAACACAATGATAATACTGATTCCCGCAATGATACTGACTATGTATGCTCAGGGGAAAATAAACAGCGCCTACAGTAAGTTTTCTAGAATACGGACTACAAGGGGCTATACAGGCATGCAGACAGCCAGAGAGATACTTGATAAAAATGGCCTGAACAATGTACAAATTGAGCTGGTTGCTGGAAAACTCAGCGATCACTATGACCCGAGAACAAAAGTACTGAGACTTTCAAATGATGTATATTACGGAAACACAATAGCTGCCAATTCAATAGCGGCGCATGAGGTAGGGCACGCCTTACAGCATGCAAATGCGTATGTACCCTTGAAAGTAAGGAACAGTTTGGTTCCAGTAGTCAACCTTGCATCAAATCTGGCATGGGTATTTATAGCAGCCGGAATGTTTATTGCAGCAATGCCTGCCCTATTCAATATAGGCGTGATAATGTTCTCGGCCAGTGTCTTATTTCAGTTGATAACGCTTCCCGTAGAGCTCAACGCCAGCAGTAAAGCTATAAAATTACTGGCAGAGATGGGAATACTAAGCCCCTCTGAGATACCCCAGGGCAGAAGAATGCTAAATGCAGCAGCTCTGACATATATTGCAGCAGCGGCAGCAGCAATATCACAGCTTATGAGATTGATTGCTATAAGGGACAGGAACAGAAGATAAGAAAAACTAAGGACGCAAACTGCGTCCTTTTTGAAGGTGATACACAAACAAATTATAAAGTAACTTATATAAATTATAATGAAAGAGGAATTATGAAAAATCCAAGAGAATTGGGATATGAAGCCATATATAATGTGATTAATCAAGGTGGATATTCAAACATAACTATAAATAAAATACTGAGAAAAAATGAACTCGATAATATAAACAGAGGTTTTTTTACAGAACTAGTATATGGTACAATAGAAAACAAGCTTTATCTGGACTACGTTATACAAAAATTCAGTAAGCAAAAAATATCAGACATTTCAAGAGAAGTACTTGTAATACTTGAAATGGGCCTCTATCAGATAAGAGAAATGAACTCAGTGACTGATTTTGCAGCGGTAGATGAATCTGTAAAACTATGTAAAAAAGTATTCCCAAGAGGAAGCGGATTTGTAAATGCCGTTTTGAGAAATGTACTAAGAGACCCTGGTGCATTTGATATAGACATAAAAAACACTTCGGAAAGAGTATCAGTAGAATATTCAGTATCCCCAGATATAGTGGACCTGCTTATGAAGCAGTATGATCTGGAAGGAACTGAAGATATAATGTATGGTTTTTCAATAAAACCCAAACTTTATATAAGAGCCAACTCTTTGAGAACAAGTCCTCAAAAGCTTGCAGAGCTTTTAAAAGAAGAAGGCGCAGATGCTCAGCTGGTGGAAGAAGTAAAAGGCGCGCTTGTAGTAAAGAATCTTAAAAATATAGAAAATAGCAAAAGCTACAAAGACGGACTTTTCAGTGTACAAGATATAAGCTCCATGAGATGCGTAAAAGAACTTGATCCAGCTGCTGGAGAATATATACTAGACATTTGTGCATGTCCAGGAGGCAAGACTGGTTACATTGCAGAGCTTATGAATAATGAAGGCAGAATAGACGCAATGGATATATCACAGAACAAACTGGAACTGGTAACTAATACTTGCAAGAGACTTGGAGTTAAAATAGTAAACACCAGCCAAAATGACGCAACTATATACAATCCGGATATGGCTGGGAAATACGACAGAGTGCTTGTAGATGCCCCTTGTTCAGGGATTGGAATAATAAGAAGAAAACCAGAAATCAGGTATAAGACAATAAAAGATATAAGCTCTATCTATAACATACAAAGAAAAATAATTCAAAATGCTTCCAAGTATATCAAGATTGGTGGCATAATGATATATAGTACATGCACAATTAATAAAGAAGAAAATCAGGATATAACCGATGATTTTCTGAAAAAGAATGGCAATTTTGAAAAGACCCAAGAAGATGTTATGATGCTTCCTTCAGACGGTGAAAGTGATGGATTTTATATATGCAAGCTGAAAAGAATCAGCTAATAAAAGGGAAAATATGAAAAAAGATATAAAGAGCCTTACAGGCCAAGAGTTAAAAGAGCTGATAGTATCCATAGGAGAGCCTAAATATCGCTCTGAGCAGATATATTCATTTATATCAAAAGGCATTGAAAGCATAGACCAAATACCTAATATACCCAAAAAACTAAAAGACAAGCTTTCAGAGGTGGCCTATATTTCAAAAGCAGGAATATATCAAAAACTGGAGTCCCAGGAAGATGAAACTAAAAAATATCTTATAGAACTTGATGATGGCAATATTGTAGAGACGGTGCTTATGAAATACAAGCACGGGCTTTCCCTGTGCATATCCACACAAGTAGGGTGCAGGATGGGATGCAAATTCTGCGCATCTACAATAGACGGCCTGGTAAGAAACCTGACAGCAGGAGAGATACTGGGACAGATAATAACTGCCCAAAAAGATGCCGGAGAGAGGATCTCCAATATAGTTATAATGGGTTCAGGAGAACCCTTTGATAACATGGAAAATCTGGAGAAGTTTTTTGTGCTGGTCCATGACGAAAAAGGACTCAACATTGGGTACAGACATATAACTGTATCCACATGCGGACTGGTTCCTCAGATACAAAGGCTGGCCGAACTTGAAATACCAGTAAACCTGGCCATATCTCTTCACCAGACTAGCCAGGACGCACGCGAGGAGATAATGCCTATAGGAAAAAGTTATAGTGTAGAAGAGCTGATACGCGCGGCAAAAGCCTATTCAGAAAAAACCAAAAGAAGAGTAACTTATGAATATGCACTTATAAGAGGCGTGAATGATAATCCACAAACAGCAATGCAACTTGCAAAACTCCTAAGAGGATCACTTTCTCATGTCAACATTATCCCTATAAATGAAATAAAAGAAAATGACTTCAAAAGGCCGGATATGAAAAAAGTAAAAGAGTTTCAGAATATATTGATTAAAAATAATATAGAAGCTACAGTAAGAAGAGAGCTGGGAAGAGATATTGCCGGAGCTTGCGGACAACTGAGAAGAAGTATAATCGACAATAAAACTGAAATATAGAGTTTATGGAGGGAATAATATCATGGAATATTATATTAAAAGTCATGTCGGTAAGGTAAGAGAAAATAATGAAGACTTTGTAGGCCAGTTTTCGCTTTGTGATGAGGCGCATATATTTATCGTATCAGATGGAATGGGTGGTCATAAAAATGGGGAAGTAGCAAGCAGGATAGCTACTACTGCCGTGATTTCTTCAATGGAAGAGAACAAAGATAAAATAAAAGAATACATTGCAGAAGAAAAACACCAGAAGATTGTAGATATGCTTACATTTTCAATAAAAAAAGCTAATCATTTGGTATTTGAAGAGAGCGAAAAAGAAGAGTATTACGGAATGGGAACTACTATGGTGGCTGCCGTTACGTCAAGAGATATGCTCATGGTTGCAAATGTAGGAGATAGCCGGTGTTATATAGTAAGGGAAAACCGGATAAAGCAACTTACAAAAGACAATTCATTTGTACAAGAGCTTATTGAATCAGGAGCAATTACAAAAGAAGAAGCGCTTACTCATCCCAAAAAAAATGTAATAACAAGGGCAATAGGAACAGACTGCGATATAAAAATCGACACATATGAATTTGAACTTAAAGAAAGAGATATTTTACTATTATGCTCAGATGGGCTTACAAACATGATAACAGACGAAGAGATACTAAAAGTCATATCTACAGATGCAAGTCTGAAACAGAAATCAAATGATCTCATAGACAAAGCACTTGAAAAAGGTGGGATTGATAACATTTCTTTGATATGCATAAAGTATGACAGTAAGGTGGGTATAAAATGATAAATAAACTGCTTGGAAACAGATATGAAATACTCGAAAAGATAGGCGAAGGCGGTATGGCTTATGTATACAAGGCCAAATGCAGGATACTTAACAGGATAGTAGCTATTAAAATGCTGAAGCCAGAATTTGGAAAAGACGAAGAATTTATAGAAAAATTTAAGAATGAAGCACAATCTGCTGCAAGTCTTAATCAGCAGAACATAATAAATATATTTGATGTAGGACAAGACGAAGATATATCATATATTGTTATGGAATTTGTAGACGGACAAAACCTAAAAGATGAGATACACAAAAAAGGCGCAATAGAGCAAGAAACTATGGTTTCAATATCCAGGCAGATAGCAATGGCCCTTGAAGAAGCGCACAGCAAAAAAATAGTCCACAGAGATATAAAATCTCAAAACATTATGCTTGCAAAGAACAATATGGTAAAAGTTGCTGATTTTGGTATAGCCAAGGCTGTAAGCAGTTCAACTATTACAGCTGTAGGTTCTATAATGGGATCAGTACATTATTTTTCACCAGAGCAGGCAAGAGGCGGATACGTTGACGAGCGCAGTGACGTATATTCACTGGGTATAGTGATGTATGAAATGATCACAGGAAAACTTCCCTTTGAAGGAGACTCCCCTGTAAACATAGCGCTCAAACACATACAAGAAGAGATTACTTTTTCAGATAATGACAATATTTCAGCAGAGATAAAAGATGTAATAAGAAAAGCTACGCAAAAAAGTGCAGACAGAAGATACAAAACAGTCAGCGACCTGATAAGAGATCTGGACTATATAAAAGAAAACAAGGCATTTGAGAATAATTTTTCAGATGAGACATATCATACACAAAAAATAGTACCAGATGATCAATATAAGATATTATTTACTGACGTAAGTGATAAAAATGAAATAAAAAAGTCTGAAGAAAGCAGTAAGGTTAAAAAATCTCAAAAAAAATCGGATATAAAATCTGAAAAAAAAGATAGTAAAAAGCTTATAATGACTGTAACTGGGGCACTGCTAGCAGCCCTGGTCTTTGTAGGGATAATATTCATGATAAATGGTGGATTTGGTCAGAATACAGATAAAGACAAAATTGAAACACCAGAATTTACAGGAAAAACATTCGAAGAAGCAAAAGAGAGTGCGCTGGAAAATGGGGTTGAGATAAGTATTGCAGGAGAAGAAGTCAATAACATATACGAACCAGGACTCATAGCAAAACAAGATCCTGAGGCTGGAACAAAAATTATGAAAGGCGAAACTATAGAAGTAATTATCTCGGCCCAGAGGAAAGAAGAAGTGGTGGTTCCCGAACTCACAGGTAAAAAAATAGAAGAAGCCTCCAAACTTATATCAGATGCTAAATTGGAAGAATCGGTAGAGTACAAATTTGACCAGGCTGAAGAAAATATTGTCATAGAACAGACCCCAAGAGCCGGAGACAAGATAGAAGCAGGGCAAACTGTAAAGATAACCGTGAGCATGGGAAAAGAAGAAAATAACATAGAACTGCCTACTGTGCTTGGTAAATCAGAGCAAGAGGCAAGAAACATACTGAAGAACTTTAATCTTAAAGTATCATACAGAGAAGACAAAGGCCAAAGCGAAGGCATAGTTCTTTCACAAAACCCAAGTCCGGGTCAGAAAATGTCTACAGGATCAGAAGTGGGTATAGTAGTCAATCGTTATGAAAAACCTAAAGAAGTAAGTTATGCAATGGTAATAACCCTTCCAAAAGATAAAGAAAACGTAAGAGTACAGATAAAAGATGTAACCAAAGACACCTTTATATATGACAAGACAGTAAAACCGATTGATCTGGGAGAAGTACTTGAGGTAGAAGTAAAGGGACTTCCTGGAGAATTAAGAGAATACTATGTATATTTAGATGGAGATTATAACAATTTATACGCAAATCCAAAAGTACAGTTTTAACAAAAGATTGTAATCACAAGGGGGAAATATGACAGGAATCATAGTGAAGGCAATATCTTCGTTTTATTATGTGGAAGTAGAAGATAAGGTTTATGAAACCAAAGTACGTGGAAACTGGAGACATAACAATGTCGAACTTGTAACAGGAGACAGAGTTGAGATAGAAGTGCTCGATGAAGAAAATAGAAAAGGTGTTATATTCAAAGGCCATGAAAGAGATAATCTTATGAAGAGGCCTCCGATTGCAAATATCACACAGGCCATACTTGTTTTCGCAGTAAAATCCCCAGATCCAAATCTGTCACTTATTGACAGATTTCTGATAACCGCAAAAAAAGAATCCGTAGAAATAATAATTTGTTTTAATAAGGTTGATTTGGATGACTCAAAACTCATCGATAGCCTTAAAGAAAACTACAAGGCTACAGGATACCCTATACTGGCGGTATCTGCAGAAACAGGATATAATGTAGATGAGTTAGAATCTTATCTTAAAAACAATATTACCATAGTAGCGGGACCTTCAGGTGCCGGCAAAAGCACACTTATAAACAGGCTTGTAGAAGATGCAAAACTAAAAACTGGAAAAGTCAGTGAAAAAATAGGAAGAGGAAGACACACCACAAGGTACACAGAACTGATAAAAGTAGATGAAAACTCGTTCATAGCAGATTCACCGGGCTTCAGCTCTATAGACTTGTCAGATATTGAAGAAAGAGACCTCAAAGAATATTTTATAGATTTCTATGAATATGATGTAGACTGCAGGTTTGGTTCCAAATGCATACATGAAAATGAGCCTGATTGCAGAGTTAAAAAAGCCGTAGAAGAAGGGCACATACCTGCAAGAAGGTATGAGAGCTATATTCAGCTTCTCAATGAAATAAGAGACAAAAACAAAAGGAGAAAATAATATGATAAAAATAGCGCCATCAATATTGTCGGCAGATTTTTCAATACTTGGAGAAGAAGTAGCCAAAGTAGAAGCAGCAGGGTGTGAATACCTTCATATAGATGTCATGGACGGATCATTTGTACCAAACATATCTTTTGGACCAGTAGTCATTAAGAGTATAAGAAAACACTCTAAAATGGTATTTGACTGCCATCTCATGGTAGATGAACCGGCAAGATACATCAAAGATTTTGCAGATGCTGGGGCAGACATAATAACAATTCATTACGAAGCGACAAACCACCTTCACAGAGCAGTTATGGCGGTAAAAGAGTGTGGCTGTAAAGTGGGCGTATCACTAAATCCAGCCACACCAATAAGCGTGCTCGAATACATCCTTGAAGACTTGGATATGGTACTCATTATGAGTGTTAACCCAGGATTTGGAGGACAGTCTTTTATACAGTCATCACTAAGAAAAATAAGAGATCTTAAGTCAATGATAATAGAAAAAAACCTGAGCGTAGATATACAAGTTGATGGGGGAGTAAGCGCCAAGACTATAGGAGATGTTGTAGAAGCGGGGGCAGACATACTTGTTGCCGGATCGGCTATATTTGGCAAAGGCAATATAAAAGAGGCAGTCCACCTGCTTAGGGAAAACGCAGAAAAAGAGATGATAGTTTAATGAAGGCGGCCATAATCTCAAACGGAGACATAGGCGAAATTGACAAAATAAAGGCTCAAATGTCTCAATATAAAATTATTGTTTGTGCAGATGGGGCCAGCAACAGGCTCCAGGGCGCAGGAATAATTCCAGATTATATTTTGGGGGACCTTGATTCTATAAATACAGAAACTCTCGAATATTTTAAAGAAAAACAAGTTCAGTTTATAAAATTTAATCCCGAAAAAGATTTCAGCGATACCCATATATGTATTGATTTTCTTATTGACAGAGGCTACAAAGAAATTGACCTCTACGGGGCACTCGGAGGAAGATGGGATCACAGTCTGGCTAATTTTGGGATGCTATATTATGCTTATGAAAAAGGCATTAGTTTAAAGCTTGTAGATCGTTATGACAGAGCCTTTGTATGTGGCAGGGGAGAGTGTATTTCTAAAAAAAGAGAAAATCAGCATTTTTCGATTTTTGCCGTATTTGAAGACGCTCAAGTGAGCCTTGAAGGAGTAAAGTATCCCCTGAAAGACTACAATCTCAAAAGAGGAGAAAGCATTGGCCTGTCAAACGAATATATAAAAGACTGTTATGTAGAAATAAAAAAAGGCTCCGCAATTATAATTGAGAGCCTCAGGGATCGAAAATATTAAAAATCAGTTAAAAATAATAAAAGCCTGGGGATTAATCCTCAAGCTTTTTTATTATTATGCTCGTGCAATTTTTCCAGAACGTAGACATCTTGTACAAACCTTAAGTTTCTTTGGCGTACTGTCAACAATAGCTCTAACTACTCTAAGGTTAGGCGTCCAAGTTCTTTTGTTATGACGATTTGAATGGCTGACATTATTTCCAGAAATTTTACCTTTTCCGCATACATCACAAACCTTTGCCATGCAAAACACCTCCTTCAAATCAATAATCGTGAATTTAACAAGTATTATATTATCATAGCTTTGAGTTAATTGCAACATAAAAGTTATCACAAAAAAAAATAAATAAATTTATATATTTGACAAGTAACACGCCCATAACAAAATATTTGTCATAAACCCATTATAGCATTAAATCGCTTGAATAAATACAAAAATTATTATACAATAAAGAAATAGTCAATTTACTAATAATAGAACAGGAGGCAAAAATGTTAAATATAGTAAATGAATATGGGACAATATCAATGGAAAAAGAAGTAATTTCCAAAATAGCAAGCCAGGCGGCGCTTGAGTGCTATGGCCTTGTTGGAATGGCCTCTAAAAATAAATACGGAATAGTAGAACTCTTATCCAGATCAAACGGCAGCAAAGGAATAGAAGTAGATATAGAAAATGAAGTTATAGAAATAGAAATATCAGTAATCGTACAGTATGGAACAAAAGTCTCTGTCGTTGCTGATAATATAATTGAAAGAGTAAAATACTACGTAGAAAATCAAACAGGACTCAAGGTATCGAAAATTGGAATAAACGTACAAGGCGTAAGAGTCCAAAAATAGCAGGAGGATGTAGATGGATAAGATTGACGGGAAGTTGTTAAGAGAAATGATAATTTCTGGAGCAAATAAACTTACAAATGATAAGGCTCTCATAGACAGATTGAATGTATTTCCGGTACCAGATGGGGATACAGGCACAAACATGTCTCTTACTATAGCTTCAGCAATATCAGAGCTTGAGAAACTGAAAGAAGACGATATAACACTTATAGGAAAAGCCATAGCCAAAGGTTCGCTCATGGGAGCCAGAGGAAATTCCGGAGTAATACTTTCTCAGATACTCAGAGGTTTTGCAAAAGGAGTAGAAGGCAAAAACTCACTTAGCATAAAAGATGTTGCTGTGGCCCTAAAAGAAGCATCAGATGTAGCCTACAAAGCAGTAATGAAACCAGTTGAAGGAACCATCCTTACTGTAATAAGAGAAACGGCAACATATGCTATGTCAATTAGAAAAGAAGATATGGCCATGGAAGAGTTTCTGAACAGAATTTTAGAAGAGGCTAAAAATTCACTCATAAGAACACCCGAGCTTCTTAAAGCCCTTAAAGATGCAAATGTTGTAGACTCAGGTGGAAAAGGACTTGTGTCATTCATGGAAGGCATGATGATGGGTTATTATGGTCAAATAGTTGAATCAAGACAGGCAGACAGCATTGACTATGAAGAATTTATACAAAGTGACATCCATATATTTGAAGGCGAAATTGAATTTGGTTACTGTACAGAATTTATGGTAATGAATGCAGACATAGAACCTCAAGAGCTTAGATCCAGAATTGAAAGAGATGGAGACTCGATGGTTGTAGTAGGGGATGATGGCATAATAAAAATACACATTCATACAAACAATCCAGGAAAAGTACTCGAAGCAGCAGGTCAGCATGGTCAGCTTGACAAGATAAAAATTGAGAATATGAGGATTCAGCAAAAAAATCTGACTTCAGAAAAAAACAAGGCCCCCAAAGCATATGGAATAATATCAGTTTCCATGGGGAGCGGCATTGCTCATATAATGAAAGATTTTGGAGTTGACCAGATAATAGAAGGTGGTCAGACTATGAATCCAAGCACACAAGACTTCATAAAGGCTATCAACAGCATAAATTCAGACAATATAATAATACTTCCTAACAACTCAAATATAATACTTGCAGCAAACCAGGCCAAAGAGCTGAGTGAAAAAAATGTAGAAGTAATACCTACAAAAACAGTTCCTCAGGCTATATCGGCACTCATGGTATTTGAGCCTTCAGAAGAATTTGAAACAAATACGCAAAATATGCAAGAAGCAACAAAGGCTGTAAAGTCAGGCCAGATAACATATGCGGTAAGAGATACAAACTCTGATGGCATTGACATACATGAGGGAGACATAATAGGCATAGGAGAAGGAAAAATTCTTACATGCACCAAAAGTGTTGACGAAGCGGTAGTGCAGCTTCTTGATAATATAGTAGACATGGATGACATAATAACGCTTTATTATGGTCAAGACGTAACCCAAGACCAGGCAGAAGCCCTGAAAGAAAGACTAGAAGAAATTTATGATGACATGGATGTAGAGGTACACAAAGGCGGACAGCCACTGTATTATTATATACTGTCAGTAGAATAAATTTACAAATGTAAACAAAAAAAAGTAGACAAACGCATCTTAAAGTGATAAAATCTATTAGTGTGTAAAAAAGCACATTGAGAATCGACTAATTATAGCCGAATCAATAGACAATGCAGTTGGCGGTGCAAAAAAACAAATTTATTAAAGAAGGAGGTGCCATAATGCCAACAATTAATCAGTTAGTAAGAAAAGGCAGAAAAGAAATAGCTGCGAAATCAACAGCTCCAGCTCTTCAAAAAGGGTATAACGCTCTTAAAAAGAAAAGTACTGATGCAAGTGCTCCACAAAAAAGAGGAGTATGTACTTCAGTAAAAACGGTTACACCTAAAAAGCCAAACTCGGCTCTTAGAAAAATCGCTAGGGTAAGACTTACAAATGGAATAGAGGTTTCAGCTTACATTCCAGGAGAAGGCCACAACCTGCAAGAGCATAGTGTTGTTCTTATAAGAGGAGGAAAGATCAAAGACCTTCCAGGAGTAAGATATCACATAGTAAGAGGATCTCTTGATACATCAGGTGTAGATAAGAGAAGACAATCAAGATCAAAGTACGGTGCGAAAGTACCAAAAGCTGCTGCTGCTAAGAAATAAGTCGTATTGTTTACGGTGCGTTTAATATATAGAGTTTTATATAGGCGCCCCGGCAAAGCAGATTTTGTCGAGTACCGATGATTTAACCATTAATCATTAAGGAGGGAAGCAAAGTGCCAAGAAAAGGTAATGTTCCAAAAAGAGAAGTACTTGCAGATCCAATATATGGAAGCAAGTCCGTTACAAAGCTTATCAACAAGATAATGCTTGGCGGAAAGAAGGGAACGGCTCAAGCAATAGTATATGGGGCGTTTGATGAAATTAAAGAGAAAACAGATGAAGATCCACTAGAAATATTCGAAAAGGCATTAAATAATATTATGCCAGTGCTTGAAGTTAAAGCAAGAAGAGTAGGTGGAGCAAACTATCAGGTTCCAATAGAAGTAAGACCTGAGAGAAGAGAAACACTAGGTCTTAGATGGTTAGTTAAATACACAAGACTTAGAAACGAAAAAGGTATGACACTAAAGTTAGCTAGAGAAATAATGGACGCAGCAAACGGAACTGGAGCATCATTCAAGAAAAAAGAAGATACTCACAAAATGGCAGACGCTAACAAAGCATTTGCACATTACCGTTACTAATTATTTCAAACTGATTCAGAATGTAACTATACTGAATTAAGTGTCAGAGAGGAGTCAAAATCAGTGGCAAGACAATTTTCACTGGCTAAAACCAGAAATATAGGAATCATGGCCCACATAGATGCGGGTAAGACGACTACAACAGAGCGAGTACTGTTTTACACAGGAAAGACTCACAAGCTAGGCGAAACTCACGAAGGTGCATCACAGATGGACTGGATGGAGCAGGAAAAAGAAAGAGGTATAACTATTACTTCTGCAGCAACTACTGCTGAGTGGAAAGAGCACAGAGTTAATATCATAGATACACCTGGACACGTTGACTTTACAGTAGAAGTTGAGAGATCTCTTAGAGTTCTTGACGGCGCTGTAGCTGTTTTCTGTGCAAAGGGTGGAGTAGAGCCTCAATCAGAAAATGTTTGGAGACAGGCAGACCATTACAAAGTGCCAAGAATAGCATTTGTAAACAAAATGGACATAATCGGAGCAGACTTCTTAAGAGTTGTTCAGATGATGAAAGACAGACTAGGCGCTAATGCCGTAGCTGTTCAGCTTCCAATCGGAGCAGAAGATGACTTTGAAGCAGTAATAGACCTTTTTGAAATGAAAGCATACTACAACATAGATGATCTTGGAAGAGAACAAGAAGCCAGAGAAATACCAGAAAACATGAAGGCTCTTGCAGAAGAGTGCAGAGAGACTATGGTAGAAAAAATTGCAGAGTTAGATGAAGATTTAACGATGAAATTCCTTGAAGGCGAAGAAATATCTATCGAAGAGTTGAAAATAGCTCTAAGAAAAGGTGTTATTGATGTTAAGATAAATCCAGTATTTTGTGGATCAGCATACAGAAATAAAGGTGTACCTCAACTTCTTGATGGAGTAGTTTCATTTATGCCATCTCCACTTGATGTAGAATCTATTACTGGTGTTCTTCTTGACGGAGAAACTGAAGAAGCAAGACATGCAGACGACTCAGAGCCGTTTTCAGCGCTTGCCTTTAAAATAATGGCAGACCCGTTTGTTGGAAAGCTTTCATTCTTCAGAGTTTACTCAGGAATATTAAAATCAGGTTCTTACGTTCTTAACTCAACAAAAAACAAGAAAGAAAGAATCGGACGTATACTTCAGATGCATGCAAACACAAGAGCTGAGCTTACAGAAGTTTATGCTGGAGATATAGCTGCTGCAGTAGGTCTTAAAGATACTACTACAGGAGACACACTTTGTGATCAGGATCATCCTATCATACTTGAGTCTATGGAATTCCCAGAGCCAGTTATACACGTTGCAATAGAGCCAAAAACAAAAGCAGCTCAGGAGAAAATGGGAGTAGGACTTCAGAAACTATCTGAAGAAGACCCTACTTTTACAGTGAGAACTGACCAGGAAACAGGGCAAACTATAATAGGTGGAATGGGTGAATTGCACCTTGAGGTAATAGTTGACCGTCTTCTAAGAGAATACAAAGTAGAAGCCAATGTTGGAGCGCCTCAGGTTGCTTACAGAGAGACTATAAAAAACCCAGTTAACATTGAATACAAATATGCCAAGCAATCAGGTGGTAGAGGACAATACGGTCACGTTAAGATCAGAATGATCCCTCAAACGCCAGGTGATGGTTATGAGTTTGTCAATGCTACAGTTGGTGGATCAGTACCAAAAGAGTATATCGGACCAGTTGACCAGGGAATCCAGGGAGCTATGGAATCTGGAATACTTGCAGGTTACCAGGTTGTTGACGTCAAAGTTGAGCTTTATGATGGATCATACCATGAGGTAGACTCATCAGAAATGGCCTTCAAAATGGCTGCTTCTATGGCCTTCAAAGAAGGTATGAGAAAAGCAACACCAATAATACTTGAGCCAATAGTTAAAGTAGAAGTTGTTACACCAGATGATTATATGGGAGACGTTATGGGAGACATTAACTCTCGTCGTGGAAGAATAGAAGGAATGGAAGCCAGACTAGGCGGAGCTCAGGCTGTAAACGCTATGGTACCACTTTCTGAAATGTTCGGATATTCTACAGACCTAAGATCATCAACTCAAGGTAGAGCAACATATACAATGATATTTGACCATTACGAAGAAGTTCCAGCATCTATCGCTAAGAAGATAATGGAAGAAGGCAAGTAAGAGTCAATATGGCTTTATAAACCTAAAACAATCCGGGAGGAGTCTTCTCTTCCCGGGTAAAATAATATTATATATTTCAGGAGGAATAAAACAATGGCTAAGGCTAAATTCGAAAGAAATAAACCACACGTTAACGTTGGAACAATAGGACACGTTGACCACGGTAAAACAACACTTACAGCAGCAATCACAAAAACACTTCATGAAAGATATGGTTTTGGATCAGCAGTAGACTTTGACAAAATAGATAAAGCACCAGAAGAAAGAGAAAGAGGAATCACAATATCAACTTCTCATGTTGAGTATGAGACTCCAAACAGACACTACGCACACGTTGACTGCCCAGGCCATGCTGACTACGTAAAGAACATGATCACAGGAGCAGCACAAATGGACGGAGCTATCCTTGTATGTTCAGCAGCAGACGGTCCAATGCCTCAAACTAGAGAGCATATCCTTCTTTCAAGACAGGTTGGAGTACCATACATCGTAGTATTCCTTAACAAATGTGA
>NZ_AUID01000001.1 GCF_000423525.1 Proteocatella sphenisci DSM 23131 | reverse complement strand
CATCGTACATCTGAAAAAGTATATAAAGAATTTCTTTTATACGCTGTAGGAAGAAATTTAAATAAATATTATCGCTTCGCGAAGGAAAAAATCAAAACCTACGAAGCAAAAACAGCCTAATCCTATCGGGTTTTTATAAGTCATGAGAAAATATCAAATGGCTTTTTTGTCATACAATAAATATTAAATTAAACAAAAAAATCCTAAATTATTCAGTGCTCTACATTTTTGTAGATGTTGAATAATCTAGGATTTTTAATTATTAAAGTTTAGGGGTCAAAAAACGTCATTCTCCGACAGCCCCTTTTTTATTGAAATAATCCATTTCCATCGTCATCTGACTCTGGGGTATCGGGTTGTTCGTTATCTGTTGGAGTTTCATTTTCTGGATTCTTTTTATCTTTATCATCTTTTTCATCTTTATCATCTTTTTCATCTTTATCATTTTTTATTGCATTGGCCTTGCTTTCATCGTCAAGCAGACCGTCAGTCACAATTGGAGCGGAATGTTCCATGCATGTTTTTGAAGGAACCGTTCCTGCAGCAAAAATTTCACTGGCTGTTCTTGTACAGTAAGGTCCCTTGATCAGTCCGGTTTGAAGACACACAGTAGCACTAGTCATCCCAGATGGAGCTATAAAGTTCTTTGCAGGCATACCTGAATGAACTCTGTTCATAATTTTTCCCCATAAAGCAGATGGAACATCACTTGATTTATTCATGTCTTTTGGCTGATCCTCACCAATCCATAGTGCACTTGTGTAGTAAGGCGTATATCCAGCAAACCATATATCTTTTTCATCGTTAGTTGTACCAGTTTTTCCAACTGTATCAAAATTTCTGACTTTTGCTCTTCCACCAGTTCCACGATTTACAACGTCTTTCATTATGTCAGTCATTATATATGAATTTTGAGGAGTTGCAATTTGTCTTGTCAGTGGCGTATTCTCATAGAGCACGGTTCCGCTGGTATCTTCGATTTTTGTTACAAATATGGGTTTTGTATATTTTCCTGCGTTAGCAATTGACGCATAGGCAGCTGTAAGATCAAGAGGAGTAACCCCTTTTGTCATACCACCAAGTGCCAGAGAAAGGTTTTCATCATTTACTGAGGAGTTTACATCTCTTGTAACTATTGTTGAGATTCCCATGTTTTTCATGTAGTCAATCATAGTTTTGGTGCCTACTTTTTGGGCAACCTGGACCGCTCCTACGTTCGAAGATTTGATTACTAAATTTCTTAATGTGGTAGGACCATCATAAGAACTGAAGTTTTTTGGCCAATATTCGCCTTTTTCATTTTTGATTGGTTCGTCAACTATGCCAGAAGCTCCAGTAAACCCGTTTTCCAGAGCTGGAAGATAAACCGCAACGGGTTTTATTGATGAACCTGGCTGTCTGGGATTTAAAGCTCTGTTGTATATCTTGTTTCCACTTATTCCTCTTCCTCCAACTAAAGCCTTTATCTGGCCAGTGTATTGATCCATTATTACAGAAGCAACTTGTGGTTGGGGTATCCCGTCGGAATCGATTCTGCTTCCTGGGAAATTAGCTGGGTTGTTTACTTCTTCTTCAAGTATATTCTGTATGCTGGTACTAAGCGTTGAGTATATTTTAAGTCCTCCGCCATAGAGAATCTCACTTGCATCCTCTTGGGAATAACCTACTGACTCAAGTGCTGAAATTGTCTCGATTTTTACTTTGTCTGCAAAATAAGAAGAAATGTTTGACTGCTTTTTCTTTCCTAGATTGATTTTAATAGGGTATGATATGGATTCATTATATTGAGATTCGGTGATGTATCCATTTTTAAGCATCATTTTGAGTACGATTTCCTGTCTCTCTTTTGAATCGGGGTTCAAAACCGCTTTTCGGGCATAATAATCATTTTTTACAAGCTGATTGTGTTCAAGGCTTGAAATAAGTCCGTTTCTTAAAAGTTTATCATATGTTTTCAGTTCGTCTGTTGTTGGCTCCGGAGTTTCACTGTTGCTTGGGATCAGACTTACCTGCATGTTAGTAAAATCCTCATCTGAAGAGATCGGAGCAGTTACATATGCAGAAAATTTGTAAGGATTCTGAGTTATTCCGGCTATCATTGCTGACTCGGGAAGGTTTAGTTCGGATACATCTTTATCGAAATAAACATGAGCTGCTGCCTGAACGCCTCTTGTTCCTCTTCCAAGCCCAATAGTGTTAAGATATGCGTGAAGAATTTGATCTTTACTCAAAGCTTTTTCAATCTCAAGAGCATAGTAAACATCTTTAAGTTTTCTTGTCCAGGTTTTATCCATAGTAGTATACATGTTTTTTGCAACCTGCATTGTAATTGTGGAAGCTCCCTGAGCAAGACTCATAGTCTTGATGTCATACCATAAGGCCCCGAAAATCCTTTTAATGTCCATTCCATTGTGCTCGAGGAATCTTTCATCTTCGACAGCAATTACTGCATTTTGAAGATCAACAGGTATTTGTGAAAGCGGGACGATGCTTCGGTATTCACCATTGGATATTTTTTCAATCAGTGAACCCTTGTCATCAAATATAAAGGAACTTTCATCAAGTATCTCAGAAATTTTTGTAGGGTCTATAGGGTCTGCCGTTTTTATGACAATAAGAGCAGCGGCAACAGCGGTAATTCCACCGGCAAAAATCACAATAGCAAGTATTAGAGATATCAGCCTAGCAAAATTTATTTTTCTTTTTTTCTTTTTTTTATGTGGTTTTTGTTCCAAATCTTTGTCCATTTTAAGACCTCCTAATCCAGTATATTATATCATAAATTTTTACGGGTATATAACTAATTTATAAAAGTTACGATAATGTAATAAAAAATAGCTCTGTGCAGAGATTGCAAAGAGCTAAAAAGTGGTGCACCCAAAGGGATTCGAACCCCTGACACGCGGCTTCGAAGGCCGCTGCTCTATCCAGCTGAGCTATGGATGCATAAGTAAATTCGTACATAACATCATAGCATAAAATATATAGTTATGGAATAGGATAACATCAAAAAAAAATATTATTTTATAAATTAATGGTTTACATATAAAATATGTTTAGATAATAACTGAAATTTGAGCAGATAGTATTGAAATATGGGCTTAAGTATGAAATAATATAGAAATAAAAGTGTGAAAATAATAAGAAATGGGGGTGCCATAGTATTATGTGGGAACTAAAAGATATAATAATGAATATAAGCATATTCGATCTAATAGATATTACTATAGTTGCTTATGTTTTTTACAACGTGTATCTTCTCATTAAAGAAACCAGAGCGGAGCAGCTAATTAAAGGAATAGTGGTACTTCTCCTTACAAGCAAGATATCAGAACTGATGCAGTTTCAGGTTATACACTGGATACTGAAGAATACTATGACGGTGGGCCTGATTGCACTTCTTATTGTATTTCAACCCGAGCTCAGAAGAGCACTCGAACATATAGGCAGAACTAAGTTTCTTATTAAATCTAACATAGAAGGAAGTGTAGATATAGATAAATTAGTTCCAGAAATTATTCATACGGTAAATTCTCTTTCAAAATCCAAAATAGGAGCACTTATTGTTTTCGAAAGAGACACAGGGCTTAATGAAATTATTCAGACAGGTACTCTTGTGGATGCAAAAATAAGCAGACAGATACTTCGAAATATTTTTATACCAAACACTCCTCTTCATGATGGAGCAGTAGTAATAAGAGGTGACAGAGTCATGGCAGCAGGATGTTTCCTTCCGCTTACAGAAAACAACAAACTCAATCAGGAAGTTGGAACACGGCACAGAGCGGCTCTTGGAATAAGCGAAAAATCAGACTGCATATCACTTGTGGTGTCTGAAGAAACAGGTGCCATATCTATAGCTGACAATGGGAAATTGTTCAAAAATATAGGCGAAGAAGAGCTTGAGACCTATTTGAAAAAAAACCTTAAGAGGGACGATGAAAGAAAATTGTTCAGAAAAGGTGGTGAATAGATGTTTAAACACTTTAAGCATAATTTCAGAATTAAAATTTTTTCTATAATATTTGCATTTATTATGTGGATATACGTTATGTCTGAGGTAGATCCTATTGTTATCAGGAGTTTTGAGAATATCAATATAGAGACAATTACGAATATTGACGAAATCAGAAACAACGGTTTGACATTTGCATATGGACAAAATTTTCACGTAAAGGTAGATTTCAGGTCAAAAAGATCAACACTAAATGAATATATAAAAAATGGGGTTAATCCCAAAGGTCAAATATATGATCCCAAAGAAGGATCAAATATGATGCAAATAGTAATGGATTCGCCTAAAGAAATAGAATACAGTATAAATCCTCTTCAGATTGAAGTTATACTGGAAAGATCTGTTATAAGTATGAAAAATATCGTAATAAATACAGATGGAAATCTAAAGAGTGATTATGTAATAAAGCAGATAAAGCCTAATCAAGCTGGATTATATGTTGAGGGGCCACAATCCCAGGTAGAAAAAGTTGTTAATCTATCAGGAACGGTAAAACTTGAAAATAATTATGCGGACTTTAGTACTAAGATAAATGTAGTACCTTTGGATGAAAAAAATAATATAGTTGAAGGGGTTACTATTAGAGATTCCTCTGTTATAGTTGATGTTGATTTGGATAAGACAAAAAATGTACCAGTTAAAGTTGTTTTTGTTGATGATGAAAACCAGGTTATTGAAAACAGTTCATTCAAATCAACAGTCGAAAATATAAAGATACAAGGCAGTGAAGCAATTGTAGATTCAATTGCATCTGTAAATACTGTTCCAATCAAAGTGTCAAGCTTTAATAAGCTTGCCGGTTTAACATATGAGCTGGAAAAAATTGAGGGGATACAATTTACTGATGATAAGATAAAGGTAAAGGAAATAGAAATGGAGCTTCAGGATCACTTATTTAAAATTCCCAAAAGTGACATTTCACTTACAGGTGAAGTTAAAGCTGAAGAAATAAGAGGAGCTCTTCCAAATGAAATAGAGATCAAGATAATTGCAGGTAAAGAATATTCAAACAGGATAAATCCTGATAATATAAGAATATTGATTAATAATGAAAATTTACAGGAACAATACAAGCTTTTATATGAAGTGGACTTTCCGATTTTCAGCATTAAGATAACACCCGATGTAATAAACATCGTCGACAATTAGGAGGATAAATGAAAAATTTCAGTGAAATAATGGAAAAAGTTAAAATAAGCGGACCCAAACGTATTGCAGTTGCATGTGCCCAGGATGAGGATGTATTGAAATCTGTAGACATGGCAAATGTAGCAGGGATTGCAGATGCGACTCTTGTGGGAGACAAAAATTTAATAATCGATATTTGCAAAAATTTAAATATAGATTATAATAAGTATGACATCATCGATGAACCAGATAATAAAAATGCTGCGGCAATAGCTGCAAAACTTGTTTCAGACAAGAAAGCAGACATACTTATGAAAGGTCTTGTAGATACGTCAGTAGTACTAAAAGCTGTTTTAAACAAGGAACTTACTTTGAGAACAGGTAATCCAATAAGTCATGCTGCAGTTTTTGAAATTCCAGGTTATGACAGACTTATTTTTGTTACTGATGCAGCAATGAATATAAGTCCTGATTTAAATTCTAAAGCAGCGATTATAAGGAATACAGTAAAACTGGCCAATGCACTTTATATTGATGAACCCAAAGTGGGGGTTATATGTGCAAAAGAAAAGGTTGACGAAAAAATGCCTGCAACACTTGATGCTCAATCGCTTGTAGAAATGAACAGAAGTGGTGAAATAGAAGGTTGTATTGTTGGGGGACCATTTGCTCTGGATAATGCTGTGAGTGAAGAAGCAGCCCATCATAAAGGTATAAGCGACCCTATAGCAGGGAAATGTGATATACTCTTGATGCCGGATATTGAGGCAGGAAACGTCCTTTATAAGGCGATTTCTTATTTTTCAAAATCAAAAATAGCTGGTATAATACTTGGCGCATCAAAGCCTATAGTATTGACATCAAGAGCTGATTCAGAAGAGACGAAGATGTATTCTATAGCCTTGGCTGTATTATATTCAAGTAAATTCTAATAATTTGGAGGAAAACATGAAGGAATACAAGATTTTAGCAATAAATCCAGGTTCTACATCTACAAAAATAGCAGTATTTTCAAATGAGAATCTAATAATGGAAAAAACACTTAGACATTCAATTGAGGAAATACAAAAATACGAAAGCGTATTTGCACAGAAGTCATTTAGAAAAGAAGTTATAATAGAGTCTCTTGTGGAGGCCGGAATAAGTCCTCACAGCTTTGATGCTATAGTTGGAAGAGGTGGACTTCTAAAGCCTATGGAAGGCGGAACTTATGAAGTAAATCAGCAGATGATTGAAGATCTTGCAAATGGCGAAAGAGGAGAGCATGCTTCAAATCTTGGTGGAATCATTGCAAAAGAGATAGCTGAAATGGCAGTTGTGCCTGCATTTATAGTAGATCCTGTGGTTGTAGACGAAATGGATGATATTGCCAGAGTTTCTGGAATACCGGAAATAGATAGAATATCAATTTTTCATGCACTTAATCAAAAAGCTGTAGCGAGAAGATTTGCCAAGAGCATAGGAAAAAACTACGAAGATATTAATGTTGTAGTTGCTCATCTGGGCGGGGGAATATCTGTTGGAGCACATAAAAAAGGGAAAGTAGTAGATGTAAACAATGCACTTGACGGAGATGGCGCTTTTTCACCTGAAAGAGCAGGCAGTTTACCATCAGGCCAGTTGATAAATATGTGCTATGATGAAAAATACACCAAAGATTACCTTAAAAAGAGAATAAAAGGTAATGGAGGTCTGGTAGCATATTTAAATACAAATGATGCAAGAGAAGTAGAAGAAATGATAAAAAATGGCAATCAAAAAGCAGCTCTTGTTTATGAAGCGATGGCTTATCAGGTTGCAAAAGATATAGGCTCAAGTGTGGCAGTTCTCAGCTGTGATGTAGATGCAATAATACTGACAGGTGGAATAGCATATTCTGAAATGACGACTGATTGGATAAAAAACAGAGTTAACAAAATGGCTGAAGTAGTAATATATCCAGGAGAAGACGAAATGATAGCACTTGCAGAAGGAGCACTCAGAGTTTTATATAAAGAAGAGGAAGCTAAGGATTATATTTAATAGAGAAACAATGAGGTTATTATGCTTAGAGATGACAAGAGAATCAGAATAATTGTGGGTCATTATGGAAGTGGAAAGACTGAGTTTGCTGTAAATTATGCCATGAGGCTCTCAAAGGAGATAAGTGAATATAATTTTGAAAATTCAAAGTCCCAAAAAGTGGCAATAGCAGATATAGATGTTGTAAATCCGTATTTCAGGTCAAGAGAAAAAGAGGATTTGCTGAGTGAACATAATATAGAATCTTTTTCCAGCATACTCAAAAATAGTAGTCTTGATCTGCCGGCTATAGCTGCAAATATTACAAAACCCATATCTAATATCGATTACGAATATATAATTGATGTTGGGGGAGATGATGTTGGTGCTAAAGTGCTTGGAACCATAAGCAAGGATATAAGTAAATATGAGTATGATATGTTCATGGTTATCAACAAAAACAGAGCATATACAAATACCGCAGAAAAAGTAATAAAGTATATAAGTGATATTGAGAGAACCAGCGGCCTTAAGGTTACCGGACTTGTAAGCAATACTCATATGCTAAGAGAAACAAGCGAGAAAGACATTACAGATGGAATTGAGCTAATAAGAGAAGTAGAAAATATGACAGGAATCCCAATAAGATATATTACTTATTGGGAAAAAAAATCAGATTTGAGGAAAACGATTTCACACAATTTGAAATATTCAAAAAACAATACACAATTAAAACAATATAACCCTGATAACGTTATCATGCCTATTTTCATGATAATGCGTGAGGAGTGGATGTGATTAATTTAGCTTTATGCTATTTTAAATATTTAAAATTAAACAGGAGGAATTACAATGGCAAAGGGTAAAGTAACATTTGATCAAGAGCGTTGCAAAGGATGTGGTCTTTGTGTATCAGTATGTCCAGTTAAGATAATATCTCTTGACAGTGAAGTTATGAACAACAAAGGTTACAATGTTGCGACAGTTAAAGAAGTTGACAAGTGCATCGGATGCGCAAGCTGTGGTCTAATGTGTCCAGATGGTGTAATTACAGTAGAAAGATATTAGGAGGATAATCATGAAAGTACTTATGAAGGGGAATGAGGCAATTGCAAAAGCTGCTATCGAAGCAGGATGTACATTTTTTGCAGGATACCCTATAACCCCACAGAACGAGATACCAGAATATATGTCTAGAGAACTGCCAAAAGCAGGCGGAGTTTTTATTCAGTCGGAATCAGAAATATCAGCTATTAACATGATATATGGAGCTGCAGGTGCGGGCGCCAGAGCTATGACATCTTCTTCATCTCCTGGTATTGCGTTAAAACAAGAAGGTATAACATATATAGCTGGAGCTGAACTTCCAGCAGTGATAGTAAATATGATGAGAGGTGGCCCAGGGCTTGGAAGTATACAACCGTCACAGGCAGATTATCATATGTCAACAAAAGGTGGAGGAAACGGAGACTACAGACATATAGTATACGCACCAGCTTCTATACAAGAAGCAGTAGACATGGTTCAAGAAGCTTTTGATGCAGCTGATTATTACAGAATGCCAGTTCTTGTGGTTGCAGACGGAATGATTGGACAGATGATGGAGCCGGTTGAATTCAGAAAACCTGAGCCAAGAAAACTTGAAGAAAAGACTTGGGCAACAGTTGGTACAGGTGGAAAGAGAAAACCAAATATTGTAAACTCACTTTACCTTGATTCAAATGTACTTGAGCAACACAATATCAGGCTGGCTGCTAAATATAAAGAAATAGAAGAAAATGAAGCAAGATATGAAAACTATCTGGTAGAAGATGCAGATATTGTTGTTGTTGCTTATGGAACAACTTCAAGAATAGCAAGAAATGCCGTTAATCAGCTTAGAAAAGAAGGCGTAAAAGCGGGACTTATAAGACTTAAGACTCTATGGCCATATCCACTGAAAGCTTTTGAAAATCTTAAGGCAAGCAACATGATCTGTGCGGAGATGAGTATGGGACAGATGGTAGATGACGTAAAACTTGCTGTAGAGTGCAAGATACCGGTTCACTTTGTAGGAAGAGCTGGAGGAATAGTTCCAGATCCAATGCAAATCGTAAACAAGGCAAAGGAATTAACAGGGGGTACAAAATAATGACAGTCGTATTTAAAAGAACACAGGGATTAACAGAGGCTACAACTCACTATTGTCCTGGGTGTACACATGGAATTATACACAGACTTGTAGGAGAAGTGCTTGAAGAAATGGAAGTATTAGGATCAGCTGTAGGAGTAGCACCTGTTGGATGTTCAGTGCTTGCTTACAACTATTTTAACTGTGACATGCAAGAAGCAGCGCACGGTAGAGCACCTGCAGTTGGAACAGCTATAAAAAGAGTTCATCCTCAAAACACTGTATTCACATACCAAGGAGACGGAGACCTTGCATCGATTGGTATGGCGGAGATAGTTCATGCGGCAGCAAGAGGAGAAAAAATAACTACTATATTCGTAAATAACGCGATTTACGGAATGACTGGTGGACAGATGGCTCCAACTACACTTATAGGTCAAAAGAGTACAACTTCACAAAGCGGAAGAGATCCTGTAAAAAATGGATTCCCTATAAGAATGTCAGAACTGATAGCTACGCTTGATGGAGCAGTATATGTAGAAAGAGTTACTGTTGATACTCCAGCTAACGTAAGAAAAGCAAAAACTGCAATAAGAAAAGCTTTTGAAGTACAAAAAGCGGGTCTTGGATTCTCAATGGTAGAAGTACTTTCAACTTGTCCTACAAACTGGGGTATGACTGCAGTGGATTCACTTCAATGGCTGAGAGATAATATGATACCATTCTATCCACTTGGAAATTTTAAACAAATAGAGGAGGGGAAATAGATATGGAGAATAAAGTTATATGCGCAGGATTTGGAGGACAAGGAGTTATGTCAATGGGACAGCTGCTTGCTTATGCTGGAATGATTGAAGATAAACATGTATCATGGCTTCCATCATATGGACCAGAAATGCGAGGAGGAACTGCAAACTGTGCAGTTACAGTATCAGATGAAGAAATCAGCTCTCCTGTAATAACAAATGATGCAGATATTGCAATTGTTATGAACCTTCCGTCTCTTACAAAATTCGAAAAAGATGTAAAGCCAGGAGGAAAGATATTTATAAACTCTTCTCTTATAGAAAAAAAAGTTGAAAGAACAGACATACAGGCATACTATATAGATGCCAATAAATTAGCGGCAGATATAGGAAATATAAAAGCTGCAAACCTTGTTATGCTAGGGGCTGTACTAAAAGCAAACCAAATAGTAGATGTGGAGTCGATACTTGAAGCTTTCAAGAAAGTATTTGGACCTTCAAAAGAGAAATTTATACCGCAAAACAGAGAAGCTCTTATAAAAGGTGGAGAAAGCATATAGTAATATAATCAAATATGCATTATAATAGTGTGTATAAATATTATTATATAAGTAAAGGAAATATAAATATCATGAGAAAACATTTTGGAACAGACGGGGTCAGAGGTGTTGCAAATACTGAACTGACGCCAGAACTTGCATTCAAGCTTGGAAGAGCTGGTGCATATGTGCTGCAGAAACACAGTGAAAACAAAGAAGGCAAAACAACTGTTTTTATAGGATCTGATACAAGAATATCAAAAGATATGCTTTCCAGTGCAATAGCAGCTGGAGTAATGAGTGTAGGTGGAGATGCAATAGACATAGGCGTTGCTCCTACACCAGCTATAGCATACCTTACAAAAAAACACAGGGCAGACGCGGGAATCGTAATATCTGCATCACATAACCCTATGGAATATAATGGCATTAAGTTTTTCAACTCAACAGGTCTCAAACTTGATGATTCAATAGAATTAGAAATTGAGAGCTATTTGGATGACATGGATAAGATTGACGCTGTGGTTTCACATGCTAACATTGGCACCAGAGTGTACAGCGAAAACTATGTAAGAGAGTATGAAAATTTTCTTGTTGAAACTTTAAAATCAGACCTAAAAGGACTCAAAGTAACTCTTGACTGTGCCAATGGAGCAAGTTTCAAAGTTGCACCTCATGTTTTTGAAAAACTTGGAGCAGAGGTAGTTTGTATTTCTAATGAACCAAATGGTTTAAATATAAACAAAAACTGTGGATCCACTTATCCTGAAAATCTTTGCAAAGCTGTGGTTGAAAACAAGTCAGACATAGGTCTTGCATATGACGGAGACGCCGACAGACTGATAGCGGTTGACGAAAAGGGTAATGTCATAGATGGGGATAAGATAATGCTCATATGTGCCAAATTTTTGAAAAACAAGGGTAAACTTAAATCCAACAAACTTGTTGTTACGGTTATGAGCAACCTTGGACTTCATATAGCATCTAAAAAAGAAGGCATTGATCTTGAAGTTACAAGTGTAGGAGACAGGTATGTACTCGAAAATATGATTAAAAATGACTACTCACTTGGTGGAGAACAGTCAGGACACATGATATTCATCGATTACAATACTACTGGAGATGGAGTTCTCTCTTCACTTATACTTGCTCAGATTCTCAAAGATTCAGGGAAAACAATGAGCTCGCTTGCAACTATTATGGATATATTTCCACAGGTATTAATAAATGCCAAAGTAAAAAATGAAAATAAAAATGCATATTTGACTGATGAAATAATAAAGAATGAAATATCAAAGCTTGAATCAAAAATGGATGGAAAGGGAAGAGTTCTTATCAGACCGTCTGGAACGGAGCCACTTGTAAGAGTTATGCTCGAAGGAGAAGATAAAGTTCTTATCACAGAAATGGCGAGAGAACTTGCAGACATCATAGAAAAAAAATTAGGCTAACAATAAAAAGAGTTTCACTTACTATAAGTGGGACTCTTTTTTAAAAAACCAAAAAGGAGAGATTATGAATATTTCACAAGAAAAAAACAAAATACGACAGATAATAAAAGAAAGAAAAAAATATATGACCAGCGATGAAATAAGAAAATCTGACTATAACATACAGCAAAACATATTGAATACAGAAGAAATAAAAAATGCAAATACAGTATTTTGCTTCGTTTCAATGAAAGACGAGATTGAAACGAGACCTGTTATCGAAGCTCTTTTGAAGGCAGGAAAGCGAGTAGGAGTACCAAAATGTATTAAAGGAAACAACATTAGGGTATATGAAATAAAAAGCTTTTCAGATTTAAAAAAAGGTTTTTTTGGAATCGAGGAACCACTGGAAACTTGCATTGAAATATCTCCTGAGCAAATAGACGCCGCTATTATACCCTGCACTTCATGCGATAAAAATGGAAACAGGCTTGGAAAAGGTGGGGGATACTATGATCGGTATCTTTCTGATACAAAATTTCATAAGATTGTAATATGCAGGAGTAATCTTATGTTTGATGAAATAGCTGTAGATGAATTTGACGTGGCCATGGACCTAATAGTAAATGAAGAAGAAATTATAAGAAGATAATTGACTAAGATGGTGCACATATATATAATCATATTATAGTAATGTGTTTATTTTAGTTTTGCAAAAAAGTAAGAAAGGTAAATTATGAAAACAAAGGATCGGTTTAGCAAAAAAGGGAAAATGCTCAATTATATAAAAAATCTTAAATATTTGGGTACTTTTCTCAGTTCGAATGAAGTCGGATTTACAAAAAAAGTTGAAGTGATCTTCCTTATTGTAATGATGAGTATATATTTGATATCGCCAATTGATTTGGTTCCAGATTTTATACCTGTCTTTGGTTATATGGAAGATGCACTTGTTGTTTTTTCAATGCTTTCTTATGCAGGGAATATAATTTCAAAATATAAATTTTTAATTAAACCTGAGTCTGAAAAAGTAAAAGGCAGGATAAAAAAAGAAAGAGATGTTATAGACGTCGAATTTACAGAAGTAAAAGAGGATGCAGACAAAAAGGAGGACGAGTAGTATGAAGCAGTATGTAGTTGATGCCTTTACAGACAGGGTTTTTGGAGGAAATCCTGCAGCGGTATGCTTTACTGCACAATGGATGGAGAAAGAGTGAAGCTAAGCGGCAAGGCGGTTCTGTATTCTGAGGCAGAGATTCACATATAAACATAGCAATCATATTGACGAGCTAAGCGTTAAATGGTACAGTTAAAAGTATGTTAATGTATGTTTTTCGCGATCAGACTGGGAGCTGTGACAATTTATGGAAAAAGATATGCTGAAATTCAGTAAAAAAGATTTCAATTACTTTTTTATTCCCTTTATAGTTCTGGCTCTGGTTTTTGGGGCTATGATGTACATAACGGCCAGCAGCCGTATTGAAGAAATCTACAGGATGACTGAGGAATCTACTATCAGCATAGCTGACAGCTATTCAAGGACGCTCGAGGACAACTCAGTCGCTTATGAGACGATAATGGACATGCTCGACCAAAGGATACTGGCTGCGAGCAATGCTGTTCTTCTCATGCAGAATTACGGAAGCGACGAAGAAATAGGAGATCTTGCCGAAAAATTTCAGGTTGATCAGATAAACCTCTATGATGATAAAGGGGTCATAATCTACAGCAATTATGAGGAGTATATAGGGTGGACAGCTTATGAGAGACATCCGGTATATGATTTTATGGTGGGTGACAGAACTTCGCTTGTAGAGGATATACGCCAGGATACCGAAAGCAAGCTGTACTTCAAATTTGGCTATGTAAAAAAGAATGATGGCACTTTTGTGCAGGTCGGAATAATTGCCGAAGATGTTCATGATCTTACGGAGAAATTTGATATCCAGCGGCTTGTAAATGATATTGTCAGAATGGACAATGTCGAAAACGTATACTTTACGGACACGGACTTTATCGTAGCAGCCAGCAGCGATAGTGAAATCATCGGAACCGAAATCAGGGACGAGAAGCTAAGGGAACACTACTCAAAGTCTGATGCCGACTCTGAAAATAGGCTGATTGATGGAAAAAGCGTACTGCATTCATGTGCACCTGTATTTCATGGATCAGAGAAATTTGGGACCCTTTCAATAGTATGGAAATCTGATCTTTTTTATTATGATATAAGAAACATAATAATACAGGGATTTGTCGAATTTTTTCTTATTCTGACCGTGGTAGGTACTATTCTTTACTATGCTTACAGAAAAAATAAGATGAATGTCAGGACTGCCTACTATGACAGGCTTACGGGACTTCCAAACAAAGAATACCTTCAGGAATATCTGGAGGAGATAATAAAAAATCAGAAAAAATCAAAAAAAGCGGTTCTGCTTCTCAACTGTGTGAATTTCAAGACGCTCAACATGACCTATGGATTTGTCTATGGAGATGAAATACTAAGGCAGATTGGCAGAAGGGTAAGAGAAATTACTGATCCGGAGCACATGTTCTTCAGATTCAATGCGGACAGATTCGTGCTTGCAGTAGAGGGATACAGAGATTCAAAAGAGCTTGCCGATATAGCGGAGAATCTGGTAGAGATATTTAAAGAGCCATTTGAAGGAATCACAAAACATGAATATATAGGCCTTGAGATTTCGATATACGAAATAGAGAATCAGGGTATTTCTGCAGACAAGGTGCTAAGAGATGCTTCGCTTGCACTTTCAAATATTGAGCATATCAAAGATGAAAAGATCGTTTTCTACAAAAAATATATGGAAGAGAACCTCAAACGTGAGGATATCATTGAAAAAGCCCTGAGAAAGATCGTATCAGGAGAGGGCGAGGGCATTTTCTATCTTGAGTTCCAGCCAAAGCTTGATATAAAAAAGCAGATAATAACCGGCTTTGAGGCGCTCGCCAGAATGAAGCTTCCTGACACGGGAATGGTTTCGCCTGTTGAGTTTATAGCTACAGCTGAAAGAAAGCTTCTCATATATGATCTTGGGAAACTGATACTCAAAAAATCCTGCGAGTTTCTGAACAGGCTCGATGAAATAGGATTTGACAGTATCGCTGTCGCCGTGAACATATCAGCAATGCAGCTTCTCAGAGATGATTTCGTTGATGATGTAATAAAAACGGTGGACTCAGTCGGAGCGGATCTCAGCCTGCTCGAGTTTGAGATTACGGAGTCAGTGCTCATTGAAAATTTTGAGCTGATAAATCAGAAGCTGGAAGATGTGAAAAATATGGGAATAGCAGTGTCGCTTGACGATTTCGGAACAGGATTCTCATCCTTTGCTAGGCTGAGAGATCTCAACATAGACATAGTAAAGATTGACAAGCAGTTCATAGATAATATATCTGTAAAGAAAGAGAGCAATCTGATATCAGAGGACATCATATCTATGGTGCACAAGGTGGGGCTTGAGGTGGTAGCAGAAGGCGTCGAGACAGATATTCAGATGGAGTATCTGAAAAAGCATGACTGCGACATAATACAGGGGTATCTTGTAAGCAGGCCGCTGCCTGAGGACAGGGCCATTGAATTTCTGGAAAGCAAGAGCGGAGATGGAGGTATATATGAACAAAAACAGCGACAGGCCATCAATAGAAGATTGGCTGAAAGAGGCAAAATCCGCTGAAACTTCTTTGCAAGAAGGAATGTATCTTATTCACAACGGAGTTGTTCGTCAAACCCCAAAAGCCAGAGTAAGACAGGGCATAGATGATGGAACTGTAGTTACAGGTATGGAATTCAGCTATGAATCGCAAAAAATCGAGGCAGCAATTGCCGAGACATATCGCATGAAGGGAATCTTTCATGTCAGAGTATGGCTCAACGAAGGAACACTGAATGTTGGAGATGACATAATGTATATACTGATTGGTGGGGACATAAGGCCTCACGTTATAGATGCACTTCAGTTTCTGGTTGAAAGAATAAAGACACAGTGCGTGACAGAAATAGAAAAGAAAGAGGGACTGTGATGAAAAAGCTCAAGGTGGGTCTTATAGGATATGGAGTTGGCGGTCGAGTTTTTCATGAACCAATTATAAGCAGTGTTGATGGATTTGAACTTCATAAAATTTTTAGCAGAAGTGGATCTAGTAATGATTTGCTCATTGGAAAATATGATAAAAGTATAATCGCAGATAAAATTGAAGATATATTTTTAGATTCTGAAATTGATTTGGTTGTTATTGCATTACCCAATTATTTGCATTTTGATATGGCAAAAAAAGCCCTGGAAAATTACAAACATGTTTTAGTTGAAAAGCCCTTTACAGTTACCCCTGAAGAAGCTAACCAGCTTATAGCCTTGTCACAAAAAATGGGGAGAGTGATATCTGTAAATCATAACAGAAGATACGACAGTGACTTTAGAACTGTAAAAAAAATACTTGATGCCGGATTTTTGGGAAATATAGTGGAGTATGAAGCCCATTTTGACAGATTCAGAAGCGAAGTAATGTCAAATTCATGGAAAGAGGACATTGAGCCTGGATCAGGAATACTTTACGACCTGGGATCTCATCTTATTGATCAGGTGCAGCAATTGTTTGGTCTGCCTGAAGAAATATTTGCATGCCTTGATACTCAAAGAGAAAATGCAAAAACAATCGATAATTTTGATATTTTGCTAAAATACAAAACATTCACAGCCAGGCTGAAAGCGGGAATGTTAGTACGGGAGCAAGGCCCAAGGTATATGATCCATGGAAGCAAAGGTTCTTTTGTAAAATATGGAATGGACGTTCAGGAATCCTCCTTAAAAACTGGAGAACTTCCTCTAGACAAATCGGAATGGGGAAAAGAGCCTGAGGCAATCTGGGGAACTCTGAATACTGATATAAATGACATCCATGTCTGCGGGAAGGTTGAAAGTGAACAAGGAGATTATACTATAGTGTACAAAAATCTGTATGATGCCATATGTGGAAATGACAAACTCAAAATCACTCCGCAGCAAGCCCGAAATACAATAAGAATAATTGAACTGGCTCAAAAAAGCAGTGAACTTAAGGCTTGGGTATCTTTGTAGCTGAATATTGAGCATCCTACTTGCAAGTTTTTGTTTTAATTAGGAAGGTGAGAGACAATGAATGAATTTATTGAGTTCAGAAATCATATTTATGATTCCGAAAGTCACTATATTTACCCACTCTTATTTTTAGATAATTATATAAATAAAAACAAAACTATAAATTCAAAAGAAAGTATATTAATAAAGCGGATCCAAACTATAAAACAAATAGAGCGCAAAAATACCCTATCAGAAAAAGACATACATGAATTATGTTTATTTTTGGGGGATAATCCGTATATAGACAGATTTATAGTAGATACCATTTTAAAATTTTTTGATAGTTATACAAAGAAGATATTTGAAAAAAAAATAAAAGACATAATTTCAGAAAAAGAATGTAACAGTCAAAAGCTGTATCATGTTTTAGACCTTTGTATTGAATGTGATATGGATCTTTTGGATGACAGTGATATATTATTTATGCTCCAAAAATACAAACTGGATTTAGATATAATGTCCATTTTAATGGATTATATAGATAGTTTCAAAAGAGATGGATTTAAAGATTACATATATAAATTATTAACGCGCCCATATCCTGATAATATAAAAATACAGATGCTAAACTTATTAGTAAATTTGTATACAATTGATAGAATTGATGAGATTTTTGTAAAGACCAATATAAGATGTGAAAAAAACAAACTATTTTGTGACAGTTATATTAATTCTCTAAATACGAAATTCAAATTTAAAAAGCAAGGAATTTCAATTCTACAGTCAATGTTCTATGGAGATTTTGAAGATAGCGGTAAGGGGAACAATGGAGGGCTGGCGGTATTATTAAAAGATTTAGGAGATGAGATATCAAAAGACAGTAGAGTATCTTTTGTATTTACTATAACTATAACTGAAAAATCAAACAAAGCATTTATAAGTTATTATGGAGAAAAACATATATTTATAAGATTACCAATATATTTAGATCAATCTATATCAGATCCGTTTATAAAAAGGGAATTATTTATAAAAAGATATGTGGGTAAGTTTCTAAAAAAAGCAGATATAGATCCGCATATTTTTCACATAAGATATCTGGACAATGCTTCTAAAGCTATAGCTGATTTAAGCAAAGAGTTGAATAAAAAACTTGTGTTCACTTTAACTCCAGATCCACACAGAAACATGTTTGACGGAGCTGGCAATTTAAAAGAAATGAGATTTAAAGAGCTTATTGAGAAGTTAAATAAGATAAAAATAGGTGATGAATTAATATGCAAAAGTGATGGAATAGTAGGTATAGGTGATACGGACATAAAAAAAGAACTTGAAATATATTTTCCACAATTTAAGGATGAAAATATAAAAAGAAAAATAAAAATGATAGGTGAAGGAATACAGATAGATAAATCGATTAATTATGACGATACAGATATAGACTTAAACGAGCTTATGGAACTAAGTGAAATAAATACAGGTTTTTTTGAAAGACCGATAATATTAAATGTAGGTAGACTATCTATTCAAAAAGGACAGATTGAACTTTTAAAAGCGTGGTCAAATTCCAGGCTATCGGGAACTCATAATCTTTTAATGATAGGGGGAGATTTAGAAAAACCAAATGAAGAGGAGGCCGTAATTATTAATTTTTTTAAGGATTACTTGGAAAAGTATCCTGAATTAAAAGGCAGTTTTTTTCATAAAGGCGCCATGTCAAATGAAAAAATAAGACTTCTTGAAAAAGTTATTATTCAGAAAGATTTCGACCTTCCTCATATTTATCTATGTTCAAGTATAAAAGAAGAGTTTGGTATAGCAATTTTGGAAGCTATGTCCAAAGGATTCCTGACAATAGGCCCTATAAAAGGTGGAGTTAAAACTTATATAAAAAATGGGAAAAATGGATTTTTAATTGATACAAGTAATTGGGAAACTATCGCAAACGGTTCAGAAGAATATATTTATGATTCTAAAATTGACAAAGATAAATTTAAAAAAATTCAAGCTCAAGGAAGAAAAACGGTAGATGAAAATTTTTCCATGAAAAGAATTTCAAATGAGTTCTTATCATTCTATTTGTCGTTAAAAGGAGCTGAAGATGATAAAATATAAACATATATTTTTTGTAAGTCCGCCGTTTTATTCGCATTTCAACCCTTTGCTAGTTCTGGCAAAGAGCTTTAAAAAATATGGGTCAGAAGTGACATTTGCTTGCAGTATTGAATTTAAGGAAATAATTTTAAAAGAAAATTTGAATTTTTATGAAATAGATATTAGTACAAACAAAAATATTGGCAAGACTGAAAATACAATACAAGCAGATACAGAAAATATAAGATTAGAAGAATTCTTTGAGTCGACAAAAAAAGGTGCAGTAGAAACCCTTATAACCCAGTCACGTCACAGAATCGCGGATATGCTGTACAATCCATATGAGCTTATAGACAAAATAAAGAAGGCAGATGATTTATTACATGCAGATATGTACGTTGTAGATATATTATCTTATTCTGTAACTCTTAGCTTGTATTTTCTGGGTTTGCCTTTTATAACGTTCTGCCCTCCCCATCCAAATACCATTCCAGCAGAAGGGTCATATTTCAATGTGCCAAAAAACTGGCCGCTAGCTATAACTATTAAAGAAGAAGATTTGGAAAGATTAAAACAAGTCTCAACCCAAACACAAACAGAATTTACAGATGTTTTTAACAGTATTATAACTAAAAATAATTCTATCAAAAAAATCAGTAATGCTTTTAGTCTAGTCTCAGAGATAGCCATTATATACAACTATTTTGATTTTTATAATATTGAAGATAAGCCGCAAAAAATATTTATGGGGAATTCATTTGTAAAAACCCAACTGGATGAAAAATGGCTGAAAAAAATAAACACAAGCGAAAAGAAAATAATGATAAGTTTAGGAACATTTTTGTCTAATAGAAAAGATGTTCTTGAAAAACTCATCATATCTGTCAGAGAAATTTATCCTGAAGCTTTATTGATAGTCTCTGCAGGTAATAATGCTCCGGAATTAAAAAAATACAGTTCACTAAATACAATAGTAGAAGACTTTATACCTCAAATAGCACTTATGCCCTATGTAGACACAGTTGTATTTCATGGCGGATGCAATACTTTGACAGAAGCTATGTATTATGGCAAAGAGATGATAATACTGCCATTTTCAAGTGATCAGTTTAATATAGCATATGATGTAGAAAAAAATAAATTGGGGAAGGTAATAGATCCAAACAATTTCAGCAAAGAAGATTTATTAAAGGCATTTAATCATATAGAAGAGGATACCAAGCTTAGTTTAAGATATTGGAGCAGCATATCCAAAGTAAGAGGAGCAGATTATGCAGCGAAAAAGATATTAAATATAGAATGAAACGTGACTAGCCATACTTTGATTCTGTTACAGATTGAATGCATATCCATTTTTGCAAACAAAAAAGACTGGCATATAACCAGTCTGTACTGTAGATATTTAGAGTGGTTACGATAGATTTATGTCATAGCATCTGGCTGACTACTTTAGGCATTAAATCTTTTTCCAGCATCCGAGTTGCGAAGGTATGCCTCAGAGCATGCAGGTTTATATATTCTATTCCAGCTGCATTACATACCAACATAAATCGCCTTCTGAGATTAGCTGTAGTTCTGAAATTAAAAGTTGAAGAAGGAAAAACAAGATTTAAATGATCTTCATCATCTTGTCGATCAAAGCCAATTCTCTTATCGAACTTTCGGTTTTTGGGTAACCTTTAAATTCCGGATTTCCCGAAACTTCTATCATTATATTTTGAATTTTGATTGATCTATAATTCAATTAGGCTATAATGTCCAAAATGTGGGATTATATTCAAACGAAAAAGGCGTTCATATAAACTGTAGGAAGTATGGGGAAGAGAAGGTTTCGCCACTGTTTTCATATAAATGTTAATCCATTCTTCTACTGTATATGAATTAGCTTTGCCCACATCCATTACACCCATATCATGTGTTATTTGTCGATGTTTATCAGAAATTTCCATTTTAGATTTACCTGAAACGGATTTTCTTTTGTATTTTCTATTTTCATCTACACCGATAGTTATCTGACCGTACCATATATTACTACCCTAATTTTTTGTATATAAAAGAGGTCAGGGCCTCTAAATAAACTCTTACTTCTTCTTAGATTTTTCTTTTTCATTTTCTTGTATGAATTGTACAATGTTAATCATAGGGAGACTGAAATTTCCAGAAATACCAATTGTAGATGTTATCGCTAGAAGGTGAACTCTTACAAATTGAGAAAGATAAATTAAACCGTTTTGAACTAACATACGGTCAAACATATCATTATCTAATACGTTTGCATTTCCTGCGAATGTCCCTGTTGATATTATCTCAATAAAAGGTATTATATTTTTAAAACTGGGGTTTTTATATTTCTGATTTGATAGTTCGTACAATTTAAGGAAGAACTTTATTTCTCCTGTGTAAAAATCAACAGATTCTTCGTCGTATTCCAGATGTTCTAATTTTGAATTGATTACTTCGTAGTCAATAGCATAATCGTAACTGGTGGGATTATCAATATCAATTTCACTACTAAAATCCATTTTAGAATGTATTATTTTTGATTTTATATTTTGGAAATCAGCTATTATATTATTTATACTGTTCATAAATTCTCCTTATGCTGCGATTGCTCTTTGATTATCCTGGTTACTGCTATTGGGCGCTACGTCAGATTCTTTTTTATTTACAAACCTTGTTAGCACAGATTTTGTTGCGCTCTCAACTTTAGTGACACTAATATCTAGTTTAAGATTCAATTTTTTACATATTTGAAACAGTGTTTTAACACTTGGGTTGTATTCAAGACTCTCAAGTTTCGAAACCATAGGTTGGGAAATACCTAAGTGTCTTGCAAAATCTTTTTGATTCATATCAAGTGCATATCTTTCTTTAATTATGGCTATTGAGATATCAGAAAGAAGCTTGTCGAGCTCTAATTCTTCTTTTGATATTCCTTCAAATAGCCAAGTCATATCCATAGTTTTCATTTATTTTCCTCCTTGCAGTCTTTCAACGATACCCTCTGATTTTTTTATAGCGATTTTGTAATCACTTTTGTTCTTTTCTGAGAAAGCATGAATTAAGACTTTTCTACCATCATCTTCCATAAATATGAAAATGATTCGTAAATTTAACTGCTTTAAAAATCTGATACAGTAAAGATCATGTTTTGTATCCTTGAGTTTTTCGAAATGCTTATTCCTTATAAGTTCCTGCAATGACATTTTCCCAAGCATGTCATAATACTTACGAATTCCGAGTGCGATTTCCTTTTGTTTTCCGCTTTTTTTGACAATAGACATCAATTCGGAATTGAAATCCCTATACCCATATATTTCGGATTCGCCAGGATACTCTATTTTTTGAATTAGATTATCATTCATTTAATACCCTCTTTTAATGAAATATAACCTATAGGTTATATTTCTATTATATATTTTAATTGCAAAAATGTAAATAGGGACTTTTGGAGTCCAGTTGGAGTTCTTAAAATTTACCCCTTTTTTTAAATGCCCTTATTTAATTCCTAAATACAAAGACTCTTTATATTACATCTTCAAGTTCATCTTCATAGTTCTCGTCATAGTTCTCATCATTTTCATAATCAGACTCGTCAATTTCATCGGATGAAGTAGGGAAGAGTCCGTTTTCAATTATGTCGCAGCTTTGTCTAAATTCTTCAGCAAGCATTGTTTTATTAAATTCTGCGCTTATATCAATTTCATTAACGAGAGCTTCAAGTTCATCAATAGATGTTCTAAAAAATTCTTTTCTAAGGTTAATCATATTAACTCGTTTGTCATTCAGCCTCTGGTGGAGCGTTTGTTCTAAATTTACAGCATCATTTGAGAATATAAGGCTATGAACATCAAATGAGAATGGCACACTTGCGCTGCTTAACTCTTTTATTCTATCCATAGGTTCAAGTCTTCTTGTCATACCTACTTTGAAGACGTTTTCTCCGAAAGCGCCCATATTAGAAATTACGTAAACGCTTCCAGCTTTTCCGTTTTGAAGGTTTACAATTTCTGATTTTTTGCTTTCAATATCTTGAATCTGACTTTCAAGTTCTTTTATTCTAGCATTAAGTTGTTCCTGTTTTTCGGAATCAGCAGAAGCCAATTGATCTTTTATCTTATCGATTTCATTAACATATTTAGATTCTTCTTTATCAAGCTGTTCTTGTTGTCTTTTTAATTCTTTTCTTTCTTCGGCTTCTTGTCTAAGTTGCTCTCTGATAGCCTGTTGTTCTAATTTAGCTTGTTCTTTTTTTACATAATATTCATACTCGATATGTACAGCATTGAAGAATAAGTATTCGAGCTCTCCTATAAATTTAACTAAAGTAGGAGCTATACTCTGATTTCCGTCAGAAGCTATTTGTAAATATTTTTTAGATATTTCAGAAACATGACCTAGTGCAACAGAAAGTTTATCATATTTTAAGCTATATAGAATATTTTGTAATTCAGCTCTGAGTGCTATAACCATCAATTTATAAATTGTAGCATTAGCCTTTGTTGTATATCGTTGTGCATATTTTGTTAATACTTCATCTATCAATTTGTTATTATCATTAAAAGATTTTCTCAGTGATTTGATATCCATACAATTCAACTTAAGTACCACAGATGGAGATAGTTGTTCAGCCTCATCTAAAACAGTATTGGGTAATCTAAGTTTGTCAAAAGAAAAATCAGATACCGTATAATTATTTATTGCAGAATCCATACTTCTATATATCTCTTTTATTTTTCTTAATTTATTTTCTTGAGTTATACAGGATTTAGTATATTTTTCATAATCATTTTTCAATCTAATGACTTCATCTGAGTAAAAACTTTTATTTTTAGATATTTCTACAATTTCTTTGCCAGCATGAGCTTTTGCTTCATCTACAATTTTTTGCCACTCGGAATCCTTATTTGCTATAAGCTTTTCTATGGAAGAAAGTTCATCTTTCTTCTGTTGTTCCATTTTGGTCCATTCTTCGTTTTTCCTCTTTTCCAGAGCTGTTAATTCAGCTTTTTTTGAGGTAACCAGATTAACAAAATCTTTTTCCTTTTTCTTGTAGCTGTGAAGATTTAGTGATAAAAAAACAACTATCCCGAACAAAATAAATGCCATATGTATTTCCCCCTTTTAAAATAAATATAAAATCAACATCAAATATTCAAAAGGTATACGCGTGATTTTGTGCACATCCATTATAGCCATGTCCTCAAAATTATCATCATAACCTTGTAAAATCAAATACGCAGCGAATCTGTTTGCCTGGTTCTCAAATTTACTGGGCAAATAAAAAGTTGAATTCAAAAAAATTCTATTGTACTCAGAATGTAAAACAGCATTTCCAAGATTTTCATAAACTAAATTAATATTTCTTTTTTTGCATATCTCGAACGGATCATAAGTATTATATTTTTTTATTAACTTATCAACAAACTTTTCTTTATTCAAACAAGCACCCCTTATGGGAGTATTTGATACTGTTGTGCCAACTGTTTATTTAGGAAGTTTCTTTTTGTTTTTCTCCCTTTCAATCTGCTTAATACTCTTGTCTGGAGTAGGCAGATCTTCTGGCATAGTACCTCCAAGTTCCTCAATTGTTTGTCTAACCTTTTTACCAACTTCAAAATGGGCTTTGTTAGCATTATCCTTGCCTTGTATACCTTCTCTTCTTAGCTTTGCTTCAGCTTGAGTGGCACGAAACAAGTTAGCGGCAAGTTCTTCGCTGCTCATATGGTCCAGAATTTTTTGTGAAGACTTTAGTCCTTTTCTATCATGTATATCTTTTGCTCCTAGACCACCGTAAAGTCCTTGATAGCCTTTATTTTGAAAAATAGCATATTCCTGTTTAGTGTCAACGCCGGCATCTTTCGCTGCATCAACAAGTGACTTATTATGCTCAGTTAAATCTCCCCTGATGGCAAGTCTTCGTTGCTCTTCCGTTAACATTGCATCTGATTCAGCTAATTCCTGTTGCCTTGTTTTTACAGCAAAATATGTTTGGCCAAGGGCTATAACTTCCTTCCTTGGATCTCCATTTTGGACTATAAGGTAACAGGCATACCTGGAAAGCATATAATCATCTATTTCTTTTGATGCACCTTTAGGCATACTTATCGTTTTGCCAACGTTGGCAAAATGTTCATCAACAGTATTGCCAGAGCTTTCGCATGCTATCATTGCTTTTTCTATTACAGAAAAGAAACGTCTCCATTGTTTATATTCCAGCGTCTCTTGTAACTCTCTGGCATACCAAAATTCAATTCCTTCTTCTGTGAAATGTTTGATATTTTCAAATGTGATTTCATTGTAAGTCATATGTACCTCCGTAATTATTTTCTGTGCTTCTTAGGTGTATATTTCTTATTCATCATTTTAAAGACTGAACTTATCTGCCAGTTCTTGTTGTTTTAGTTGTTTTCATAACCTTAATAATATATATAATACAATGTAACAAACGTTTACGCAATTAAAGAAATAAAAAGTTGATTTATTTTACAAAAATCATCGACAATTTATAAGCTAGTATGCCTGATTTTGTATCCTGTTGTACATATAAATATACGATACCGTCATTAGAATTACAAAAGTGAGAATACTATGGCCAAAAATAATCATACAGTCTATTTACAGAAGATTTTATAAGCAGGAAAGGTGTTAAAACGATATTTATAATGTATAATAGAATTATATTTATTTTACAAGGGGGATTAATTAATGACACACAATGACTTGACTTTTTTTACAAATGAACCGGACCGAAACCTATATGAACGATTTGGAAATATATTAAAAAGCAATACACAATATTTTGACGTTTTAGTGGGATATTTTAGAACCAGTGGCTTTTTCAGAATGTATCCAGCAATGGAAAAACTTGATAAGATACGAATATTAGTAGGGTTAAATGTTGACAACAGGACTGTTGAGATAATTAAACAAGCGGAGCAAGAGTTTGTTGCCAAATCTTTATCACAAAAAGAAGCAAAAGAAGCATATTCTGAAAGTATCGAAAAAGAATTTACTTCATCAGATGATACAATGGATGTTGAAAAAGGTGTGAGGACTTTTATTGAATGGCTTAACAATGGAAAACTTGAAGTGAAAATGTATACAGAATCGCCAATACATGCAAAAGTGTACATAATGAGAAAGAACATGGCTCTGATTCCTGATATGTATGGAAGTGTAATCACTGGTTCAAGTAATTTTTCAGAAGCGGGGTTGAAGAATAATTTAGAATTCAATGTTGAATTAAAAGATAGCAGAGACGTGGATTTTGCGCTTGAAAAGTTTGAGGAACTATGGATAAAAGGTGTAGATATTAAAGAATCATACATAGAAACTATAGAAGGGAAGACTTGGTTAAAGAGTGATATAACTCCATATGAGTTATATTTAAAAACTATTTATGAATATTTTAAAGAGGAAATAAATTCCGATAAAAATGCTGCGATAGAAAAACTCCTCCCTGATGGGTATATGCGACTTCAGTATCAGCTTGATGCAGTAACTCAGGCAAAAAAAGTACTAGATAGTTATGGTGGAGTCTTTATTTCGGATGTTGTCGGTTTGGGAAAAACATATATATCAGCTTTATTAGCAAAAAGTCTCAAAAAAGGACATAATAAACTCGTGATTTGTCCACCGGTTTTAGTTGATTACTGGGAAGAAGTCATGAAGGAATTTGATGTTATTGCAGATGTCGTGTCTCTTGGAAAACTTGAGAGAATCGCTGACAATCCTAAAAAGCTTGAAAGATATGATTATATATTTATAGATGAAGTTCATAGATTTAGAAACAGTGACACCGGAGCATATGGGCATCTGCATCAAATATGTAAAGATAAAAAAGTTATATTAATCTCGGCTACTCCAATAAATAATTACTCAAGTGATATAGAAAATCAAATATATCTTTTTCAGCAAAAGCATAACAGTACGATTATTCCAAATGTAAAAAATTTAGAATCATTTTTTGCAAAAATGAATACTGAATTGAACAAACAAAAGAAGGGAACAGCAGAATATAAAGCTGTACTTAAAAGAAATTCTGAGAATATCAGAGATCAAGTTCTTAGAAACGTCATGATAAGGCGCACTAGAAAAGAAATTATTGAATATTATGCTGATGATTTAAAAAATCAAGGCTTGAAATTTCCAAAGCTTGGAGCACCAGAGAAGATAATATACACATTTGATAAAGCCGTAGATGACGTTTTCAGTGAGACGATAGCTGCAATAAAGACTTTAAGATATGCAAGATATACACCTTTACTTTATCTTAAAGATAATAAAAAATACGCATCAATCTTAGTTTCTCAGCAGAATATGAGTGGATTCATGAAAGCGATACTTGTAAAGAGACTCGAAAGCAGTTTTCATGCTTTTAGGATGACTCTATCCAGATTTATTCTATCGTATGAAAAATTTATAAAAATGGTTAAAACTGGAGATGTATACGTCAGTAAAAAAATTAATGTATATGACCTGTTGGATAATGGAGATGATGCAAAATTAATGAGATTGGTTGATGAAGAAAAAATATATCATTTTAAATCTGAAGCTCTAAAACCTACATTTTTGCCAGCGCTTGAATATGACTTAGCTATCTTGAATCAGTTAAAAGAACATTGGGATGAAATTAAAGAAGATCCAAAGCTGGATGAATTTGTAAAACAACTTCAGACTGATGAGATATTGAAAAGTGCAAAAATAATTGTGTTTACAGAATCTAAAGAAACAGCGAAATATCTAAAAGAAAATCTTGAGAATATTTATGGCAGCAGATTAACTTATTTCAGTGGTGAAAGTAGTGAATACCATAAGATGGATGTTGAATATAGTTTCAATCCAAAATATGAGGACCTAAATAAAGATAAATATGATATTCTTATAACTACAGATGTGTTAGCAGAAGGAATAAACCTTCATAGGGCAAATGTTTTAATAAACTATGATTTGCCATGGAACCCGACAAAGATAATGCAAAGAGGCGGACGCATAAACAGAGTTGGTAGTAAACACGAGAATATTTATATTTATAATTTTTTCCCAACTTCACAGACAGATATTCAACTACCAATAAAAGACAGGATAATATCTAAATTACAGTTGTTTCACGATACTCTCGGAGAAGATTTCAAATATCTCTCAGATGATGAAGAAGTGAGTTCCCATAAGCTGTATGAAGAACTGACGAAAAATTTGGATGAAGATACCGAAAGTATTAATCCGGAACTTGCATTTCTTGCGGAAATAAGAAGAGTAAGAGATAATGAACCGGAATTATTTGAAAAGATAAAGAAGCTGCCATTGAAAGCTAAAACAGCCAAAAAACTCTCTGGAATAAATGCCGATGGAACAATTACATTCATAAGAAAAGGTGCATTAAAAAAATTTTTTATAACAACAGATAGTACAAAAGAAATATCTTTTATTTCAGCAGCAAATTATATTAAATCTGATAGAGCTGAAAAACGTTACTCTGTTGAACGTAATTATTTTGATCATCTTGAAAAAAATAAAAATGCATTCGATGATGCACTTTCGCAGGAAATTGAAATCGTAGCCGATAAATCAGGTGTAAGAGGAAACGATTCAAAAATAATAAAATATCTTAAAGCACTTCAAAAAAGCAAAATACTAACAGATGTAGAAGATTCATATATTGTAAGGATGCTTGGTCTCTGGGAAAATGGTGAAATCCCAAGCGGAATAAGCAAGCAGATAATAAAAGACCTCAAGAATGTCGAAGATGAAGCAGAAGTTTACAATGTTATAATGAATGGGGTACCTTCTGCATATTTTGCAGAAACAAGACAAAGTACAAAAAAATCAAGAGAAGAAAAGCAAATTATCCTTTCAATGTATTTAAAAAGCGAGGTTTAATATATTATGGACGCAAGAAAACAATTTTTCAAAGATACGCTTGAAAAATCCTTTGAGATATCACAATTTACAAAATTTACAACTGAATTCTTTAATAATTTAGAGATCGTTCGTCCTGACAAATTTGTGAATGATTCGAGAAAATGGTCTGAATTCAGTTATCACATAGAGGGATATCATCATATTGCAAATTTTTCTGGTGAAGACAGAGCGAAGATTGCAGTGTTTGCAGTAGAACTCAAAAGCCATAAAACTGTAGAAAATGCACGCAGCATGCAGAGAAACTTTGTAAAAAAGCTCATGGATGCGGCTGGAGTTGATGGAGCAATAGCGGCATTTTACACAAAAGGAGAAGGCAAGTGGAGACTGTCATTTATTAGGCTGGATTACGAATTTGCAAAAGGAAAAATCACCGAGAAACTCACACCTGCAAAAAGATATTCATATTTAGTGGGAGAACTGGAGCCGTGTCATACTGCTGAAGAGAGACTGTATCCAATATTTATGGATGATCAGGGTAATCCTACTTTGGATCAGATTGAAGAGGCATTCAGCGTTGAAAAAGTTACTAAGGAATTTTTTGAGAACTATAGAAAAAAATACATCGGACTCAAAGAGCATCTGGAGTCAAATGAAGATTTTATGCACGAAGCAGAGCGTCTGGACTTCACGAGTGAACAATTTTCAAAAAAACTCATGGGTCAGCTTGCATTCCTTTATTTTATTCAGAAAAAAGGCTGGCTGGGAGTAAATGCTTTTCCTGAAACACTGACACAAAAGCAGTATAATGACGCACTGTATTTTAAAGGAAAAATCACAAAAGAGATTATTCCTGCAGTATATGGACAGACGGGTGAAGATCAGTATACAAGAATAAGCGGAAAGACGATTGAAGAATATGAAGTAAGCAAACAGGAAATACTTGCGGCAGCACTGAAAGGTCAGTCCTGGGGTACTGGTCCAAGAGATTTTTTAAGAAAGATGTATGACAACTGCCAGAAAAAGAATCTTAATTTTTTTGACGATTATCTGGAGCCGCTTTTTTATGAAGCATTAAACGAGCAGCGAGGAGATATAGGATATTACAATAAGCTGAAATGCAAAGTACCATTTTTGAACGGCGGCCTTTTTGAACCTCTTGACAATTATGACTGGAACCACAATGATTTTGATATTCCAAACGAAATGTTCTCAAACATTGATTTAAAAGGAAAAGAAGATGCGGACGGAATACTGGACATTTTCGACAGATATAACTTTACAATGAACGAAGACGAACCGCTTGAAAAAGAAGTTGCAGTAGATCCCGAGATGCTAGGAAAGATATTTGAAAACCTTCTGGATGTAAAAGACAGAAAATCGAAGGGAGCATTTTATACTCCAAGAGAGATAGTTCACTATATGTGTCAGGAGAGCCTTGCAAATCACATTTCAAATGAAACGGGAATCTCCTATGATGCCATAAAAGATTTTATTGTCTACGGTGAGTTCATGAAAGATCAGGATACGAATATAAGCAGCAGAAACGGAGATTCAGAACTGTTTATTTCAACGGAGATTCTTGACACAAAAAGCAATATAAACAGATTGAAAGATGTGGATGATGCACTTGCAAATATCAGAGTAGCTGACCCTGCTGTGGGCTCAGGTGCATTTCCTTTGGGAATGCTGTCTGAGATAGTAAGGGCTAGAAAAAACATAACAGAATATATGGTAATGATTATCAATGATAAGTTCAAATCCAGAATGCTATACGAAATAGACCGACATCCTTTGAATCTGAAGTATCACACTATAAAAAACTCAATATTTGCAGTAGACATAGATCCTTCAGCAGTAGATATAACAAAACTCAGACTCTGGCTTTCACTTGTTGTAGATCAGGAAACGGATGAAAATGCAGTTGATGATGGTATGCACGCAGTAACCAGAAATCCGCGACCGCTGCCAAACCTTGATTGCAATATAAGATGTGGAAACAGCCTCATTGACGAGCTTGATGGAGCAAAGCTTATAAACGAAAGTGATTTGTTTGGAAATAGAGTTTATCAGATTTCAGTGGGTCAGAATCAGTACGATTCGTTACTTTCAAGGCTATTTGAAGCACAGGACAGACTGTTTTATGAAAAAAATCATTCTGAAAAAGAACAGATAAAACGGTCTATCAGATCAATAATTGATAATATTGTATTACTGAACCTGGGAGAGGGAATAAATCCTGCAATAGTTGAAAAATATAACGAAGTAAAAAATCAGCCGTCTCCGCCATTCTTTCTATGGCAGCTTGAGTTTGCAAGAGTGTTTAAGGAAAAAGGCGGGTTTGATGTAGTAATTGGTAATCCTCCTTATGGTGCAAAATTTTCAAAGAATGAAAAAAATATATTATCAAAATTATATAGATTTGTACCTGATTATGAGTCTTCAAATTTCTTTATAGATAAATCCAAAGAGTTGTTAAAGTTTGATGGATTAGTGAATTATATAATACCGAATATGTTTATGGCTAATATTAATGCCAAAAAATATAGGGAACAGCTTATACAAAATTGGGAAATATTAGTAATTGACGATTTGTCTAATATTGATGTATTTGATTCTGCAAAAGTTAGAACTTGTATTATACTTTTAAAGAATAATGATAAGGAATTTTTTGCAAAATTCAACAAAATGACTATCAAATTAAATCAAATCAAATTTTTAAAAAGCAAATGTACAACAAAAAATGATTTATCAAATTTTATTGATAACTGGCTCAATATTATTGATAAGAGTAATGATCAAATAATCATATGTAAAAAAATAACTAATAATTCTATACCATTTAGCGATATTTCTGATATTTCTCAAGGGTTGATTCCTTATGATAAGTACAGGGGTCACTCAATAGAAACAATAAAGAATAGAGTATGGCATTCTGATTTTAAAAAAGATGAAACATACAGGCCAGAGTTAGCTGGAAAGGACGTGAATAGATTTTCTATTAAATGGAATGGAAAAATATGGATAAGTTATGGCGATTGGTTAGCAGCGCCTAGGAAAAAAGAATATTTCAACTCAGAAAGAATACTTATAAGAGAAATAACAAATCCTAGAATATTAGCGGCGTTCACATCAGAAGAATTTTATAATACACCATCAATTATTAATTGTATTAATATAAAGTGTAACATTAAATATATATTAGGGATCTTGAATTCAAAATTGATGACTTATTATCATATGTCAAGCTCACCAAAAGCAAATAAGGGATTGTTTCCAAAAATATTAGTTAATGATGTAAGGCGTTTGCCAATAAAGTATGCTGACGAGATTGATCATATTGAGATGGTAAAATTGGTTGACGAGTATATCAAGGCTTTAGAAGTATCTTCAGATGATGAAATCTCTGAAATCGATAAAAGAATAGATGAATTAGTCTATAAGATTTATGATATAAATGATTCGGAGGTTAAAGTGATTGAAGAAACTGTTAAATGTTAAAATTTATTTTTATAGGAGAGTATATGGCGGATATAAAATATGAAATAACTGAAGAAATAGGAATATTATCAGAAAGCTCAAAAGGATGGACTAAAGAGTTTAATTTGATTAGCTGGAACGACAGAGAGCCTAAATATGACATCAGAGAATGGGCTCCGGATCATGAAAAAATGGGCAAGGGAGTAACCTTGTCAATCGAAGAAGCCAAGGTACTAAAAGCTTTACTGAACTCAATAGATATCTAAAGGCAAAAAAAGCACACAGAAGGTGAATTGTTATCCGACTTCCTGTGTGCTATAATTTTGTATTTTAATATTTACACTAAATCCTAAACATTAAATCTGAACAGCACGACATCGCCGTCTTTCATTACATAATCCTTGCCTTCGAGTCTCACAAGGCCTTTTTCTCTTGCGCTTGCAAGGTTTCCGCCGTGCACCATTATTTCGTCAAATGATATAGTTTCTGCTCTTATGAATCCTCTTTCTATATCGGAGTGAATTTTTCCGGCTGCCTGAGGGGCTTTTGTTCCTTTTACTATTGTCCAGGCTCTTGTTTCCTGAGGTCCTGCTGTAAGGAATGACAGAAGGCCAAGCAGTGAATAACTTTCTTTTACAAGTTTATCAAGTCCTGATTCGCTAAGTCCAAGTTCTTCAAGGAACATTAGTTTTTCATCATCTTCAAGCAATGATATTTCTGCTTCTATCTGAGCGCATACAACTATAACGCTTGAACTTTCGGTCTTTGCGAAATCTCTTACTATTTGCACAAATTTATTTCCGTCTCCGTTATCAGCAACGTCACCTTCAGCTACGTTTGCTACATATATTATGGGCTTGTAGCTAAGCAGATTAAGGCCTTTTACAAATTCTGCTTCATCTTTTGTAAAGTCTGCGGTTCTTACCGATCTACCATCTTCAAGTACCTCAAGTACTTTTTGAAGAACTTCTACTTCGAATGCAAGTGACTTGTCAGACTTAACAAGCTTTGACGATTTTTGAAGTCTTCTTCCTACCAGGTCTATATCTGAGAATATGAGTTCCAGGTTTATGGTCTCTATGTCTCTAAGAGGATCAACATCACCATCTACGTGGGTAATATTTTCGTCTTCGAAGCATCTAACAACGTGAACTATGGATTCTACTTCTCTTATGTGGGACAAAAATTTATTGCCTAGTCCTTCTCCTTTGCTGGCACCTCTAACGAGTCCGGCTATATCATAAAATTCTATATAGGTTGGGACTATTTTTTTTGAATCGTAAATCTTTGCAAGTTGCGCAAGTCTTTCGTCTGGTACTGATACTACTCCTACATTTGGTTCGATTGTACAAAACGGATAATTTGCTGATTCTGCTCCAGCTTGTGTAATTGCGTTAAAAAGTGTACTTTTTCCTACGTTTGGTAATCCTACTATTCCTAATTTCATTTATATTAATTCCTTTCAATTTTTATCAAATGTCGACATATTATTATACTCTAAATTTGAGATAATTACAATCGTCTTAGTTTACCTATAAAGTTTTCGAGAATCATTGCTGTCATGCCCCATATTATCTTGTTTTTATATCTATAGAAGTATGTCTTGTAGTTTGCATTCCTGAATTTATATTTTTTCCCGTTTGGGATGAGGTCAAAAGGAAAGTTATCATCAAAATTTGGAATTAGTGAGTTGACATGCTCTTCTGGGGTATAATTACTTAAGAAGGACAATGGTACAGTGAATATAGATTCTACTTCATCGGTATTTATCTTTATATCATCGATACTGGATATTTTACCCAAGAAGCTATGAATTATTATTCCAAATGGACTTACAAATAAATCGAGTTCTGTGGTAATGTCTATTTTATCTTTTTCCAAGCCAAATTCTTCATAAGTTTCCCTGATTACAGTCTCTAAAGGAGATTCACCAGGTTCCATCTTTCCTCCGGGAAAGGAGACCTCATTTGGCTGAGTTTTTAGAGATGATGATCTTATCTGAAATACTATATGAAGTTCATCATCTATATCGACAAGTGGGATAAGGATTGAAGATATTGTGTAATCGTTAGAAGATAAAATATATCTCTGATAGTTTTCGAAGTATTCTTTAATTTGTTCGTAGTTCATAAGGGCTCCTTAAATGACTTTTTAAATATTATAAAAAGCAGGTGTTTAGTATGAAAAAAAAAAATAATATGAAATTTGATAATTTTAAAATCCTGGATTATTTGAATATTTTTGGTGATTTCAGGTATATAAAGGATTTATCTGTAGTTTTAAAATCAAAAAATGTTTCTTTTTTCAAGAAGCTGTTTATATTGTCGCTTTTGTTGCTGACTTTAATATATGTCATTTTGCCAATGGGCATTATTCCTAATACATCGCCTGGTTTTGGCTTGATAGAAGATATTATAGTTGGTGCTGCCATGTTTGTCTTTATAGGTACCATTATTGGCAATGAAATAAAAAAAATCAAGGCTGAAGAAACATTGGCGGGTAACAATAAAAAAAGTAAGATTGTAAAATTTGAGAATAAAACTCCTCCTCGCGACAGCGGGCCACATAACAAGATAAACTAATTAATAAAAATGAATAATGCATATGCATTATTCATTTTTATTAAGGATTTTTGCAAGTTCTGATATTAATAGTTCGTTGTCATTATGTTTTAATGCACATATTCTGAAGAAACTTTCACCAAGTCCATTAAAACTGCTGCAGTTTCTTATTGCGATTCCTTTTTTTATGAGTTCATTATATATAAATTCTGTGTTAATATCAGGATTAAGGATTTCGCATAATATAAAATTGCCCTTGGTCGGATAAGTTTTCAGATCATTGAATTTTGAAAGTTCTGATTTAAGAAAGCTCATCTCATTTGATAGTTTATTAAAAGTTTCATTTATATATTCAGAATCCGTAAACATTATTTCTCCCATAGTCGAGGCTATTATGTTTATATCCCAGAGGTTAAATTTGGAGTTTATGAATGTTCTCGCATCCTTGTTTGAAGTGAGAGCATATCCCAGTCTTATCCCGGGTGTTCCAAAAAACTTACTTGTACCTCGTATTACAAAAAGATTATCATAATCTGTAGTTAAAGGGGCAGATGAAAAAACATCTTTTTCTGAAAACTCTATATAAGTTTCATCAATAAGAAATTGCGCTTTAGTATTTGTTATCATTTTTATCATATCAGTTCTTGAAACTATTGTCCCCGTAGGGTTATTTGGATTACATATTATAACGAGCTCTATATTTTCTTTGTTAACATAGTCAATTAATTTGTCAGTATCAATAATAAAGTCTTCTTCCTTATTAAGGAAGAATCTGTGTATTTTAGAACCGTGGTTTAAAAGTTCACTCTCGTACTCAGAGTAGGCGGGCTGTATAAGCAATGAATTTTCGGGGGAAACGAATTGTATATAATTTGATATAAGTGATGTGGCACCATTACTTAATATGATATTTTCATCTACGCATTCACAGTAATAAGAAATTGATTTTTTAAGTTTGATGTAATCTGGGTCGGGATATATGGAAACTATATCGATATTTTCCGAAATATATTTCAGTGCTTTGGAGCTTGCACCGAAGGGATTTATATTAGAACTGAAGTCTAGTATATTATTTATATCAAAATTATATTGTTTTGACAGCTCAAACAAATTTGCACCGTGTTTTTTACTCATTTTGCACCTCTCGTTTTTAAATTATAAATACATTTTAGGCCATATTTTAATTATATACAAGTGTAAAAATATAATTCATGCTATTTTTACATTGATTCTTGACTTTATGGGTCATCTATAATATAATTGATATAGATTATCAATTAGAATAATCTTTTATAAAGGATCATTAGAGAGAGGTGTTGTATATGCCCTTAAGTATGGCCAGAACAAATAATGAAGTAACGGTTGTGGATTTCAGAGGAAATCTCGCAGTTAGAAAAAGACTTAATGAACTTGGGTTGATTAAAGGCACCAGAATTAAAATAATACAAGGATCTAAAAATGGTTCTATGTTGATAAAAGTTTTAAACTCCAAACTTGTAATTAATTTATCAACAGCACACGGAGTTATAGTGTCCTAATTTAATTTTATAATTTAAACAAGAATCATCATGGAGGATATTATGAGAAATCTCAGTGATTTAAACATTGGCGAAACAGCGGTGGTAGAATCTATAGATATAACAGGAATTTTAAAAAGAAGGATTGTAGATATGGGTCTCACCAAGGGAAGTACGGTAAAAATAGAAAGAGTAGCTCCTATGGGTGATCCTATTGATATAAAGGTAAAGAATTCTCATATAGCTATAAGAAGGTCGGATGCTTCAAATATCCGTATAAAATAAATCTCAATGGCAGGATACAGCACCCTGCCTTTTTTAGACAATAAAATAAATTAATTGGAGAAAATATATGTCGCAAAGAAACTTTACAATAGCTTTGGCAGGTAATCCAAACTGCGGAAAAACCACTTTATTCAACTCTCTTACAGGGTCCAGACAGTATGTTGGCAATTGGCCAGGGGTTACGGTAGAAAAAAAAGAAGGTTATTTTGTTTCCAATGGAGATAAAATAAAAATTGTTGATTTACCGGGTATATATTCTCTTTCACCCTACTCTATGGAAGAGATAGTATCTAAAAATTATATAATTGAAGAAAATCCTGATGTAGTAGTAAATATTGTAGATGCATCAAATTTAGAAAGAAACTTGTTTCTTTCTCTTCAACTGTTGAGACTAAAAAAGCCCATGGTAATTGCTTTAAATATGGTGGACGTTGCTAAACGAATGGGTCACGAGATCAACATAAAGGAAATGGAAAAAACTTTGGGCTTAAAAGTGATTCCTATTGTAGCTTCAAAAAATGAAGGAATAGAGGAGCTTGTTGAAGCTATAAGGACCCAAAATATTAGTAATGAAGAAACTCCTTTGATTAAGGATTTTTTTGATAAAATTTCAGAAATTGAAAAAATTGCTGACTCTGAAGATTTGAGAGAAGAACAAAAGACTGATTTAACCTATGAATTTATAGAAAACATATCAGGAGCTATATTAAAAAAACCTGAAGAAGAAAAATATACGGTAAGTGACAAGATAGATCAAGTTTTAACTAACAAGTATCTGGCTATTCCAATATTTGCACTATTTATGTTTTTTACTTTTTTTGTTACCTTTGATCTTGTTGGGAATCCGCTTAATGAGTTGATAGATGGACTTATAACAGAAACTATTGCGCCTGCAGTAAAAATGCTTTTACTCTCCATTGGAGCGCAGGGGTGGCTCATATCTCTTATTGTTGATGGGATACTTTCAGGCGTTGGTGGAGTTCTTGTTTTTATACCCAATGTCGCTTGTCTTTTCCTTATGATATCTCTCATGGAAGATACTGGATACATGGCCAGAGTTGCTTTTATAATGGACAGAGCAATGAGAAACATAGGTCTTAGTGGAAAGGCTTTTATACCTTTGGTACTTGGAATAGGATGCAATGTTCCGGCGATAATGAGTACAAGGACGCTCGAAAGTGAAAAGGACAGACTTACTTCTATACTGATAAATCCCTTTGTTTCATGTTCGGCGAGATTGCCAGTGTATACTCTTTTTGCAGCAGCTTTTTTTCCGGGCAATGAGAAATATATTGTTTTTTCCTTGTATGCACTGGGTATATTAGTTGCAATTGCAGTTGGTCTTGTTTTTAAGAAGACTCTATTTAAAGCTGAAGAAACTCCTTTTATTATGGAACTTCCTCAATATAGATTTCCGTCATTAAAAAACCTGTTTCTTCATATATGGGACAGGGTAAAGGGTTTTATTATAAGGGCGGGAACGCTTATATTTGGAGCTTCGATAGTCCTTTGGTTTATCCTTAACTACAACTTTGCTGGACCTTCAGAAATAAATAACAGTATTGGAGCATCAATTGGAAAGCTTATTGCCCCTTTATTTGCACCACTTGGTTTTGGAAACTACCAGGCATCACTTTCGCTTCTTACAGGAGTACTTGCAAAAGAAGTGGTAATTGCAAATATGGCAATAATTTATGGAGTGGGTGAGACTGCTGGCGAATTTGCGGCGACGCTTTCTTCAACATTTACCCCTATTTCAGCTTATGCTTTTATGATATTTGTTCTTCTTTATACACCGTGCGTATCAGTAATAGGTGTTATAAGAAGGGAAACAAATTCACTTAAATGGACGGCTTTTTCGGTTTTATATCAACTGGGGATAGCCTGGTTTGTAGCCATGGCTTTTTACCAGATTGCAAGCCTGTTATTGGGCTAAAGGAGATAATATGTTATCATATATTATTGGTTTCATAATTGTAGTGTTTGGCATTTATATTCTCATCAAATCCTTAAAAAAAGAAGTAAGTGATGGATGTTATGCATGTCCATCTAAAGATAAATGTGAACTTAGAAACCGTAGCGGGGTTTCTGTTACAAAATGCGATGGTAAAGAGAAGTAGCAGATAATAAGATATAAGAAGAATGTCTTTGTTGAGACATTTTTCTTATGTGGGAAAGAGGGCATATGAAAAAAATATTAGTGTATGGAATTGATGAGCAGAGATTAGGTGTAATTTCTGGTATTGCTTCTAATTTTTGCGACGAGGTTCACTTTGTAAAAAATAGTGAGCTTTCTGAGAGGGTAATTGATATACTTGAAAAGGAAGCGGATCCCAAATTTTCAGAACAACCTTTAAATGAGCTGGAACTTTGCATGTTTGGAGGATTTGACAGAGAAAGTATATTTGAGTTTATAGACATGATGAAAGAAACTGGTATAAAAAGACCGGTTTTTGCAACGGTAACTTCGAACAATCTTGAATGGGATTTTGAGAGAGTCCTTGTGGATGTAAATCAGGAACATATTGAGATGCAAAAGATGAATGCTACAAATGCTAAAAAGTGATTAAGGAGTTAAGATGGAAAAAAGCAGATTTTATGTAACAGAAGAAGACTCTGGGACGAGACTTGATCAATATCTCTCTTCGCAGATAAACATAAGCAGCAGGTCATTTATTCAAAAGAATATCAAAGACGGAAATATAAAAGTGAACGATAAAATAAAGAAGTCCAGCTATATTGTTCAAGAAGATGATATAATTGTTATGAATATTTGTGATCCAGTTGAACTTGATATACTAGCTGAAGACATACCGCTTGATATAATGTATGAAGACGATGACATTATAATAATCAATAAGAGCAAAGATATGGTTGTACATCCGGCCCCTGGAAATTATACGGGTACTCTTGTGAATGCGCTTTTGTTTCACTTCAAGGATAAGTTGTCTACAATAAATGGAATAAAGAGGCCTGGAATTGTTCATCGTATTGACAAGAACACCACAGGGGTACTTGTTGTTGCAAAAAATGACAAGGCGCATAATTCGCTCTCAGAGCAGTTTAAAGACCATAGCATAATAAGGGAATACACTATGATAGTATTAGGGAATCCCAAAGAAGATAAGTATACAGTAGATGCACCAATAGATAGAAATCCTAAAGACAGGCTAAAAATGGCTGTTGTTGAGGGGGGAAGGCGGGCTGTAACTCATTTTGAAGTAATAAAGAGGTTCCAGGGTTACTGTCTTTTGAAGGCTAATCTTGAAACTGGAAGAACTCATCAGATAAGAGTGCATTCGCTCTACAAAAAATATCCACTACTTGGTGATGATTTATATTTTGGCGGTAATTTCAAGTTTAAAACTCAAGGACCTGTTCTTCATGCCGGAAAACTCGGTTTTATTCATCCATCAACAGGAGAATATGTAGAATTCAATTCTCAGCTTCCAGAATATTTTTCTGATATCATAGACAAGCTGACAGAAATATAGTGTATAAGGAGATTTTTCAATGAAAGCATTAATTATGGACGAAAAAGATATTTTCAGAGCAGTTACAAGGATCAGTCATGAAATTATTGAAAAAAACAAAGGCACAGAAAACATTGTTATAGTTGGAATAAAAACAAGGGGAATATATCTTGCGCAAAGCATTTCTAAAAAAATAAATGAGATAGAGAAAGCTCAGCTTAGTACGGGAGAATTGGATGTAACAAATTATAGAGATGACCTTGAACAAAAAAAAATAAATACTGTAAGCGAAGGGAATAATCTATCATTTTCAATAGATGACAAGGTGGTAGTACTTGTGGACGATGTATTATACACCGGCAGGACTGTGAGGTCGGCACTTAACGCGCTTATGGAAATTGGGAGGCCAAAATCCATACAGCTCGCAGTGCTTATTGACAGAGGTCACAGAGAACTTCCTGTAAGGGCGGATTTTGTTGGAAAGAATGTACCTACTTCAAGAGAAGAGATTGTTAAGGTAAGCATACAGCCCTTTGATCAGAAAAATTCGGTTGCTATTTTTTAAAAATATAAAAAAATTTTAAATTTCCATTGACAATAGTCCGTTGATTTGGTAATATAATAAGCGTAGTAAGGATAATACTTACTTTAATAATTACTTGATTGTTTGCATGGGATCATAGCTCAGCTGGGAGAGCACCTGCCTTACAAGCAGGGGGTCATAGGTTCGAGCCCTATTGGTCCCACCAAAATACAATCAAATATATGGTGGAGTTCCCGAGTGGCCAAAGGGGGCAGACTGTAAATCTGTTAGCATCGCTTTCGGTGGTTCGAATCCACCCTCCACCACCAAAATTTCAATATATAGTACTTTTAAAGATTTCCTTCTTACCACGCGGGTGTAGCTCAGTGGTAGAGCCCCAGCCTTCCAAGCTGGTTGCGAGGGTTCGATCCCCTTCACCCGCTCCAATTGATTGATACCCAGACTTCTTACATATTTTCATATGATAAGGAGTTTTTTTATTGTAAAAATTGAAAATAATGTTGACACAATAAGCAAAAAGGTATATTATATGTATAGATTAGCACTCGATGTTATAGAGTGCTAACAAAGATAGAGTGAGGTGAAATGATGACTTCATTGATCAATTTAAGTGACAGGAAAAAAAGAATACTGCAATTTATTATAAAAGAATATATAGATACAGCCGAACCTGTTGGATCAAGAACTATATCCAAAAACAAGGATTTGGGAGTGAGTGCTGCGACAATCAGAAATGAAATGTCAGATCTGGAGAAGCTTGGTTTATTGCTTCAACCCCACACTTCTTCTGGCAGAATACCATCAGCTGAAGCTTATGAACTTTATGTTCAAAATCTATTATTTGAAGATTTGCCTTTTAAAAACACAGATGACAATATGAAAATACTTGAAGAGATGAATATTTTTGACAATATAACGCAAATCAATGCACTGATAGATCATTCTCTCAATATGCTTACAAAAATAACTAACTATACGGCATTCGCAGTTTCTAAAAAAAATGTTCAGGCAATATATATAAAACATGTTTCTCTGGTAAAGATAAATGAGAAGCAAGTTGTTATTGTTACCGTGCTTGATAATGGACAAGTAAATAATTGCATCGCCAATATGAGTACAGATGTCAACGATGACACTATAAAACTTATGGGTTCAATGATTAATGACAGTCTTGTTGGTAAAAACATAGCCGGCATTGACATAGACCTTCTTGATTTCATAAGAATAAAACTCGATGCCTATGCATCTTTATTTGATGATATTACAATGAATCTAAACAGTGCATTCATAAATGAAAACACGTTAGAATTTGCTCTTGATGGGGCTACTAATATGCTGGATTATCCAGAATTTCATGATATCGAAAGAGCCAAATCCTTTATGGATTTTTTGAGTAGCAAAGATGAAGTTAAAAACATCCTTGATAAACAGGGTATTCAGAAGAATGATATAAATATAATAATAGGTAATGAGGATATGGGCTCAGTGGTTAAAGATTGTGCCATTATAACGGCCAACTTTCATTATAGAGGGTCTGTAGTAGGGAAGATAGGACTGATAGCTCCAAAAAGGATGGATTATGACAAAGCATACTCAGTCATAAGTTATATTCAGTCAAAAATAAATTCAATAATAAATGACTCGTAGAAAGGAAAGAAAAATGGACAAGAAAGAAAAAAACACCTTGGATGAAGATCTGATACAGGCTATTGAAAATACGGCTGAAAATATCAGTACAGATGAAAATGTTGAAGACAACCAGGAATCAAGAGAAAAAGAAGCAAATACTGGAGAAAAAATCTTAAATTTTGCTAAATCGAAAACAAAAAAAGACAAATCTTCTGCTGAGCTTGAAGAGGCAAAAAAACAGATTGAAGAGCTTAAAGCTACTGTGCAGAGAACTCAGGCAGATTTCATGAATTACAAAAGAAGAACTGAAAAAGAAAAAGAAGATATTTCTGCTTTTGCAAACGAAAAAATAATCATGGAATTTTTGGGTATAATGGACAACTTTGAAAGGGCGCTAAATGCCTTTGATGATGAAGAATCATCTGTATTCAAAGGGGTCGAGATGATAAAGAAACAGATGGAAGGTGCACTTTCAAAAAGCAGTGTTGAAGAAATAAAGACAGACTGTAAATTTGATCATAATATGCATCACGCAGTAATGCAAGAGGCTGGTGAAAATCCGGATGAGATACTTGAAGTATTTCAAAAAGGCTACAAGTTAAAGGGTAAAGTAATAAGACCGGCAATGGTAAAGGTATCTAATTAGATAGCCAAAATACTGCTATAGCAATATAGAAGTTTGAATAAACAATAACGTTTTTATGAATAAAAATTCAGGAGGATTAAAAAATGGGAAAAGTAATAGGAATTGACTTAGGAACAACCAACTCATGTGTTGCTGTTTTAGAAGGTGGAGAACCAGTTGTAATATCAAATAGAGAAGGATTTAGAACAACTCCTTCAATAGTTGCATTTTCTAAAGATGGAGAAAGAATAGTAGGAGAGCCGGCTAAGAGACAGTCAGTGACAAACCCTGAAAGAACAATAAGTTCTATCAAAAGAGAGATGGGAACTGATCACAATGTGATGATAGATGGAAAAAAATATACTCCACAAGATATTTCAGCAATAATCTTGCAAAAACTTAAGGCAGATGCTGAAAGCTACCTTGGAGAAAAAGTAACTGATGCAGTTATAACTGTACCTGCATATTTTACAGATGCTCAAAGACAGGCAACAAAAGATTCAGGAAGAATAGCTGGTCTTGATGTGAAGAGAATCATCAATGAGCCAACAGCAGCTTCTATAGCTTATGGATTTGATAAAGATGGAAGGGAAGAAAAAATACTTGTATTCGACCTTGGTGGAGGTACTTTTGACGTATCTATACTAGAGCTTGGAGATGGAGCATTTGAAGTGCTTTCTACAAGCGGAAACAACAGATTAGGTGGAGATGATTTTGATGATATACTTGTAGATTATATGGCAGGCGAATTTAAAAAGCAAGAAGGCGTAGATCTTAAAGCTGATAAAATGAGTCTTCAAAGACTTAAAGATGCAGCTGAAAAAGCTAAAAAAGAGCTTTCTTCAACAATGTCAACAAATGTGAATCTTCCGTTTATCACAGCTACGGCAGAAGGTCCAAAGCACCTTAACATGGACCTTACAAGAGCAAAATTTGATGAGCTTACAAGAAGACTTGTAGATGCGACTATGGAACCTACAAAAAAAGCACTTGCAGATGCAAAATTATCAACAAGTGATATAGATAAAGTTATACTAGTTGGTGGATCAACAAGAATACCAGCAGTACAAGAGGCTGTAAAAAATCTTACAGGCAAAGACCCTCACAAGGGAATCAATCCAGACGAGTGTGTTGCGCTTGGAGCTGCAATCCAGGCAGGAGTTCTTACAGGGGAAGTAAAAGACCTGTTATTACTTGATGTTACCCCTCTTTCACTTGGAATTGAAACATTAGGCGGAGTGTCTACTCCAATTATAAACAGAAATACTACAATACCAACTAAGAAATCTCAGGTATTCTCTACGGCAGCTGACAATCAGACGGCAGTTGATATTCACGTACTACAAGGTGAGAGATCAATGGCATCTGATAATATAACTCTTGGAAGATTCCAATTGACTAATATTCCACCAGCTCCAAGAGGGATTCCTCAAATTGAGGTAATATTCGATATAGATGCAAATGGTATAGCTCACGTTACTGCAAAAGACCTTGGAACAGGTAAAGAGCAATCAATAACTATAACATCATCTACGAATCTGTCTGAAGACGAAATAGATAAAAAAGTTAAAGAAGCTGAACTTCACGCTGAAGAAGACAAACTGAAAAAAGATAAAATGGAAGCGCTTAATCAAGCAGAATCTACAATTTATCAGACTGAAAAGACACTTGAAGAAGTGGGAGAAAAGGCTTCTCAAGAAGAAAAAGATGCTGTAAACGGGGCTATAAGCGATCTTAAGACTCTTGTAGCTGATGAAAATGCATCTGGCGAAGATATAAGAAAAGCAATAGACGAAGTAATGACTAAATTCCATTCAATATCACAAAAGATGTATGAAGAAGCTCAGGCAGCTCAAGGAGAAAATCCGGAATCAGGAACTGAAGAAGCTAAAGATGACAATGTTGTTGATGCAGAGATTATAGAAGAGTAATAAAAAATATTACGGCAGGCTTGCGGATTTTTCCGCAGGCTTTTGCCTTGAAGAGGTGATACGGTGGCGAAAAAAGATTATTACGAAGTTCTCGGAGTTTCAAAAGATGCAGATGAGAAAGAAATAAAGAAAGCCTTTAGAAAAAAGGCTATGGAATTTCATCCTGACAGAAACCCAGATGATAAAAAAGCTGAAGAAAATTTTAAAGAAGTCAATGAAGCATATGAGCACATTTCGGATCCTCAAAAAAGAGCGGCTTATGACAGATTTGGTCATGCAGCCTTTGAACAGGGCGGTCCAGGCGGAGGCGCAGGCGGATTTGGAGGCGGCGGTTTTGGAGGCTTCGAAGATATATTTGAAGGTATCTTTGGAGGCGGATTTGGAAGTACAGGAAGCAGACAGAGAAGAAATGGACCTCAAAAGGGAGAAGATATTCGCTACAGAATGAATATCACTTTTGAAGAGGCTGCTTTTGGAGTAGAAAAAGAAATCAATATAACAAGAGAAGAAGAATGTCATGAATGCCATGGATCTGGAGCAAAAAAAGGAACATCAGCAAAAACATGTCCTGTTTGTCATGGAAGCGGCCAAGTACAAAAGCAGGTTAGAACTCCTTTTGGTACTATGATGAGCGCAGCTGTCTGTGGAAACTGTAATGGAACCGGTGAAGTAATTGAAGAAAAATGTTCAAAGTGTAAGGGTAAGAAAACCGAAACTGTAAAGGTGAAAAAATCTGTTAAAATACCTGCAGGTATAGATGACGAATCAACACTTAGAATTGCTGGAGAAGGCCAACCTGGAAGCAAGGGCGGTCCACGCGGCGATGTATACCTTACAATTTACGTACTTTCACATAAATTATTTGAAAGAGAAGGAAATAATGTATGGCTTGAAATTCCTATTTCATTTACTCAGGCGGCACTTGGTGCTGAGATTGAAGTTCCTACTCTTGATGGCAAGGTAAAGTACAAAGTTTCAGAAGGTACTCAGACAGGCACAATATTCAGGGTTAAGAACAAAGGTATTCCATATATAAGCAATCCTGATAAACGTGGAGATCAGATGGTGAGAGTTACTGTTGAAACTCCAAAAAACCTTACAGCAAAGCAAAAAGCTATTCTTGAAGAATTTGCTGCTGAAACAGGCGAAACAAAGAATTCAGAAGCAGTTGGAAGTAACAAGGAAGAGAATTCTGAAAAAAATTCCGAAAAAAAAGAAAAATCTTTCTTTAAAAAGATGAAGGATTCTTTGAAAGACTAATATTTAAGGATTAGAGTATACGATTATTCTAATCCTTTTTTTATTTTTTAAATAAAAAAATCAGTGACTTGATGACAGCCTTTTATTGTGTTATCATTTAAAATAACATAATTAATTTTGTATATTATTTCTTGGACTTGAGCAATATGGTCACGTTAAGGAGGAAAAACATGAAAGTTTTGATATTGGGCAGCAGTGCAGGAGCGATTTCTTGTGCAGACACTTTAAGAAAGAATGACTCAGACGTTGAGATAACGGTAGCAGGTAAAGAAACCAGACTCCCATATTACAGGCCTCAACTATCACATATGCTTTGTGATGGGAAAGAAGATAAACATTTTTATCTTAAAGCAGAAAACTATTATAAAGATAAGAATATAGAATTGTTAACTGGCAAAGAAGCTGTAAAAATAGACAGAGATTCAAAATCAGTAGAATTTGCTTCAGGAGAAAATATAAAATATGATAAACTTGTGTTGGCAGTTGGCAGTATAAATTTCGTACCGCCGGTTGAGGGTTCAGACATACCTGGAGTATTTGACCTGAAATTCTATGATGATATGGAAAATATAAACACCTATATAAGAGACAAAAAAACTGTGACTATAGTAGGTGGAGGGCTTTTAGGAATCGAAGCAGCATGGACTTTTAGAAAATCTGGAAAAAATGTGAATATACTTGAATTTGGAGACAGGCTCATGGCAAGGCAGCTCAGCGAAAAAGCGAGTCAGATAATTCTTAAAGAACTTGAAAAAGAAGGAATAAATGTATTTACGCAAAAAAGTACAAAGTGTATAATAGGAAGTGATAAGGTTGAAAAAATAATTCTTAATTCTGGCGAAGAGATTTCTACAGATATGATTATGTTTTCTGTTGGAATAAGACCGCAGATTGGTCTTGCATCAGAAGCAGGTCTTGAAACAGACAAAGGAATAGTAGTAAAAGAAGATATGAAGACTTCGGATAAAGACATATATGCTGTGGGAGACTGCGCTCAGGTAAACGGGGTATGTCTGGGTATATGGCCATTAGCTATGCAAACAGGAAAAGTAGCAGCTATGGATATCCTTGGGAAAAGTATCGAATTTACTATGAATCCACCTGCGACAATACTAAAAGCACTGGATATAGGAGTATATTCAGCTGGAGATGTAACTGACAAAGACGATGAAATAGAGATACTTGAAGGTGAAAACTATAAACTTTATACTTTCAAGAATAATATTTTTACTGGAGCGAATCTAATTGGAGAGACAAAACTTTCATCTAAGATTTTTTCAATGCTTACAAAAAAAACTACCAGAGAAGAGTTTCTGGAAATAATTAAATAAGGAAGGCAATTGATGTTAATATTAGCAAATAACTGGAAAGATTATAAAATACTTGATGCAGGTGAAGGCGAAAAGCTGGAAATCTGGAAAGATGTGGTATTAAGAAGACCCGATCCCCAAATAATCTGGAAAACAGACAAAGATCAGAAAATGTGGAAAGATGTTCATGCATCTTATCACAGGAGTACTCAAGGCGGGGGACAATGGGAGAATAAAAAGAAGTATCCCGAAAAGTGGATTGTACAATATAAAGACTTATCTTTTTATATAAAACCTACGGGCTTTAAACATACAGGACTTTTTCCTGAGCAGGCCGCAAACTGGGACTGGATGACAGAAAAAATAAAAAATGCCGGAAGACCTGTTAAAGTACTCAATCTGTTTGCTTACACTGGCGGAGCGACTTGCGCAGCTTCAAAAGCAGGAGCAGCCGAGGTGTGCCATGTGGACGCATCCAAAGGAATGGTTACATGGGCAAAGGAAAATGCTGAAATAAGTGGACTTAGAGAAAATAAGATAAGATTTCTTGTGGATGATGTATTCAAGTTCGTAGAAAAAGAGATAAGAAGAGGAAACAAATACGATGCTGTCATAATGGACCCACCATCTTATGGGAGAGGTCCCAAGGGAGAAATTTGGAAACTTGAAGATGAGTTGCCAAAACTACTTGAGCTTACTTCAAAGGTTCTGACAGACGATCCACTTTTTCTGCTTGTAAATTCCTACACAACAGGCTTTTCTCATATCTCGCTAAGCAATATGATGAAAATTGTATTTAAAAAATTTGATTCAAGATTTTCCTCTGGTGAAATAGGAATACCAATAGGAAATGGTGACTTAATTCTGCCGTGCGGAATATATGCAAGAATGGAGAATAAATAGATGTTAAATGTAGTATATGAAGATAATCATATAATAGTAGTTGAAAAACCTTTCAATATGCCCACGCAAGAGGATGAGTCAAAAGACAGAGACCTTTTGACAGCAGTAAAAGAGTATGTAAAGGTAAAATACGATAAGCCTGGAGACGTATATATAGGTATGGTACACAGGTTAGACCGAGTAGCAGGAGGACTGATGGTATTTGCCAGAACCTCAAAGGCGGCATCAAGACTCTCTGAACAGATAAGGGACAGGGAATTTTACAAAGAATACATGGCAGTTGTTGAAGGTCATATTAAAGCAGAAAAAGCTCAACTTGTTGATTATGTTAAGAAAGACAAGGATACAAATACAGTAAAAGTTGTCAGTAAAAATGTAAAAGATTCTAAAGAAGCTATACTCAAATATGAGATGATAGAATCTAAAGACAGGCTAACACTTATTTCAGTGAATCTTCTTACAGGGCGACCTCACCAGATCAGAGTTCAGTTTTCAAGCAGAGAAAATCCAATCTGGGGTGATGGAAAGTATGGATCATCATATAAGAGCAGAAAAGGGATTGCTTTGTGGTCCACAAAATTGGAATTTATGCATCCTACAAAAAAAACAAAAATGACATTTGTGTTAGAACCACCTCTGGTAGAGCCTTGGGATAAATTCAAGGTTAACAGGAAGATGGATTAAAATATTGGATATTTTTTTAAGGTGATTAACACATTTCTATGAGGTTAGTCACCTTTTTACATACGAGAGGTGACGATATGCTTGAAAAAGTCGATTTAAAACTTTCTGTATCTAAAGAGGAATATGATGAAAAGATAGATAATCTAAGATCTGAGCTGTTTTTACTTCAACAGGATATTAAAAAACTCAAAATTCCAGTTATAATTCTTTTTGAAGGCTGGGGAGCGTCGGGCAAAGGAAGTACTATATCTTCTGTAATAAGGTCATTAGACCCTAGAGGCTTTGATGTATATTCAATATCGGCAGTTAACGAATATGAAAAAAGAATGCCACCTCTTTACAGATTTTGGGAAAAAACACCTGAATATGGAAACATAGCTATATTTGACAGAAGCTGGTATTTTGACATTTCAACAAATATCATAGATACTGCAGGTGAGTTTCGGGAAAAGATAGAATCATACGATGAAATCAATACTTTTGAAAGGCAACTTTCAGATGACGGAACACTTATAATAAAGTTTTTCCTTCATATAGACCAAAAGGAACAAAAACAGAGATTTAAGAAACTGCTAGATGATAAAACGACAGCATGGAGAGTCACTGACAAAGATAAAAAACATAATAAAGAATATAGTGAGCATTTTGAAGCATTTGATGTAATGATAGGCAGGACGAGTAACACAACTGCTCCATGGAATATCATTCCTGCAACCGATAAACGGTATTTAAGAATAAAAACTCTGGAAATAATAATAGAACAAATCAAAACTCACATAAAAGTAAAATCAGATATAGAAAAAAGTGTAATAATCAACAACACCATAAGTATCCAACCTGAGTTTTATATTTTAAAAAGCAATAAATTAAAAGAAATTGACCTCACAAAAGATATTTCTGATCAAGAGTATGAAGCGAAATTAAAAAAATATAAAGACAAGATAGAGACTCTTCAAAATATTCTTTATCAGAAGAAAATCCCTGTGGTTATTGTTTATGAAGGTTGGGATGCAGCTGGGAAAGGTGGGAGCATAAAAAGGATTGCGTCTGCTCTTGACCCACGCGGTTATAATGTAACGACCATTGCCGCTCCAAATGAATGTGAAACTGGTCATCATTACCTGTGGAGATTCTGGAAAAAAGTTCCAAAGACAGGACATATATCCATATATGATAGAAGCTGGTATGGAAGAGTTTTAGTTGAGCGAGTTGAAGAATATTGCAAAAAAGAAGAATGGATGAGAGCCTATAACGAAATCAATGAATTTGAAGCCACCCTCAACAAGTGGGGAGCTGTAATAATTAAATTCTGGCTTCATATTGATAAAGAAGAACAGCTTAAGCGTTTCAATGAACGAGAAGACACTTTTTCTAAAAAATATAAAATTACAGGTGAAGACTGGCGAAATCGTGACAAATGGGATGAATATGAATCATCTGTAGATGAAATGATAAACTATACTTCAACTGATTTTGCACCATGGAATATAATCGAAGCAAAAAGTAAAAACTTTGCGAGAATAAAGACTATGGAAATTTTTATCGATAAATTAGAAAGAATATTAAAAAAAGAGGACTAATAAATGCCACCTAAAGTTGATGTTTATAAATTTGTTCCAAAACCAGGGATGAGGATAATAAAAACTGCCATAGCCACATTTTTGTGTTTCTGTGTAGATGCACTAAGAGGAATAAATCAGCCTATATATTCAGTTATTTCGGCTATAATATGTATGCAAAAAGATATAGATAATAGTTGGACTGTTTCTAAAAATCGTATCATAGGAACTTTTGCAGGAGGTATGTTTGGGGTGTTGGCTCTTTACAGCGTCAATATAATACCATTCATGGACATTGATATTGTAAGGTTTGCATTTATATCTGCTATGATTGTACCTATGCTTTTTGTGATGAAGCTTATGAAAAAACAAGGAGCAGCATCTGTAACGGGGGTTGTATATGCTAGTATTGTAATACTTCACGTTGGTAGCAATGAGGTTATATTTGCGGCAGCTACAAGAATGCTGGACACGATTGTAGGTATAATCGTGTCACTTTTCGTTAATGTAATGTTTACAAGAAAAACATTGAATATATTAATAAACGATGAACAAGAAGAAGATCATTAATTACATAAGGCTTAGTATAAGCGGAATAGAAATTAATGAAATCAGTGTACTCATAGATATTATTTCTGAGGCAAGGAGACTGTCGTTCTCGTACTTTGTAGCAAACATCGTTGCGTAGCCAGCTGTGGGCATGGATATGAGAATAAGTGGGATAGTATAAGACAAATTCTCAGCAGATATTAATTTTAGTATAAGCATTGTTATAAGTGGTATAGCAAAGAGTCTTACTAAAGAAGATATATATATATACTTGTTTTTTATTATATTGGAAAGATTACTATTTGCAAGAGATATTCCTACAATTATCATAGCTACGGGAGACATTGCGCCTGCAAGCAGGTTTACAGTGGATATAAGTGGCTCAGGAATATAAAGAGGCGTAGTAAAAAGCACCATACCAGTTAAAATTGCAAGAATAGCTGGAGTTTTGAGTAGTGAAAAAACTGGATTTTCAGTGACTTTAACCGGACTATTCTTTGACACTGTATTAATGCCTACTGTCCATGCAAAAAATTCAAAGCCCATATTACACATCACAGCATATATTATTGCATCTGGTCCTATTAAGGCATTGATAATTGGATAACCCATAAAACCTACATTTGGAAGTATCATAGAAAGTACATGGATGTCTTTTCTGTTTTCAGGTTCCGCATATTTTCCAGAAATAAATTTAGCCAGAAAATATGAAATAATGTACATTCCAAACATAAAAAAAGACATTTTAAGACCTCTTGTGAGGATGTCATATGAATATTCGATATCAAAGGACTTTATAAGCGTACATGGAAGAAGCACATAAAGAAGCAGCGACGTCAGTTCTCTTTGACCTTCGGATGAGAGTATTCTCCTTTTCGAAAGAAAAAACCCTACCAGGATTAGAAGAAAGATAACAGATACTTTTGAAAATATAAGATAAAAATTCATTTATTACTCCTTGTCTTGATGATATAATTATTAAATACTATATTTAAAATTATATCACAATATATATAAAATAATAAGATTAAATGGAATTATAGATGGAGGAATAAAGCATATGAAAAAACTAATGATTGCAGCAGTTAGCAGTTCAACAGGAAAGACGACTGTGAGCTGTGGACTTATGAGAGCCTTAAAGAAGAGAAATATGAAAGTTCAGCCCTTTAAAGTAGGACCTGATTATATTGATACAGAATATCACACTAAATCCAGCGGGTATAAGTCGAGGAACCTGGATGAATTTATGCTGCCCCTAGAAGAAATCAAATATATATTTGGAAAAAATTCACAAGACAAGGATATATCAATAATTGAAGGGGTTATGGGTTTTTATGATGGCTACGGATCATCCCTTGATTATTGCAGTAGTGCGAACATATCAAAAATCTTATCTTGTCCTGTAATTCTGGTTATAGATGCACGTGCTATGGCTGCATCGGCGGCAGCTATTGTATATGGATTTAAAAACATTGATAAAGAAGTAAATATTGCAGGGGTAATAGTAAACAATGTAAATTCCCAAAGTCATTATACACTCCTTAAAGAATCGATAATGAAGTATGCTGGAGTCCCAGTTGTAGGAAGAATACCAAGAGATGAAAACTTCAGTTTGTCATCAAGGCATCTTGGATTAACCCCAAGTTTTGAAATAGACGAGCTGGATGATAAACTGGATTATGTGGCTGGAAAACTTGAAGAGTATTTGGACATAGATAAGATTCTTAAGATAGCAGAAGGAGATAAGAATGAATTTGACAGCGCAAGAAGAGATGAAATAAGAAATATAACCAATGTAAAACTTGCAATAGCTTATGACAAAGCATTTAATTTTTATTATCAGGACAACCTGGATCTTTTAGAAGAAATGGGAGTGGAACTGGTAAAATTCAGCCCTCTTGAAGATAAACAGCTTCCAGAGTGTGATGGTATCTATATAGGAGGAGGTTTCCCTGAGGTGTTTGCCTCAGAGCTTTCAATGAATAAGGGCATTCTTGAGAATATCAAGCAAAAATCACTGGAAGGCATGCCCATATATGCTGAGTGTGGAGGACTGATGTATCTTGGAGAAAGAGTTGAAGATATGAATGCGAACTCATACAAGATGACGGGAATATTTAGAGGCACAAGTAAAATGCAAAGCAAACTCCAAAGATTTGGATATTGCAGTGGAAAGTCCAACATGCAAACGACCATATCAGACAAAGATCAAATTGTGAAAGGGCACGAGTTTCACTATTCAGTGTTTGAATCTGAAATGGATAATGCTTATGATATGTTCAAAGAAATGTCAAACGGCGATATAAAGCGCTGGGGAGGCGGGTATTGCATAGGAAATACCCTTGGAACATATCTGCATACACATTTTTGCAGCGATTATAAAATATCACTTAACTTTATCAATGCAATGGAAAAATACAGAGAAAAATAGAGAATTATGGATTATATGATTTCTTTTTTATGAAGAAAGAAGAAATTATCGTAACTAAAGGGCATATAAAACAAAACACAGCATAAGGTATGAAAGATAAGCCGGTGGAGATTATGCTTGTTATTATTATAAAATTTATATTCCAGGGGATTATGGGGGCAATAATTATGCCACTGTCAGAAATAGTACGGGCAAGGACACTTGAATCGATTCCAAAATTTTCGTATTTTTCTTTCAGAAATGTTCCAGGAAGCACTATTCCTACTGTCTGATCACAGGTAAGTATTGTGAGGCACCCACTTAGAATGGCAGTTTTCATGATAAGTTCAGATGGGTTCTTTATGTTTTTTATATAATTTCCTATTATATAATTAATTATCCCACTTTTCTCAAAGATACTTACTAGAAATATTGCGCTTACAACTATTGCTATGACTTCAATCATACCTGCAACACCTCCCCCATGAAGTATGGAACTAAGATAGGTGTTGTCTGAATTGAGTACGAAGCCATTTACAAGAAAGCCAAGTGTAGTGACATCAGAGTATCCCTGTACAAAAATTGTAAGGAATGAGCCAATTAAGACCCCACTGCCTACTGTGAAAAGAGAATTGATTCCCCGGGAGGACATTAAAATTATAAATATGGGAAACAGGAGCAGCCATGGCGAGATAATATATGAGCTTTTCAGTGCGCCTTGAAGTATTACAAAGTCACTCATGTTATCACCCACTATGTATTTGTTTCCGACTACAAGATAAAATGTCAGAGTAAGCAACATAGACGGTATAAGGGTATACATCATAGATTTGAAGGTCTTGTTATAGTTTGTTTCTGTGACTTTTAAAACTATATTCATAAGTCCTGAAAGTGGAGAAATCTTGTCGGCTATAAATGCTCCTGAAACAATAGTACCCATCATTATATGAGGAGGTATTCCTATAGCAGAGCCTATGCTGTAAAGTATAAGTCCTATAGTACTGAACGTTCCAACAGCTGTTCCCATAAAGACAGAACACATCGTTATTATTATAAAGCTGAAGAAAAGGAAGTTTATTCCTCTGACATAATTAAATCCATAATAAATCATAGACGCTATGACGCCAGATGAAAGCCACATGGAGACGGTGGCGCCTATAAGGAAGATAGTAATGTAAAGAGGTATGTATTTTAATACAGAGTCAAGTGATTGGGTAAGTAGTAATCTGATATCGAATTCATTTCGCTGGAGGACTATAAATGAATAGAGTATAGCCGTGGCAAAGCTAAGTATAAGGCTGAATCCAAAATAAACCGAGGAAGCAATCAGGAAGATAGTAACTGTGATAAGATTTGCGGATAGTTTTTTATAAATATTCATAATTTCCCCTTACTATAAAATAAATTATTTATTTACAGAGTGCTCTGTAATGAAATTTTACAAGTAAATGGTTTACATGTCAATTATCAAAATATTTATGTTAAAATAACTGTATTTTTATTACAATATATAGTACAATATAATAGTATGCGTAAAATAATTTAATAATATAAAAGTGAGGGGTAATATAATGATAAATGTAACAGGAGTTGGACTCAGATTTGGTGACAGACAGCTTTTCAAGGATGTAAACCTTAAGTTTACAGACGGAAACTGCTATGGAGTAATCGGAGCCAATGGTGCTGGAAAATCTACTTTCCTAAAAATTCTTTCTGGTGAGATAGAATCAAATGAGGGAAGTGTAACAATCGAATCAGGAAAGAGAATGGCTGTATTAAAGCAGGATCACTTCCAGTTCGATGATGAAATTGTCTTAAATACAGTAATAATGGGTCACGAAAGACTTCATCAGATAGCGTTGGAAAAGGATGCAATTTATTCTAAAGAAGAATTTACAGATGAAGATGGAATGAAGGCGGCAGAACTTGAAGCAGAGTTTGCAGAGCTGGATGGCTGGGAATCTGAATCAAATGCGGCATCTCTTCTTATGGGGCTTGGAATATCCAAGGATTTACACGATAAGCAGGTAAAAGAGCTAAAGGGTGGAGATAAAGTCAAGGTATTGCTTGCTCAGGCACTTTTTGGAAAACCTGAAATACTGCTTCTGGATGAGCCTACAAACCACCTTGATTTTAAATCTATAATGTGGCTTGAGAACTTCCTTATGAACCTTGAAGAGTCAACTGTAATAATAGTATCACACGACAGACACTTTCTTAATAAAGTATGTACACATATGTGTGACGTGGATTTCAGCAAGATACAGCTTTATGTTGGAAACTATGATTTTTGGTATGAATCAAGTCAGCTGGCAGGAAAGCTTATGAAGGATCAAAATAAAAAAGTTCATGAAAAAGCAAAAGAGCTTCAGGATTTCATAGCTAGATTCAGCTCTAATGCCTCCAAGGCAAAGCAGGCTACATCAAGAAAAAAACAGCTTGAAAAGCTTACTTTTGAAGATATAAGACCAAGTTCAAGGCGTTATCCTTTTGTAGGGTTTACACCTGAAAGAGAAGTCGGAAATGAACTTCTGGAAGTAGATGGAATAACAAAGACTGTAAACGGAGTCAAGATACTTGATAATATAACTTTTAGACTTTCAAAAGACGATAAAGTAGTTTTTATGAGCAAAAATGAGCAAGCGGTAACCATGCTGTTCAAAATAATTACTGGAGAAGAAGAGCCAGACAGTGGTACTTTTAAGTGGGGAGTTACTACTTCGGTATCATATCTTCCAAAAGATAATACAAAATATTTTGAAGGAATAGATTCAAATCTTGTAGATTGGCTAAGACAGTATTCAACTGATAAGACAGAAACTTTTATAAGAGGATTCCTTGGAAGGATGTTGTTTTCAGGAGAAGAAGTTTTAAAATCGGCTTCGGTTCTTTCAGGAGGAGAAAAAGTAAGATGTATGCTTTCAAGGATGATGATAGCGAATTCAAATGTACTTGTAATGGATGATCCTACAAACCATTTAGATCTTGAGTCCATCACAGCCCTAAATGAAGGCCTTATGAGATTTAATGGATGTATGATGTTCTCATCTCATGACCATCAGTTTATAAGTTCTATTGCTAACAGAGTAATTGAGATAACTCCAGGAGGAGTAATGGACAAATTGATGGAATTTGATGAATATCTTGAAGATGATGAAGTTCAAACACAAGTTGAACATATGTACAATGCGTAAGATATAGTGTTACTTTTAAAGTGCATGAAATATTTCATGCATTTTACTACATAGGAGAATAATTATGGATAAGACAAAAAAACAAGTATTGCTTGCAGATCTGGGATTACTTATGGTCGCTTTACTTTGGGGTTTGGGATTTCTTTTTACAAAAAGAGGACTGGATTATATAACTCCGCTTTGGATGATGGCTATGAGATTTGTAGGTGCTACAATCATAATGAGCATAGTGTTTTTTAAAAATTTTAAAAAAATAAATAAAGATGATATAAAAGCGGGATTTATAATTGGAATATTTCTTTATATTGCTTTTGCAGCGCAGACTATAGGATTACAGTTCACCAGTATTTCAAATCAGGCTTTCTTAACTGCTACCAATGTTATTTTTGTTCCTTTCCTTGTATGGATGATATACAAAAAAGCACCAGACAAATTTGCATTCATTGGGGCAGCTCTTGCAACGGCAGGGATAGGTTTAATCACTCTAAAAGATGGATTGCATCTTAACGTTGGTGATATGTGGACTCTTATGTGCGCTGTATTTTTTGCATGTCATATAGTATCTATTGGTTTTTTTGCAAAAGATAAAGATCCTATTGCTCTTACAATAGTCCAGTTTGCAGTAACGGCTGTTCTTTCTCTGGGCTCAGCTCTTATTATGGAACCTATGCCCACAAAACTAGGATCAGAGGCAACTATTTCTATAGCATATATGATACTTGGGTCTACTCTGCTTGCATTTCTTCTTCAGAATATATGTCAAAAATATACTCCGGCAACACATGCATCACTTATTCTTTCATTAGAATCAGTAATTGGAACCTTGGTTGCGGTTGTTTTTGAAGGCGAACTGTTTAACATACAAATGGCACTTGGATGCATTACTGTATTTGTTGCAATATTATTGATTGAAACAAGATTCGAATTTTTAGGATTAGGACATTCAGCTAATAAACACATTTGATTATTGACATTTCCAGGTATTTTATTTAAAATTGTCTATAAACAGGAATACTAATATTGGTAAAGAAAGCGAGAAAAAAATGGATATAGAGAGTAAGGTCTGGGAAGTGCTTTGTTCAGAAGAGGAGATTAAAGACAGGATAAGTGAACTTGCAGAAGAGATAAGTAAGGCTTACGAAGGTAAGAATTTACTGGTTGTGTCTTTGCTCAAAGGAAGCTTTATTTTTACCGCCGATCTTGTAAGAAAGATGAGCATACCACTAAAAGTTGCATTTATGATAACCTCAAGCTATGGACATTCAGAAACATCAAGTGGAAGTGTATCTGTGAGTATGGATATTCAGGACAATCTGGAAGGTGTAGACGTTCTTGTTGTAGATGATATTACTGATTCAGGAATTACTATGAAATATGTTACGGAACATATTATGAAAAAATCTCCAGCCAGTATAAAAAGTTGTGTACTTTTAGATAAACCTGACAGAAGACAGGTGGACCTGGAAGCAGATTATATAGGGTTTTCTATAGAAGACAAGTTTGTAGTTGGATATGGGCTTAATTATGGAGATTACTATAGAAATATACCCTACGTTTTTGCAGTTACAAATGAAGATAGATAAATAAGCAATAAAAAAAACTGGTTTATTCCAGTTTTTTATTTTTTTAGATGTAATTTTTTTCAAACATATTTTGAATGAATTCCATATCAGAGGTGGCACCAAGAGCCAACATTAATCTGATTCTTGCTTTTTCTCCGGAAAGTTCACCACCAAATATAACCCCCAGATCACGAAGATTTTTCCCTCCACCAGGATATCCGTAACTTGACATTACTCTTCCAGAAGGGCATCTGGAAACAATTACAACAACTATATTTTTGGAAATTGCATTTTTAATTGAAGGGACAAGATCAGGTGGAAGATTACCCCTACCCATAGCTTCGATTACTATGCCCTTAGATCCTTTTTCAATACAGAAATCGAGGATTTCAGGTCCCATATCCATACATGATTTTATCAATACAACATTTTTTTCGATTTTTTCTGTTTCGATAAAATCGTGAACAGCAATATTTCGGTGGATTATAAATTCATTGGTATCTATTATGCCTATAGGCCCATAATTTGACTGGAAAGTGTTTAGTGACATGGTATTGGTTTTTGTAACTTCCCTGGCGGTATTTACCTCGTTGTTTAATACGACAAGGACGCCTTTTCCCACTGCATTTGGAGAAATTGCAGTACATACTGCTGCGGCAAGATTGGATGAGCCATCATATCCAAGTTCTGAGCTGTTTCTCATAGCTCCTACAACAATTACAGGTTTTTTAATATTAAGGGTGAGATCCAGGAAATATGCACTTTCTGCAAGTGTATCTGTTCCGTGAGTTATTATGACCCCAGTTATATCTTCTCTTTGTGAAAGTTCAAGGACTATCTTTCTTATTTCAAAAAGCATTTCAAAATTAACATGTGGTCCCGGAATTTCGCAGTATTCAATGGGTTCTATATCAGCAAGCTTGTCTATATTTGTTACCATTGAGAGTATCTGATCTCCTGAAAGGGAGGGAATGGCTGCCCCGATTTTTTCATCTATAGTCATAGATATAGTTCCGCCGGTAAATATAATTGCCACTTTAGGTTTTTTCATAAGTATAATTAGCCTCCAATAATAAGATTTACAAAATTGAAAAATTTCAATTTTAAAAATGACACACAAAATATTGTATGATAAAATTATGAAATATACAATTACTTTTTGTAGTAATGAATATAAAGTGATATAATTATATATTATATTAAAGGCATATTTTGTTTTTTATTAAATTTTAAGGGATATTGGAGTTAGGATGAAAGAAATATATTTTGATAACAGTGCAACAACAAAACCATATACAGAAGTTGCAGAGGCAGTAAACTCTGCGATAAATAACATGTTTTACAATCCATCGTCAATTTATGATAAAGCTATAGCAGTTTCAAAAAAAATGGAAGATATCAGAGAAAATATAGCAGGGACAATAAATACAAAGTCTAAAAATATAATATTCACATCTGGTGGAACCGAGTCTATAAATACTGCAATAAATTCTTCTATTCGAAACTCAAGAGGAAAACACATTGTTACGACTGAGTATGAGCATGATGCTACACTTAATCTTATAAAAAAATATGAGCGTGAAGGTTACACGGTAACTTATATAAAACCTGAAAATGGGATAATAGAGGTGGATCGCATAGTTGAAGCTATTACTCCTCAAACGGCTTTGCTAAGTGTAATGCATGTAAATAATGAGACGGGTAATATTATTGATATAAACAAACTTGGAAATGAAGTTAAGAAAAAAAATCCGGCTACAGCCATTCACATAGATGCCGTTCAGTCCTATATGAAACTGAAAGTTGACGTCGATAAATCAAGGGCTGATTATCTAAGTGTATCTGGACATAAAATACATGGAATCAAAGGTAGTGGAGTTCTTTATGCAAGGGACACCTCCCGCCTTAATCCTATGTTTTTAGGTGGTGGGCAGGAAAAAGGATATCGCTGTGGTACAGAGAATACACCGGGGATCTTTGCGCTTGGAAAAGCTGTGGAAATAAATGACAGAGACTTTACTAAAAACACACAATATATAAATGAGCTAAAGAATTATTTGAAGAAGTCAATAACAGACAATATAGAAAATATAAAGATTAATTCTCCTGAGAACGGAGTATGTCACATACTCAATGTATCCTTTATTGGTGCTAAGGCGGAAATACTGCTGCACACTCTGGAAAGTAAGGGCATATATGTTTCTACAGGTTCAGCCTGCTCATCTAAAAAGAAAGGATCTCACGTACTGAGATCCATCGGATTAAAAGAAAATGAAATAGAAGGTGCAATTAGATTTTCGCTTTCTTCACTCAATACAAAAGAAGAAATTGATTTGTGTATACAGGAGCTTAGAGCTGCAGTTGAAGATATAAGGATGATAACAAAATTTGGAAGGAGATAAAATGTTTAATACCATAATAATCAGAAATGGTGAAGTGGCAATAAAAGGCGAAAATAGGCCAGTATTTGAGAAAAAGCTCATGACGAACATAAAGAAGGCACTTTATGGAATGCAAGGTTATAAAGTATACAAGGGAGAGGGGAGAATATATGTCGATGCAGATCCTGAAATCATGGATCAGGTCATTGACAAAGTGAAGAATGTTTTTGGCGTAGTGACCCTTAGTCCTGCTATAAAAACTGAAAAAGGATATGATAACCTCAAGGAAATTTGTCTTAAAGTTTTTGAGGATGCAATTGAAAATGGAGAATACAAGACATTTAAAATGGATGTTAAGAGACAAAACAAGTCTTTTCATATGACATCTCCTGAAATGACAAAAGACATAGCGGGCTATATTCTTTCTCAAAACCCTGATGTTATAGCAGTTGACGTATTTAAACCAGAGCTTACAGTGTATGCAGAGTTTAGAGACAACGTAAACATTGTCTATGCTCGAAAAATTGATGGCGTGGGTGGATTGCCAGTAGGAATAAACGGTAAGGTAGCAACCCTGCTTTCTGGAGGTATAGATTCCCCAGTAGCGACTTATATGGCCTCAAAAAGAGGACTTGAAATTGAAGCTGTACATTTCCACAGTTTTCCTTTCACAAGCGAAAAATCGGCACAAAAAGTAGAGCAACTTGCAAAGATAGTATCTCTATATACAGGCAACATAAAAATCCATATGGTTAACCTTCTTCCTATTCAGAAGGAAATTGCTGAAAAATGTCCTGAAGAGCTAATGACCATACTTTCAAGAAGATTTATGATGAGAATAGCAGAGCTGATAGCCCAGCAGACAGGATGTGGGGCGCTTGTAACTGGAGAAAGTATAGGGCAGGTGGCATCTCAGACTATTGAAGGATTGACTGCAACCAATGATGTTGTAAAATCCATGCCAGTTATCAGACCTCTTATATCATTTGACAAAGAAGATATAATAAAGATTGCAAGAAATATTGACACGTTTGAAACATCAATAATTCCAGAAGAAGACTGCTGCACAGTATTTCTACCAAAAAGACCTGCCACAAAGCCAAAACTTGAAAAGATATATAAGGCTGAAGAAGCGCTTGACGTGGAGAGACTGGTTTCAGAGGCGATGGAGAATGCAACAGTCGTTGATGTATAAAAATTTCATATTGTGATTAATCAGAGTATATTTTTTTGAGTTATATAAAAGAATGGTGAGTTATATAAAAGAATGGTGAGTTATATGATAAGAAAATTTGAGATTAAAGATACTGCGGCCGTTATGCAGGTATGGATAGAGACGATAGTGGAAGCTCATGATTTTGTTAATGAAAATTATTGGCATGAAGCTATTGAAAATATGAGATCAAATTATATACTAAACAGTGAAAGTTATGTTTACACTATGGATGGAGGGGTTGTAGGTTTTATATCTATAATTGAAGAAAGTACTATTGGTGCAATATTTGTAGAAATGCCTTTTCAAAACAAAGGTATTGGTGTTCAGCTGCTGAACTGCGTAAAAGAAAAACATGATAAATTATTTATATCTGTATACGAAAAAAACAAAAATGCCCAGGGTTTTCTTACCAGGCAAGGTTTTAAGTTTCAATACAGGCAATTTGATCAAAATACACAGGAGACAGAGCTGCTTTTTGTATGGGAAAAGAGTGAAAATGAATTATAAAATAGTATTACAATATGATGGCGGAAGATATAAGGGATTTCAAAAACAAACAGGAACAAAAGAAAACGAAAGTACTATTCAGGGCAAACTTGAGTCTGTAATTAAGACTTATGTCGGCCATGATGTTTCGCTTGTTGGATGTGGAAGAACCGACGCAGGAGTTCATAGCGAAAATTACACAGCAAATTTTAATACAGATGATAAAATAGACGAAAAAGGTATGCTTAATCATTTTGATAAATATCTGCCAGAAGATATATATGTAAAAGAAATATCTGAAGTATCAGACAGATTCCATTCAAGATACAATGTATATTCAAAAACGTATCAGTACAGGATATCTTCAGACAGAAATCGCAACGTATTTACAAGAAAATATGCATATCATATAAACGATGTGCCAAATGTAGAGAAAATGAAAAAAGCAGCAGAACTCCTGGTTGGAGAAAGAGATTTCTCTGGATTTACAAACCTTAAATCTAAAACGAAATCTACAGTGAGAAAAATATATGATATAGTAATTTATCAAGATAATTATGGAGAAGTTGTGATTGAGATAGAGGGAAATGGATTTTTGCAAAACATGGTAAGAATAATTGCAGGTACTCTTCTTGAAGTTGGAACAGGAAGCAGAGACATCAATTCAGTGCAGGAAATATTAAAAAATGGATCAAGAGAAGATGCTGGAGTTATGGTTCCATCACAAGGGCTGAAACTCTTAAAAGTAAAATATTAATATAATTAAGAGGCGGATATGGATTATAGACAGGCGTTAAATTATATTGAAAATACAGGCAAATTTGGTTCCAGGTTAGGGCTTGAGAATGTTAAGAATTTACTTGAAATTTTAGGAAATCCACAGAATAACCTTGAGATAATACATGTGGCAGGTACAAATGGAAAAGGATCTACATGTTCTTATATAAATAATATGCTGGTTTATCAAGGTTACAATGTAGGACTTTACACTTCTCCCTATCTTGAAGAATTTAATGAAAGAATTAGAATCAATAATTCTAATATATCAGATGAGGAGCTTGCACAGAGTATAAGCACAGTAAAAAAAGCGATTGATAAAATCCTTGATTCTGGATTTGAGCATCCTACAGAATTTGAAATAATAACGGCTACAGCTTATCTTTATTTCAGTGAAAAAAATGTGGATTTTGCAGTGATTGAGGTTGGGCTTGGAGGAAGGTTGGATGCGACAAATGTATGCACTCCTGTAATAAGTGCTATAACTTCAATTGGTATGGATCATACACAATATCTCGGTGAAACTCTTGCTGAGATTGCATTTGAAAAAGCTGGTATAATAAAAGAAAATATCCCTGTTGTCCTGTACCAGCAATCAAAAGAAGTGGAACTTGTGATATCGGAAATCTGCAATCTAAGAAAATCGGATCTTTATATAACCCAAAATGATAATATAGAATATATATCAGAAAACATACATGGTCAGACCGTGAATATTGAAGAGATGGGGCATCTGTACTCAGGTATAGAAATAAGGCTCCCTGGGCGTCATCAGGCTAAAAATCTGGCGGTTGCTCTTAGTGTTATTAGGATTCTGGAAATGTCTGGTAAAATATCTCAGATTGATACAGAGGCGCTATACGGGTCAATACGAGACACCAGGTGGCCAGGCAGGATGGAGATAATAACTGAAAATCCAATGACTATAATTGATGGAGCACACAATCCAGATGGAGCAGGCATTCTAAGAGAAGCTATAGAGAGATATCTCAAAGGGAAAAAAATAAATCTTGTTTTTGGAATGCTTTCAGATAAAGACATCTATTCAGTGGCAGAAATTCTTGTTCCATGTGTTCAAAAAGTAATAATCACTGAACCTGAAAGTCCAAGGGCGGCTAATGTAAAAGAAGTACATGATTTAATTTCCAAGATAAATAAAAGTGATACAGTTTTAGAGATAATTGAAATCCCTCAAATTAAAGAGGCTGTAAACTATGCACAAAAAACTGCATCAGAAGATGAGGTTGTAGTATATGCAGGATCACTCTATATGATTGGTAAAGTTCGTACACTGCTAAACGAAATGTATCATAGACTATAAATCAATACCATGTTCTATACAAAGTAAGAAAATGATGTTAAAATGATTAATGTAAATAAAAAAATGAATTTAAAAGGAGAATAAAATATGTCAAATCCAATAGTAACGATGAAAATCAAAGACAGAGGAGATATTAAGATAGAATTATATCCTGAGATTGCGCCTAATACAGTAAATAACTTTATATCACTTGTAAAAAAAGGATATTATGATGGGCTCAAGTTTCACAGAGTAATTAAAGGATTTATGATACAAGGTGGAGACCCTCAAGGAACTGGTGCCGGTGGCCCAGGATATTCAATCAAGGGTGAGTTCTCATCTAATGGTCATAAAAACGACTTAATTCATGAACCAGGTGTTATATCTATGGCGAGAACAATGGCTCCAAACTCTGCAGGATCACAGTTTTTTCTGATGACCTCAAACAGCCCTCATCTGGACGGACAGTATGCGGGATTTGGAAAGATGGTTGAAGGACTTGAAATTGCTATGGACATAGAAAAAATCAAGACTGGTTTTGGAGATAAGCCAAAAGTGGACGAAATAATGGAAGCGGTTACTGTTGAAACATTTGATGTAGAGTACCCAGAACCTGAAAAGATGTAATTTCTATAAAATATTATAAATTTTTTTTAAAAAGCATCAGTTCCTATTTGGATCTGGTGCTTTTTAAAATTGTTACTTTCACCTGTTTAGATATTAAGGGATATATTTGCAAATTATAGCTTCTTTTTCATGTTTTAATATATGATAATCCAAACCTTTTTTCAAGCTTCTATCAATATGATCCCAGACATAGTCAGAAAAAGAGGTTATGACATCGCGATTTTGATCTGTCGCATTTTTCATCACATATCCCAAGGCTGTAAAAATTGATAAAAGTGCAGAAACGTCGTGTTTTGCGTAGGTGACAATCTGATAGAAAGTAAAATAAAGTTCTTTTTCAAAATCAATTGCTTTAAATATAAACTCTGAATTTTCTTGATCAACCTTAAGTATTACATATCCTTTTTCAAAATCAGATATGAGCCCTATTAAAACCCCTAACATTCTTATGCAGTGATTAGACGTATTTGGATCGTTTATCCCTGGTGATATGGCCCTTAAAGATATTTCGACTATTTTTTGAATTGGGAAATTAAAATCTTGAAGTTCACTTCGATATTTCCCTATTGTTAAGCAATCCAATAATTTATTCGATAATTCTTCATCGATAGTAATTTTATCTTTTGAACATATAAAAAAAACAACCGTATCCTTTACTAGAAATTGTCCTATAAGTTTTTCAAAAATAATAGTAGCAGATATTTCTTTTGCAATCACCTGTAGCCTAAAATGATCTACAAGTTGTATGTATCCGACCTTATCATTTATAATTTCAAAAATAAAATTATAATCCTTAAGATTTAAATCATCTTTAAATGATTTGTCCTTTAAGAGTTCCTTATAGCTATTAATACCTTCAATCGAACTTGAATAAAGACGGTCAACTAGATTTTCTACCTGTATCAAAGAAGCTACATGGTGTATAAATATAGCAAAATATGCAAGGCAGGTTATAGCGTATATAACCCCTATGGTGGCTGAAATTACCATGTATTCAGAAATAGCAGCCCTCATGAAAAGCAGAGAAGATATGGAATATACGAATCCTCCCATAAAAACCCCAAGAATTTTCATGGTTGTCTTGTCACTAAGAAAGTTTTCAAGTGTCCTTAATGAAAATTGTGAAGAATACATAGTCAAGACTACCATGGTAATTGAAAAAGTGAAAGTAGTCATGCTGAGAAGAGAACCAGCTATAGTGGCTAATATAGTTTTTGCTAAATCAACACTTGTGAATAGAACCTGAGGCAGGTAATTCTCTAAATTTAAAAAAACCTCGAATCTATAATTATTATGAAAATAGCCGCGATTAATGATATTGCGCTGTACAAAATAGGATAAATCCATATACTCTTTTTTATTTTTATCAATATTTTATTAAACATAATATACCTCCAAAAATATTATTATAAAAATGTCTGAAATCTCTCAAATTTATTTATAATAATTATTTACCCCATATCAATACAAAGAAACAGTTGAATGACCTAGATAGCTCTTAATTAATTTTACCTGTTATATATCAAATGAAAATTGATTATTGAAAAATATCAACCTGAATTAGTATTTTGTATTACAGTTTAGTAAAGTTCATGTTCAGCTTTTTTAACAATTCTAGGAAAATTTGCTTTTCTTCTGGAGTGAAATTTTTATAAGCGGTTTCATGAACCTGTGATGTGATAGAATTAAACGTGGATTCCAACTGCCTACCCTTATCCGTGATAGTTATATAAGTGATTCTTTTATCATCATCATTTTTAAGTTTGTCTATATAACCAAGCTGAAACAGCTTGGTTATTAAAGGTGTTACTGTTGACTTATCTTTACCTATTTTTTTTGCAATTTGGCTCATTGTCAATTTCCCATTATTTTCATACAGGGCTGTGAGAATATTGCCATGCGAAGTTATCAGGTCATATACTCCATTTTCTTCTAATTTTTGTTCAATAAATTGAATCATTTTTTGTTTAGTTCTACTTATAAAATAAACTATATATTTATCATTCATTATTTTATCCAACCTCCATTTAAAACAGTATATATCAATAAATAAAAAATTGCAATATGGTTTGACACAAAACTATTGCTGTGCTACAATTAGTTTGACGCAAAACCATTAGTTGGTAGAATATTGAATTGTAGAAAGGATGAATTAATTATGATAACTAATTATAAATCTATGTTAGTCAGTGAACTTGATGACGGAAAGTTTTCCAGAGATATTGTGACCAGGAATATTTCTGATTTGCCATCAAATGAAGTTTTAATAAACGTAAAATACTCGTCTTTAAATTATAAAGATGCTCTTTCAGCTACAGGCAACAGGGGGGTAACAAAAGTTTATCCTCATACCCCCGGTATAGATGCCGCGGGAGTAGTTATGGAAAGCAAGAATGCAAATTTTAAAGCAGGAGATCATGTGCTTGTAACGGGGTATGATCTGGGTATGAATACAGCTGGCGGTTTTAGTCAGTATATTAGTGTACCAGGGGAATGGGTTGTTAAATTACCTGAAAACCTTTCACTAAAAGAAAGTATGATATACGGTACTGCAGGATTTACAGCAGCGCTTTCTATAAGTAAACTATTAAGCTGCAATATTAAACCTGCTGATGGTGAAATACTGATAACCGGTGCTACAGGTGGAGTTGGAAGTGTAGCTGTTTCTATTCTCCATAAACTGGGCTATAGTGTTATTGCCGCAACAGGCAAGCCGGAGTCTAAGGACATGTTGTTAAAATTAGGAGCTAAGGATATCATTCTTAGAGAAGAGCTGGATGACCAATCAGGAAGACCTTTGGTAAAAGGAAGATGGGCAGGCGTAATTGATACGGTAGGAGGAAATATACTTGCAACTGCTATAAAATCTACAAAATATGGTGGTTGTGTAACTTGTTGCGGGAATGTGGCTTCACATGAACTTTTAACTACTGTATATCCGTTTATACTAAGAGGAGTTTCGTTGCTCGGAGTAGATTCTGTTCAATGCCCAATGGATGAAAGAGTAAAAGTATGGGATAAGCTGTCAGAATTATGGAAGCCAGATAGCTTAAACGAAAATATTCAAGAGATAGGCATTATGGAGCTAAATGACAAGATAGACAAAATTCTTGATGGGAAATTAAAAGGGAGAACTATTGTAAACCTTGATCTGTAATCTAAAAATTTTTTCTATTTGTGCTATTGACTTAGATCGATTATAGATATATAATAATCTTGTATTGATATTTCTGGCGGATAAGTGGATTAAACCACGTGAGATATCGATAAATAACAGCCGACCGCCTGGGCAACACTCTAGATACTGCCCGGTATGGTTGATGCAAGAATAAACTAACTAACTCAAGGCAGTTCCTGATGGAGCTGTCTTTTTTGTTTTAAATATAAGGAGGACTGAATATGAAATTCATGCAGTGGGAAGGATTTAAAAAATCAGTTTGGAATAATGAGATTAATGTGAGTGATTTTATATTAAATAATTACAAAGCATATGATGGAGATGAAAGTTTTCTTAAAAATGCAAGTAAAAGAACTGACGATATGATGAAAAAACTAAATGGACTTTTTGAAATCGAAAAGCAGTTTGGGGGAGTGCTTGATATTGACGTGAATACGGTGGCTTCTCTTACTCATTTTAAGCCAGGATATCTGGACAAAGAAAATGAAATAATAGTAGGGCTGCAGACAGACAGACCTTTAAAAAGAGCGGTAAATCCTTTTGGTGGAATAAAGATGACCAGATCGGCATGCAAGGAATATGGATACGAGCTTTCTGATAAAGTAGAAAAGGAATTCAGTTTCAGAACAACTCATAACGATGGAGTTTTTAGGGCATATACTGACGAAATGAAAATAGTCAGAAAATCTGGAATAATAACTGGGTTACCTGATGCGTATGGAAGAGGAAGGATAATAGGAGATTATCGAAGAGTGGCTCTTTATGGGGTAGACATACTCATAGAAGAGAAAGAAATAGATAAGAAGAATGTCGGAGAAAAGGTAATGGATGTGGATTCAATAAGAAGTCTGGAAGAACTATATCAGCAGATAGCTTTTTTGAAAAAACTTAAGGAAATGGCTTTTTCTTACGGATATGATATTTCAAAACCGGCACATAACTCAAGAGAAGCAGTCCAGTGGCTTTATTTTGCCTATCTGGGAGCGATAAAAGAACAAAATGGGGCAGCCATGTCACTGGGAAGAACCAGCACATTCCTTGATATATATATAGAAAGAGATATTGCTCTTGGGGCAATTGATGAATCACAGGCTCAGGAGATAATGGATGATTTTGTAATGAAGCTGAGAATGGCAAGGCATCTTAGAACTAAAGATTATAATGAGCTCTTTGGAGGAGACCCTATGTGGATAACTGAATGTATTGGTGGAATGACAATACAGGGAAAATCCATGGTTACAAAAAACTCATTCAGGGTACTAAATACCCTTTATAATCTAGGCCCATCTCCAGAGCCCAATCTTACTGTTTTATGGGCACAAGATCTTCCAGACGGCTTTAAGAGATTCTGCACAAAAGTTTCAATTGATACAGATTCTATCCAGTATGAAAATGATGATTTAATGAGGCCTGAGTTTGGAGATGACTATGCTATTGCTTGCTGCGTATCTGCAATGAAGGTAGGCAAACAGATGCAATTTTTTGGAGCAAGAGCAAATCTTGCAAAACTTCTTCTTGTTGCTTTAAATGGAGGAATAGACGAAAATACAGGAATGCAAGTGGGGCCACAAGGAGAAAAATATGAAGGGAAATACCTGGAATATGATAGGGTCATAGAAAAACTTGATTTCTACAGAGACTGGCTTGCAAAGCTTTATGTGAACACAATGAATATAATACATTATATGCATGACAAATATGCATATGAAAAACTTCAGATGGCGCTTCATGATACAGATGTTGAAAGACTTATGGCTTTTGGGGTGGCAGGACTTTCGGTGCTGGCAGATTCACTTTCAGCCATAAAATTTGCAAAGGTAAAACCTCTAAGAGACGAAAATGGAATAATCATAGATTTTGAAGTGGAAGGCGACTTCCCAACATACGGAAATGATGATGACAGAGTAGACCAGATTGCAGTAGATCAGATAGTAAAATTTCATGAGTCATTAAAGAAAAATCCGACATACAGAAACTCAAAACATACTCTGTCAGTTCTTACTATAACTTCTAATGTAGTGTATGGGAAAAAAACAGGTTCTACACCAGATGGAAGAAAAAAAGGAGAAGCATTTGCTCCTGGAGCCAATCCCATGCACAACAGAGAAACACAAGGAGCTCTGGCATCACTGAATTCTGTAGCAAAGATACCTTATGAATCATGTCAAGATGGGATTTCATGCACGTTTTCTATAGTGCCTCAGGCTCTTGGAAAAACTGAAGCAGAGAGCAGGGAAAATCTAAGCAGTATAATAGATGGATATTTTGCACAAAATGCACATCACATAAATGTAAATGTTCTTGAAAGAGAAAAGCTTGTAGAAGCATACAAAAACCCGCATTTATACCCAAATCTTACAATAAGAGTTTCTGGATATGCAGTCAATTTCGTAAAGCTAAGCAAAGACCAACAGATCGAGGTAATAAAAAGAACCTTCCACGAAAGAGTTTAGTGGAATTTATCAAAGCATGGAGGTTTGTATGAAAAACAATTCAGGCAATGGAGACACAAAGGGGAGAGTTAGTTCATTTCAAAGCCTTGGCGCTGTGGATGGACCGGGCATAAGATTTGTGGTTTTTCTTCAAGGTTGCCCCCTGCGTTGCGTTTACTGTCATAATCCTGAAACCTGGAGTATTCAGGGCGGAATTGAAATGACAGCAAACGAGCTTTACAGCAAAATCAAAAAATATAAAAATTACTTTGGTAAAAATGGTGGAGTAACCGTATCAGGAGGAGAGGCACTTCTTCAGGTGGAATTCGTTAAGGAAATTTTCCGAATCTGCAAAGAAAACAATATACACACAGCGCTTGATACATCCGGTATGGGATGCGAGGATGAAGAATCACTAAGGCAGCTGTTTAGTTTAACGGACCTTGTTATATGCGATGTAAAGTTTGCAAGTGAAGAAAACTACAAAAACCTTACTGGTGGAAGCCTGGAAAAAGTGCTGCATTTTTTGGAATTGACAAAGGTTTGTAAAATACCAGTGTGGTTAAGACAGGTTATTGTCCCTGGTATTAATGATGACCATTTATCAATAAAAAAATTAAATGATATTGCAGACAGATATGAAAATGTTGAAAAAGTTGAACTTTTAGGATTTAGAAAGCTCTGCATTTCTAAATATGACTCTATGAATATGGAATTTAAACTCAAAGACACCCCTGAAACTTCAGAAGATACGATTTTAAAGCTATACAAACATATAAATAAAAGATAAAAATAAGGTAAAAAAAGGATTGAGAAACATTTGTTCTCAGTCCTTTTTGCGTCTTTATGATATAATAATAAGTAATGATGCTTTGTTAATTTGGAAAAATTTTTAGTAAAAGGAAAGTAGAATTAAAATGAGCAAATTTTGTCATCTTCATCTTCACACGCAGTACAGTCTTTTGGATGGATTTTCCAAAATAGATAATCTTATGGATAAAGTAAAAGAGCTGGGAATGGATTCTGTGGCCATAACGGATCATGGGGTAATGTTTGGGGTTGTAGATTTTTATAAAAAAGCAAAGAGCAGTGGTATAAACCCTATAATTGGTTGCGAGGTATACGTTTCATTCAGGGGTAGATATGACAGAGAAAATATAGATAAAAAATCTTATCACCTTGTGCTTCTTGCAGAAAACAATGAAGGTTATCAAAACCTCATAAAGATTGTATCTGCAGGATTTGTTGAAGGGTTTTATTATAAACCAAGAGTTGACTATGAAGTACTTGAAAAATACAGCAAAGGGATTATAGGGCTTTCAGCTTGTCTGGCGGGAGAAATTCCCCAAAGACTTATGGAGGGGAAATATCAGGAGGCGAAAACTGCAGCGCAGAGATTTTTAGCTTTATTTGGAAAAGATAATTTTTATATGGAGCTTCAAGATCATAATATCCCAGAGCAGGCGAGAGTTAATATGTATATACAAAAACTCTCCAGAGAAACTGGAATCCCTATGGTTGCAACAAATGATGTGCATTATCTTACAAAAGAAGATTGGAAGACACATGAGATACTCATGTGTATACAGACTGGAAAAACTCTCCAAGATGAGCACCGGATGGAGTTTAAGACTAATGAATTCTATCTCAAGTCTCCAGATGAGATGGCAGATCTCTTTAAAGGTTATGACGGCGCACTGGAAAATACAGTAAAGATAGCTGGCAGGTGCAAAGTTGACTTTGACTTTGAGACAATTCATCTTCCTGAATATAAGGTGGAAGATGGAAAAACTCCTTCTGGATTTCTCAGAGAATTATGTTACAAAGGATTAAAGAAAAGATATACAAATCCTTCAAAAGAAGTTTTAGACAGACTTGAGTTTGAACTTGGAGTCATAGAAAAAATGGGTTACGTAGCATACTTTCTTATAGTATGGGACTTTATTTATTATGCCAAGAGCAATGACATAATGGTTGGTCCAGGAAGGGGTTCCGCAGCGGGATCTATTGTAGCATACACCCTTGAAATCACAGATGTGGATCCGATTGAATACTCACTTCTGTTTGAGCGTTTTCTTAATCCTGACAGAATCTCTATGCCAGATGTGGATATAGATTTCTGCTATGAAAAAAGAGAGCAGGTAATTGATTATGTAAAGCAGAAATATCATGACGATCACGTAGCCCAAATAATAACATTTGGAACTTTGGGAGCAAGATCATCTATTCGCGACGTGGGAAGGGTCCTTGGAGTAAGCTATCAGGAGGTAGATAAAGTAGCCAAAGAGATTCCCTTTGCAATAGGAATGACTATAGAAAAAGCCCTTGAGGTAAATTCTAATCTAAGAAAGCTTTATAGTTCAAGCCCTCAGATAAAAGAACTGATAGATATATCAAAAAGCGTGGAGGGCCTTCCTCGCCATGCATCGACACACGCGGCTGGAGTCGTTATATCCAAGGAAAGCGTAGACAGCTATGTACCTCTTTATATGCATCAAAATTCTGTAACTACACAGTTTCCTATGACTACGCTCGAAGAACTTGGTCTTTTGAAAATGGATTTTCTGGGGCTTAGGACACTTACTGTAATTCAGGATTCTGTTAAGATGATAAAGTTAAATCATGGCAAAGATATAGTTTTTTCTGGAATGAAATACGATGATCCGCTTGTATACGAAAATCTTTCCTCGGCTAACACTCTGGGCGTTTTTCAGCTTGAGAGCGGCGGCATGAGACAGTTCTTGAAAGAGCTTAAGCCCGATGATTTTGAGGAAATAATAGCTGGGATTTCACTTTACAGACCGGGCCCAATGGAATCTATACCAGCATATATAAAAAACAAAAACAATCCAGACCAGATAGAGTATCTCCATGAAAAACTCAGATCCATACTCGAGGTTACAAATGGCATACTTGTTTACCAGGAGCAGGTTATGCAAGTAGTAAGAGAACTCGGTGGATATTCATATGCAAGAGCAGACCTGGTAAGAAAAGCCATGAGCAAGAAAAAGATGGATGTAATGGAAGAAGAACGCGAGTACTTTGTAAATGGGAAACTAGATGCAGATGGAAATATTGAAATAGCGGGTTGTGTAAGAAATGGCATAAGCGCAGGAGCAGCTAACAAGATCTATGATAACATGATAGATTTTGCAAAATATGCTTTCAATAAAAGTCATGCTGCATGTTACGCAGTGCTTGCATATCAGACATCGTATCTGAAGGCACATTATAAAGTAGAATTTATGACAGCTCTTATGACAAGTGTCATGGGCAATACAGATAAAGTAGTTCAATATATAAAAGAGTGTAATGATATTGGTATAGAAGTGCTTCCGCCCGATGTCAACAAAAGTATAAAAACTTTCAGTGTGGAGAATGGAAATATAAGATTTGCTATGTCGGCAATTAAAAATGTTGGTGAAAATGCTGTAGAAACTATAGTAAGAGAAAGAACAAAAGATGGAGAATTTACCTCTCTTCAAAATTTTGTAAAAAGAGTTTCTGGGCAAGATGTCAACAAAAGGCTTGTAGAGAGTCTTTTCAAGGCAGGAGCGTTTGATTCTATTAATATAAACAGAGCTACCCTGATGGCGAATTTTGAAAAAATATGGGACAGTGCAAATAATGAAAGAAGAAACAACATAGATGGGCAGGTTTCTCTTTTTGACAGTATCCATGAGACCGAGTCAACAATTGATATGGTTGATGCAGCAGATTTTGGAACAAAAGAAAGACTGGCTATGGAAAAGGAAGTTCTAGGATTATATATTAGTGGACATCCCTTAAGTGACTATTCGGACAAGCTAAAGAGAGTTGCATCACATAACACGCTCATGTTTAAAGAAATGCAGGAAGATTATGAGCAGTATCAATATGAAGATGATTCGATGGTAATAGTAGGAGGCTTGATATCTGAAAAAACCTACAAGACTACAAAAAGAAATGAAATGATGCTTTTTATAACCCTTGAGGATGAATATGGTACTGTAGAGGTTATAGTTTTCCCTAAAGTTCTTAACTCGTGCACTTTATCACTGGAAAAAGACAGTGTTGTCACGGTAAAAGGAAGACTGCAACTCAAAGAAGATGACGACGCAAAGATAATTGCCATGAAGATTGATACACTTGTATCCAATGAAGACAATAAGACCCTATATATAAGAGTAAAAAGCATGGCGGATCCAGTGGTAAAAGAAATTGAGAAAGTAGTTTTGAAAAATCCGGGTACAAATAATGTAAAGTACTTTGACGCTTCGTCAAACAAGAGCTTTGTATCTAATAAATACTCATATATATCTTGTAGTGACAATACAATTGATGAATTATCCTTGTTAATAGGAAAAGAAAATATTATTTTAAAATGATTTTATAAATTATTTCTTAAAAACTAATGACAAGAAAACAGAATTTTATTATAATAGGAATAAGAAGTTTTTGCGGGATAAAAAATGTATATGAGGGAACTAAAACGATCCCGATGGAGGTATTGATGAAGAGAATAGCTGTTTTAACAAGTGGCGGTGATGCGCCAGGTATGAATGCTGCTGTGCGAGCGGTGGTAAGATATTCCGTATACAATAACATTGAAGTTTATGGAGTACAGAGGGGATACAAGGGTCTTATGGAAGGAGACTTGTTCCCTATGAATGTATCCAGCGTAGGTGATATTATTCAGCGAGGAGGTACTATTCTAAAGACAGCAAGATCTCTTGAATTTAAGACAGATGAGGGTCAAAATGATGCTATTAATGTTTTGAATGTATATAAAATCGATGGCCTTGTTGTAATTGGAGGAGACGGAAGCTTTAGAGGAGCGCAGAAACTCAGTGAAAAAGGGGTTCCGGCTATAGGGATACCAGGGACTATAGACAATGACCTGGCATATACTGATTTTTCTATAGGCTTTGATACAGCTGTCAACACAGCGCTTGATGCAATAAGTAAGCTTAGAGATACATCATCTTCTCATGAAAGAGTTAGTATAGTTGAGGTGATGGGAAGAAATTGTGGAGACATAGCACTCTATGCGGGCCTTGGAGGTGGAGCAGAAGCTATTATAGTTCCTGAAGTGGAATATGATATTGATGAAATATGTAAAAAGCTTATAGATAGTAAACAAAGAGGGAAAACGCAAAGTATTATAGTAGTAGCAGAGGGAGCTGCCTCTGCCACTACTATCGGAGCCCTTATATCGGAAAAATCAGGAATGGACACCAGAACTACTATTCTTGGACATATTCAGCGTGGAGGTTCACCAAGTAGCTTAGACCGGATACTGGCAAGTAGAATGGGTGCAATGGCTGTAGAATGTCTCATCTCTGGTAAAAAAGCAAGGGTTATAGGTATAAAAGAAAATAAGATATTTGATATGGACATTGATGAAGCTTTAAAACAAAAAAGAGTTTTTGATAAGGATATGCACGAACTTTCAAAAATTCTATCTATATAAGGTACAATTTATTATTTATAAGGCAAGGAGAACTATAATATGTCAAATAAAAAAACTAAAATAGTCTGCACTATAGGACCTGCAAGTGAGTCGCCACAAGTAATAAGAGAACTTATGACATCTGGTATGAATGTATGCAGACTGAATTTTTCTCATGGAAACCATGCTGAACATCAGGCAAGGATAGACACTATAAAAAAAGTTCGTGAAGAAGTAAAGCCTTCTGTGGCAATACTGCTGGATACTAAAGGTCCAGAAATAAGAACGGGTTTATTTTCAGTTCCTGAGGTAAATCTGGAAGAAGGCCAAAAATTCATAATAACTATGGATGAGGTTATGGGAGATCAAAATAGATGCACAATTTCTTATAAAGAGCTGATACATGATGTTGTGCCTGGAAACAAAATTCTTATTGACGATGGACTTATAAGTCTTGTTGTTGAAGAAACAATTGGCAATGATATAATATGCAGAGTTGAAAATGCAGGAGTAGTTAAGAATAATAAAGGCGTAAACGTTCCGGGCGTGGTGATCAATCTTCCGGCTATAACGCAAAAGGACAGAGAGGATATTGTATTTGGAATTAAAAATGGAATTGACTTTGTAGCTGCCTCTTTTGTACGTAAAGCATCTGATGTAATGGCTATAAGGGAAATACTTGAGATAAATAACGGCGAACATATACAGATAATATCTAAGATTGAAAACCAGGAAGGTGTTGACAATATAGACGAAATTTTAAAGGTTTCAGACGGCATAATGGTTGCAAGAGGAGACCTTGGAGTTGAAATCCCTACTGAGGAAATTCCGATAGTACAGAAAATGATTATCAGAAAATGCAATTTCCTTGCAAAACCAGTAATTACTGCGACGCAAATGCTTGATTCCATGATAAGAAATCCAAGACCTACAAGAGCAGAAGTTACAGATGTAGCAAATGCAATTTATGATGGAACTGATGCCATAATGCTTTCTGGAGAAACAGCAGCTGGAAAATATCCTATAGAAACTATTGAAACAATGGCAAGGATAGCAGTAAGAATTGAAGATACTCTAGACTATATAAATATTTTAAAAAATAGACTTTTACTCAGAGACTGGTCTATAACTAATGCTATAAGCCATGCTTCGTGTACACTTGCAGTGGATATAAATGCTAATGCTATCATAACTGCCACAAGTTCAGGATATACGGCAAGATCGGTTTCCAGCTACAGGCCTCAGGCTCCTATAATAGCAGCAGTAAATACACCAGGAGTAATGAGACAACTTTCACTTGTGTGGGGGGTTGTAACTGTAATTGGTAGTCCAGTACATTCCACTGATGCCATGTTTGAGCAGGCCGTGGAACTTTCGCTTAAAGAAGGTTTTGTAAAATCAGGAGACACTGTAGTAATAACCGCAGGAGTTCCTGTTGGAGAAGTAGGTACTACAAACCTTATAAAAGTTCATCTGGTTACAGATGTGGTAGGTAGAGGAATAGGAATTGGGAACAGCAGTATTTCGGGTGTTGCAAGAATAATAAATTCGCCTGAAGATAAATTTGAAGATGGGGATATATTTGTTGGTAAATTTACAGACAAAGATTTTATGGACCAGGTTCAAAGAGCATCGGCTATAGTAGTTGAAGAGAGCGGTCTTACAAGTCATGCTGCAGTTGTAGGAGTAAGCCTTGGTATCCCAGTTATAGTTGGAGCAAAGAATATAACTGAAAATATTACCAGTGGAGAACTTATAAGTGTGGATCTTGAAAAAGGATTTGTTTACAGAGGGAAAATAAATCTTGTATAAGATGAAAAATATTTAAAATATGAAAGAGCAAATGTAATGTTTGCTCTTTTTATGATATAATATTAAAGTATGTTTAGTGAGTAGATATTATGAAAAATTAAAAGGATGTGAGGGATATTCTATGTATGGAAAGACAGATGAAGAACTTACAAAAAGCAAATTGTATATTTTATATTTGCTTGATAAAATAGATGAACCATTTTCAAACTTAAATATAACCCAAACGCTTATAGAGACAGATATAGTGGAATATTTTCCTTTGCAGCAGTACCTGTTTGAACTTGAAAAATCAGATTTCATATACAAAAAGGTCGTTGAGAGAAATGAATTCTACGAGATGACTGAAAGAGGGAAATCTGCACTTAATTATTTTGAAAACAGGATGCTTGGGCAAGATAAGAAAAAGATAGAGCATTATCTTGATGAAAATCTACCCAAATTTAACAGGTACAAAGAAATTAAGGCAGAATACAAAAAAGATAATGAAACTGGAAATGCAGAAGTTACGCTTCAGCTGATAAATAAAGGAAAACCTTTCATAACATTAAACCTGGAAGTTCCTACAATAGAAACTGCAAAATCAATATGTGCAAACTGGGATGAGTATGCGTCGGACATATATGGTGAAATAACCAGTGTCCTCACTCAAAAAAGATCACAGTAGTAATAAACAATTCAACTTATTAATAAAAGGAGTAAATAATGGATATCAATATCGCAGGAGTTTTTTATTCAAAAGAAGAAATAGCTAAGAGAGTCAAAGAACTTGCCGTTGAAATCGAAGAATGTTTTGGTGATGAAGATATAGTAATAGTAGGAGTACTAAAAGGTGCATGCGTTTTTGTTACTGATCTGATGAGAGAGATAAAAAATGATGTGATACTTGATTTCATGATGGTTTCAAGCTATGGAATGTCTACAAAGAGCTCTGGCGTCGTTAAAATAATCAAAGATGTAGATGCAGTGGTAGAAGGTCAAAATGTACTAATTGTTGAAGACATAATAGACACAGGCCTTACAATGAATTATCTTAGAGATTATTTCCAGAGAAAAGGTTGCAAGAGCTTTAAAATCTGTACTTTGCTTGACAAACCTCAAAGAAGGACCTGTGACGTGGTTGCAGACTTTACAGGATTTGAAATTCCAGATAAATTTGTTGTTGGCTACGGCATAGACTGTGGGGAAAAATACAGAAACCTTCCTTACATTGGATTTGTTCAAGATTAGTTTAAGACAAAGACAGATATAAAATAAATAAAAAAAGACATAGGAGAAAATATGAGTGTTTTAATAGTTAAAGATGTAAGTCATGGTTTTGGGTCAAGGGTAATACTTGAAGATGTTTCTTTCAGGTTACTCAAAGGAGAGCATGTGGCTCTGGTAGGAGCAAATGGTGAAGGGAAATCTACATTTATGAATATCATAACTGGAAACCTTATGCCAGATCAAGGCGAAGTCACATGGTCAAGTCATGTCAGTGTTGGTTATTTGGATCAGCACGCTTCATTAAAAGAAGGCACAACTATAAGAGATACCTTAAGAGGTGCTTTTGATGATATGTACAACATTGAAAAAGAGATGTTGAAACTATACGAAGATATGGCAGAATCAACACCCGAAGAAATGGATAAAATGATGGAAGAAGCAGCCGAAATACAGACAATACTCGACGATTCAGGATTCTATATAATAGATTCTAAAATAGAAGAGGTTGCAGGCGGACTGGGTTTAAGAGAAATAGGCCTGGATAGTCTTGTAAATGAGCTGAGCGGAGGACAAAGAACAAAAGTATTGCTTACAAAGCTTTTACTTAAAAATCCGACTATCCTTCTTTTGGATGAGCCTACCAACTACCTTGACTTTGAACATATAGAGTGGTTAAAAAAATATCTTAATAATTATGAGAATGCATTCATATTAATATCACATGACGTACCTTTTATAAATGACGTAACTAATATAATTTATCACGTTGCAGATGGAAGTCTTACAAGATATGTTGGAAACTATGATGAATTTGAAAGACTTTATGATTTGAAAAAAAGGCAACATGAACATGCCTATGAAAAGCAGCAAAAAGAAGTTGAAAAACTAGAAGACTTTATTGCGAGAAATAAGGCCAGAATATCAACTACAGGAAGAGCTAAAAGCCGTATGAAACAGCTTGAAAAAATGGACATGATTGAAAGACCTAAAGAAAAATTAAAGCCGTCGTTTTCGTTCAAAGAATCGAGGACACCTTCAAAGTTCATAATTGAAGCAGAAAATCTGGTAATAGGGTATAATGAACCACTCACAAGAGAAGTATCATTTGTAGTTGAGAGAAATAAAAAAATAGCAATAAAAGGAGTTAATGGGCTTGGAAAATCAACTCTTTTAAAGACAATGCTGGGAATACAAAAACCGATAGATGGTTCAGTAAAATTGGGACAGCATGTAGAGTATGGTTTTTTTGAACAAGAAGATGCCAAAAAAAACAGAAATACTGCATTAGAAGAAATATGGACCACATATCCAAATCTTTCCAATCATGAAGTAAGGCTCGAACTGGCAAGGTGCGGACTGACTAATGAACACATTACAAGTCAGATGATGGTGCTTTCGGGTGGAGAAAATGCAAAAGTAAGACTGTGCAAAATCTTACTGAAAAATATAAATTTCCTCGTACTTGATGAGCCCACAAATCACTTGGATGTTGATGCAAAAGATGAGCTAAAAAAGGCAATAAAAGAATTCAAGGGCACAGTTGTACTTGTATCACATGATCCTGAGTTCTATGAAGATGTAGTTGATGAAGTATGGAATGTAGAAGACTGGACAAATAAGATAGTATAAAATGCAGACCTATTATTAAGAGCGGCTTGGTAATAGGTCTTATAAATTACAGGTGAATAATATGATAGATGAGAGACTCAAAACAATAGCAGATATGGTAAGCAAACCTGGTACACTCCTTGATGTGGGTACTGATCATGGATATTTGCCTATATATCTTGTACAAAACAAAGTGGTAAAAAATGTAATAGCTTCAGATGTTAGCAAGGGTTCACTTTCAAAAGCGGTAATTCAGGTAGAATTGCACAAACTTGAAACAAGCATAGAAACAAGACTTGGATCGGGCCTCGAAGTGATTAAAGAAGGCGATAAAATAGATACTATAGTGATTTCTGGTATGGGCGGAAATTTAATATCAGAGCTTATTGATAAAAGGCTAAAACATATCAGAAAAAATGATATAGAAATAATAGTTCAGCCAGTACAGTTGCCTGAATCCATAAGGAAATATTTTTATGAAAACAGCTTTGATATACTCGAAGAAAAATTGGCCAAAGCAGATGGCAGGATATATCATATAATAAAAGCAAAGGCAAGAAAAGCGAAAATTCCAATTAGAAATTTCAGTGAAGGCGATGTCACACTGGAGCTGGGGGAATTTATAATGGCAGACAAAAGCAATAACAACCTTATGCTCCTCAAAGAACTGGTCTATTATAAGCTGAAAAAACAGTATAAAATAAAAGAAAAACTTGAAATTACAGATAGTAACAATATTAAAGACAGGTACAGAGTAGTTCTTAAAAAAATTGAATCATTAAATAATGTGCTGGAAAAAATTGACTAGCCATCAAAGGAGGTTTTTATGAAACTGAGAGAGGTATCTAAAATCCTGGATAATAAACTAAGAGCAAATATTGCAGAATCTTGGGACAATGTAGGCCTTTTGCTTGGGGATTACGATTCTGAGGTAAAAAAAATACTTTTGACACTGGAACTTACAAGAGACGTTTTTGATGTTGCGGTAAAAGAAAAAGCAGACTTGATAATCAGTCATCATCCACTCATATTTTCAGGAATAAAAAAAGTTGTAAGCTCTGAAGGTGACAATCTTGTATATGAACTAATAAAGAGTGAGATTGCCTTTTATGGTGCACATACTAATTTTGACGCTATAGATGGTGGATTGAGCGATTATTTTGCGCAAAAGCTTGGAGGACAGAACATAAAAGTGATAAAATCTCCTATAGAAGAACATGGGATATGCAGGATATTTAACATTAAAGAAGCTTCAATAGAAGATTATATAAAACACGTTAAATCTGTTATGAAGATAGATAATCTTAGATTTTCGGGCAATATAAATGATAAAATAAAAAAGGTTGCTGTAGTTACTGGCAGTGGAAGCGAATATATTGATCTTGCAGTTTCAAATGGAGCACAGCTTTTTATTACAGGAGATCTCAAGTATCACTTCGCTCTGGAATTGAAAGAAAAAGGACTTAATATACTTGATGCAGGGCACTTTGACACAGAAAAAATATTTCCAGAGGCCATGCATAAATTCATCAGAAACAACATTGAGGATCTAAGAGACATAGAGTTAATAAAATCAGAGGTAGATGTCAATCCTTTTGAATACAGATAATAACAGGAGTTAATATGAAGGCAGTAATATTTTCTGATGGTGGTTCCAGGGGGAATCCCGGAAAAGCAGCTATCGGGTATGTAATAAAGAAAGAAGATGGAGACGCTGTATATGAGTGTGGAATGAACATTGGTACAGCAACAAATAACACCGCAGAATATAAGGCGGTTATTGAAGCTCTTAAAATGGCAGATAGTATGGGTTATATTGAGGTCGAAGTATATCTGGACAGTCAGCTGGTTGAAAAGCAGATTAAAGGGGAATACAAAGTAAAGAGTCTGGATCTTATACCTCTTTTTACAGCTGTTATAAGTGAACTCAAGAAATTTAAAAAATACAGTGTAACCCACGTCAAAAGAGAGCTTAATAAAAGGGCGGACAAGCTTGTAAATGAAGCTCTTGATAGTGACAACACAGTCATATATGATTATAGGATTACTGAAAATGAAAATTTGGAGTGTAGTAATTCTCAAAGCAATAAAACTGAATTCGATAAAGTAAAAACTTTACTAAAAAACAACAAAACTGACTTTGTGGATATCAAGGCCTTAAATCAGTATGTCGTAATAACTTTGAAAATAAGTGATGCAAAAAAAATAGAAAATATATTGGATGATTTAAAATCAGTAAGAGAAAAAAGCAAAATAAAAAATCTGCTTTTTGAATTTATATAAAAATGATAAAACCTATAGCAGTTATTAATAAGGAGAAATATAATGAAATTTGAAGCAATAGCAGTATGCCTCTTTGGAGTTGAGTCCACAGTGTCTTACGAATTAAAAAACCTGGGATTCACTGTTACTAATGTTTCCGATGGCAGAGTGACATTTGAAACTGATGCAAAAGGTATAGCGACAGCTAACATTTCGCTGAGATGTGCGGAAAGAATTTTGGTAAAACTGGGTGAATTTCAGGCGCGAACTTTTGATGAACTTTTTGAAAACGTTAAAAAACTACCTCTTGAAAAATATATACCAGTTGATGCAAATTTTCCAGTTGCAAAAGCAAAATCAATAAACAGTAAACTTTTTTCGGTTTCAGACATACAGGCAATCACTAAAAAAGCTGCCGTTGAAAGATTAAAGAGCGTTTATAAAACAGAGTGGTTTTGTGAGACAGGCGAAAAACACCCAATACATGTTTTTATTAATAAAGACATAGTTCAAGTTACTATAGATACAACTGGACCAGCACTTCATAAACGTGGTTACAGGCAACTTTCTGGTGGAGCTCCAATAAGAGAAACCATAGCTGCTTTTATGGTAATGCTTACTCCCTGGAATGAATCAAAGTTGCTTGTTGACCCAATGTGTGGCTCAGGAACCATTGCAATTGAAGCAGCAATGATAGGTGCAAATATAATGCCTGGGATAAATCGTAATTTCCAGGGTGAAGAACTGTCTTTTATAAGTAAGTCAGATTGGATGATTGCCAGAAAAGAAGCGATTGAAAAAGAAAATCATAAAGAGTTCAAGATTTATGCATATGATATTGATCCAGAAATGGTAAAGCTTGCAAAATCAAATGCCCAGATTGCAGGAGTAGATCACCTTATTGATTTTATGAAGTCTGATGCAACAAAATTCCATTCTTCAAATGAATATGGATTCATTATTACAAATCCTCCATACGGCGAAAGAATGGGTGAAAAAGAAGAAGTGTATGAACTCTATAAGCAATTAGGCAAAGCATTTAAACATCTGCCTACATGGTCAATATACGTAATTTCAAGCCTTGAAAACGTAGAAGAGTTGTTTGGAAAAAAGGCAATGAAAAAAAGAAAACTTTATAATGGTATGCTTAAGTCACACTATTATCAATTTCCTGGTCCAAAACCGCCAAAAGTTCAAAATTAAAAAAAGAATAGTTTTAAAATAAGATTTTAAAAATGATTACAAAAAAACCAGATTCTGATTTTTTTACTCAGAACTGGTTTTTTATGTTTATGTTTTTGTAGAAGTGTTTTCAATAATTAGAATTTAACTTCAACTTCGCTTTCCCAAAGACCATGGATGTTGCAATAGCTCATAGCAACTAATTTTCCAGGTTTAGCAATTTTAAGCTTTGTTGAGAAATGAGGATCAGTAAGGTTATCAAGCTCTCCGTGAGCAGAGAATTCCATGCTCGCAACTTCTACAAGTACTTGGCTTCCTTCTTGAACAAAAAATAATTTCATCCATGAAATATGATGCTCAAGTGTATTTGGATGAGCGATTGCATCTCCTATTGATACAGTTACTTCAAAACTTTCTTCTGCGTTAACTTTTTCTGGAGCAATTATAACTGGAACATGTTTCTCTGATTTCCAGTCACCTGATTTAAAATAATTTGATATTGACATGTGTATCCTCCTAATAATTAAATTTAGTAATGCTTAATAGATATTATAACCCATAAACTGATAAATTAAACATAAAATGAATAAATTTATTATTTAAAATTATTCACAAACACTTTTCCAAGTAATAATACTTCTTTAAAAAAAGGTATCTTTAGTGTAAAATAAGGATATAAGTATTTGTCAGGTATAATTTATAAATTATATAAGGGAGAATTCACAAGATGATTGATCTGAATTATGATTTAGGAGAATATTCAGCTGAGATTACAAAAGAAATGATAGATTATCTAAAAGTAATAATTGGTGAAGCGCTTAATGTCCATGCATTAAATGACAATTATGAAATTTCGCTCACTTTTGTAGACGATGAAGAGATAAGAATAATTAATAAGCAATACAGGAAAAAAGATACTAAGACTGATGTACTTTCTTTTCCCATGTTTACAAAAGAAGAAATAGGAATTATGAGAAAAAATGAGAATTCAAATGATTCGGGTATGTTTGAATTACTAGGAGACATTATAATATCAATACCAACTGCAAAAGCTCAGGCTAAAGATTACAATCATTCTTTTACAAGAGAAATATGCTTTCTTGTCTGTCACTCTATACTTCATCTTCTGGGATATGATCATGAGAATCCAGGGGATACAAAAATGATGCAGGCTATGGAAAGACATATACTTGAAAAAGCCGAAATCACCAGGGATCATTAGGATGAAAGAGACAAAGGATGAATTAAAAGCCAGGCTCAAAGCCGAATATGAAAAAGATATTGAAATAAAACAGAGTCTGAATAGAAAATATGATGATAAAAATCCAAGAAAAATAAGTATGATAAAAAGCTTCAACTATGCGGTTGAAGGTATAATTTACTCGCTTAAGTCTGAAAGAAACATGAGGGTTCATTATGTTTTTGCCATAGCAATTTTGTTTGCTTCTTTATTTTTTGAGCTTACAAGGATAGAAATGGCTATATTATGTATATCGATTGTTTTTGTAGTGGTTTCTGAAATGATAAATACAGCAGTAGAAAGTGCGGTAGACCTTACAACCACTGAATATTCGCCTCTGGCAAAAATTGCTAAAGACGTGGCAGCTGGAGCAGTATTGATTTCTGCACTAAATGCAATTGCAACGGGCTATCTGCTCTTCTTTGATAAAATAAATCCTATTACAATTTCGGTCTTAACAAAGATGAGGAGACAGGGAATTCATGTCACTTTTGTAGGAATAATATTAATACTGATACTTGTAATAGGGATAAAAACTTATGCAAAATCGGGAACTGCATTTCAAGGAGGCATAGTGAGTGGCCATGCGGCGCTTGGGTTTGGTGTGGCAACCGCGATATCACTGCTTTCTGAAGATCCCCTTATTGCTACGCTGTCTTTTTTGATGGCAATGCTCGTTGGTCAGTCAAGGATAGAAGGCAAGATTCACACTCTGCGTGAAGTTGTATTTGGAGCAATCACTGGTATTGTGGTTATAGTTTTTATGTTTAAAGTGTTTAAAATATAAATTGAGATTTTACTTTGAAAGGATATTATGATAAATAAAAAATTTAAATCGGGCTTTGTAAGTATAGTAGGAAGGCCTAATGTTGGAAAATCAACACTTATAAATGAGCTTGTGGGAGAAAAAATAGCTATAATGAGTGACAAACCTCAAACAACAAGAAATCAGATAAAAGCTATATTTAACGATGATGATGCTCAGATAGTATTTGTTGATACACCTGGTATGCAAGACCCAAGGAATAAACTTGGAAAATACATGCTTAAATCATCTGAAGAATCTATGAAGGGTATGGATATAATACTTTACGTAGTTGATGAATCTGATTTTATAGGAAAGGCTGATTCTAAGATAATAGAAAAACTGAAATTCAGAAAAGAGACTAAGCTTCTTATAATCAACAAGGTTGATAAAATAAACAACGAAAAACTTATGAAAATAGTTCAGATGTACAGTAATTTAAATCTATTTGATGAAATAATACCAGTATCTGCACTAAAGGGAACTAACAGTAAAAAGGTAATAGAAATAATCAAAGTTTATCTGACATATGGACCGCAGTTTTTTCCAGAAGATATGATTACAGATCAGCCAGAGCGAGTACTTGTCTCTGAGATTATAAGAGAAAAAATACTGCACTATACTGATGAAGAGATTCCCCATGGAACTATGGTTAGAATCGAATCAATGAAGAAGAGAACAGATAAAGAAATAATGGATATCTCTGCCGTAATATACTGTGAAAGAGAGAATCATAAGAGTATTATAATCGGAAAAGGCGGAAGAAAAATCAAAGGTATAGGAAGCGCAGCAAGGAAAGAACTAGAAATTAGACTGGGTATACAAGTAAACCTTGAACTTTGGGTAAAACCTAAAGAAAACTGGAGAGATAATGAAAATTATATCAGAGGTTTTGGATTTAACGACAAGGAAATCTAAAGCTCTATAATATGGTTTAAATGGTGATATATGATAATACAAACGGAAGCAATAGTAATAAGAAGCACTAAATATTCTGATTCAGATTGCATATTAACACTTTTTACAAGAAAAATGGGGAAACTTGGTGTTTATTCAAAAAATGCAAGGCTCTTAAAAAGCCCCCTGATGAGCGGATCTCAGATATTTGCATATTCTAATGTGACAATTAATACAAGAGATGGAAAATACAGGCTTTCCAATGCTGATTTGATATCAAATTTCTATAAATTGTCCAGTAAAATGGAAAAAACATATCTTGGATATTATATGATCGAACTGGTGGAAAAACTTTCTATGGAAGGTCAAAGCAATATCAGACTATTTCAATTGCTTGCAGACTCACTTGGTGAACTTCAAAACAATGATAACATAATTCTAATGAAAACAATTTTTGAATTAAAAATACTTGATTATACAGGATATAGACCCAATGCATCCAGATGTATAGTGTGTGGAAATAATCAAAATCTTGGGAACTACTTCGCTCCAGGAGAAGGTGGCAGAGTCTGCACAAAATGTCTTAACCAAGTTCGGCTGAAATACATGTATGATACTACAACATTCAGGCTTATTGAATACATCCAAAGTAACCACATTTCAAAAATACTAGAAGCAAAGATAAATGATCAAATAATTCAAGAACTCAGCATTATGCTTGATTATTATATTAAATACCATCTTTCAGAAGTCAAAATTAAGACAAGAGAATATCTGATACTTGATTAGAAAAAGATCAATTACAAGGAGTAATAAATGATAAAGACAGACTATCATATGCACACATGTTATTCGTTTGACTCAGATGAAAAAATGGAAGATATTGTTAAAAAATCCATTGATATTGGCCTTAGAGAAATAGTTTTCACAGATCATCTCGAGGTTATACATCCAAATAAGAGGATAGACAGTGTAATAGATTATGATAAATATGTAGGTGAAATAAGTTATTTAAAGATTAAATATGGAAAAGATATAAACATTTTGCTTGGAGCAGAGATCAATCTTGAACCTTCAATAGAAAAAGAGACAAATGATTATTTAAGCACATACCCTTTTGACTTTATAATTGGTTCTCTTCACGCTTTTGAGTTTAAAGATTTTGCAACACCGGATTCTAGCAAAGGACTTACTCAGGATGAATACTATAAAAAATATTTTGAATGGGGAATCAATTGCGTAAAAAAAGATTTCAATTTTTCGGTGCTGGGTCATATAGATTATATAATTAGATATGGCGGATACGATAATAAATTTTTGAATATGGATGTTCACCGCGAATATATAAAAGAAATACTCAAAACCCTGATAGATAAGGGAAAGGGCATAGAGATTAATACGGCGGGGCTTAGATACAATCTTGGCCACGTACATCCAAAGATGGAAATTCTTCAGATGTACAAAGATTTAGGTGGAGAGATAGTTACTATAGGATCGGATGCTCATAAAAAAACAGATCTAGCGAGAGATTTTGATATAGCGTATGATGTTTTGAAAAAATGTGGCTTCAAATACTACTCAAGATTTGAAAAAATGAAACCTGTATTTGAAAAGATAAATTAGAATAAAGCAAGCAAAACTTAGAAGAAACAAGCTAAGGTTGCTTGCTTTTTAGTGGATAAATATTTAACTGGCTGATTGTAAAATTTCTTTGAGAGTGTTATCATATTTATTATAGAATGTAATTTGATTCTTTAAAAAAAATAATAATACAGGAGGTAATTTATGATAAACAACACCGACATATCAAAGGCTATGACTATTAAACTCGATGATTCACTGCCTGAGTATCCTGAATTTAAAAAAATTGTAAGAAGAGCTCCAATGAGAGAGCTAAGTTTAAATGAAAGGGAAATAAAACTTTCTCTAAAAAACGCTTTAAGATACATACCAGAGAATCTCCATGAAGAACTCGCTCCAGAGTTTTTGGAAGAGCTTATGACCAGAGGCAGGATCTATGGGTACAGATTTATGCCAAAAGACAGAATATATGGGAAGCCAATAGAGCAATACAAAGGTAAGTGCATAGAAGGTAAAGCATTTCAGGTAATGATAGATAACAACCTGGATCATGAGATTTCGCTTTATCCATATGAGCTTGTTACATATGGTGAGACCGGTCAGGTAGTACAAAACTGGATGCAGTATCAGCTTTTAAAAAAATATTTGGAAGAGCTTACCGATGAGCAGACGCTTGTAATGATGTCTGGTCACCCTATGGGTTTATTCAAATCTTCTATAAACAGTCCAAGAGTAATTATAACAAATGGATTGATGATAGGTATGTTTGATAATCCACACGACTGGTCAAAAGCTGCAGCTATGGGTGTTTCGAGTTATGGACAGATGACAGCTGGTGGCTGGATGTATATAGGCCCACAAGGAATTGTACATGGGACATTTAATACTATCTTAAATGCGGGACGAAAAGTTCTTGGAATTCCTGACGATAAGGACCTGGCGGGACATATATTTGTTACATCGGGTCTTGGGGGAATGAGCGGGGCACAGCCAAAAGCCATAGAAATTGCAAATGGAGTAGGAATTATAGCAGAAGTAGACTATTCAAGGATTGAAACCAGACACAAACAAGGATGGGTGTCAGTCATAACAACGTCTGCAAAAGAGGCTTTTGAAATTGCCTCTGAAAACATGGATAAGAAAAAAGCGATTTCTATAGCATATCATGGAAATATAGTAGATCTGCTTGAATACGCTGTAGATAATAACGTAAAAATAGAGCTCCTTTCAGATCAGACATCGTGTCATGTACCTTATGACGGAGGATACTGTCCTCAGGGTGTGACATTTGAACAAAGAACGCAAATGCTGGATAAAGATAAATTGAATTTTGTAAAAAAAGTTGATGAAAGTCTTATAAAGCATTATCACCTGGTAAAGGAACTTGTAGCCAGAGGAACATATTTCTTTGATTATGGAAATGCCTTCATGAAAGCAGTATTTGATGCAGGAGCAAAAGATATTGCAAAGAACGGAATAGATACGAGTGAAGGATTTATTTTCCCATCCTATGTAGAAGATATCATGGGGCCAGAATTGTTTGACTATGGGTATGGGCCATTTAGATGGTGCTGCCTGAGTGGAAGCGCTGATGATCTTAGAAAAACTGACAAAGCAGCAATGTCAGTTATCAATCCTGAAAGAAGAGGACAGGACAGAGACAACTATATATGGATAAGAGATGCTCAAAAAAACAATCTGGTAGTAGGTACTCAGTGCAGAATACTTTATCAAGATGCACTTGGAAGAAGAGATATAGCACTCAAATTCAACGAAATGGTAAGAAATGCTGAGATTGGTCCGGTGATGCTTGGCAGAGACCATCATGATACAGGTGGGACGGATTCACCCTTTAGAGAGACTTCAAATATATACGACGGAAGCAATATAACTGCCGACATGGCAATCCAGTGTTTTGCAGGAAATGCAGCCAGAGGGATGAGCTTGGTTGCACTTCATAACGGGGGTGGAGTAGGTATTTCAAAATCTATAAACGGCGGTTTTGGAATGGTGCTTGATGGAAGTGAAAGAGTAGACGAGATAATCAAAACATCAATACCTTGGGATACTATGGTCGGAGTTTCAAGAAGAAGCTGGGCAAGATGTGAAAACTCTATATCAACAGTAGCTGAATACAATGAAACGTTTAAGGGAGAAGATCATATAACCATACCTTATGTAGCAGATGACGGTCTTGTAGAAAAAACATTTAATTCATATAAAAGAAAATAAGAATAGACAAGGAGAAGTAAAATGGCCATGAACAGGATTATTGAATGTGTACCAAACTTTAGTGAGGGGCGAGATTTAGAAAAAATAGAAAAAATAATGGATTGCTTTAGAGCTAAAGAAAATGTAAAATTGCTGGATTACAGCCCGGATAAAGATCATAACAGATGCGTTGTAACTGTTATAGGGGAGCCTGAAGCACTTAAAGAGGCGATAGTTAATGCAATAGGTAAAGCAGTAGAACTTATAGACCTGACAAAACATGAAGGTCAGCATCCAAGAATGGGAGCCGTAGATGTAATACCATTTATTCCGGTAAAAAACACAACAGTTGAAGATGCAGATAAACTAGCAAAAGAAGTAGCAAAAGAAGCTTCTGAAAAATATGGCCAGCCATTTTTCCTCTATGAAAAATCAGCGAGCGCACCTCACAGAGAAAATCTTGCCAATGTCAGAAAAGGTCAGTTTGAAGGAATGAAAGAAAAAATGCTGGATCAAAGTATGTGGAAACCAGACTTTGGCCCAGATACAATACATCCTACAGGAGGGGTTACCGCTATAGGAGCAAGAATGCCACTTGTTGCTTATAATATTAATCTGGACACTCCAAATCTTGAGATTGCTGACAAGATAGCTAAACAGGTAAGACATATAAGTGGAGGCTTCAGATATGTTAAAGCAATGGGAGTAATGCTTGAAGACAGAAACGTTGCTCAGGTATCAATGAATCTTACTGATTATACAAAATCAGCGGTATACAGAGTTTTTGAGACTGTAAAAATGGAAGCTAAAAGATACGGAGTAAATGTTATAGGAAGCGAAATTGTCGGACTTGTTCCTATGCAGGCACTCATAGATTCGGCTGAATATTACCTGCAAATTGAAAACTTCAGTATGGACCAGGTACTTGAAACCAGAATATAGTTTAGGTAATTTGAACAGGAGATAGAGATGAAAAAGCTTATAATAAAAAATGCCTCAGAACTTGTAACCTGCAGAGGAAAGGCTCCCAAAAAAGGCGCTGAGATGGCTGATATAGGAATTATTTACGGTGGTTCGGTGGTGATTGAAGATGGAATTATTGTCGACGTAGATACTGCGGAAAATATAAACAAAAAATATGACGAGAGCGAATATCATGTAGTTGATGCCACCGAAAAAGCTGTACTGCCAGGTTTTATAGATTCCCATACTCACCTTATATTTGGAGGTTACAGAGCCGATGAGTTTTCCTGGAGGCTCAGAGGTGACACATATATGTCGATAATGGAAAGAGGCGGAGGAATCACAAGTTCTGTAAGATCTACAAGAAGCACTTCTCTTGAAAAATTTGTTGAAACAGGGAAAAAGAGACTCGATAAAATGCTTGATTTTGGAGTGACGACAGTAGAGGCTAAAAGCGGATACGGGCTGGACGAAGAAACAGAGATGAGGCAGTTAGAAGCTGTAAAAATCCTCAACGATACCCATTCGGTGGACATAGCAGCTACATTTTTAGGACCCCACAGTGTTTTACCTGAGTGGAAGGGCAAAGAAGATGAATTCATAGATTACATGATTGAGGTAATGAAAAAAGCCAAAGATCAAAACCTTGCAGAGTTTGCAGATATATTCTGTGAAAAGAATGTCTTCAGCATAGAGCAGTCAAGAAAATTTCTTTCCAGTGCAAAAGAAATGGGACTTATGCTAAAGCTTCACGCCGATGAGATAGTAAGGCTTGGAGGAGCAGAACTCGCAGCAGAATTGGGGGCAGTATCAGCAGATCATCTTCTCCAGGCATCTGATGAGGGCATAAGAAATATGGCTAAAAAAGATGTAGTGGCAACACTTTTACCCGCCACTGCATTCTGCCTTAAAGAAGATTATGCAAGAGCCAGAGATATTATAGACAGTGGGTGCGCTGTGGCACTTGCAACGGATTTTAATCCAGGGAGCTGTTTTACCAATTCCGTTCCACTTGTAATCGCCCTTGCTGCGATTCAAATGAAAATGTCTATAGAAGAGATAATAACGGCCCTTACTATAAATGGGGCGGCGGCACTTGCAAGACAGGATAAAATTGGCAGCATAGAAGTGGGAAAAAAAGCAGATATAATAATACTCGAATTCCCGTCTATACATTTTCTGCCATACCACGCGGGCGTTAATATAGTAGAGACGGTAATAAAAGATGGTGTAATTGTAAAATAAATTGTATTTGTTAGGGGAGATCTGATTATGGAAATGAAAAATATGACGATAGAAGATTTTGTATCAAAGACAGCATCAAGTGAACCGGCACCAGGTGGAGGAAGTGTTGCAGCCTTAGCAGGAGCACTTGCAGGAGCGCTTGCAGAAATGGTAGCAAGACTTACCATAGATAAAAAAGGTTATGAAGATGTGCAAGAAGAAATGAAAGCAATGGCAAATAAAGCTGAAAAAATAAGGATACAATTGATTGATGATATACAAAGAGATACGAATTCATTCAATAAATACATGGATGCCCTTGGAATGCCCAAAGAAACTGAAGAGCAGAAAGAAACAAGAAGAAATGCTATGCAAGCAGGACTTAAAGCTGCGGCCATAGTGCCTTTTGAGGTTGCAAACACTGCATATGGAATAATGGAACTGGCGGAAATTGCAGTAGAAAAAGGAAATACAAATGCGGTTACAGATGGCCTTGTTGCGGCTATGATGGCAAGAACAGCAGTACTTTCAGCACTCCTTAATACCAAAATAAATTTAGGGTCAATAAAAGATGAGCAATTTGTAAGAGAATATGCTGATAAAGTACGTGAATTAGAGATTAGAGCTGTAGAATTTGAAGGAAAAATACTGAGCAAATCTAAATTATAATTAATTAAAAAATCAGAAACTCATTTGAATAAAAATATTTTATTCGTGGGTTTCTGATTTTTAACATTTTGAGGCCCAGTAAGCTTCGGTTATTGATTTCATCATAGTGTCTTTTTCCTGTTCAGTAAGCGCGTCAGTTTTTAATAGCTCTGTAATTTCTTCCGTCAGTTTTTTTGCTGTATTCTGAGGTGTTTTTTTGTAATGTTTTCCATTTTTATAAAAATCTTTATCCCCAGACATTAAAAAGTCAACTGTTACATCAAAAATAGATGCTATATCAGCATATATCTCAGTCTGCTTAGGATAACACTTACAAGTTTCATAATTTATAAGAGTTCTAGTCGTTATATTTAGTTTTTCTGACAGTTCTGTTTGAGTTATTCTGGCATTTTTTCTAAGTTGTTTTAGTTTTCTTCCAAAAGACATTATTATGTATCCCCTAACGTACTTTAATGTAAATACTTTCATGAAAAGCATACATAATAAACAAGTTAATGTCAATACAAAAAAATGATATATTTCGAAAATTCTGTATCATTTCATTTGGCCGGCAAAGCTCAAATTATACAAATTGATGACAATTGCACAATGTGATGACTTTTAAAAAGAATTATGATAAAATATTGGATATATAGCATTTATGATTTTAGACAAGAAAGGATATTTCTATGAAGATAGTTTTAAAGCGAAAGTTATCAGTTATTCTGGCATTGATGATGGTTTTTACTTCAACTATGCCAGTTTTTTCTGCACCGGCAAGAGGAAAAACCACAAATGACATTTCAGGCCACTGGGCTGAAAGTGACTTATTGACAATGAAAGATAATGGAGTCATGGGAGGTTATCCAGATGGATCTATGAAACCAGATCGTTACGTAACAATTGCAGAAACGGTTAAAATAATAAACAAAGCTTTTCAGATAGATGGATCAGGAGATGTATATAACATCCCTTATACAGATGTAAAGCCCCACGAATGGTACTCTAACGATATTGCCCTTGCTGTAGAAAATGGATATATTCAGCCCATTGCTTCGGGAATGCAATTAAGACCCAACTCACCAGCAACAAGAGAACAGATAGGTGCAATGTTTGCACAAATCATGGGACTTCCACTTGATTCTCTGGATTCAATAGCAGGGTTCAAGGATTATGCCAAAATAACTGGAGGATACCAGTATTATTTTGCTGCATCAGTTAGTGAGGGATTGTTTGTAGGCTACCCGGATAATACAGTAAGACCAAAAACTACAGTTACAAGAGGTATAATTTCAGCAGTTGCCAATAGAGCAATGATGAGCTCATCTGGTTCAGATCTGCACCCAATATTTGTAGGACCTGGAGATTTACTGGTTGAAAAACCAGGAGAAGTAATAAGCAACAGGATAGTAGATAACCTATGGATATCCTCAAGCGTAGGAGAAGGCAATGTTACCCTTGAAAATGTTACAGTAAGAGGAAAACTTGTCATAAAAGGCGGGGGACCAAAGTCGGTAATTATAAAAGGAGAGTCTGATGTTGCTCTTGTATATATGGAAAAAGAGTCAGGAGATCTAAGGCTTAAGGTTGAATCACCTGCTGTTGTAGGAAATGTGAATATAAACGCTGGTTCGAGAAACTATCTAACCGGTGAAATTGATTCTGTTATACAAAACGTTAAAGGGAGTAATTTAAATATTGACGAAGCTTTCATCAAGACTATCCAAATAAAGTCTGAAAGTTCAAATCTTTATGTAGACAAGAAATCTACGATAAACACTATTACAGTAAACAGAAAAGCGGCAGATACCTACATGTCACTTGATGGAAAAATCACATCTGTAGTTGTATATGCTCCTTTTGTAAAGACACAGGCATATGGAACTATAAATAATGTATTATTTACATCATCAGCGAAGGCTTCTGAATACAAGGCTGAAAAAGGAAGCAAGACTACTACTGTAAAGACAGAAGCAGATAGAGTTTCTATAAGGGGACAAGGAACTGTAGACAATGCCATAATAAATGGTAATGACTGTATTGTAGATACTGTACCTACAAAACTAGAGGTAGACAAAGATGCACAAGGCACGACTTCAAACGGAACGATTATACCAGGAGGCTCAACAGGAAACACTACTCCAGGAGGAAACTTGGACAATGGGGTAAATCCTGTTAATCCAAATCTAAAGGTAACGGGTATGGAAATTACCAAATATCCATCCGCGGAAAAATTAGTTTATAAAGTGGGAGACACTCTAGATCTTTCTGGGCTTGAAGTTACGATGCAATATGATAATGGGACAACGAAAAATTTAGGTATAAAAGACCTTAATTCAAACTCAATATCTATAAATCCAAATCCGGACGGAAATACCAAAGTTCTTGCGAGTACCAAAACCGTAAAGATTACTCATGCCCCAAGTAAAAAAACGGCAACACTCACGCTGACAGTCAATCCGATTCCAAAGGTTAAAGAGCTCATGATTACTGAATCTCCGAAAAAAGAATACGTCAACGGAGAAAATCTTGACCTTACAGGAATGAAGGTGCTTTTAAGATTTGACAATGAGACCACTAAGGCTGTCACATTTGAGAAAACAAAAAATTCGGCGGGTAATGATTCAGATACATTCAGGGATATGGGACTTGAAACAGGAATACCAAATGGGACAAAGTTAAACCTTAAAAGCCCTGGGGACAAGGAAGAGTTAAAAGATATATCGGTGTCATTCAGAAACTCAAACAATACGTTAATAAAATCTGCTGATCCGCTTTATCTAAAGATAATTCCAGTTCCAAGAATAAGTGGAGTTTCTGCAAGTGGGTATAAATTTTCTTATATATATGGAGATAAATTTGATTTTACAAATCTAGAAGTTAGGCTTGTAAACAGTAATCCGGATATACCTCAGATGGTTCTGAAGTATATGCCTGAACTTGATGATTTTGTAATCAAAAAAGATTCTGGCGAATATACGAAAGATGATTTATTTAAGCAGATTGCTTCAAACGGAGATATTCTCAGAGAAGTTAAAATAACTCAGTCTATAGCAAAAAAAGATATATCAGTTCAGCATGATGATGATGTAGGTCTTGGAGATCAGGATAACAATAAAGTCCTTAAGATTACGCATCATGCAAAAGATGTTACACCTGCGAGCACTGAGATAAATATGAAGATAAAACCACCTTCAAAAGCGGTAAGTGCTACTGTAATGAATATGGGAGTTAAGTTTGACGAAGGTCAGGAGTCTAATTTGGATAAATGGTCAATTACAGTATTCAGAGATTCTGTGGTGAATCAGAATCCAAATGATATGCAGGCTTCGGACAGCATCAAGGTGCTTTATGATAAAGAGTCTAAATTGCTATATGAATACAATGTAAACGGCAATAAAAAATACAACCTCAAAGATGGAGACACTTACAGGAATATGCAAATAATAGTTATGCAAAAGACTTCTAGTGGGAGTGTAATTGCTGGACCAGACCTTGCAACTTCGCCTGAATACAAATGGCAACCCAAAGATGTAGGAGTCAAGATACTTCACTCGGAGTCGGGAGTTAGAGTGGATTCTAATGGGAACCCTATCCCTAGCAGTTATGACAATATAGAGTTGGCATATATACCAATAGTAGTAAAACCAGAAAAAGGGATAGAAATATTTCAAATTTCAAAAGATCCGACTTTTGATACGGATCTAGGTAAAACTAAGATTTTTTATGAAGGAGTAACGTTAAATATAAATTCTCTTTCGATGCTTATAAAATTGTATGGGCAAGAGGGAAAAGAATATAGCTATCAAGACCTTCTCGATCTTAAATCCAACCCGAGTGCTAATGACATGTTAAAAAGTATAACAATAACACTTCAAAGAAAAGATGGAGTAGAAGAACAAAATCCAAAAAATATAACATTGACGAAAATTCATGACGGAGCCAAGATAAAGATATCGGTAATCGAGGATAATCAGACGAGAACTTTATACTCTAATGTTATGAAAGTAAGAACTAAAATACTAAAAGCAAATATTTATTCAATTACGCCTAAGGTTGGAGAGGTTCCAAAAACAACGGTGGCGCCTACTCCAGATTGGTATCTTGAATTTGGAAGTGAATCTATAAGCTGGATGGGAGATTTAGATGCTGGCAAGTTTAAGGCATTAACTCCGTATCGTGCACTTGTAAAACTCAGAGCTAAAAGTGGATATACATTCTATGATATAAAAGAATCAGATGTAACGGTAGTTGACACTAACGGTATTGCTAAAGCTCCAGAAACTGGTTCATTTGTGATTTCAGATGATGCTGATACTGTTACATTCAGAATATTGTTCTCCGATATGGCAGCATCAACCGAACCGGGCACATCAAGTTTTGCCCAAACGCCTGCACCTATGTCAATGTCATTGACGCCTCCTGCAGCAACGGGCTCTACTGTTCAGGTAAAAACAGCAGATGAGTTCTACAGTGCTATTTCTAATCCAAAGGTTTCTGTTATAGAAGTAGCGGCAAATATAACGCTTGCAAAATCGGTGACAGTTACCAAGGAAGTCGTATTAATAAACAACAGCGTGTTGACATATTACACGGATGCACCTGTGAATTCTCGTAATGATTCACTTTTTGAAGTTAGAAACAGAGAGCTTAGACAATTTAGAGTAACAAAAAATGGAACAATAACAGTTGAGGACCAGGCAACTCTTAATAAAATTGGTACAGGGGATATGATTATTGAAAATGGAGGAAAAGTAATTGTCTATGGTACTCTGAGCACTGCTGGCAAAAAGCTGATCGGAAAACAAGGTACTGCGCTCAAGACTTATGGCAATTCAGCGATAGTAATATCCGGAACCTCTGAAGGTCAGATAATGACTCTGAGTGGAAATGCCGATCTTATACAGTCGATGACTCTTGACAAGAGCCTTGTAGTTGCAAACGGTGCAAGACTTAATGTAAAGCAGGGCAAGACTCTGAGAGCAAACTCTGGCATATCTATTACTAACAGAGGCTCTGTATATCTTGAAGATAATGCATCTATATCTGGATCGGGCAAGTTTGATGGTTCCAGTCCTATTGGAAACAGTTTTGAAGGCTTTATTGGAGCGGACTCTGATGCTGTTAGATATGGATCAAAAAGTACAGAACTAAATTATAGAAAAAATGGAAACAATATAAATATGTCATTTACTGTTCCATATAAGACGAAAACCGTATATTTCAGTGGAGTAAATGTCAAGGCCGGGGATCTTAAACCGGGGACGTATACTTTAAAAGGAATAGATGGGATTAAGACGGTACCTTTAGTAATTGGAGCCCCTTCTGCTAAGACGGGACTTTCGAGGGTTAGTCTTGGAACAAATGGCTTTGTAATTTCTTCTGTGCTTACTTCTGGAAACTATGCGGTTTCAGGATTAGTTGGTGGAGCAAATATAAATTTAGAGATAAATATATCTTAATTAATAAAAAGAAATACCCCTGATGGTCGCATTTTCCATCAGGGGTATTTCTTTTATGTTTATGTTTTATATCTAAATCGGATGATTTAAGTTACTTTCTTCATATATTGTATTTTCTATCTTATTGGTTATGGACCATCTGTTTTCAAGGAATTTTCTTGCTACATCAGGGAATAGTGCATATGAAAGCACATCTTCTTCTGTAAGGGCAAGTCCATTTATTTCTTTTTTAAACTGCATATAACTTTTTACTGAAGCATCTTCATAAACGTGGTTTTTAAGAACGATTTTTTTTACAGATTCATCAATAGAGACTGGCGGTGTTCCATACCTGCCAAGAACATAGTCTTTTATTTCATTTGGCACCATCTTGTATCTTTCCTTGAGCATTACATTAAATACTGCCTGAGTACCAACCATTTGACTCATAGGAGTTACCAAAGGCGGGTATCCAAGGTCTTTTCTTATGCTTGGTACTTCTTTAAGTACCTCGTTGAATTTATCTGACATTCCTTGTTGCTCGAGCTGGAACATGAGATTTGAGAGCATGCCACCTGGAACCTGGTATACTAGAGTTTTTATGTCGGTATCAAGCATTTTAAGGTTGAATAAGCCTGATTCTATATATTTTTCTCTTACTACTGTAAAGTAGTCAGAGATTTTATTCAAAATATCAAAATTAAGATTTGTATCATAACCCATATTTTTAAGTGAAGCGGCCATAGTCTCTGTTGGAGGCTGTGATGTTCCTTTTGAAAAAGGCGATATTGCTGTATCTATTCCATCGACTCCAGCTTCCACTGCTTTCATATAATTCATTTCTGCGAGTCCTGCAGTGCAGTGAGTGTGAATATGAACGCTGACAGTAAGGTTTTCTTTAAGTGCCTTTACAAGATCGTAGGTATCGTTTGGAAGGAGTATACCAGACATGTCTTTTATACAGATGGAATCGGCTCCCATAACTTCGAGTTTTTTTGCAAGGTCAACATAATACTCTACGGTATGAACAGGGCTTACAGTGTAAACAATGGCAGCCTGGGCTATACCACCGTATTTTTTGATTGAATTTATGCTTGATATTAGATTGCTGTAGTCATTGAGGGCATCAAAAACCCTGATTATGTCTATTCCGTTTTCTATAGCTTTTTTTATGAACATATCAACTACATCATTGCTATAATGCTTGTAACCAAGTAGATTCTGGCCTCTTAGCAGCATCTGAAGTTTAGTGTTTTTTACATTTTTTCTTATAAGTCTAAGTCGTTCCCATGGATCTTCATCAAGATACCTAAGGCATGAATCAAATGTAGCCCCTCCCCACATTTCAAGAGAATAATATCCTGCTTCATCCATTTCCTTTATTATAGGCATCATATCTTCGGTTGAGAGACGCGTTGCCATTAAGGATTGGTGGCCATCCCTCAATACTGTTTCGGTTATATTTATCATTCTATTCATTGTGAATCTCCTTTAGTTTAATTAGGTATATCTATAAAATAACATATAAATATAACAAAATAAATCTAAAAGTGCATATTTGAATTAATAGATTTCAGGGTTGCAATAATAAATAAAAAAATAACAATTATTCGCATTTTAATAATACATAACGTCTGTATAAAAATATATTAAAAAAATGAGTATCATTAAAAAACTCACCATATGATGAGTTGTGTCATTTTTATTAAATGGTGTCTGTAAAAATATTTGAGAGAAAAGTTATTTTAATGTGAAATAACTAACGAAATATCAAGAAGGAAAAGCTTCAATTTATTGACTTTAGATATAATATTTCCTTAGATGTCAATTCACGCGTTTTCCCAAGTGCAAGATTACCCAGAGGAATCTCTCCAATTGAAACTCTTTGAAGATAGGTTACTTCGAGTTCCTGAGTAGCAAACATTTTTCTGACCTGACGATTTTTACCCTCACCTATGGTTATATGACACTCGTTTTTAGAACCTTCTTTAACATTGATTTTACATTTTCTTGTAACATATCCACCGATGTCGACTCCGTTCATTATGTTTTCTATCTGAATTTTGTTAAAGGGTTTGTCAGTCCTTACAAAATAAGTTTTTTTTATATTATGACTGGGGTGGGTTAATTTTTTTGTAATTTCTCCGTCATTGGTCAAAAGCAGCAGACCCTCAGTTTCGTAATCGAGTCTTCCTATAGGGTAAAGCCTCATAGTATATCTGTTTTTTACAAGGTCTATTACGGTTTTTCTACTCCTGTCATCAGTTACTGAGGAAAGGTATTTTGCCGGCTTGTTGAGCATTATATACATTTTTTTGCCTTGGTTTTCCAATATATTGCCTTTGTATTTCACGATATCTTTATCTGAAACGTCTATGCCAAGCTCTGTTACTGCTACTCCGTTAATTTCAATTTCTCCATTTTTTATAAGTTCGTCGGCTTTTCTTCTTGATGTTATGCCAGCTTCAGCTATATATTTATTTAGTCTCATACATATTACCTCATTCTTCTTATTTACATTATCTTTTACAAAAAAATTATATCATAACTGGTTTTGTATTACTATATAATATCATTATTCATAATTAGCTTTTAGAATATTGTTTTTTACGGTATAATTAATACAGTAGCTTTATAAGTAATTATAAATTTTATTAACAGACAATTTTGTAATATTAAGTAATCCTGTTCAAATAAATTAGTTTAATAGGAGGCATATAAATGATGGTTATTAAATATTTGTTTCATAGTGGTTTTTTGATAAATACAGATAAGTATACTCTTGTATTCGATTATTTCGAAGATAACTGTAAAAAGAAAAATAATTCGGAATGTGGCAGACTTACTCCTGAGGATTTTTCTGACGACAAGACGGTTGTGTTCTTTGTTTCTCATGCTCATTACGACCATTTTGGAAAAGAAATATTCAGCCTTCACAAAAATTCAAAGTATGTTATTTCTAATGATCTTAAAATAGCTAAGAATGAAAATATAGTGATGTGTGGACCTTATCAGGAATTTGAAGTTGAAGGAATAAAGATAAAAACATTTGGTTCAACGGATGAGGGATTAAGTTATCTTATTCAAATAGATGGGAAATCTATTTTTCATGCAGGGGACCTGAATTGGTGGCATTGGGACGGCGAGACCGAAACTGAGAAGGAATCAGCCAAACAATCATTCTTTAGAGAAATTGATATTTTGAAAAAAAACGATGTGGATATAGCTTTTTTTCCAGTTGATCCAAGACTGGAAGATGCATATTATTTTGGTGGAAAGCACTTTATAGAAGAAATAGGACCGAAAATATTCATTCCTATGCATTTTCAGGATTGTCATTATATAACAAAAAAATTCAAGACTCTTATGGATAGCCAAAATAAGAATACCAAAATAATCGAAATAGAAAAAAGAGGTCAGGAACTGGCAATAGAAATTTAAACAATTATAGTATGCGGGTAACCTTAAATGAGCATGATCTGCATGGAGGAAAAATGAGAAAAAATATTTCTGAAAGAATTATAGAATTAATGAGCGAAGATGCATACAAGAATCTTACATTCAAAGAACTGAGTCTTATATTTGCGTCTGATAAATCTGATGAAGACAAGTTATTTAAAATACTAGATACTTTGATAGAATCAGGAGAAATTTTAAAGACTAAAAAAGGTAAGTACGGTCTTACAACAAAAAATGGATATGTTAAGGGAAAGATAAGAATCAATCCAAAGGGCTTCGGGTTTATTATACAAGAAGGCGATGATATATATATTTCCGGCAATAATATGATGACAGCTATGGATGGAGACATTGTTTTAGCCAAAATTGTAGAAGAAAAAGATGAAAAAAGCAGTACTGAAGGTGAAGTTGTAAATATTCTTCAAAGAAATACGGACATAATAGTAGGAGCTTTCGTGGACAATAAGAATTTCGGTTTTGTTATTCCTATGGACAGCAAGCAGAAATATGATATATTTATTGCCGGAAACAACATAAATGATGCCAAGGATAAAGATATAGTTGTTTGCAAAATAATAACTTATCCTGCAAAGAACAAAAAGCCAGAAGGGAAAATAATTGAAATTCTAGGTAAAAAGAACGACCTGTCTGTTGAGATAAACAGTGAGCTTATTCAAAAAAAGATAAGAACTGAATTTACAAAAAAAGTCATGAGTTATGCAATGGCAATTGAAAGTGACGTAAATAAATTAGAACTCAGCAAAAGGAAAAATCTGAGAGATTCTCTTATTTTTACTATAGACGGCGAGGATGCAAAAGATTTGGATGATGCTATATCCATAGTGAAAAATGAAAATGGCAATTATGTCCTTGGGGTACACATTGCTGATGTGAGCAATTATGTTAAAGAAAACTCACCTGTAGACAAAGAAGCTTTGCTAAGAGGGACTTCTATTTATTTTGCAGACAGGGTTATACCCATGCTGCCAGAAAAGATATCAAATGATTTGTGCTCATTAAATCCCAATGAAGACAAGCTGACTCTATCTTGTATAATGGAAATAAACCAAAAGGGAAAAGTGGTTGAATACGAGGTGGTAAACAGTGTAATAAAATCATCTTACAGGCTGACATATAATCAGGTTACAGATTTCCTTGAAGGTGACAAAGAAGGACAAATTTCTCAGTATAAAGATGCGGACCTTGAAGAGGCGCTGAGACTCTCTTATGAGCTTTCTCAGATACTTGAAAAAAGTAAAAGAAAGCGTGGGTATATAGATTTTGATTTACCCGAGTCCAAATTCATCATATCGGGCAATAAGGTTGTAGATGTTGAAAAACGAGAAATGGGCCTTGCAAATAAAATCATAGAAGAATTCATGATTGCTGCAAATGAGCTTGTTTCTGAAGTTTTCTGCGTACAAGAAGCACCCTTCCTTTACAGAATTCATGAGAATCCAGATGATGAAAAAATAGCTAATATAATGAAATTTATAAAGAACATGAATATAAATGTAAAATTGAGAAAAGATGGAGAAGTTCATCCGTCTGATATTCAAAAAATACTTGATGAAACAAAAGATCTTGAACAAAGCACGGTAATATCGTATGCACTACTGAGATCTCTTAAAAAGGCCAGATATTCTTCTGATTGTACTGGTCACTTTGGACTTGCAGCGAAATATTACTCTCACTTTACATCACCTATAAGACGTTATCCCGATCTGCAGATACACAGAATAATAAAGGAAAGCATATCTGGAGCTTTGGATGAAAAGAGAATCAAGCACTATGAAAGTATAATTGATGATGTAGCTGAGCGTTCTTCTGAAATGGAAATTCAGGCTATGGATGTTGAGCGCAGTGTGGATGATCTTTTAAAATGCCATTATATGAAAAGTCATATAGGGGATGAATTTAAAGGAATAATTGTAAGTGTTACAAATTTTGGAATGTTTATAATGCTTGATAACACTGTTGAAGGTTTAGTTAGATTCGCAGATATGAACACGGATTATTTTGTATTTGATGAGGCTAATTACTGTGCCAGAGGAGAACGAAGCGGGAAAGTATATCATGTAGGCAATCCTGTTAATGTACGGGTAGATAGTGTGGATTTTGCATTTAAAGAGATAAGATTGAGCATAATATAATTTATAAAAAATTAATGTGGAGGATTTTACAATGAATACACTTTCAGTTAAAGTTACAGAAGACATATATTACATTGGAGTTAATGACAGGGAGACACATTTATTTGAAAATATGTGGCCACTGGATAATGGGGTTACCTACAATTCATATCTAATAAAGGATGAAAAAAATGTACTTCTTGATACTGTGAAAATCAACAAGGTAGACCTTTTTGTTGAAAAAATGGAAGAAGCACTTGGTGGAAGACGTCTTGATTATCTTGTAATACATCATATGGAGCCTGACCATTCAAGTTCGATAAGGACGATTCTAAGTCTTTATCCAGACATTACTCTTGTCGGGAATAAAAAAACAAAAGAAATGCTTAAAGAATTCTATGGTATAGAAAATTTGAAAATGATAGAGGTAAAAGAAGGCGACGAGCTATGCCTGGGAAAAAGAACTCTCAAGTTCTTTATGACTCCGATGGTTCATTGGCCTGAATCTATGGTGAGTTATGAAATGTGTGACAAAATACTTTTTTCACAAGATGCCTTTGGTGGATTTGGAGCACTTAATGGACCGATATTTGATGATGAAATAAATTGGAAATATTATGAATCAGAGACAAGAAGATATTACTCAAATATAATAGGCAAACACTCAAAGCAAGTTCAGGGCGTGCTTAAAAAACTTTCTGATCTTGAAATAAGCATGATTTGTCCTGTACATGGTCCTGTATGGAGAACCAACCCAGCCAAAATAATTGAAGAATATAGAAAATGGTCTAACTACGAGACTGAAGAAGGCGTGGTTATAGTATATGGTTCTATGTATGGAAATACTGCGACTATGGCAGAAACAGTAGCAAGGCAACTTGCCCAAGAAGGGATAAAAAACATTAAGATATATGACGTTTCTAAGACTCATGCTTCATATATAATAAATGACATATGGAGATATAAAGGTCTTATACTTGCGAGCTGCTCATATAATAATGGTCTTTTCCCTCCTATGGCAAATTTAGTAAAGGTCATTGAAATGAACAATATTCAAAAACATATACTTGGAATATGCGGATCCTACAGCTGGAGCGGTGGAGGAGTGAAGATGCTTAAGCAATTTGCGCAGTGTAGCCAATACGACGTTATAGACCATATGGTTGAAGCAAAATGTTCACCAAATAAAGAAGATCTGGACAGCCTTTCTGTTATAGCAAAGGAAATGGCAAGGAAATTAAGAGGAGAATAATGTGTCTGATATAAAAATTGTTGCTAAAAATAAAAAAGCAAGATTTAACTATGAGATTATAGAAACCTATGAAGCTGGGATAGAGCTAAAGGGTACCGAGGTCAAGTCTATACGTATGTCAAAAGTCAACATTTCAGATGGTTATGTATCTATAGACAATGCTGAGGTTTATCTCAAGCAGGTCCATATAAGCCCTTATGAACAAGGGAATATATTTAACGTAGACCCTCTTCGAGTAAGAAAATTGTTGCTGCACAAGTCGGAAATAGCTAATCTGATAGGAGAGACTACTCAAAAAGGATACACCATTGTACCCTTGAAGATATACCTGAAAAGAGGAAAAGTTAAGGTAGAGATTGGGCTTGCAAAAGGTAAAAAATTATATGACAAGAGAGAATCTTTAGCTAAAAAAGATGCTGAAAGAAGGCTGCAAAGAGAGATGAAAAATTATTAGTATCTATTTACAATAGCCTTGCTTTTTGCTATAATACAAAAGTTAATAAAACTGAAAGGAAACATAAATTATGTCGTTATACAGTAAGTGGGATAAGAAGGCTTATCAAATTGATAATCAATCAGAATATGATACATTCTGGGGGGAATACCTTCCAAAAGAAGCAAAGTTTTATGAATATCTTCTGGAAAACCATAAGGAAATATTAAAAGGAACAGTGAAAGAAATAGCAGAAAAATTCGAAGTAGATGCTTTGACAGTAATCGGATTTTTAGACGGAATAAATACGTCTTTAGTTTCTGAACTCGATATGGAATCGCTTGAAGAAGAAACTCTATTAGCATTGGAAATTGATTTTGAAAAACTTTACTTTAATATGTTGGCTGCAAAAGCTGACTGGTTGTATGAAATGGGTCATTGGGACAATATAATTACTACGGAAAAAAGACAACAGATAAAAAAAGAGTACAACAAGACAAGGACTGTTGTTAATGAAAACAAAATTGGTAGAAATGATTTATGTTCTTGCGGAAGTGGAAAAAAATATAAAAAATGCTGCGGTAAATAGCAATTACTAAAACCTTTGAGAACGTATTTCTCAAAGGTTTTTTTAAAAGGTGAATATTAATGAATAAAATCATAGAAAAATATGACAATGTAGACTATAGAGTATTGAGTATAGAGAGCTGCAAAGATGAATATGATAAATTTACAAAAGAGCTTCAGGACAGAAGAAAGTGTGGATTAAATAATGAGTACGAGGTATTTGGAGACAATATAGACTCTATTTCAATAAAATGTGGATTCCAAGCAATGACCGCCATAGTATTATTCATACCCTACATGACTGAAGAGAAGATAAAATTTTCAAAAAAATCAAATTTATCTTCTCATGCTTGCTCTATAGATTATCATCTTATAGCAAAAAACTTGATGAGTAATATAGTCATGGATTTAAAAAATGAATATCCAGAAAATAATTACTATATACAGTGTGATAACGGTCCTTATAATGAACGTTTTTTTGCGATCAAGTCTGGACTTGGAAAAAAAAGCACAAATTCAACCATAATTAATGATGTCTATGGGAGTTATGGATTTATTGGGCTTATAATAACGGATGCTATGATAAAAGAATATAAAACGCAAGAAAAGCACTGTAATCACTGCGGTGAATGTATAAAAAAATGTCCATCCAAGGCTATATCGAGTGAAGGTATAGATTTTAATCGCTGCATATCTTATCTAACTCAAAAGAAAAAACTTAGTGAAACTGAAGAGCAGTTATTAAAATCACAGAATAAAATTTTTGGATGTGATGTGTGTCAGGAAGTTTGTCATGAAAATAAAAATAAAAAATATTCAAATATAGAAGATTTTAAGAGGGATTTATTGTATAATATAGAATTAGAGGATATAGAATATCTTAGTAATCGTGAATTTAAAAGAAAATTTTCTGACAGAAATTTTTCGTGGAAAGGTAAAAATATAATTGCCAGGAATATTAGTATAGGCAGGGGAAAATGAATAGACACACAAGAGTGATAAAAAGTATATGCGAAATGCATCCAGACGCTGAGTGCGAGTTACATTATAAGACACCTTTTCAATTGCTTATAGCAACGATTCTCAGCGCTCAGACAACAGATATAAGGGTAAATATAGTGACAAAAGAATTGTTCAGAGATTACGGTGAAGTTGAAAAAATGGCCAATGTAAGCCCCGATACGCTCAGGAGCATAATAAGGAGCATAGGATTTTACAATTCTAAATCAGAAAATATAATAAAGACTTCTAAAATACTGATAGAAGAGTACCACTCATCAGTACCTGAAAAAATGGAGGAGTTGATTAAATTGCCGGGCGTGGGAAGAAAGACTGCAAATGTGGTATTGAGTAATGCATTTGGGATTCCGGCATTTGCCGTGGATACTCATGTAAAGAGGGTTAGCTACAGACTGGGGCTCACTAAAAGTACAGACCCAGACATTGTTGAAAAAGATATAACCTCAAAAATTCCAAAATATATGTACACAAAAGCTCATCATGCAATCATTTTTCATGGAAGAAGAATGTGCAAGGCACAAAAGCCCGAGTGTGACAGATGCATGCTTACTTCAGATTGTAATTATTTTAAAAATAAAGGAGTAAATAATATTGTTAAAAAATAAATTCTTTAGAATAGTGGTTGTTTTGATAGGAGCATTGCTTATGTCTGGCGGTTTTGTTATACACTCATATAACAATTCTTTATCTGAAGATAAAATCTTATCAAATATCTACATTAATGATTTTAATGTTGGTGGTTTGAACAAAGAAGAAGCCAGAGAACTCATAAAACAAAATAATAGCTTTAAGAATCTCAATGTTGTCTATGGAAATGGCGATCATATATATAACTTGTCTGAACTGGGATTTGATTACGGTGTTGACGAAGCTATAGATCAAGCTTTGGAAGTAGGCAGAAGCGAGGATTTTTTTGAAAATTTATCTGACTTTGTAAATCTGAAATTTTTAAAGAACAATAAAACTTTCGATGCCAAAGTAAATATACCACAAGGGATAGAAGAAAAAATCTATGAGGACATCAAAAGTGACATAGAAAAAGAACCGGTTAATGCTTCTGTTTATATAGGCGGTTCAATTAACGTTAAAAAAGGAACAGAAGGAGTGAAAATAGACCGCAGCGAATTTAAAAAGAGTTTATATGATTCTATTGTTCCAAACCAAGACGTAAGGGTAGCTGTTCCAATTGTAAGTGTTGCACCAAAAGTAACCAGCGAACAGCTCAATGATATCAATGGCATAATAGGAAGTTACACTACGAACTTTTCTCCAAATATAGCTGGAAGGAATGAAAATATAAGGCTTTCAGCACAATATATGAATGACTATTTACTCATGCCGGGAGAAGTTTTTTCATACAATAAAGTCACAAAGCTAAAAACAGTAAGTAACGGTTACAAAAATGCGACAGTTATTGTAAATGGAGAAATTGAAGAAGGACTAGGTGGCGGAGTTTGCCAAGTTTCATCTACGTTATATAACAGCGTTCTCTATTCAGGCTTGGAAATTGTGCAAAGGCGCCCTCACTCTATACCGTCGAATTATGTAAATTATGGAAGAGATGCGGTTGTAAGTGACAATGCCATAGATTTTAAATTTAAGAACAACTATGGTTTTCCAATTTACCTGAAGACCTCTGTTGGAAGTTCAAGCGTAACGGTAAATATATATGGTGATGTAAACAAGGTTCCAGATATAGAGATAATATCTCAGGTTGTATCCAGGAAAGCAAGAGAAATAAAATATATTGACGACCCTAATCTAGAAAAAGGAAAAGAAGTTGTAAAAACTAAAGGAAGAGATGAAGTGAGGTCTGAAACATACCTTATGGTAAATGGAGTGAAACAATTAATTAATAAAGATAGATATCCAAGTCAGACCAAAGTTATCATGAGAGGAACTAAGGAAGTCAAACAAAAGACTGGTGAAGTTGATGCTGAGTAAGGACAATAATTAAAGAGGTGAAGATTTGGGAAAAATTATATTTATAACTGGTGGAGCAAGATCGGGGAAAAGTACTTTTGCAGAAAAGTACTGTAAAGACGGGGGTGAAAATCTAGCTTATATAGCAACATCGGAAATTCTCGATATTGAGATGAAAGACAGGATACAAAAACATAGAAGTCAAAGAGGAGATCAGTGGACAACTTATGAAAGAAGTATCTTTTTAGAAAAATACGTGCATGACATCCTTGAAAACCACGATTATGTATTACTAGATTGTATTACTATGTATATAAGTAATATAATGTTTAGTCAGAAATATGATTATGAAGATATTTCAATGGATATTGTCAATCTTATAGAAAATGAAATAAAAACTTCTATTGAAGAAATATTAGAAATTGCAAAAAAAGCAAAAGGAAATCTTGTGATTGTCAGTAATGAAATTGGTATGGGTATAGTGCCTGACAATAGACTGTCCAGGATATACAGAGATTATGTAGGAAGGGTAAATCAGACGTGTGCACAGCAAGCGGATGAAGTATATTTGGTTGTAAGTTCAATTCCAGTAAAAATAAAATAATGAATGTAGCAGAGGATATGAAATGTCAGAATATATTAATCGATTTTTAAGTTCGCTTGTATTTTTAACAAGGATACCAGTAAAGATTCCATTTAAATATGAGGCAAAAGTGGAGAATGTTTTTTATTTTCCTTTTGTGGGAATAATAATTGGAAGTGTTTTAGTACTTGTGGCCTATTTATCCAGCTTGATATTCCCAAGCAATATAAGTTCTATAATCACAGTGCTTGCGCTTGTAGTTATAACCGGAGGATTGCATCTTGATGGACTTTCGGACAGTTTTGATGGACTTTTGAGTTACAGGGACAAGGAAAAAATAATATTGATAATGAAAGATTCCAGAGTCGGCGCCATGGGACTCCTGGCAGTGGTTTTTATAATATTGTTTAAAGTAGCTCTTATTGAGATGGTTATTGAATCCGGAAAATATATAATGATTTTAACAATGCCGGTAATAGGCAGAATGTCATTGGTAATGGCTTGCTACAAAGGAAAAACCATAAGCAAATCTATAATGGGGGAACCTTTTATTGGGAAATTGAGTAAAAGATATTATTATGGTATAATATTATTTTATGGAGCGATTATATCTTTGATAATGTATGTTAGCTATGGATTAATATATGGATTATCTCTTATATTTACTGTTTTCATTCTACATTTCATAGTTATAAATTTGAAAAAATTTTCATACGAAAAAATTGATGGGATATCAGGTGATATTTTAGGCGCTATATGTGAAATATCTGAAACTTTGCATATACCTGTATTTTACACTGGAGTGTTTTTATGCAATCTATTTATTTAATAAGACATGCAAGAACACGGGCGAATTTAAAAGGCGCTTTGTGTGGTAAAACGGAAAGCGAGTTAATCGACTCGCAAAATGATATAAAAAATCAAATTTTAGCCAAAATTGGCGAATTTGGAGAACCCGTGGTAATAAGCTCCCCAAGAAAGAGAGCATTTTTCACAGCAAAGTCACTTGGTTTTGAAGTTGTCGTTGAGGATGGAATCAGTGAGTTTGACTTTGGGGATTTTGAAGGAATGACACATAAAGAGATTGAAATGGAATTTCCGGAATCCTTCAAAAACCTATACGATGACAGTGAAAATTTCAAATATCCTGGGGGCGAAGATAAGAAGGTTTTTTTTTCAAGAGTGGCCCATTCATATGAAATAATAAAAGAGAAATACAAGGATGTTAATGAAATTGTAATAGTATCTCACGGTGGAGTGATACAAGCTCTCATATCACATATTTTGCTTAAAAATGACAGCTTATATTGGAATTTTAAAATTGATAATTGTACTGTAATAAAACTCTATTATTGTGGAGGGGTTCCAGTAATTGAATACATTAAGTAACATGATAAAAAGGAGAATAAAAAATGTTTATTGATAAAGCACATATACATCTAAAAGCTGGAAACGGAGGAGATGGTGCCGTTGCTTTCAGAAGAGAGATATATGTACCAGCTGGAGGCCCAAACGGTGGAGACGGAGGTCGTGGTGGAAACATCATGCTCGTAGTTGATACTAACATGAGAACTCTGATGGATTTTAAATACAAAAGAAAATACGTGGCAGAAGAGGGTGGAAAAGGAAGAGGCGCCAACATGCACGGCAAGAATGGTGAAAATCTAATTCTTAAAGTACCTGCTGGAACAGTAGTAAGAGACGAGAAGACCAATCTTGTGATTGCGGATCTTTCAAAAGAAGGGGACACCTATATAGCCGTAAGAGGTGGCACTGGAGGAAAAGGAAATACTCACTTCAAAAACTCCATAAGACAGGCTCCGGCTTTTGCACAAGCTGGCAGAGAAGGACATGAGCGAAATATAGTTCTTGAACTTAAACTTATTGCAGATATTGGACTTCTGGGATTTCCAAATGTAGGAAAATCAACATTCTTATCTATAGTAACAAAGGCAAATCCGAAAATAGCAAACTATCATTTCACGACTTTATATCCAAATCTTGGAGTTGCAAATTTAAAGAGCGGAGACAGTTTTGTAATTGCGGACATACCAGGGCTTATAGAAGGTGCTAGTGAAGGAACTGGGCTTGGACATGACTTTCTGAGACATGTAGAAAGAACTAAAGTCCTTATTCATATTGTTGATATATCTGGAATTGAAGGCAGAGATCCACTTGATGATTTTAGAAAAATAAACGATGAAATTAAAAAGTATAATCCTAAACTTGCAAACAGGCCACAGATAGTAGCTGCCAACAAGATAGACTTACTTGAAGATGACGTTGTCCTAAACAAATTCAAAGAAGTTCTTGAAGGCGAAGGGTATGAAGTTATACCAATGTCTACAGCAACCAATCAAGGAGTTCAGGAAGTCCTCAATAAAGCTAATATGATATTAAAAGAAGCGGAAGAATCTGAAATATTTGATGAAGAAGAATATTTTATCGAAGATGTAGCTGAAGAAAGCGAAATAGACAAAATAGATATAAGGATTGAAAATGGAGCATATATAGTGGAGGGAACAGCCCTTGAAAAACTGTTATACTCTGTTCATTTTGAAGATATGGAATCTATAAGATATTTCCAGAAAATGCTTGATAAATTCAAGGTATTTGATAGATTAAGAGCAATGGGTATTGAAGATGGAGACACTGTTAAAATTTATGAATTAGAATTCGATTTTTTTGAGTAGGAGAAATATATGATTACAAGCAAACAAAGAGCGTTTTTAAGAGGTCTATCAAATACCATTCAACCAACAACACATGTAGGAAAAGAAGGGATAACAGATAGTGTAATTGATTCTATAGAGGAAACAATGATAACAAGAGAATTAATAAAGATCAAGCTTCTTGACAATTCTGGACTTTCGAGTAAAGAAGCTGGAAGTGTCTTAGCAGATAAATTAAATGCTGAATGCATACAGTGTATTGGAAGTAAAATAGTTTTATATAGAGGTTTCAGAAGAGATCCTCAGATAATTTTGCCAAGAAAATAATCGGAGGGATATTGCTTTGAAAAAAATAGGTATACTTGGAGGTACATTTAATCCTATTCATTCTATGCATATAAAGATGGCAGACAAATCTAAGGAATTATTGAAACTTAATCAAGTTATCTTTATTCCTTCTGCAAATCCTCCGCATAAGTCGGGCCCAGAGATAGAATCATTTCATCACAGGTTTAGCATGGTGGAGCTGGCAATAGACGGAATAGAAGGTTTTTCTGTTTCAAACATAGAAAACAAGATAAACAATAAAAAGTCATATACTGTGGATACGTTAAGAGCTTTAAAGTTAATATATCCGGGTGATAAATTATATTTTATAGTTGGTTCAGACTGTGTATTTCAAGTAGAAAGTTGGAACAATCCCAATGAGATACTAAAGCTTTGTGAACTCATAGTATTTGAGCGCCCTGAAGTATCTACAACTGAAGAACTATTTAAAAAAATAGATTATCTTGAAAAAAAACATAGTACAAAAATACATTATATTGGGGCTTTTACGGACAATGTTTCTTCAAGTGAAATAAGAGACAAGATAAACGGAGATTTTGGAGAAATAAACGGTTTAAATAATAAAATAATAAAGTATATAAAAACCAATAATTTATATAAGGAAAAAAATGAAGGATTATAAGGATATATACAAAGAAGTAGACAGGAAAATTAAATCAATAATGACTTCAAAGAGGTATCAACATGTCATTGGGGTAGTGAACACATCTTCAAAGCTTGCAGATATATATGGCGAAGATGTTCAAAAATGCAGGATTGCAGCAATATTTCATGACTATGCCAAACAGTTCACGAAAGACCAAGTACAACAAACTATATTGGAGTATTGTGTAAAATTGGATATACTTGAAAAAGACTCTATTCAATTATCGCATTCAAAACTGGCAGCAGAAATAGCTAAAAAAGAATATGGAATATACGATGAAGACATATTAAACGCTATATCCTTTCATACGACTGGCAGAGCTTATATGTCAATGATTGAAAAAATAATATTTGTGGCTGACTCAATTGAACCGGGTAGAAAGTATCCTGGAGTTGAGGCAGTAAGAGATTTGGCTTTTCATGATATAAATAAGGCGATTTTGATGATTTATAAACATACTATAACCCATCTACTTAATAGTGATCATAAGATTCACCCTGACTCTGTGACCGCAAGGAACTATTTTATAGATAAAAATAAAGAGGTGAATATATGAAGAGTTTTTTGAAGATATTTTTAATTTTATTTGTAGTTTTTTCTATGGTAATAAGTACCGCAATGTATTTTTACTTTAAGAATGATGTTAATGAAGCAACCGAAAGTAATGAAACTAACGTAACGGATGAATTTGAAGATTTAGATATAAGCACTTATAAGGAAAGAGTAAATATACTCTTATTAGGAGTAGATACTTTAGAAAATGATGGCGCCGGTATTGGAACCAGAACAGATACGATAATGGTTTTGAGTATTGACCCTATAACTAAAACTGGATTTTTACTTTCTGTTCCAAGAGATACTAGAGTTGAAATCGCTAATGGGGGAGGCTTTGATAAGGTAAACCATGCACACTCCTATGGAGGGACTGAACTTGCGCTTTCTACAATAAAAAACTTCCTGGATATACCTATACATCATTATGTTAAAGTTGACTATAGAGCACTGTTTAAAACAGTAGATGATCTGGGAGGAATAGAAGTTGATGTCCCCGTAGACATGAGATATGTGGATTCTGTAGCCAAGCCACCTCTTAATATAAATCTTAAAAAAGGAATTCAGACATTAAATGGAGAACAGGCAATGGGGTTCTTAAGATTTAGAAAAGGTTATGCAAATCAAGATCTTGGAAGAATAAAGGCGCAGCAAATGTTTTTAGATGCTCTGTTTAAAAAAGTCAAATCTCCATCTTCTATAATTAATATCCCAAAATATTTAGATACAATGTCAAAATATGTTGAAACAGATATGACTATGAAGAACATGTTGGTGGTTGCAAAGCAGGCACTGACTGTAGATGTAAACAGGATAGAGAAAAAAACAATACCTGGTGAGCCAAGTATGATAGGAGGAATTTCCTACTATTCTGTAAATGAAGAAGAAATGGCTGCAGATATGACGTATCTGCTATCAGGTGACTACCCAGTCCCAGAAGCTGAAATTGTTGAAGACTCAAATCAGACTCCAGGAAATCAAACAGGAATAAAAAACACAACCGAGGTTTCTACTAAAAAAGTAGCACCCCCAAAAGACACAAAAAATTATAAGATTCAGGTTATGAATGGGAATGGTGTAAGTGGGATAGCAAGAAGAGCATCAGATCTTTTGAAAATAGAAGATATAACAGTCACTGCGACTGGTAATGCAAATGATTTTAATGTAGAGAATACAATTATTTATTATAAAGATGATTTAATTTTTGCCAATAAGATAAAAGGCATTTTAAGAACAGGGAAAGTTCAAGAAGGGACTAAAAATATAGTTTCAAGTGAACCAGACATTGTTATTGTATTAGGAAAGGATTTTAGCTAATGAGAGATATGTTAAATACTATTTATACACAAATGGATGAGAAACAAGCTGACGATATAAAGATTCTGGATGTATCAGAATTGACTTCAATTGCAGATTATTTTGTTATTGCGAGTGCAGATAATGAAAGAAAAGTAAAATCGATAGCAGATGCGATTGAAGATGAACTTGCTAAAAATGGAACTGAGCCTCGTGTTAAAGAAGGGTTTGGAACTTCAAGATGGATACTTTTGGATTATGGAGATGTTATAGTTCACGTTTTTAAAGACGAAGAAAGAGGCTTTTATAACATTGAAAAAATATGGAAGGATGCCGCAGACATTACTTCAGAATTTATAAAATAAGAACTTTAGCATTATCGTCCAAGCAATTACACAGGGAGGCACATATGAATTTCCAGAATATGATATTAAAATTACAGGAATACTGGTCAGGACAAGGCTGTATACTTATGCAGGCATACGATAGCGAAAAAGGCGCGGGAACACTTAATCCACAGACTTTTTTAAGATCGCTTGGACCAGAACCCTGGAAGGTATGTTATGTTGAACCATCAAGAAGACCTGCTGATGCAAGGTATGGAGAAAATCCAAACAGACTTTATCAGCATCATCAATTACAAGTTATACTAAAACCTTCACCTGACAATGTCCAGGACTTATATTTAAATTCGCTCAGAGCAATAGGGATTGACCCCTTGGAACATGACATTAGATTTGTAGAAGATAACTGGGAAAACCCAACTTTTGGAGCCTGGGGGCTTGGATGGGAGGTTTGGCTTGATGGAATGGAAATAACTCAATATACCTATTTTCAACAAGTAGGCGCTATTGATTGTGAACTTGAGTCAGCCGAATTGGCCTATGGTCTGGAGAGGCTTGCTTTGTATATACAAAATAAAAATGACGTATACGATCTTGATTATACAGATGATATTAAGTATGGGGATGTTTTCAGAAAAGCTGAATACGAGCACTCTGTATACAGTTTTGATGAGTCGGACAAAGAAATGCTCTTCAACCAGTTTGTAGTTTTTGAAGGCGAAGCACTCAAACTTATTGAAAAAGGCCTTGTAATGCCTGCGTATGACTATGTGTTAAAATGTTCACACACTTTTAATTTGCTTGATGCAAGAGGAGCAATAGGTGTAAGCCAGAGGGCAGAATACATCGCGAAAGTAAGGAACATGGCGAAAAAAATAGCCAGCACCTATGTTGAACAGAGAGCAGAAATGGGACATCCTCTTTTGAAAAGGAGTAATGGACATGAATAGAGATTTATTTTATGAGATAGGAACAGAAGAAATACCGGCAAGGTATATCAATAATGCACTTAAAGAAATGAAAGATATACTTTCAAAAAATCTTAATGATCTTAATGTTCAGTTTGATGAAATAGAAATAAAGGCAACTCCAAGACGATTTGCAATACTTGTAAAAAACATTGATGAAAAGCAGAGAGACTTAAAAGAAGAATACAAGGGACCGGCAAAAAAGATAGCGTATGACACTGAAGGCAATCCAACCAAGGCATTAACCGGATTTGTAAAAGGGAAAAAAGGAAGCATTGAAAATGTGGAATTGAGAAAAGTAGGAGATGATGAGTATATATTTCTTAATGTCGAAAAACCCGGAAAAGAGACTATACTATTTGTCAAAGAAATTCTTGAAAATGTAGTCAGAGGAGTTAACTTTCCAAAGCCTATGAGATGGGGCGGTAAAAATCTAAAATTCATCAGACCTATAAGATGGTTTATGTGTGTTTATTATGGAAAACATCAATCTTTTGATATTGAGGGAATAAAAACGACTAATATAACTAAGGGACATAGATTCTTATGCAATGAAGATTTTGTGATAACTGATTTTGAGGATTACAAACAAAAATTAAGAGATAATTTTGTAATTTTAGATCAGGACGAAAGAAGACAGATGATACTTGAACAGGTAAAAGCTGTCGCGAAAACTTTAAATGGAGTGGCGGTCATAGATGAAAAAATTCTTGAAGAAGTAAATTTTATAGTTGAATATCCTACTGCATTTTATGGTAGTTATGCAAAGGAGTATTTAGAACTCCCAGAGGAAGTTATAATAACTCCTATGGAGTCTCATCAAAGATATTTTCCAGTCAGAGATAAGTCTGGAAAATTGATGAACTACTTCATTACGGTAAGAAATGGTAACGATTACATGATCGAAAATGTAAGAAAAGGTAATGAGAGAGTTTTGGTTGCCAGATTGATGGATGCAAAATTTTTCTATGAAGAAGACACTAAAAAGACACTGGAGAGCTTTGTTTCAGGTCTTGATACCATAGTATTTCAAAAAAAACTTGGAACTATGAGAAACAAGGTAGACAGAATTGCAAAATCGGCACTGATGTTAGCAGAAGTATTGAAAATCGATAAAACACACATAAGCAGGGCAGCATTACTTTCTAAGGCGGACCTTACTACTGCAATGGTATTTGAATTTCCGGAATTGCAGGGGATCATGGGAAGATATTATTCAATACTGGATAAAGAAAATCCTATTGTCAGTGAAGCTATATATGAGCATTATCTGCCAAGAAATGCCAATGATTCATTGCCTCAGACAAAAGAAGGAACTTTGCTGTCTATAGCAGATAAAATGGATTCTATAGCAGGTTTCTTTTCGATAGGAATACAGCCTACAGGATCTCAGGACCCTTACGCGCTGAGAAGACAAGCTATTGGAATCATCCATATACTCATGAACAATGATTTTGATATAAGGCTTAGAGATGTTTTTGAAATATCATTATCCCAGTTTGAAACTTTAGACAAGAGCAAGACTATGACCGAAATGGCTGAGTTTTTCAAACAAAGATTAAACAACCTTATGCTCGATATGGGTATAAAATATGATGTAATAAATTCAGTAATAGACAATGAAAACATATCTTTACATGAACTTATCAAGATTGCCAGAGACGTTGAACTATGGCTTAAAGAAGACCGGTCTGAATCTATCAGTACAATAATTAGAGTACAGAACATTCTTAAATCTCAAGAATATACCGGGGTAAATGCAGATTTATTTGTAAATGAATCTGAATCGGAATTGTATGAAAAATGTAATGATATTAAAGTGGAAATCAATTCTGCTCTAAACAGCAGAAACTATATAACAGCAATTAAATTTTATGAAGCGTTGACTCCATATATAAATTCCATGTTTGATGCTGTAATGATTATGGATGAGGATATGGATGTAAGAAACAATAGACTCAATCTGCTGAATCTTGCAAATGAAATGATTGAAAATATAATTGATGTTTCGAAAATAAACTACAAATAATATTATAAAGGATTAATAAAATGTTAATAAGTATAGAGGGCACAGATTCTTCTGGGAAACAAACTCAAACTAAGATGACTTATGAGTATTTTGAGAAAAAAGGATTAAAAACCAGACAAATATCCTTTCCAGATTACGACAGCGATTCATCAGCACTGGTGAAAATGTACTTGAATGGTGATTTTGGAAAAAATCCAGGAGATGTAAGCGCTGAGGTAGCTTCTATATTTTTTGCCTGCGACAGATTTGCATCATTTAGGACTTCTTGGAAAAAATATTATGATGAAGGTTATATTATAATAAGTGACAGATATACGTCCTCTAATATTATAAATCAGGCATCAAAAATTGAAGATTATAATGAACGTCTGGAATATATTGACTGGATAGAGGACATGGAATATAGGATTTTTTCTGTGCCCCAGCCAGATATAACAATTTTTTTGGATATGCCCTATGAAAAATCAATTGAATTGATGAAAAACAGAGACAATAAAATTACCGGAGAAAAGATCAAAGATATACATGAATCAAATGAAGATTATCTTAGAAAATCATATGAAAATGCTGTTGACATTTGCAATAAGCTCTTATGGAACAGAATTACATGCGTAAATGAAAAAGGCCATATCAAAAGACCTGAAGAAATAAATTCTGAAATAATCAAGACCATTGAAGGTGTCATGTATGGGATATAAAAACAATATAGATAGCATGCTAAATTCTAACTCTGCATTTTTTTTGATAGAAAACAATGGAAGTGTATTTGAAAGCCTGGTGTCAGTGCTGTCTGAAAATTATGGTATTCCAGATTTTTGCAATAACATGGATGTTCGTATTTACGAATCTTCTGAATTGCAGATTGCAGATATAAAACGGATCATATTTGAAATAGGTCTTAAACCGTATGGAAATACTAAATTTATCATATTCAAAAATTTTGATCGGATAGGGGAGCTTGCTCAAAATGCTTTATTAAAGAGCATTGAAGAATTACCTGCAGATACCAGAGTTTTTGCTATATGTAATAATACAGTAAATATACTTGATACTATAAAATCGCGTGCATATTATGTATATTTAAATAGTACTGATGTAGCTACTGTAAATGAAGAAAAATCGCTTTACGGAGATGCAACGCATGGTATCTGCGAGAAAGAAATTTTTAACATAATTGAAAGTAAGTATGAAAAAGAAGAAATACTTGATTTGCTTAAAAATGCTATAACTTCTATGAAAGATTTGTTGAAAGATTCTTTGTTAAGCGACAAGTACGCAACAGGAATAATGCATAAAATAATGTGGGCTCAGGAATGTCACACATTCATAAATGCCAACTGCAACAAAAATTTATGTATGGACATGTTGTTGTACAGGATTTTGGAGGAAAAATGAAAGTTGAAATAGTAGGAGTCAGATTTAAAAAGGCAGGTAAAATTTATTATTTTTCTCCAAATGGATGTATCTATAATTCAGGAGATCAGATAATAGTTGAAACTGCAAGAGGTTTAGAATTAGGAAATATTGCAATAGCAAACAGAGAAATAGAAGAATCAGAGATAATTGCACCGCTAAAGCCTGTTTTAAGATCAGCGGACGAGGAAGACATAAAACATTACGAAGAAAACAAAGTGATGGCAACCGAAGCAGGAAAAGTTTTTCAAAAAAAGTCTATAGACCATGATCTGGATATGGTTATTATGGGTACTGAATATACTTTGGATAGAAATAAACTTATTTTTTATTTTACTGCAGAGGGAAGAATCGATTTCAGAGAACTTGTAAAAGACTTGGCTGCAATATTTAGGACAAGAATAGAATTAAGACAAATTGGGGTCAGAGATGAAGCGAAAAATCTTGGAGGCCTTGGATGTTGTGGAAGGCCGCTGTGCTGTTCAACATGGCTGGGAGATTTTCAGTCAGTGTCAATTAAAATGGCAAAAGATCAGAATCTTTCACTCAATCCAACTAAAATTTCAGGGATTTGTGGTAGATTATTCTGCTGCCTGAAATACGAACATGAAATGTACGAAGAGATGATATCAGTAATGCCGGCCCCTGGAAGCAGGGTAAAGACGGCTGACGGAGACGGAAAAGTTTTGGATGTATATGTCATTACAGAAGAGCTTAAAGTTCAGATTGATAAAAATAATGACACCGTAGAAATAAAAAGATATAAACTTAAAGATATTACTGTTTTAAAATATGCAAGAAGAGCCAATGATAAAATTGACAGAGAACTTGAAAAAGAATTGAAAGTATTACTAGAGGTTTAATGTGAACTTGAAAACTAATGAGACTATAGAAGATCTTCAACTTAATGGACTTAAGATTATTCAATCTAATGAGGGTTTTAAATTTGGTATAGATGCAGTCCTTATTGCAAATTTCTGTAAAATAAAAAGAGGCGATTGTGGAGTAGACCTTGGTACTGGCACTGGAATTATACCTATAATTCTTGCAGCAAAGTCACAAGCTTCAAAAATTTATGGAGTAGAGATTCAAGAAGAAGTGTACGAAATGGCGAAGCGATCTGTAATCATGAACGAGCTCGAATCCAGGATTGAAATAATAAATGATGATATAAAAAATAAGAAAAAGTATTTTGAAAATTCATCAATGGATTTTGTCGTATCAAACCCTCCTTATTTTAAGACTGATACAATAAAATCAGAAAACATCAAAAAAATGATATCAAGACATGAAGTGAAATGTAATCTCAATGATATATTAGAAACTGCAGCTTATCTTCTTAAGCCCAATAAGCCTTTATTTATGATTCACAGGCCAGACAGGCTTGTTGATTTGATAGAAACAGGAAGAAAATACAAGCTTGAACCAAAAGAAATTAAATTTGTATACCCGGACATAAAAAAAGCTCCCAATCTGATATTGATAAAATATGTAAAATCTGGGAATAAAGGTGTGAAAATGTTAGCTCCTCTTCACGTTTATAACCTTGATGGAACATATACAGATGAGATAAATGAAATTTATAAAAGTAAAATTTTAGGAGGTTTCTAAATGCTGTATATTTGTCCCACACCCATAGGAAACTTGGAAGATATTACAATCAGGGTGCTTAATACATTAAAAGAGGTTGACTATATTGCCTGTGAAGACACCAGACATACCATAAAACTATTGAATCACTATGATATAAAAAACAAGCTTGTAAGCGTCCATGAACATAATGAGTTTGTTAAAGCTGATTCAATAATAACAGACTTGCAAAATGGTCTAAACATTGCACTTGTATCCGATGCGGGAATGCCTGGAATACAAGATCCGGGTAAGATACTGATTGAAGCGGCTATAGAGAAAAATTTGGAATTTACCGTATTGCCTGGTCCTTGCGCTTTTGTAACTGCAGCAATTGGTTCAGGAATAGTAGAAGAAGAATTTACTTTTGTGGGATTTGTTTCAAGGAAGACCAAAGAGAGAAAATTGGTACTTGAAGCCCATAAAACCTATAAAGGAGAGCTCATATTTTATGAATCTCCGCACAGGATAAAAGATTTGCTTGAAGATATATTGGATGTATTAGGAAATCGAAAGGTAGTACTTGCCAGAGAGATAAGTAAGAAGTTTGAAACATATGTAAGAAAAAACGTATCAGAGTTGTTGACTTTTCTTGAAGAAAAACCAGCAAAGGGAGAACTTGTCCTTATAGTCGAAGGAAATAAGGAAGTAATAGAATTTGAATTTACAGATTTTGATATTGAAAATCTTATTAAGTCAAGACTTGAAGAAAAGTATAGCAAAAAAGATGCAGTAAGATTAGTAAGTAAAGAATTAAAAATATCCAAAAATAGAGTCTATGAAATAGCAATGAATATAAAATATCAGGGAGACTAAGGTCTCCTTGTTTTTTGAATGGAGTATGTATGTCAGAGCATAAACGCATTACTGTATTGGATGAAGCTAGAGGTTTTGTAGTCATATGTATGATAATATATCATTTTTTGTATTCCTATCAGTATGTTTTTCACCTTAATGAAAGTGTAAACTTGTTTAATAATGATTTTATGAAATATTTTCAAATTTTTATTTCAAGTTCATTTATATTCATATCTGGAATTTCAAGTTCAAAATCAAAAAATATACTCAAAAGAGGAACAAGAATTTTCGCTTTATCTATTTTAATAAGCATAGCTACATACTTTTTAATACCTCAGGAATTTATAGTATTTGGAATTTTGCACTTTTTAGGATTTTCGATGATAAGCTTAGATATCATTAAGAGATTGTTAAAAAATAATTTTAAAAGAATAAATGAAAATGCACACATTATGGTATTATTGTGTTTATTTTTACTGATAATTTGCTATAATATAAAAAGCGGTTATATTGGAATTGACGGGTTGTATATAATAACTTTACCTGAACACCTTTATAAAAATACACTAACTTCAATTTTGGGGTTTCCGGATGCATTCTTTAGGTCCGCAGACTATTTTCCAATTATACCGCACATATTTTTGTTTTATGCAGGTGTTTTTTCTGTGAGATTAAAAATAAATAAAAAAATTCCGGATGGAGCATATATAAAGCACAGTCAAGTATTGAACTTTACAGGCAGGAATTCTTTAATTATTTATATATTGCATCAACCTGTAATATTTATATTGCTTTATATATATTTGATTTTTATAAAAAATATATAAGTTAAGATTTAAAAACGATTTGGAGGAATATCAGATGAAAAACAATTTCATTCCAGTGTTTATGGGAAATGACATAAACGTATACAGTATGGCAAGAGCATTTCACCAGGAATATAATGTAAATTCCATGGTTTTTTGCAAAAGTATAAGTGGTCCGTGCAAAAATAGTAAAATTTTAGAATTGGACGCTCATCCCAAAATGGATACTAAAGAAATATTTTTGAATAAAATAAATACATTTGCAAAAAACAATAGTGATAAAAAGATAATTTTAATTGGTTGTGGAGACAGTTATGTGGAGGTTATCAGCAGAAATCTGAATGATCTCAGAGAAAATATAATAGCGCCCTACATGAATTTTTCAAAAATCGAGCCACTTACAGACAAAAAAACATTTTATGAAATGTGCCAAGAATATGGCATTGATTATCCTTCAACCTTTATATATGAAAAAGAAACAAGTACTGATATTGATCCGGGCTTTGCAGCTCCTTATATAATAAAGCCGGCTGACAGTGTTGACTACTGGAGGTTTCCGTTTGAAGGGCAGGATAAAGTTTTTCTTGTAAACACAAAAAATGAATTAAAATCTATATTAAATAAAATATTTAAGTCAGGCTACTCAAAAAGTATAGTAGTTCAGGAATTCATTCCTGGAGATGATTCAAATATGAGAGTACTGACTTCTTACTCTGATAGAAATGCCAAGGTAAAGCTTATGGCTTTAGGTCATGTTTTACTTGAGGAACACACTCCAAAAGGAATTGGGAACCATGCGGTTATTTTAAATGAATATAATAAAGAGCTCTATGATAAGTACAATCTTTTACTTGAAAAACTAGACTATAAAGGATTTTCTAACTTTGATATTAAATATGATGAAAGAGATGGAAAATATAAGGCCTTTGAAATAAACCCAAGACAGGGACGAAGCAACTTTTATGTAACTAACTCAGGATATAACCTTGCAAAGATAATTGTTGATGAATATATGTTTAACAAAACAAATGAAGATACAATACTTGTATCAAATCAAAAACTCTGGATGGTTATACCAAAGCAGGTTGCGTTTAAGTATATAGCAGATGAAAAATGTAAAAATGAGATGAGAAAACTTATTAGCAAGGGTGAGTATGTGAATCCACTTTTTTATGACAAAGATAAATCATTAAAAAGAACATTATCGTTAATTAAATCCCAGTTGTCGCATTATGCAAAGTATAAAAAATATATGGGAGGCAAATAATGTATCCAAGAAAAACCTTAGGAGTTATAGGCGGTATGGGACCACAGGCTACTCAGTGCTTTTATCAAGATATAATAGATAACACTGTTGCGCAAAAAGATCAAGACCATATAGATATGGTAATAATAAATCATGCAAGTATGCCGGACAGAACCACTGCAATACTCAGTGGATCTACAGAGCCAGTTTACTCAAGATTGAAAAATGACGTTGAAAAACTAATTAAATTTGGAGTAGATTATATTGCTATGCCTTGCAATACCTCGCACTATTTTATTGACAAACTAAAATCAGAAAACGATATTTCATTTATTGACATGATAGAAGAGACTGCGGCTGTAATCAAAAAGAGAAATATAAATAAGGTTGGACTTATGGCAACAGCAGGCACTATAAAAAGCAAGATATATGAAACGAAAATGAAAAAACATGGTATAGAGATTATTCTTCCATCGGAAGAAAAACAATCATATATTATGAATATAATATATGATCAGGTAAAGGCTGGGATAGACCCTGACAAAGAAATGTTTGGAAAAATATCAGAAGAACTTACAGAAAAAGGTGCTCAGGCCATTATTCTTGGATGTACAGAGCTGTCATATTATAATAAATTATACAATCTGAGCGAATTTTATATAGATGCTCAGGAAATTCTGGTAAAAAAATGCATAGAATTGTGCGGAGCTTTGCAAGAGAGGATTTAATATGAAAAAAAACATTAACGATTTCATGAATATTCTAAAAGAGAAAAATCTCATTATAGAAACGCATCTAAAGGAAAATGTAAAATCTCAGGAAATCGAATTTTTGACAGACAACTCAAAAGAGGTTAAACCTGGAGCCGTATTTATCTGCAAGGGAAGCCATTTTAAAACGTCGTATCTGCAAGAGGCCTTATCTAAGGGTGCAATATGCTATATTACTCAAGAAAAATCATTTGTGGATAAAGAAAAAAATTATATTTTGGTAAGTGATATACGAAAAACAATGAGCATACTTGGAAATTATTATTATGATAATGCCTGGAAAGACATGAAGATTATTGGAATTACTGGAACCAAGGGTAAATCCACCACTGCATATTTGTTAAAGAGCATAATTGATAATTATGCTGCTTCTAAAGGTGAAAAACCTGCAGGCATACTTTCTTCAATAGAAAATTTCGATGGTGAAATACTTGAAGAATCCCACCTGACAACACCAGAGCCACTGAAACTCCACTGGCATTTTAATAATATGAAAAATAATGAAATAAAGTACTGCATTATGGAAGTTTCAAGTCAAGCTTTGAAATATGAAAGAGTTTCAGGTATAGAGTTTGATATTGGATGCTTCCTTAACATTGGCGAAGATCATATAAGTGATATAGAGCACATGGACTATAGAGATTATTTTACATCAAAAGCTATGATTCTTAATATTTCAAAGCATATAATATTGTCAGACTCAGTTAATTTTGATGAAATTGATATAGATGCAAGAGCATATGAAAATAAGACATCTAAATTTGGAAGTTACCCAGAAGATGATTATCAAGTTATAAACATAAGAAAAAAGCAAGATGGGTTTGATTTTCAAGTCAGGTATATGGACAAAGTAAAAGACTACTGCATAGGCATGGGAGGTAAATTCAATGTTTACAACGCCCTTGCTGCAATAGCTGCTGCAAAAAAACTGGGAATACCTCATATAAATATATATAAGGGACTCGCAGATGCAAAAGTAAGTGGACGTATGGAACTCTTTACAGATGAAAAGAAAAATGTTACGGTAATAGTAGACTACGCTCACAACAAACTTAGTTTTCAAAAGCTATTTGAATCAGTAAGCGAAGAATATCCCGGAAAAAAAATCATATCAATTTTCGGATGTCCGGGAGGCAAGGCGTTTTCAAGAAGAAAAGATTTGGGTGAGATAGCCGGAGAATTCTCAGATCTCGTAATTATTACTGAAGAAGACTATGGAGAAGAAGATTTTGATAAAATATGTAATGAGATTAAAAGTCATACTTCCGGAAGAAAAGCAGATTGTTTAATAATAAAAGATAGAAATGAAGCCATAAAAACAGGGCTGTCTTATTATAAATCTGATTTTGTGGTTCTCGTTACCGGAAAAGGAAGAGAAACCAGACAAAAAAGAGGGACTGATTATATAGATACATTATCAGATGTAAGTATAGTTAAAAAATTACTTAATAAGTAGATACATCTTTTTCTAAGGAGTTATTTATGAAAAACAAAGAAAAGGTATTGCAGATATTGTATCAAAAAAATGGTGAATGCGTATCAAGTTCAGAAATAATAGCAGAACTTGGAATTACCAGAAGTGCAATTTTTAAAATAATAAGCGAGTTAAAAAAACAAGGTTTTGATATTGAATCAATTCATCATAAAGGTTATAGACTCTCAGATACTAATGACATTATTTCTCCGGAAATTATAAATTCAATAATTAAAAAATACGGAAAAAATAAAAAAATTCAATATCTCGAGAGTGTTGATTCCACAAATACGTTTGCAAAAAAAGCATTGATGGATAATGCTTTTTGTCCAGAAATAATTATTGCTAATACTCAAAATAATGGTAGAGGTAGAATGGGCAGATCTTTTTATTCACCTGAAAATACTGGAATCTACTGCAGCTTCATTTTAGATCCTTTTATAAAGATTGAAAATTCTATACTGGTAACTGTTGCGGCATCTGTTGCCGTGAGTAAAGCAATAGAAAAAGTAACCCAAAAAGACACACAGATAAAATGGATAAATGATATATATATTGATCACAGGAAAGTGTGCGGTATTCTTACAGAAGCTGTAACCGATTTTGAAACCGGAATGATAGGCAAAATAATACTTGGTATAGGTATTAATTTCAGTACACCATATAGCCTTTTTCCAAAAGAAATAAGTGAAACTGCAACTTCTATATTCGCAGACGATAACTCAGGAATTACAAGAAACCATCTAATAGCACAACTCATCATAGAAATTGATGAGTGTATGAATAATATAGAGAACGAGGAAATTATCAAGTATTATAGAAAGAAATCTATGGTACTTGGAAAAACACTGGAAATAAGTTATTTTGGAAAAGAAGCGCCTATTTACGGAAAAGCCGTTGATATTGACAGTAACGGCTTCCTTATAATAGAAACAAATAATGGATTGCTTACTTTGAATTCAGGAGAAGTAAGTATTAGACAAAATGAGGAGGAATAAAATGAAATACCAAAAACTTAATCAAGAAATTGATAATATGAAGGATGAGATTATTGAAGGGATAAGAAGCAATGTATCTATCTACAGTATTAAAAGCAAGTCTGAATCAGATGCACCCTATGGTCCTGGACCTAAAAAAGCTTTGATAAATGCTCTTGAACAGGCTGAAAAGTTGGGTTTGATAACAAAGAACATCGATAACATAATTGGGTATGCAGAAATAGGAGAAGGCAGTGAGATGGTGGCTATATTGGGTCATCTTGATGTTGTTCCATTGGGAGATGGGTGGAAATACGATCCTTTAGCTGCTGAGATACATAATGGGATAATGCACGGAAGAGGAGTAAGTGATGATAAAGGTCCAACTATTGGTTCACTTTATGCACTTAAAGCTATCAAGGATTCAGGTTATGAACTCAATAAAAGAATAAGGGTTATATTTGGAACTGATGAAGAAAGTGGAAGCGGCTGTGTAGCGCATTACATAAAATCTGGAGAAGAAATGCCAGTTGCAGGATTTACCCCTGATGCGGACTTTCCTATAATAAATGCTGAAAAAGGCATGTTTTCATGTGTAATGAGAAAAAAACTTAAGACTAATATGAATTATAAATTAAAAAAATTGAGTGGTGGAAGCGTTAAGAATGTTGTAATGCCATATTTAAAAATAGAAATGGAAACACCATTAAATTTCAATATTCAAGGAGAAGCCCTTACTGGTGACATCAGCTGTGACATAAAAGGTAAATCAGCACACGGGAGCACACCTGAAAAAGGTGAAAACGCACTTCTTAAAATGGCAAATGATCTCAAAGAAGTGGGATTTGAAGGAGATTTTAAAGTGTTTCTTGATTTTATAAATAATGAGATAAATATGGAGACTAACGGTAAAACACTTGGTGTTTATTGTAAGGATGAAGAGTCAGGAGAATTGACTGTAAACATAGGGGTGGTAGAATATGATGGAGAATCAATATCTTTCACTATTGATTCGAGAGTTCCTGTAACACATTCTGCTGAGGATGTAATGGCTGGATTTGAAAGAAAAGCCTCTAAGTATGGGATGACAATAGAACAAGTAAATTTAGTAAAACCATTGTTTGTGCCAGCGGAGTCTGAACTTATACAAAAATTATCTTCGGTTTATGAATCACAAACTGGTGAGAAAACTCAACTTATAGGTATAGGTGGGGGAACATATGCTAAGTCATTCCCTAACATGGTAGCATTTGGACCAAGTTTTCCTGGAGAGGATCACAATATTCATCAGCCTGATGAGCAAATAAGCGTAGACACACTTATGAGTGGTATTAAAATCTTTGCAGCAGCAATACTTGAACTTGCAAATTAATAATATAAAAAGCTTAAAAAGAGCTTCATTTAAAAAATGAAGCTCTTTTTAAAAGTGCTTATTTAGGGATAGGCATTACAATAAAGCCTTTTCTGAAAAATTTGTTTGAATGATCTATTTTCACTTCTGAAAGTAAACTGATAACATTTTCTGCTATTGCCAGCTCTATTCCGTCTTCTTTATATAACTTATCTTCAACAAGGTGTTTCGCCGAAACAACCGCAAATGTAGGACCACATCAGGACACGCCTTGAACTATTAACCTCAATGGAACTTCATTTTTAAAGTACTCTTGCATCTTGAGTTTTGCACTTTCGCTTAAATTTATTTTCATGTTTATCTCTCCTTTGTTTTTTATAATTATAAGTATATCATTTATTTTAATAAAAATAAGTGATAATATCACATTAAGATAGAAAAAAATATAAATTTGTAATTATCATCAAGTTTAGGTTATAATTAGTATAGATTTGTATTAAGATTTAACATCCATAATTTTGATAACAGGAGGGTGAAGATGTATTATTCATATTATAAGAGCCCGGTGGGAATTATAGAAATCTCCGCTTCAGACCATATTCTTTCAGGTGTTAATTTTGTTAAAGAAGCAGAATCTGACAAAAAATCCAATCCTGTTACAGAATTTGTAAGACTACAAATTCACCAATACTTCATAGGTGAAAGAACTGAATTTAACCTAGATATAGAATTTGGAGGAACGGATTTTCAGAACAGAGTTTGGCAAAAGTTGATGCAAATACCCTTTGGCCAGACTATAACCTATAAAGAATTAGCGCAAAGAGTGGACTCCAGCAAGGCATATAGAGCGGTGGGAAATGCAAACAACAAAAACAGGTATGCTATAGTTGTTCCCTGCCACAGAGTAATAGGTTCAAATGGAAAGCTCGTAGGATATGCCAGTGGTATAGATATAAAGAAATTTCTTATTGAACATGAAAAAGGTGTTCTAAAATCAATGGAGGATAACCTGAATGGATGAAAAGAACAAGGTAATAAATTTTAATGAAATTAAGAACAAAACAAAAGATTCAAATACAGAACCTAAATCAAACAATAATCAGAATACAGATAAATTCAAAGAAATACTAGGAAATATGGGTGTGGAACTTGATAAAGATATGATTGAAACGCTTAGTAAATCTATGGAAAGCAAAGAAATGAAAGATCTTTTAGATAAACTTGATCTTAATAATTTAAATCTTGAAAATATAGGGGATCTGTCTAAAGAAGTAAAATCAATGGAAAAGAAGTATAGACAGCAGCAGATGTCTCACAGGGCATTTGGGCAGTGGATAAGTTTTCATAAACCATACAAATTTGAGAATTTATACCCTATAGAATTCTTGAAAGAAATTGCTTCATTCCTAGATTTAGGTTTGCCACAGAGGTTAAGTAAAAATGAAACTATTGATTTTATAAAACCACATATGGTTGAATATCTGAATGAGGTATTAAGACTCATAAGTAAAGAAGATCTGTCTTACTTGGGTCAGGTTATTTATCATGAAGGCATGATGGAATTTGATAAAATTCTAAAAGAGACAGAAGAATTGAAAATTGATTTTTTTGTATCTAGATGCCTTATTTCAAGGGTTAAAAGTAATAATATAAATTATCTTATAATACCGCAAGAAGTCATGGTGGCTGTGGAAAAACTGAATTTTAATGATATAAATAAATATAACGACTTGAATACTAAGCTAATAAAACTGACAATTGGATATGTAAATTCTTATGGAATAATACCATTTGACTTACTTGAAGAAAAAGTATACTCGTTAATCAGCGAGCAAATAACTAATATAATGGATAGAGCTCAATTCAAAAATCATCTCAAAAAACTTTGTGAATTTTCATTCCCGAAATCTATTTTAGACAAGAAGATTTATTCTAATATTGTTATGGCTGGAGAGTATGTTCATCATGGACTCGTTGGTGTTATCCAAAATTTAATTGATATACAAAATGAATCTATAACCAGTTATAAAGAATATGATATTGAAGAATTGTACCACAGAGGAGATAGTTTTTATTATGAAGAAAGTCTGGCTTTATCAAGAATTCTAGAGATAATAGAATCTCACAATAAGATTTCAGAAGTACAAAAAGAAGAGTTGAAAAATATGATTTTTACATTTTCGAAAATAGAATTTGAGCCAAGCTTTATTTTAAATATGCTGGGAATGAACTATATACTGCCAGATGGGATTTCATATCAATCATTTCTTGAAAGCATAAGAGCCTATTACAGTAATTCGGAAAAATGGATTCTAAAAGGCTATACTCCAAGTGAATCCAATAAAGACCGTGATGATTCAGTATCAAAATTTGATCCAAGAAAAATTTTAAACATTGAATTTACAAATAAATAGAAATAAAAAAATTCCTATCATAAGATAGGAATTTTAAATGTTTTTTAGCTACAGCTTCCGCTACATCCAGAACAACCGCTTTCAGGCTGAACACTTGTTTCAACGTAAACGCCAGATGCTCCGTCCTCATCGAAAAATTTGATTTCAAAACCGCCGAATTGATCGACAAGTTCTTTTTCAACAACGAAAGTAAAATTATCAGCTACTAATGAAAAATCATCATCGTTTATCTCATCCAGAGATAAGTTGAATTGAGGACCGCTTCAGCCCATACCAGATACGAATACACGTACTATATTTCCATCAAGCTGCTTATCACTAAGAATGCTCTTAAGCTCATTTAGAGCTTCTGCACTTATGTTTATGCTCATATAAATTCTCCTAATCTGTATAAATAAATTTAATATACTTTATAATATTCTATTATAAGTATCGAAAAATGTAAATAGTAAAAAAAAAGAAATTAAAAATTGTTGATAAATTCATTTCTTTATTATAAAATCATTATTGCTAACAATAACTTAAAAGGGTGAAAAATTTGAATAAAAAAAATGTAAAAAAATATGATAATACCAGTATAACCTCACTAAAGGGGGCAGACAGAGTACGTCTTAGACCAGGAGTTATATTTGGATCAGATGGAATTGAAGGATGCTCTCACTCCATGTTTGAAATCTTGTCGAATTCAATTGATGAGGCTAGAGAAGGTTTTGGAAAAGAAATACTTGTAATAAGACACCTTGACAAGGCTATTACGGTAAGAGACGAAGGCAGAGGAATGCCTTTAGATTATAATCCTGTAGAAAACAGATACAATTTTGAATTGATATTTGAAGAACTGTATGCAGGAGGAAAATATGAAACTGATGGAAACTATGAATACTCGCTTGGTTTAAATGGACTGGGAGCATGCGCGACTCAATATGCTTCTGAGTATATGGACGTAGAAGTTGCGCGCGATGGATATATTTATAACATACACTTTGAAAAAGGCTATAACGTTGGGGGACTTTTAAAAAAGGAAACCAAAAACTCAAAAACGTATACACAAATTAAATTCAGACCCGATCTTGAAGTTTTTACAGATATAGATATTCCACTCGACTATTATAAGGATACCTTGAAAAAACAGGCAGTTACAAACAAAGGTCTTAAATTTACTCTGATAGATGAAGAGTCTGACAGTCAATTTGAATATTACTATGAAAATGGAATAGTAGATTATCTTAAAGAGGTAACAAGCGATGACAATCTAATAGAAAATCAGTTTTTAGAGCTCGAAACCAGAGGCAGAGACAGGGAAGATAAACCTGAATATAAACTGAAAGCTGAGGTCGGATTCACTTTTTCAAAAACAGATAGATTAATGGAGTATTATCACAACTCAAGTTATCTTGAGCACGGAGGGTCTCCTGATAAAGCAGTTAAATCAGCATTTGTAAGTGTGATTGATCAATATATCAAAAATAATAATAAATACCAGAAAAATGAGAAAAAAATCTCTTTCATTGACATACAAGAAAGTTTGATTATAATTATAAACTCATTTTCTACAATAACTTCTTATGAAAATCAGACTAAAAAAGCTATTAATAATAAATTTATTCAAGAGGCTATTACTGAATTTTTAAAAGAAAAAATCAACATATATTTTATAGAGAATCCTGAGGACGCTGAAAAGATTGTAAACCAGGTATTGATAAACAAGCGTTCTAGGGAAAATGCAGAAAAGGCCAGGCAAGCATTAAAGGGCAAGTTGTCAGGGAGTATGGACGCATTAAACAGAGTAAAGAAATTTGTGGATTGCAGAACTAAAGACTTGAATCGAAGAGAACTTTATATTGTTGAGGGTGATTCCGCTCTTGGTTCATGTAAATTAGGAAGAGATGCTGAATTTCAGGCTATAATACCTATAAGAGGTAAGATACTTAACTGTCTTAAGGCTGATTACGGTAAGATTTTCAAAAGTGATATCATAATCGATATAATAAAAGTCATAGGCACAGGTATTGAAATAAACAGTAAACTTGCTAAAGACTTTGTACAATTTGATTTGAATAATCTCAAATGGGATAAAATTATAATATGTACTGATGCCGATGTGGATGGTTTCCAGATTAGAACACTTCTCCTTACAATGTTTTATATCCTAACACCTACATTGATTGAAGAGGGAAGGATTTTTATAGCCGAATCTCCACTTTATGAAATCAATACAAAAAGAAATAGTTATTTTGCTTATTCGGATAAAGAAAAAAACAAAATATTAGAAAAAATAAAATCCGACTATACACTTCAAAGATCAAAAGGACTTGGTGAGAATGACCCGGAAATGATGTGGAAAACCACAATGAATCCAGAGTCGAGAAGATTAATAAAGATTACAACGTCAGATGCCCAGGAAACTAAAGAAACATTTGAATTTCTTTTGGGAGATGATCTAAAAACTAGAAAGGAATACATTGAAGAATTTGGAGAGATGTATATAAGCCAAATTGATGAATTGTAAATAATATGAATACTTCAAAAAACATTGTTGATACGTTAAAAGATAATTATATGCCTTATGCAATGAGTGTAATAGTTTCCAGAGCAATTCCTCAGATTGATGGTCTAAAACCTTCTCACAGAAAATTGCTATACACAATGTATAAGATGAATTTACAAAAAGGAAATCGTACAAAATCTGCAAATATTGTAGGGCAGACCATGAAGCTAAACCCTCATGGAGACCAGGCTATATATGAAACTATGGTAAGAATGACCAAGGGCAACGAGGCACTGCTCTATCCCTACGTTGATTCCAAGGGTAATTTTGGTAAAAACTACTCCAGAGATATGAAGGCTGCAGCTGCAAGATATACCGAAGCAAAGCTCATGGATATATGTGAGGAATTGTTTTCAGAGGTGGACAAAGACACTGTGGATTTTGCAGATAATTATGACTCTACCATGAAAGAGCCTACCCTTCTTCCAGTGAGATTTCCAAACATACTTGTAAATCCCAACAAAGGGATTGCTGTAGGAATGGCAAGCTCGATACCAAGTTTCAATCTAAGCGAAATGTGCAGATATACAATTGCTTTTATGGAAAATGAAGATACTCTCGTAGAAGACTATGTAATTGCACCTGATTTTCCATATGGTGGAGAAATTATATACGATCCGGATGAAATGAAAGAAATATTTAAGTATGGCAGAGGGAGCTTTAAAATAAGGTCAAAATACCGAGTCGATAAAAAAAATAATTTCATCGAGGTGTACGAAATACCCTACACTACAAACGTAGAGGTTATTATAGAAAAAGTGATTGAACTTATAAAAGCTGGAAAAATAAAGGAAATAAGTGATATAAGAGACGAAACTGACTTAAATGGTCTTAAGATTACAATTGAATATAAAAAAAGTGCAAACCCAGATAAACTCATGACAAAACTATTTAAAATGACTGCTCTTGAGGATTCATTTGGGTGCAATTTCAATATTCTCATAAACAACCGTCCCAAAGTAATGGGAGTAAAAGAAATAATTTCAAACTGGGTAGATTTCAGGAGAAGTTGTATTCTAAGGAGAACAGAATCAGACATAGGGAAAAGACAATCTAAGCTTAATCTCCTGCTTGGACTTGAAAAAATCATACTGGATATAGACACAGCCATAAAAATAATAAGAAATGCAGAATTAGAAAAAGATGTTATACCAGCCTTGATGTCATATTTTGATTTAAACAAAGAACAGGCAGATTATATAAGTGAGATAAAGTTGAGAAATCTTAACAAAGAATATATTTTAAAAAGACTGGCTGAAATAAAAACACTTAAAGAAGAAATAGCCCAAGGGCACAATCTCCTAAATAGCAAAAAACTTCAAAATAAGAATATAGAAAAAGATTTAAAAGATGTCATGAAGAAATATTCTCAAGAAAGAAAGACCACAATACTGGTTAAAGACGACGTTGAAGTATATATCAAAGAAGATACTATTGAAGACTATGCAGTGAATTTATATATTACAGAGCATAATTACTTCAAAAAAATTACAGATATATCTCTAAGAGGAAATTCGGAACAAAAATTCAAAGATGATGATGCTCTTTTGGAGAATTTTTCTGCGAGGAATAATGAGACTTTATGGGGAATAACAAATAAAGCTAACTTGTATCAAATAAAACTTCATGAATTTGCTGATACAAAATCCTCCAATCTGGGTGATTTTTTGCCCAATATTTTAGGTTTTGAACAAGATGAGCTAATAGTAAAACTTATAAATCCCAATATAGCCTATAAATATATTGCTCTTATTTTTGAAAATGGGAAAATAGCAAAAGTAAACTATGAAGCATATATTACAAAAGGATTTAGGAAGAAACTTCAAAAAGTTTATTCGGAAAAATCAAAGCTCATAGATATAATTCCACTTGAAGATGACAAAAAAATATATATAAAATCATCAACTGACAGATATTCAGTCTTAAATACTTCTTTACTTTCTCCTGTATCATCAAGGATCAGTCCTGGAGTTCAGGCGGTTAAACTTATAAAAAATGATAATGTTGTGGAAGCAAGACTGTCAAATCAAGATGAAAATATTAAATCAGACACAAGCCCAAAACTTCCAAAAACCATGAAAAAATTATAGGATATTAATATAATTGTATAATTACATGGGAGAATCTATGAAATTTAACTTTGTGGAAAAATAAATTAACGTGGATAAATTTGTTCTAATGTAATATAATAATAATTGTGTTATTTTAATAAATTAAGGAGTAAAAATGATGGATAACAATAGTTTAAAGTTACATTCTAAAAATATCAGAAAGAGCATTCTTAAAATGATTGCAAAAGCTAACTCAGGTCATCCAGGAGGATCGCTCTCGATTGCTGATATTCTAACAGTCTTGTATTTTGAAAAAATGAATATCAACCCTGAAGATCCAACTATGATAAACCGTGACAGATTAGTGCTTTCCAAAGGACATGCGGCACCGGCGCTATATGCTGCATTATGTGAAAGAGGATATGTTTGTTCAACTGAAATGGAAAACCTGAGACAAGTTGACTGTATGCTTCAGGGACATCCAGATATGAAGGGAACACCAGGTATCGATATGAGTACGGGCTCTTTGGGACAAGGACTTTCCGCTGCTGTAGGAATGGCAATGTCTTCAAAATATCAGAATTTAAACTATTATGTGTATGCTATAATAGGTGATGGTGAATCTCAAGAAGGGCAGATATGGGAAGCGGCAATGGCCGGATCACATTATAAACTGAACAATCTAATCGCTTTTCTTGATAACAATGGACTTCAGATAGATGGAAAAAACAGTGAAGTTATGGGCGTTGACCCTCTTGATGAAAAATTTAGGGCATTCGGCTGGAATGTAATTGATATAAATGGTCATGATTTTGATGAAATTTCAAATGCTATAGACTCAGCTAAAAAAATAACTGATAAACCAACAATGATTATTGCAAAGACTTCAAAAGGAAAAGGCGTATCATTTATGGAAAATCAGGCTGGATGGCATGGCGTAGCACCAAAGCCAGAGGAACTTGAAAAAGCATTAGAAGAGATTGAAAGAGGGTAATGGATATGAAAAGAGCAACTAGAGAAGCTTATGGTATTGCGTTGGCAGAAATTGCTAAAAATAATGATAAGATAGTAGTGCTTGATGCAGATTTGTCTAAATCTACGAAGAGTGCTGATTTTAAAAAAGAATATCCTGAGAGATTTTTTAATGCAGGAATAGCTGAAGCAAATATGATTGGAATGGCAGCTGGAATGGCGGCAACTGGACTCATACCTTTTGCATCAACATTTGCAATGTTTGCAGCAGGGAGAGCTTTTGAACAGATAAGAAACTCAGTGGCATATCCAAAAATGAATGTAAAAATAGTTGGAAGCCACTCAGGAATAACTGTTGGAGAAGATGGAGCGACCCACCAGGCTATAGAAGACATATCACTTATGAGAAGTATTCCTAATATGGTAGTAATAAACCCTTGTGACGCTACAGAAACAGCAGCAGCCGTAAAAGCAGCAGCTGAATATAATGGACCAGTCTACATCAGAACAGGAAGAATGGCGGTTGAAGATCTTCATGAAAAAGGATGTAATTTTGAAATTGGTAAAGGCGAAGTCTTGAAATCTGGAGACACAATGGCTATAGTTGCTACAGGAATTTGTGTAAAAATGGCACTTGATGCAGCCGAAGAACTTAGTGAAAAGGGTATAAATGCAAGAGTTATTAATATCTCTACAATAAAACCGCTGGACGAGGAATTGATTTTAAAAGCGGCAAGAGAATGCGGGAAAATAATTACTGTTGAAGAACACAGCATAATTGGAGGTCTTGGTTCTGCTGTATCTGAAGCAGTTTGTGAGGGATTCCCTGTAATTGTAAGAAAAATTGGAGTAAGAGATGTTTTTGGACAGTCAGGTAAACCAGAAGAATTGTTAAAATGCTATGGCATCACAAAAGAAAATATAGTAGCAGAAGCACTCTTAATATCAGCTGTATAAAAAATACAATTGATAATTAAAAGACTTCACTGGGTATTATATAAATATCAGAGTGAAGTCTTTTAATATACTTGATAAGGAGGTCGTGTTATGGTTAATGTGTTTTTTTCCAAATTAAATGAAGATGCAATAATACCTCAGAAGAGACCTGAAGATGCAGGCTATGATATTTTTTCATGTTTTTCTCAGGATTATCTTATGATAAAACCAGGAGAAACAATCAAAATTCCAACAGGTATAGCAAGTTGTTTTTCACAGGAGCATTGTTTCATAGTTAAAGAACGAGGATCCACTGGGTCTATCGGACTGGGACAGCGGTCTGGAGTCATAGACAGTGGGTATAGAAATGAGTGGATACTTCCAGTTACAAATCACTCCAAAAAAACGATTTTGATAATTAAAAAAGAATTTATTAATACAAAAGAATATAAAGAAATTATCAAATTAAATGATATAATTGAGTATGATTACAACAAGGCTATAGCTCAGGCGCTGCTTATACCTGTTCCAAAAACAAATGTTGTGGAGATAAGCTACGATGAACTTTTGAAATTCAAATCCGATAGAATGATGAATGCTTTTGGCAGCACAAACAAGGAAGGGAGAGATTAATGACTACTATTATTATAGATTGTATTATCATAATGTCGCTAAGGATAGTAGATGTATCCCTTGCAACTACACGTACAATTCTCTTAACAAAGGGAAAAGCCAAAACTGCAGCCGTGCTGGGTTTTTTTGAAATACTTATTTATACAAAAGTTTTAACAGATATTGTCACAAATCTTGGGCAGTGGTATTATCTGATAGCATATGCATTAGGTTTTTCTTTTGGTAACTACATTGGAACCAAGATAGAGAGAAGACTTGCTTTTGGTGATGTACAGATAAGAATGATAGTTAATCCGAATTATTATCATATTATAGATGAACTAAGACAAAGTAAGTTTGGAGTTACAACTTTTGCTGGAGAAGGAAGAGACGGAGAAAGAAAGATGATTCTTATTACCGCTAAGAGGAAAAGGGTCAATGAATTGTATGGATTTCTCAAGAAGAATAATATAGATGCTTTTGTAAGCGTAAACGACATAACATCTTACAGTGGCGGATATATGATATCATCTAACAAAAAGAAATAAAGATTTATTTATATGAAAAATTAAAACACCCTTCTTTTCATATTTGTATGAATTGAGGGTGTTTTAATGAATTAAACAGTATCGATTTCATCGGGTTTTTCGGATTGCAGAGATTTTAGAAATTCTATATTGGAAATGAGTTCATTATTTTTGTTTATTAAATTCTGATTTTCATTTTCAAGATTAGATATCTTTGTCTGAACATCAGTGTTTTCTTTGTTGAGTTTTTTAATGTTTTTTGATGTTTTAAGGTTTCTGCTAAGTCCAACCATAAGACCTATTACAACCCCTACAGCCACAGACAGAATTATTATAAGTGCCTGAGAAACTGTAAAATTATAGATTAAAAATTTAATAATTACATTAGCTGAGTTTTGAACTGCAAAAACAGTAACAAGGACAAGCCCGACAAGTATGGTGATTATTTTGAATTGTGCCATATTAATACCTCCTGTTAATTATAATAATACCTATATTATACCATTTCACACTATTTTTAAACCGATAATCAAAATATGTATCGATAAAGGTGACGGATATTAAATAAATGTCTCTGGTGATTTTCTTTTTGAAAAATCAGCTTCAAGTTCATTTTTATGCCTCAGGTAGTCTTGATCATCATAATATTTCGCCCCTGTAGGGCATTTTTTTATGCAGGAACCACATTTGATGCAGATACCCTCAATTTTACTTACATCATCAAAATCAATTGAGCCCATGGGACAGGTAATGGAGCATAATTTACAATCTATGCATGAAGAATTTGTCTTGGGTTTGACTTTTCTAATATCAACAGGATTAGCATCTGGATCAAGGGGCTTGTAGTAAGCTCTGGGAGGGTAAGTACCCTTTACCTCTACACTTGAGAAAGTACTTGAACTTGAAATTTTTGAAGCAATATCTGCAGCTAATTTCTCAGCTATAACAAAATCTTCACAGTCAGGTCTGTTTTTTGCCAATATCTTTGAGAATGAATGTTCCCCAATAAAGGCTCCCGCGCCTACTATGGTAAAGTTTTCTTTAGAAAGTATGTGTACCAATTCTGAGAGTGCATCATCGTAATTTCTGTTGCCATACAGGACAAGTGCCACAGCAAGAGCTCCGTTTCCCTCTATTGAATTAAGATATTCGAGCAATATGTTGGGAACTCTTCCTGCGTATACAGGTAATCCGATAACCACTATATCCTGACTTGAGTATTTTGGAGCAAAACTCCTGTTTTCAGGAAGAGTGAAGTCGTGTACATTTACAGGAGTAGTAATGTTTAATTTTTTATGTAGTACTTGTGCGATACAATGTACAGTTTTTTTGCTTGTATCAGTTGCACTGAAATATAAGGCGTTTATATTCATTTGTTATTCTCCTTGATAATTTACTGAAATATTTATTTTAAGTATATAACATTTCACAGAGATATAACAAGGTATATTTCGTTTTTCTTCACAGAAATTGTTTTTTTTGATATAATTGACATAGAAAATACTATTTAGGAGAATGATAATGAGTAAAAGAGAGAGTTTGATAGTAACAACAGAAGAAATCAAATCACAGGAAGTGTATATAGAAAACTTGGCTGAGACGGTTAAAAATAAATTCGTAACAAGAAAACCTCTTGTAAATATAACCACCTGGGGTTGTCAGATGAATGAGCATGACTCTGAGAATATACTTGGAATGCTGGAAAAGATAGGATATGAGATCACACAAGACCAAAGCGAAGCGGATTTGATAATATATAACACCTGCGCTGTAAGAGAAAATGCAGAACTTAAGGTATACGGGAATCTTCATGTTTTGAGAAGATACAAAGAGAAAAATCCAGATTTAATAATTGCAGTATGTGGGTGCATGATGCAACAGCCCCATGTGGTTGAAGAAATAAAAAATATATACCCCCATGTAAACCTTGTTTTTGGAACTCATAACATATATAAATTCCCAGAGCTTTTAAAAACTGTGATGGAGAGCGACGAGACTATGTATGATGTCTGGGACATAGATGGTCAGATAGTTGAAGGACTGCCTACACAGAGAAAACATGACATCAAGGCTTTTGTTAATATTATGTACGGCTGTAATAATTTTTGTACCTACTGTATAGTGCCTTATACAAGAGGGAGAGAACGAAGCCGAAATCCAGAAGATATAATATCAGAAGCTAAAAGACTTGTAGAAGGAGGAGTTAAAGAAATAACATTGCTGGGCCAAAATGTTAATTCCTATGGAAAAACATTCACTCCTCAATATCCATTTCACAAGCTTCTTGAAGACATAAATAATATTGAAGGATTAGAAAGAATAAGATTTATGACATCGCATCCTAAAGATATATCTGATGAAGTTATAGATGCAATATCTAATCTTGATAAATTGTGTGAAAATCTCCATCTACCCATACAGTCAGGCAGTAGCAGATTATTGAAAGAGATGAGGAGGCATTATACAAAAGAAGACTATCTTGAAATAATAAAAAAAGTAAAAAACAAAGTCAATGATATAGGGATCACAACGGATATTATGGTTGGCTTTCCAGGAGAAACTGAGGAAGATTTTGTGCATACCATGGATGTTGTTGAAAAAGTACAATATGATCTCGCGTTTACGTATTTGTATTCTGTAAGAAAGGGTACAGTTGCAGAAAATATGGAAAATCATGTGGATGCGAAAACTAAGAAAGATCGTTTTGACAGATTGTTAAGTGTAGTAAACGAAGCAGCTATACAGACTGCACATAAATATCAGGATAAAGTAGTAGAAGTACTTGTAGAAGGCGTAAGTAAAAAAAACCCTGAATATATGATGGGAAGAAACAGACAAAATAAACTTGTCAATTTCAAAGGAACAGAAGATCTTGTTGGGAAATTGGTAAATGTAAAGATAACTGAACCCAGATCATTTTCTTTAATTGGAGAAATGATTTAAACATACAAAAGGATGGCAATATAATGGAAAGTCTAACTCCAATGATGAGGCAATATCTTAAAATAAAAGAAGATTATAGGGATGCAATTCTTTTTTTCAGACTTGGAGATTTCTATGAAATGTTCTTTGATGATGCAATTACAGCCTCGAAAATACTTGATATAGCGCTTACAGGCAAAAGCTGTGGATTAGAAGAAAGGGCTCCCATGTGCGGGGTCCCTTTTCACAGTGCAGATGCATACATACAAAAGCTGATTCTATCTGGTAAAAAAGTGGCTATATGTGAACAGGTTGAAGATCCAAAAACGACAAAAGGATTGGTAAAAAGGGAAGTTGTACGTGTTGTAACTCCTGGTACAAATTTAGAAGTAAATAATCTGGAATCTCACAGAAATCTCTATTTGATGGCTATTGCATACTCTGATGATTATAAAATGTCTTTCTCCTATATAGATTTGTCAACAGGAGAGTTTAATACAGGAGACTTAGGACTTGATGTCTTTATGGATACTCTGGCTCAAGTCGCCCCCTCTGAAATAATTATCAGCGAAGAATCAGAATCATATATATCAGAAAAACCTGAAATAGCAAAGCAGTTTTTGCAGTATATAAGTTTAAATGATATTGTTAAAACGACATATGTATCAAAATCAGATATTATGAATAATTTTTTTGAGGATTCATATATTGAAGAAAATAAAAAAGAACTTGAGAAATACAGATCAAGTATAGAATTGACGCTAACCTATATATTCGACACTCAAAAAATGTTTTCTAATAATATAAATAAAATCTCTGTAATAAACAAAGACTGCTATATGAAGCTAGACCTCAATACCAGAAAAAATCTAGAATTAACCGAAAATGTAAATACAAAAAATAAGAAAAATTCACTTTTTGACGTAATAGACTATACTAGTACAAATATAGGCAAGCGGACCTTGCGAAAATGGATTGAAAAACCATTGATCAACATGGAAGACATTAATAAAAGGCTAGACTCTGTAGAGGAGTATATTGATGATTTTGAACTAAGAGAAGATAGTAAGGAAATATTAAATAAAATATACGACATAGAAAGACTGAGTTCAAAAATATGTTATGAGTCAATTAATACAAAAGAGATTATTTCACTCAAAAACTCAATAATAAACCTTCCTTCTCTGGTTGCTGCTATAGAACAATCAAAGTCTGTCAATTTGCAAAAACTGATATCGGGGATGGATAATCTAAGTGATGTTTATGAATATATAGATACAGTCATAGTAGAAAACCCTTCTCTGGGAATCAAAGATGGGGAAGTTGTCCAAAGTTCATATAACAGCGAACTGGCTGAGTACAGATATATTGAAAGCAACGCCGCTAAAATACTCCAAGAGCTTGAGCTTGAAGAACGAGAGCGTACCAGGATAAAGAATCTCAAAATCGGATACAACAAGGTTTTTGGATATTATATAGAGATTACCAATTCGTATCTAAAGGATTTTAATCCTCCAGATGACTATATAAGAAAACAGACATTATCAAATGCTGAGAGATATATAAATGAGAAACTAAAAATAATTGAAGATAAAATTCTGACAGCCAGACAGAAAATATATGAAATACAGTCTGAAATATTTAATGATTTTAAAAAAGAACTTTATAAATCGGTTAACAGGATTCAATCCACTGCTCATATAATAGGAGAAATTGATGCTTTATGCTCACTTGCTGTAGCAGCAGTTAAAAACAATCTGACCAGACCAGAATTTAACACCTGTGGTCATATGGAAATAAAAGATTCAAGGCATCCAGTGGTTGAAAAAATTCTTGGTGAAGAGAATTTTGTTCCAAATGATGTATTGTTTGACGAAAAATCAAAGATACAGATTATTACAGGACCCAATATGGGAGGTAAATCGACCTATATGAGGCAAGTTGCAATAATAAGCATAATGGCACATATAGGCTGTTTTGTTAGTGCTTCATATGCAAATATACCGATTCTTGATGCCGTATACACCAGAGTCGGGGCTTCGGATGATTTAAGCCAGGGTCAAAGTACATTTATGGTCGAGATGAATGAAGTCTCATATATACTAAAAAACGCCAGCTCTAAGAGTCTTGTCCTGCTTGATGAAGTTGGCAGAGGAACAAGCACATTTGATGGATTGAGCATAGCATGGGCTATATTAAAACATATAGCTTCTAATCTAAACTGTATAACTTTATTTTCAACTCATTACCATGAAATAACCGAGCTCGAAAATGAGTTTTCCAATATAAAAAACTATTATGTATCTGTAGATGAAAGAGACGACACTATTGTATTTATGAGAAAAATATTTCCCGGAAAAATAGACAAGAGTTATGGAATACATGTTGCAAAGCTTGCAGGTATTGCGGATGAAGTTATCTTAGATGCAAATATAAAATTAGAAGAGCTGGAAGTAAAGGAAAATGAAATAGTCTACGAAAGCAAATTGAATAAAATAGTAAACAAAAAAAACAGAACACAAGACAACAGTCAAATTTCTATCTTTGAATTTAACAAGGGAGCTAATCCAAGTCCAATAGAATCGAAGGTAGAGGAAATAGATATTAACAACATAACTCCAGTACAGGCAATGAATATTCTAAATGAACTTAAGAATATGTTGAGATAGAGAGTATATCATATGAAAAATAATATTACGATTTTGGATGAAATTACCATAAACAAAATAGCTGCGGGAGAAGTTGTGGAGCGGCCGGCTTCAATAGTAAAAGAACTGATTGAAAACTCTATAGATGCAGGAGCCATGCAAATACAAATTGAGATAAAAGACGGTGGAAAAGAAATCATAAAGATCAGCGATGATGGATATGGAATAAGCTCTGACCAGATCGAACTTGCATTTACAAGGCATGCTACAAGCAAAATCCATAAAATAGAAGATGTGCAGACCTTAAACACAAATGGATTTAGAGGAGAAGCGCTTTCGTCCATATCTTCTGTTTCAAAAATTGATATTATTACAAATACTTCAAATGACAGCTTTGGAGTAAAAGCAAAAATAATTGACTCAAGAGTAAGCGATATATCAGAGATTGGGGTGCGTAAAGGAACTACGATATCAGTTACAGACCTATTTTACAACACCCCGGCCAGAAAGAAATTTTTAAAATCAGGGAGCAGAGAAGCTGGAGTTATAATAGATATTGTAAATAGGTTAGCTCTAGTGAATTCTAGTATAAGATTCAAACTTATATCAGATGGAAAAGAACTTCTTTCTACTGAAGGAGATGGGTCATTACTTAATGTGACAAGAACTGTATATGGGAAAAATGTTGCTTCAAATCTCATAAAAATAGGATTTTCAAATCAATATATAAAAGTAAAAGGCTATATCTCCAATACCTCACTTTATACTTCAAATAGAAAGAAACAAAATATATTTATTAACAAAAGATATATAAAGTTAAACAAATTAAACTATGTAATTGAAAATGCATACAAAGAGATAATACCTATAGGGAAATATCCTGTCTTTATTCTCGATATAGAAATACTGCCAGAATTTATAGATCCTAACATACATCCTTCCAAGACAGAGGTCAAAGTTGATGATTCAGTCTTATTAGATGATCTTATAAACAATAATGTAAGAGACAATATATTCAAATCAAGCGAAAATCTAATACCAGAGTACAAGCCTAAAGATTCTGAAATTACGATTTTAAAAGAAAATCTCGAAAACAGCTCAGGTTTTGTATATAAGCAAAGTGACAAAATAGAAGAAGAGTTTGTTGTAAAACAGCAAAGTGATGTAGAAGATATAGAAATTCCTTTTAGCAGAATACTTGAGAAAATGTCGGCAAAGGATACTATTAAGGATGAACCTGAAACCATACAAACTGAAATAATTGAAGGTGATGTGTTTAACTACAATCAGTTTGTACCATCAGGGGTTGTCTTTGAAACTTATATAGTGGCAACCTACAAAGGAGACATGTATCTTATTGACCAGCATGCAGCCCACGAAAGAATAATGTATGAAAAGTTTATAAATCAATATAAGCTGAACAAAGAGAATGACAAGGCACGGTTTGAATCCCAAGAGCTGCTTATTCCTATTATAAAAGAGTTCACTATGGATGAATACCATGTTATTTTGGATAATAGACATATCTTCGATTTTTTTGGACTCAAGATTGATGATTTTGGTTTTGGAAATATTGCCCTTCGGTCACTTCCCCTTATATTTAACACAGAGCAGACATCGGATTTTTTTGAAGAGCTTAAAGATATAATAATAAGAGAAGGCAAGATTGATCTTAATGATAAATTCAGAGACAAACTTGCTACAATGGCATGCAAAAAAGCCATAAAAGCAAATCAAAAAATCGAACTAATAGAAATTGACAGCCTTTTTCAAAAACTCAACACCTGTGAAAACAAATATACCTGCCCGCACGGCAGACCCATATTTGTCAAGTTTACAAAATACGAAATCGAAAAAATGTTCAAACGAAAAAATGCATAGTCAGAAAAGGAAAAACAAAATGGATAACATCATATTAATTGTCGGACCAACAGGAGTTGGGAAAACATCTTCATCGTTAGAGACTGCAAAGAAAATTGACGGAGAAATAATATCGGCTGATTCAATGCAGATATATAAGGAGATGGATATAGGCACAGCTAAAATTATGGCGTTTGAGATGGAAGATATACCACATCATCTCATAGATATAATAAATCCGGATGAAGAATTTAGCGTAAGAGATTTCGATGAAATGTCAGATATAGCTATAAATGACATAATAAGCAGGTCTAAAACCCCCATAATAGTTGGCGGTACGGGACTTTATATCAATTCTATAATTTATGATATGGATTATAACGAGTCTGATATAGACATTGCACTCAGAAAAGAACTTTGGGATTTCTATGAAAAAAATGGAGAAGACGAGTTGTACAACATGTTGTTAAAATATGACTCTGAGGCTAAAGTTGAAAAACAAAATATAAAAAGAGTAATAAGAGCGATTGAAATTGCAAAAAATCATGGGAAAGTTAAAGCTTTTTCAGAAATGAAGTTTAAGAACAAATATAAGATTAATATGTTTGTGCTCTGTAAAGACAGGGCCATTCTTTATGAGATGATTAACAAACGAGTTGATTACATGATAAATAACGGCCTTGTTGAAGAAGTTAAAGAATTATTAGCAAAAGGGTTAAGCAAAGAATGCCAGTCAATGAAAGCAATTGGATACCGTCAGATAATATCATATTTGGAAGGTGAATATGACCTAAAAACAGCGGTTGACATTATAAAGAGAGATTCACGAAGATATGCAAAAAGACAGCTTACATGGTTCAAGCGATATGAAAATGCAATTTGGATAGACGTGGATTCTTTGGACCCCAAACAGGTAGCCGAGATTATAATTAATGAGTCTGGCTTGATTGACAAATAATAAATAATCATGATTATGAGAAAAATATATCAGAAATAGTGATTTTATATAATTTTTGTAGTATACTAATTATTGGTCATTTGGCTGAATATCAGTTTATTGATAAAGTTCGCAGATATAAAAAATTTTAATTGTTTAGGAGGATTTATAATGAGAGTTCTTACTTTCAACGGAGGAATACATCCACCGCATCATAAGTCTAGTACAGAGAACAAAAGCGTGGAAGTAGCAGTACAGCCTAAGTCTGTATACATACCTCTTTCACAGCATATTGGTGCTCCTTGTACAGCGCTTGTTAAAGTTGGAGATGTAGTTAAAAAAGGGCAAAAAATCGGAGAGCCAGGTGGATTTGTTTCAGCACCTGTTCACTCTTCAGTATCAGGAACAGTAAAATCTTTAAAAGCAATGACAGTTCCTGGTGGCCAGAAAACAATGTGTATTGAAATCGAAAATGATTTTAATGAAGAGCTTTTTGAAGAAATAAAACCTTATCCTGGAATTGACAGCATGTCTAGAGAAGAACTTCTGAACATGGTAAAGGATGCGGGTATAGTTGGTATGGGAGGAGCTACGTTCCCTACTCACGTAAAACTGTCGCCACCTAAAGAGAAGAACATAGACGTAGCGATACTTAATGGTGCAGAGTGTGAACCATACCTTACTGCAGACCACAGGCTTATGCTTGAGTCTCCACAAGATATAGTTACAGGACTTCAAGTTATTATGAAAATACTTGATGTTAAAAAGGGCTATATAGGAATCGAAGATAATAAACCTGAATGTCTTAAAGTAATGGAAGAAGCAGCTAAAAATGATTCTAAAATTGAAGTTGTTTCATTTAAAACAAAATATCCACAAGGGGCAGAAAAACAGCTGATAGCTGCCTGCACAAACAGAGAAGTGCCTTCTGGTGGACTTCCAATGGATATTGGTCTTGTTGTATCAAACGTTGCAACAGCAGCTCAGATAGGAAAGACTTTAAAAACAGGTCTACCACTAATTGAAAGAATCTGTACAGTTACAGGTTCAGTTATCAAAGAACCAAAGAACTTGTTTATTAAAAATGGAACTTTGTATTCTGAGTTAATTGAACAATGTGGTGGTTTCACAGTGGATCCAGCGAAAGTTATAAGTGGAGGACCAATGATGGGTCTTGCACAGACTAAACTCGAAGTGCCTTCTACAAAAGGAAGTTCTGGAATTCTGTGTATGTCTGCAGAAGAAGTAAACTGTGAAGAGTCAAGCAATTGTATCAGATGTGGTAAATGTATAACTATTTGCCCGGCTAGAATTCAGCCTATGTTTATAAGTGCGTATTCACTGATGTATAATTACGATAAAGCAGAAGAATACAAGGCTCTGGATTGTATAGAGTGTGGCTCATGTTCATTTGTGTGTCCAGCGAGAAGGCCGCTGCTACAATCTATAAGAGTGGCAAAAAAAGAAATATTGGCACAACGAAGAAAAGCTAGTAAATAGGGAGGAATATACAGTGGAAAAAATTAATTTAACCATATCTTCATCGCCACATATTAGAACCAGCAAAAATGTTTCTTCAGTGATGAAAGATGTATTTATAGCGTTACTACCTGCAGCTCTTGCTGGAGTATATTATTTCAGGGTACCTGCTTTAATAAATATAGTAGTAGCAGTATTTGGTGCGGTTGCGGCAGAGTATGCAGTACAAAAACTGATGAAACGCGAAGTGACTGTTAAAGACTTTTCAGCAGCAGTAACAGGCCTGCTTCTTGCGATGAACGTACCGGCAAGTCTGCCTTGGTGGATAACTCTTATTGGTGCAGTTTTTGCAATTATAGTAGTAAAACAGATTTTTGGAGGACTAGGTCATAACTTTATGAACCCTGCTCTTGCTGCAAGAGCTGTAATGCTTGCTTCTTGGCCAGTTCAGATGACAAATTGGACTTCTCCTGGTGCGGATGCAGTTTCTGCTGCAACACCTCTGGCTGTTTTAAAGGGGATTGAGGGAACACAAGCTGCTAACATTACAGATATGCTTATTGGTAACACAGGTGGATGTATTGGTGAAACATCGGCTATACTCCTTCTTCTAGGAGGAATCTACCTTATATACAGAGGTGTAATCTCATATCATATACCTGCTGTATATATAGCTACAGTTGCTGTACTCAGCTTCTTATTTTCTGGATTCCAGGTAACTGCGATTTCATATAACGTTCTTGCAGGAGGCTTAATGCTGGGAGCATTCTTTATGGCTACTGATTATGCGAGTTCTCCGGTAAATACTAAAGCGCAGATAGTATATGCTCTTGGGTGCGGTTTGTTGACAACGGTTATTAGATACTTTGGTGGGTATCCAGAAGGAGTTTCTTACTCGATTTTATTAATGAACGTAGCGGCTCCATTACTAGATAAATATTTAGTGCCAAAAGTATTTGGGGAGGTAGCGAAATAATGAAAAATGATATAGTAAGATTAGGATTGATCCTCTGTGTGATTTCACTTATCGCATCGGGACTGCTGGCTATGGTAAACGATGTTACTACTCCAATAATAGCGGCTCAGCAAATGGCAGCAAATGATGCTGCGAGAAAACAAATAATACCAGAAGCTGATTCTTTTGAAGAAGTTGAAGGAGAATTTGGTGAAAATGTAGTAGAGGTATACAAAGCAATGTCAGGTTCTGAGAATCTGGCGTATATAATAAAAACAATTTCTAAAGGATATGGCGGAGATATACAGATCATATCTGGAATAAAAAATGATGGTACTATTGCCGGAGCCGTTATTGGATCTATGACAGAGACACCTGGACTTGGAGCAAAAGCTCAGGATCAGCCATTTATATCTCAGTACAATGGAAAATCTATAGAAAATGAAATTGTTGTTTCAAAGAGTGATACTGGTGCTGATAACGAAATAGTGGCAATATCAGGTGCAACTATTACATCGCAGGCAGTAACAGATGGTATAAATCTTGCAGTAAACGTTTTTAATGAAAACTTTAAATAGGAGGGTGAGTCTAAATGAACTTCTTTCAAGTAATAAAAAATGGGTTGATAGATGATAACCCGACTTTTACACAAGTTCTTGGAATGTGTCCTACACTGGCAGTTACAACGTCAGCAATCAACGGATTAGGTATGGGCCTTGCAACTACAGCGGTACTTATATTGTCAAACTTTGTTATATCTCTTTTAAGAAAGGTTATTCCTTCGAAAATAAGGATTCCGGCATATGTAGTAGTAATTGCATCATTTGTAACTGTAGTAGGTATGCTCATGAAAGCATATGTACCAGCACTTGATGCGGCACTGGGACTATTTATTCCGCTTATAGTTGTTAACTGTATAATTCTTGCAAGAGCAGAGAGCTTTGCCTCAAAAAACAACCCTGTTTTATCAATAGCAGATGGTATAGGTATGGGCCTTGGATTCTCTTTGGCATTAACGCTTCTTGGTTCTGTAAGAGAAATTTTAGGTAACGGCAGCATTTTTGGAATGTCAATGTTTGGCGCAGGTTTTCAACCAGCACTTATTATGATATTGCCTCCAGGTGCATTCTTAGCTTTAGGTATGATTTTGGCTTTAATTAATAAAGTGAAATCTAAGAAGTCTACTAATTAACAGGGAGGAAAAAAAGTGAAATCAATATTTATAATATTATTAAGTTCAATATTTGTTAATAACTTTGTAATGTCAAAATTCCTTGGAATATGTCCTTTCCTTGGAGTTTCAAAAAAAATCGAAACAGCACTTGGTATGGGAATGGCAGTTACATTCGTAATGACTATAGCATCTCTGTTTACTTATCTGATTCAAAAATTGATTTTAATTCCATTAGGAATAGAATACTTACAGACTATAGCATTTATTCTTGTAATAGCATCACTTGTTCAGTTTGTTGAGATGGTAATTCAAAAGATGTCTCCAACTCTTTATCAGGCGCTTGGAGTTTTTCTTCCGCTTATTACCACAAACTGTGCGGTTCTTGGAGTTGCCATATTGAATATTCAAAGTAACTACAATCTGGTAGAGACTTTATTCAATGGATTTGGAGCAGCTGTAGGATTTACTCTTTCGATAGTGTTATTTGCAGGTATCAGAGAGAGACTCGAAATATCAAATGTTCCTAAATCATTTCAAGGTTTCCCTATCGCACTGATTACTGCAGGACTTATGTCTATTGCGTTTTTAGGTTTTAGTGGACTTGTAAAATAGGAGGTTATATAGTGAATCCAATTGTAAATTCAGTAATTAGTTTATCAGCTATGGGACTTGTTTTTGGTGCAGGCTTGGCTTATGCATCACAAAAATTCGCAGTAGAAGTTGATGAAAAAGAAGCAGCCATCTTGGACGCCTTACCTGGTGCAAACTGCGGAGGTTGTGGTTTTCCCGGTTGTGGAGGACTTGCAACAGCAATAGCTCAGGGAAACGCTCCAGTTAATGCCTGCCCGGTAGGGGGAGCACCTGTTGCAGAAGCCATAAGTATAATTATGGGAGTAGAAGCTTCAGCAGGAGAAAGAATTGTTGCAAGAGTGTTATGTAATGGTACAAAGCAAAATGCTACAGACAAATCAAAATACAGTGGTATATTAGATTGTAAAGCAGCAGCTATGGTTTCAGGTGGAGGACCAAAATCTTGTGAATATGGATGTATGGGATTTGGAACATGCGAAAATGTATGTCCATTTGATGCAATTCATGTACTTGATGATGGGATTGCTCACGTTGATCCAGAAAAATGTGTTGCTTGTGGAAAGTGTATAGAAGCTTGTCCTAAGAGTATAATAGAGCTGGTTCCAGCATCTAAAGAAGTTGTAGTTGACTGTATAAATAAAAATAAAGGTAAAGAAGTTAAGGTTAACTGCAGTGTGGGATGTATAGCTTGTGGTATATGCGAAAAGAACTGTCCATTTGATGCAATACACGTTGAAAACAACATTGCCAGAATAGACTATTCAAAGTGTACAAGCTGCATGATATGCGTAGAAAAATGTCCTACTAAAGCTATAGCAGGAGATCTGAAAAATAGAAAGAAAGCTGATATAGTGCCTGATCTTTGTATCGGATGTACAATATGTGCTAAAAATTGTCCTGTGGATGCAATAGCAGGAGAACTTAAACAAGTTCATGTAGTCGATAAAGATAAATGTATCGGTTGTGGAGTTTGTGCAAAAAAATGCCCTAAAAAAGCTATAAATATGATATAATTTGTATATCAAAGACTCTAAGTTTAAATAAACTTAGAGTCTTTTGTTATTATAAGTCAAATAAAGCGAGGCCTTGGAAATGAGTAGGAATAATAAAGTTTTTAGGACAATTTTACTTTCAGTTTTTATAATAGTATTTATTTTAAATGCTGTTATTTTGTCATCTCTTGTATTTGGTTTTAAGATACCCTACTTTGAAAAAGCGGTAATAACAAATACCCAGTATCAGGAATATATACAGATGAAGAAAGTTTTAGAATTAAAGCAAAAAATAGAGGACTTATATTACAAAGAAACAGATGATGAAGAACTAACAGAAGGCGCTATAAGAGGTATGTTTAATTCACTCAACGATAATTACTCATACTACATCTCTAAAGAAGAGTTAAAGACAAAGCAAAACAGCGAAAAAGGAATTTTGATAGGGATAGGGATAGGCATAGAAATACTTGAGGACGGTAAAATAAAGATAATATCCGTTGATGAAACCGGAACTGCACATAAAGCAGGTATAATGCCGGGTGATATAATAGTGGAAATTGATGATGTAAAATTAAATAGAGATAATATTTTTGAGGCTATAAATATTATTGGAAAAGACAATAAAGAATTCATTATATTTGGTGATTACCCCCATATAAAAATTGTGATCAAAAGAGAAGAAACAATTATTAGTCTTGATGTGGAAAGAAAAAAGATGATTGACAGAGCAATTTCATATGAAGTAATTGACAAAATTGGTTATATAAAAATAGACAGGTTTATCAAAGATACCTCTGATTATTTTCAAGAAGCTATTGAATATTTAAACAAGGAAAAAATCGAAAAGCTAATACTGGATTTAAGAGATAATCCCGGCGGGCTTTTAGACTCTTTGGTAGAAGCAACGGGATATCTTACAGGAAAAGAAACTGTAATATATATAAAAAACAGAACTGATGAAGAAATAAAATATATTTCAAAAAGCGAGAAAATTTTTGAAGGCGAGGTATGTATTCTTGTAAACGAAAACTCTGCTTCTGCAGCAGAAGCAATGACACTTGCTTTGAGAGAACACATTGGTGCGAAAGTGGTGGGAGTCAAAACCTTTGGAAAAGGAATAGTTCAAACCACTTACAATCTTGCGGACGGAACTGGATATAAACTGACTACCAGTGAGTATTTTTCGCCAAACGGTGCCTCAATACACAAAAAGGGAGTCATACCAGATTATGAAGTAAAAGATTATGAGATGCAAATAGAAAAAGCTAAAAAATTATTAAAAGGAGAAAAATGATGGATTTTCAATTGATATCTGAATTTTCGCCTACAGGGGATCAGCCTGCAGCAATAGAAGAAATAGTTAAATCGATAAATAATGATAATAAATTCCAAACCCTGCTGGGAGTGACTGGTTCTGGAAAAACTTTTACAATGGCAAATATTATTAAACAAACTAAAAAGCCAACACTCATAATAGCGCATAATAAGACTCTGGCAGCTCAGTTATATTCTGAGTTTAGAGAATTCTTCCCTGAAAACAGAGTTGAATTTTTTGTAAGTTATTATGATTACTATCAACCAGAAGCATATGTAGTATCTACAGACACATATATTGAAAAAGATTCATCCATAAATGAAGAGATAGACAAGTTAAGACACAGCGCCACAGCATCTGTACTTGAGAGAGACGACGTGATTATAGTCGCATCAGTATCGTGCATATACGGACTTGGTGATCCAGATGAGTACAAACACATGATGGTTTCTTTAAGGCCTGGAATGGAGAAAGATCGCGATGAGGTAATCAAATCTCTGATTGAAATCCAATATGAAAGAAACGATATGAATTTTGTAAGAGGGACATTCAGGGTAAAGGGTGATATATTAGAAATACTGCCTGCCAATACAGATGTAAAAGGATTACGAATAGAGTTTTTTGGAGACGAAATTGAACGTATAGTGGAAATAGATCATCTCACAGGAGAAGTTATTGGAACTAGAACACATGTTTCTATATTTCCAGCTTCACACTATGTAACAAGTAAAGAAAAACTAGAAAAAGCTATAGTGTCAATAGAAGCAGAACTTGAAGACAGGCTGAAATATTATAAAGAAAATGATATGTACCTCGAAGCTCAAAGGATAGAACAAAGAACCAGATATGATATAGAAATGTTAAAGGAAATAGGTACATGCAAAGGGATTGAGAACTACTCAAGGCATTTGACTGGACGCCAGCCTGGAGAAAGAGCCCTGACACTCATGGACTTTTTTCCGGATAACTATCTCATAATAATAGATGAGTCTCATGTTACCCTGCCGCAAATACACGCAATGTACGCAGGAGACCAGTCCAGAAAAAAATCTCTGGTAGAGTATGGATTTAGACTTCCATCTGCCATAGATAACAGACCCCTAAAGTATGAAGAGTTTCTTGAGGTTTCAAATCAGATTTTATTCGTGTCAGCCACTCCTTCAAAGTTTGAGATGGAAAATTCCCAAGGCTTTGCCGAACAGATAATAAGGCCTACAGGACTTTTAGACCCTGTAATAGAAATCAAACCAACTAATAATCAGATAGATAATCTTATTCACGAGATAAACGAGGCAGTGTCTAAAAACAGGAGAGTATTAGTTACTACTCTTACCAAGAAGATGTCAGAAAGCCTGACAGAGTATCTTGAAAAGAATGGCATTAAAGTAAGGTATTTGCATTCTGATATAGTTACCATGCAAAGAATTGAAATAATAAGGGATTTAAGACTTGGGATATTTGATGTCTTGGTAGGTATAAACCTCTTGAGAGAAGGCCTTGATATCCCAGAGGTTTCCCTGATTGCAATTTTAGACGCTGATAAAGAAGGTTTTTTAAGATCTGAAACATCTCTTATACAGACCATAGGAAGAGCAGCAAGAAATGCTCAGGGAAGAGTCATAATGTATGCAGACCGGATCACAAGATCCATGGAGGCTGCTATAAACGAAACAAATAGAAGAAGAGCTGTGCAGGAGCAATATAATATTGATCACAATATTACGCCAGAAACTATAAAGAAAGAAATAAGAGATAAAATTTCTACACTTGTAGCAGATGAAGGAAAGAAATACAATGTAAAAGAAACTATAAAGTCAGAAAAAATAGAAAAAGAAATAATTGAATTAACTGAGAAAATGTTTGAACTTGCAGAACAACTTAAATTTGAGGATGCAGCAAGAGTAAGAGACAGAATAAGAGAGCTGGAAAGGAAAATATAATGAACGATCAGATAGTAATTAGAGGAGCAAAAGAGCATAATCTGAAAAATATAGATATAACTTTACCAAGAAACAAATTAATTGTATTTACAGGGCTGTCAGGGTCGGGAAAATCTTCTCTTGCGTTTGATACTATTTACGCCGAAGGACAAAGAAGATACGTAGAAAGTCTTTCTTCGTATGCAAGACAGTTCCTTGGTCAAATGGAAAAGCCCAACGTAGATTATATAGAGGGACTTTCTCCTGCTATATCGATCGATCAAAAAACAACTTCAAAAAATCCAAGATCTACAGTTGGAACGGTTACAGAAATATATGACTATCTGAGACTCCTTTATGCAAATGTAGGAGTGCCTCACTGTATACATTGTGGCAAAACAATTCAGCAGATGACAGTTCAAGAAATTGTAGATAAGGTAATGGATATTGAAAAGGGTTCAAGGATACAGATAATAGCTCCAGTAGTAAGGGGGAAAAAAGGCAGACACGAGAAAGTGCTAGAAGCCATAAAAAATGAAGGCTATATAAGAATAAGAATAGATGGGGAAAACCTTGAAATTGGAGATGAAATAAATCTGGAAAAAAATAAAAAACACGATGTAGATGTCATAGTCGACCGTATAATAATCAAAGATTCAATAGAAAGCAGATTAAATGATTCCATTGAGACGGCCCTGAAATTAACTGAAGGTTTGGTGATAGTAAATATAATTGACAAAGAGGAGATGATGTTCTCAACTAAATTTGCATGTCCTGAACACGGGATAACGCTTGAAGAAATATCTCCTAGAGTATTTTCCTTCAATGCTCCATATGGGGCTTGTCCAGAGTGTAATGGCCTGGGAATGAATAAAAACGTAGACCCCTCACTCGTAGTTCCTGATGAAAATCTTACACTTAGAGAAAATGCCGTTGCGGCATGGGCTTCCAGCGACAAAAGTGAGAGCAGTATATATTTTAGTATGATAAAAGCTTTGGCAGAGGCTAACGAGGTATCCATGGATGTTGCCTACAAAGACCTTCCAGAAGATTTCAAGAAAAAACTGTTGTTTGGATCAGAGGACAAACTTAAATTTAATTATGAAAGCAGATTTTCTGATGGTTACAGAGCTTACGAATCAACCTTTGAAGGCGTGATAAACAATCTGGAAAGAAGATATAAAGAAACGCCCTCGGAATTCATAAGAACAAAGATAGAGCACTATATGTTTGAAAGTCCATGCAGGGTATGCAATGGAAAAAAACTTAAACCTGAGGTCTTAGCCGTAACTATAGGAGATAAAAACATAACTGAGCTAACAGAACTTTCGGTTGGAGAACATATAAAAGTCCTGGAATCATTAAAGCTTAGCAAAAACGAAGAAATAATTGCAGGTGAAATCACAAAAGAAATTAATCAAAGACTAAATTTTTTAAAAGACGTAGGGCTTGACTACCTCACTCTTGCAAGACAATCAGGATCACTTTCTGGTGGAGAGTCTCAAAGGATAAGGCTTGCAACACAGATAGGGTCTGCGCTTGTAGGTGTTTTATATGTACTTGATGAACCGAGCATAGGCCTCCATCAAAAAGATAATGAACGCTTGTTAAAGACACTCAGAGGTCTGACAGACATAGGGAACACTCTTATTGTAGTTGAGCATGACGAGGATACTATGTATGCTGCGGATCAAATAGTAGACATTGGCCCAGGGGCAGGACTTCACGGAGGAGAAATAGTATTTCAAGGGACTGTAGATGAGATGCTCAAATGTGAAAAATCGCTTACAGGCCAATATCTCAGTGGGAAAATGAAAATTGAAATTCCAGAAAATAGAAGACCGATAAATTGGGAGAACCTTATAGAAATAAAAGGAGTACAAGAGAACAATCTTAAAAATATAGATGTAAAATTTCCTCTGTCAGTGTTAACCTGCGTAACTGGAGTTTCAGGATCAGGTAAAAGTTCACTTATAAACGAAATACTGTATAAAGCGGCTTCAAATCATGCAAACCGATCAAGATTAAAGCCAGGTAAGTACAAAGAAATTATTGGACTTGATAGAATTGATAAAGTTATAGATATAGACCAAAGCCCAATAGGAAGAACCCCTCGTTCAAATCCAGCTACTTATACAGGCGTATTTGATCCGATCCGTGATCTTTTTGCAACCACGATAGATGCAAAATCTAAGGGCTATAAGAAGGGCAGATTCAGCTTTAACGTTAAGGGTGGAAGATGCGAGGCATGTAAGGGCGATGGAATATTGAAGATTGAAATGCACTTTCTGCCTGATGTATATGTTCCCTGCGAAGTATGCAAAGGAGAGCGCTATAACAGAGAGACGCTGCAAGTCAAATATAAAGGAAAGAGTATTTCTGATGTGTTAAACATGAACGTAGAAGAAGCACATGAATTTTTTGAAAAAATACCAGCTATAAAAAGAAAGCTGGAGACACTTGTGGATGTAGGTTTATCATATATTAAACTGGGGCAGCCTTCTACCCAGCTTTCCGGAGGGGAAGCGCAAAGGATAAAACTATCTACAGAACTCAGCAAGAAGCAAACAGGAAAGACTCTGTACATTCTTGATGAGCCTACGACAGGGCTTCATATAGCCGATGTAGATAAATTGATAATGATGCTAAACAAACTTGCAGATAATGGGAATACAGTTGTTGTGATTGAACATAACCTTGATGTAATAAAAACTGCAGACTATATAATAGATCTTGGACCAGGTGGAGGAGACAAAGGTGGAGAAGTTATAGCCAAAGGAACGCCTGAAGAAGTTATGGAAAACTCAGATTCATACACTGGTTATTTTTTAAAGAAACATATTTATAAATAGCAACCACATTAAAGAAAGAGACGATAATATGAGAATGCGTACCCTTACTATAAGTGAGCTTAACCGCTATATATCTAATTTCATAAAGGCAGATCCAATATCGCAGAGTGTAAGAGTAGAAGGAGAAGTATCAAATTTAAAATTTCACTCTGGAGGGAATATATACTTCACGCTCAAAGATGACAATAGCAAAATAAACTGTATAGTCTTTGCTGATGCCTATATCACGGAGGAATTGAACGAAGGAGACAGAATTATATGTCAGGGAAAAGTGAATTTCTATGAAAGAGACGCACATGTCAGCATTATAGTCTCTAAAACTGAAAAAACAGGAATTGGGGAATTGTATAAGAGGTTTATAGAGCTGAAATTAAAACTCGAAAAAGAAGGAATTTTTGATCAAAAACATAAAAAAGAAATACCATATATCCCTTCAAAGATAGGCGTTATAACTTCTCCTACAGGGGCAGTTATAAGAGATATATATAATGTGATAAACAATAGATTTCCTAAAGTGGAGATTTTATTATACCCGGCTCTTGTCCAAGGGGACAGGGCGTATGAGGATGTAATATCAGGACTCAAGTATTTCAACAGCGCTAATAAGAAAGAAATGCCAGATCTTATAATAATAGCCCGAGGCGGAGGTTCTTTTGAAGAACTTTCTACTTTCAACAATGAAGAGCTGGCCTATGAAATTTTTAATTCAAAAATTCCTGTAGTATCGGCAATCGGACATGAAAATGATTTTACTATTGCAGACTTTGTGTCAGATCTAAGAGCATCAACACCTTCAATGGCCGGCGAACTTGCGGTGCCATCAATGCTAACTTTGAAAAGAGATCTGGAGAACATGAAAAATCACCTTAACCGTGAAGCCAGCAGAATCTTTGAATCAAACTATGAAAAATTATATAACATTAAAAACACTATTGAGATTTACAATCCACTCTCTACATTAATGAGAAATAAAGAAGAACTTGATAAGATGAGATATGACCTTCAAAATCAAATTTACAGAATGATAGAAACCAGCAATCTGATTTTGAATTCAAGAAGAGAACAGCTGGTCGCGCTTAATCCACTTAATTTGCTTGACAGAGGGTATACAACCGTTTACAGCGAAAGTCGCGGACTCATAACAAGATCATCAGAACTTGAAAAAGACTATATTATAAACATAAGATTTTACGATGGTAAAGTTACTGCAAAAGTAATTGGAGGTAATAATGAAAACTAAATATGAATCAAAAATAAAAAATCTAGATACCATAATAAAAAAACTTCAAGAAAGCAATATAGGACTTGAAGATTCAATCGAATTATATAAAGATGGAATCAAATTATATCATGAATGCTCGGAAGAACTGAAAAATCTTGAATTAAGTATAAAAACCGTAGATGGAGAAAATATAATAATTGAATAAAAAAGACAATAACATTAATTTTTGATATAATATTAAATAAATGAATTTAGGAGATAAGAATGAAATTTACCCAACAATATAATGCTACAAAAAAAGACGTTGAAGAAAATTTGATTTCTTTTATAGATCATATAGCCGGAACACCCCAAAAAACAATATTTGAATCGATGATATACAGCCTTGAGGCGGGTGGAAAGAGAATAAGACCGGTGCTTTTACTCGAGACTTTGAAAATGCTGGGCGGAAATTATACATCAGGACTTGCCTTTGCGTGCGCAGTGGAATATATTCACACATATTCACTTATTCATGATGATCTTCCAGCTATGGATGATGATGATTTAAGAAGAGGAAAACCGACAAATCACAAAGTTTTTGGTGAAGCCATTGCAATACTTTCTGGAGACGGACTGCTTAATTCGGCTTTTGAGATAATGTCTGATGAAATTCTTAAAAACAACTCAGCAGGCTCAATAAAAGCTATGAATGTTATTTCAAAATGTGCAGGAATAAATGGTATGATTGCCGGTCAGATTGTAGATATTGAGTCAGAAGGAAAAACCATATCTTATGAGGAATTGAGATATCTGCACAGCAAAAAAACTGGAGCTCTCATAGAAGCCTCTGTTATAGCTGGAGCATATCTTGCCGGAGCAGATGAAAAAGAAATAGACGCAGTAAAGCGGTATGCCCAAAATATAGGACTGGCGTTTCAGATAGCTGATGATATACTTGATGTTGTAGGAGATAGCAAAGATCTTGGAAAAAACACCGGAAGTGATAAGGAAAATGAAAAATCAACCTATGTATCATTGTTTGGTATAGAAAAAGCAAGGCTGCTTGCTCAAGAATGTCTTGAAGATGCAATTAAATCTTTAGATATATTCGATTCTAAAAATCGTGTATTTCTTGAAGAACTTGCAAGATTCATCGTCTTAAGGAAAAACTAATTAGGAGGTAAAAAACTTGGGAATAAACGGGATATTTAGCAATGATGTTCTAAAAGTCACCTTCTGGGGATGGTTTATAGCGCAGCTTTTAAAAGTTATATTCACTTTGATTTCGACAAAAAAAGTTGATTTTTCAAGATTTGTAGGTTCAGGGGGAATGCCCAGTTCTCACTCATCTTTAGTGACGAGTATGACTACTGCTGTTGGAATAACTGAAGGATTTAATTCGCCAATATTTGCACTTGCCTTTGCAGTAACTTGCATTACAATGTATGATGCAGCGGGTGTGAGATATGCAGTTGGGGCACAGGCTAAAATCTTGAACCAAATGCTTACAGATATACAAGAACACAAGTTTACATTTAAAGAAGAAAAATTGAAAGAACTAATCGGTCATACACCCAAAGAAGTTATAGCTGGTGGTATACTGGGAGTGCTTATAGCAGTTATTATGCTGTAATCAGAAAGGATAATAATGAAAGAAAGAATAGATAAAATTCTTGTTGACAGAGGTCTTTTTGATTCAAGAGAAAGAGCCAAAAAAAATATCATGGCAGGAACAGTTCTTGTGAACAACATGGTAATTGACAAAGCCGGCTTTTTGATTGACACGGAAGCTGAAATCCGAATTAAAAATGACGCTATACCATATGTTTCAAGAGGTGGGTTAAAGCTTGAGAAAGTAATGAATTCATTGGAAATAAGTCTTGATAACAAAGTCTGCATGGATATTGGGTCATCTACTGGCGGATTTACAGACTGTATGCTGCAAAATGGAGCAAAAAAGGTTTATGCTGTTGATGTAGGATATGGACAACTTGACTGGAAATTAAGAAACGACAGCAGAGTAAAAGTTATGGAAAGAACTAATATAAGAAATGTTACTTTAGAAAATCTTGAAGATAAAATTCAGTTTTTCAGCATAGATGTCTCTTTTATATCTCTCAAACTTGTACTTCCCAAAATCAAAGAGCTTGGAGACGACAATTTTGAATGTATAGCTTTAATAAAGCCACAATTTGAGGTAGGCAGAGAAGAAGTTGGGAAAAATGGAGTTGTAAGAGATCCTGAAAAACACTTAAAAGCTATAGTCAAGTGCATAGGCCATGCTCTTGAAATCGGGCTGCACCTTACTGGCCTCGATTACTCACCAATAAAAGGTCCTAAGGGAAATATAGAATTTCTTATGTTATTAAGCAATAACTCGGAGAATGAAATCACTGACACAAACCAAGAAGCGGAGAATGTTGTAAAAAGTGCACATTTTAAATTGGATAAATAGACTTAAGAGGTAATTATGTTACATGAAATCTATATAAAAAACTTTGCGTTAATTGATGAAAATAGAATTAAATTTAAAGAGGGATTAAATATCATCACAGGAGAGACTGGATCAGGAAAATCTATCCTGATTGATGCTTTGTCTATGGCGCTTGGGAAAAAAGGTGATAGATCATATGTCAGAAATGGAAGCTCCAAGGCAGTAATTGAGGCAGTTTTCAGCTGTAAAAACTCTGAAATAATAAAGTCGCTTTGCGACCTTGGAATAGACGATGCTGAAGAAGAGATAATAATAACAAGAGAAATAAGCGCAGAAGGTAAGACTCTTAGCAGGATAAACAACCGAAGCGTAAGTAAGTCTATATTAAAACAGATTTCAACTCAGCTAATAACCATACACGGACAAAACGAGTACGAACAAATAATGAACTCTAATAATCAGCTGAATCTTCTTGATCTCTTTGGCGGAGAAATTCTGTATGATAAGAAACGCTCTTATAAGAATATTTATGATGAATATATTGATTTGAAAAAGAAAATATCTAAGCTTAATAATTATGAAGAGCCCAGTAAATTACAAAGAGAAATTGATTTGATTAAATATGAAATAGAAGAAATTAAAACTGCAAACTTATCAAAAGATGAAAAACAGGAACTTACAAAAGAACTGAAAAAAGTCGAGAATACAGAAAAGATACAAAGCATATTGTCAACAAGTTATGACTCTATATATGGAAGTTCGGAATCTGTTTTATCTATACTTTCAAACAGTCTTAACAAGTTTGACCAGATTGAAGACTTTGATAAGGACATCAAGCAATGGAACGATGTAATTAAAGACTGTTATTATAGATTAGATGATGTTGCAAATGAAATAAGGTCTAAGAAAAATAGTTTTGAGTTTGATCCTTCATTGATAGATGAGCTAAACCAGAGAATAGACAAAATAAATACCCTATACAGGAAATACGGAAACAGTTATGAGAAGGTCATTGAATTTAGAGACAAATCATCAAAGAGACTGGAAGAAATAATACTGAGAGATGAGCTTATTGAAAAATACAAGAAAGAGCTGAAGATAATCGAAATAAGGTTATCCGAAGAAGCTGAGAAACTTTCAAATTCAAGAAAACAAATAGGCCTGGAATTAACAGAAAAAATAATAAAAGAACTTTGTTCGCTGAAAATGAATAATACACAATTCAGAATTGATTTTAATGAAACCCAGTATAATGAAGCTGGATCTGATAATATAGAGTTTATGGTTAATTTTAATAAAGGTGATGTGCTTAAATCAATAAACAAAATAGCGTCTGGGGGAGAAATCTCCAGATTCATGCTGGCCTTGAAAAATGTAATATCAGAAACAGATGATATTGAAACTCTTATTTTCGATGAAATTGACACGGGAGTAAGTGGCGTTGCAGCACAAACCATAGGTGATAAACTTAAAGAAATAAGCAGGCACAGACAAGTGCTATGTATTACTCACCTTCCCCAAATTGCCAGCTATGCGGACAGGCATTATCTTGTAGAAAAATTTGATACAGACATATCTACCGAAACAGTAGTGTCTAAATTAGATTATGATCAGAGAGTGACAGAACTGGCAAAAATGATAGGTGGACTAAATATTACAAAAACCACAATTGATAATGCAAAAGAACTGATATCCAAAAACAACAGGAGTATATAATAATGACAAAAGAGAAAACTTTGAGCACTAAACAGATATATGACGGTAAGGTAGTATCTTTAAAGGTAGATATAGTCGAAATCTCAGAAGGGAAAACTTCAGTCAGAGAGATTGTCAATCACTGTGGTGCAGTTTGTGCAGTAGGAGTGACCAGGTATAAAAAGCTTGTTCTGGTAAAGCAATTCAGAAAATCGATTGAGAAAGAAATACTAGAGATTCCAGCAGGAAAATTGGAGCCAGGAGAAAAGCCTGATGATGCAATAGTAAGAGAATTTAAAGAAGAAACTGGATACGATATAGAAAATCTTAGATATATGACATATTTTTATACTACTCCAGGATTTTCTAATGAAGTTGGGCATATTTACTTTTTGGATGCTACAGACAAGGGAAGTACCAATTTTGATGAAGATGAAGATATTGAGATAATAGAGCTTTCCCTTGAAGAAACGAAAAAAATGATTTACAGCAAGGAAATTGTTGATGCAAAAACTATACTTGGCGTAATGATGTACAGTGATTACATTGAAAAGGAATCTATAATATGATAAAAAAAATATTAATTTCTCTTTTATTAATTTCTTCTTTAGTTATTTCTGGATGTTCTCAAGAAGACAAGTTGTCGGCTGTAGATGCAAATGACAGTGAAGAAATTATATATGAAGTAAAATCGGGAACAAATGTAACTACAGTTGCGAGTGAGTTGGAAGAATATGGATATATTAAAAATGCCAAAGCACTTAAAAAATATGCGACAGAAAATGACAAAACCAATATACAAGCTGGTGAATATATAATAACGAAATCAATGAAAGCAAGTGAAATACTGCAAAAATTTATTGACGGTGATAATTATCAAGGGAAAAAACTAACCGTTCCAGAAGGATATGAGGCTATTCAAATATCGAGAAAAATAGAGGAAGCCGGTATTGGAAGTGGTGCCGATTTTATGAGGGTTGTTAATGACCCGGACATATTCAGAGATAAATATGAATTTTTAAAAGATGAAAATATAACAACTTTAGAAGGCTATTTATTCCCAAGAACGTATCATTTTAAAGAAAATACGCCTTCTGAAGAAATTGCAGACAAGATGCTTTCCCAATTTGATATTATTTATAAAAAAAATATAGCTTCAAATATAGAATCTACAGGTATGAGCGTAAATCAAGTTATAATACTGGCATCTATAGTCGAAAGAGAAGCGGCGATAGAAGAAGAGATGCCTCTTGTTGCATCTGTTTTTATCAAAAGACTTGATATAGACATGTCACTTCAGTCTTGTGCAACAGTACAGTACATTTTAGGAGAAAGAAAACCGATTCTATCTTATGAAGACATAAGTATAGATTCCCCATACAATACCTACATGTACAAGGGACTTCCCAAAACTGCCATAGCCTCTCCTGGCGAAAAAGCTATTATGGCTGTGCTTCAGCCTGCAGATACACAATATCTGTATTTTCTTGCAAAAAATGATGGAAGCGGAGAACAGGTATATAGTGAAACGTACGAAGAGCATCTAAAAAATAAAGCCAAATATCTCGGAAATTAAAGTGGAAGGAATAAAATGAGTAATATTACAAATGACAAAGTAGAGAAATATATAACTGAGAGAACTCATGCAGTTTCTAATATTCAAGAAGAGATGGAATTGTACGCAAAAGAAAATGTAGTACCTATAGTTACCAGAGATACACTGGCTCTTTTGAAAACAATTGTGCATATAAACAAACCTTATAATATACTCGAATTTGGGACAGCCATAGGATACTCATCTATAATGATATGTACAGAATTAAAAGGAAACTGTAAGATAACCACAATAGAGAGAAATGAAAAAAGATATTTGAAAGCAATCGAATATGTTAAAAGAGCTGGTTTCCAGGATGAAATAGATATTATTAATGTGGATGTCCTTGAGGCAGGAGCTATAATTGAAAATGGTTTATATGATCTGGTATTTATAGATGCAGCAAAAGGCCAATACAGGCTATTCTTTGATATGATATTTGAAAAAGTAAGATCTGGAGGCATAATAATATCTGATAATATTTTTCACAAAGCTATGGTCTGTGAACCGGAAATTTGTTCAGTAGAACGAAGACAAAGGACCATATATAGAAGAATGAACCAATATCTGGATTACCTTACGACTGAAAATGAGTCGTTTTATACAACTTTAGTACCAATTGGTGATGGATTGGCAATAACCTATAAAAGATAATTATATTTTCAATATATCACATTTAAATATGAAAGGATTTGCAATGAATAAAATTGAGTTATTAGCTCCAGCAGGTGATTTAGAAAAATTGAAAATGGCCATACTATATGGAGCAGATGCAGTCTATATTGCGGGTGAAAATTTTGGGCTTAGAACGGCATCAAAGAATTTCACTGAAGAGCAAATGAAAGAGGCTGTAGATTTTGTAAAGAAAAATAATAAAAAAATATATGTAACTTGTAATATCATACCTCACAACGATGATTTTGAAGGTTTGGAAAATTACCTTAAATACCTTGAAGAAATAGGAATAGATGCAATTATTGTGGCCGATCCAGGTGTCCTTATGATAGCAAAAGATACAGTTCCTGATATGGAAATTCATCTGAGCACGCAGGCGAATAATACAAACTTTAACAGTGCGAATTTTTGGTACAGACAAGGTGTAAAAAGAGTTGTTACAGCAAGAGAGTTATCTTTTGAAGAAATAAAAAAAATACGTGATGAAATACCAGAAGATATGGATATAGAATCATTTGTACATGGAGCAATGTGCATTTCATATTCAGGGCGCTGTCTTATGAGCAACTATATGACGGGAAGAGATGCAAACAGAGGATCATGTGCGCATCCATGCAGATGGAAATACTCACTTGTAGAAGAAAAGAGACCTGGCGAATATTTTCCAATCGAAGAAGATGAAAGAGGTACGTATTTCTTTAACTCCAAAGACCTGTGCATGATTGAGTATGTAAAAGAGCTCATAGAAGCAGGCGTAAGCAGTTTTAAAATAGAAGGCAGGGTAAAGACACCTTATTATGTGGCAACAGTAGTAAGGGCCTATAGAATGGCAATAGACGAGTACTATAAAAATCCGGATAACTATAAATCCGATCCTTCTTGGATGGAAGAGGTAAAAAAGGCCAGCTATAGAGATTTCACGAGCGGTTTTTATCTTGATAAACCAGATGGAGAATCTCAGAATTACGGAACTAGTTCATATATAAGAAATTATGATTTTATGGGTCTGGTAACTTTGTATGATACTGATAAAAATATGGCTAAAATCGATGTAAGAAACAGAATTTTCCTTGGAGATAAGGTTGAAATAATTGGCCCTGACTGTGAGACTATATATACGACAGTAAAGGCTATTTATAATGAAAATATGGAGAGTATGGACGTAGCCCCAAGGCCAAAAGAACAGGTATGGATTGATTTTGGATATGAAGTAAAAGAAAATTATATTATAAGAAAAGTAAGTGTTGAAAATCAGGGGGAAAATTAAGATGGTGATAGGTATAATAGGAGCAATGTCAGAAGAGGTAGAAAGTCTTAAAAAAATAATGAAAGTCGAAGATACTATGAATAAGGCTGGCATGGAATTTTTTGAAGGACAATTATGGGGACATGATGCAGTAGTAGTAGTGAGTGGTATAGGCAAAGTTAATGCTGCAATCTGTACGCAGATACTGGTAGACATGTTTGATGTTGATAAAATAATAAACGTCGGAGTGGCAGGCGGCGTAAGTCTAGATGCCAATCCAGGAGATGTTGTAATAGCGAGCTCACTTGTACAGCATGATGTAGATTGTACAGCTTTTGGAGAAAAACATGGTCAAATTCCAAGGATGGATGTATTAGATTTCAAATGCGACCAGGCAATGATAAATATTGCTAAAAATGTTGAATTAAAGAGCGAATCAAACAAGACTATGGTAGGAATAATAGCGACTGGAGACCAATTTATTGCGGATAACAATAAAGTTAAATGGTTGGATGAAACTTTTAGTGCAGCAGCCGTAGAAATGGAAGGCGGAAGTATAGCGCAAGTGTCGCATCAGAACAATGTCCCTTTTATAGTCATAAGATCTATATCAGATAATGCAAATACAGGAGCAAGTGTAGATTTTCAAAAATTTGTTCCTCTGGCAGTAGACAACTCTATCCGTATAATAGAAGGACTATTGAAAAATATGTAAAAACAAAAAAGCTGTGTATGAATTCCTTTAGAGGGTATCTTACACAGCTTTTAATTTTATAATTTCAAAAAAGTTTTTTCTTAAGCATAAACAAGGTAAAGGCAGCTGTAATTACTATAGTTATCAATATGATTATTAAAAATCCAGCTGGATTTCCTGCCATTGGTACAGGCACATTCATGCCCATAAAACTGGCTACTATGGTAGGTATAGCAAGTATTATAGTTAGAGAGGTAAGAACTTTCATAACTATGTTAAGATTGTTAGATATGACAGATCCGACAACGGCCATGGTTCCATTTAGTATATTACTGTAGGTCTGTGACATATCTATGGCCTGCTTATTCTCAATTATTACATCCTCAAGAAGATCTTTGTCATCTGAATACTGTTTAATGACATCCAGCCTCATCATTTTTTCAAATACAATTTCATTTGATTTAAGTGAGGTAGTAAAGTATACTAGAGATTTTTCAAGAGAAAGAAGCTGGAGCAGTTCTTCATTTTTCATGGATTTATGCAACTCTTTTTGCATAGATTCACTTAGTCTGTCGATTTGTTTAAGATAAAATAGATAATAAGTCGCATTTTTGTACATCATCTGAAGGATTATTCGAGTCTTTTTTCCAGTATGAAATCCTTTGACTCTCATTTTTATAAAATCATTGAGAAGCTTTACCTCTATTGTGGACACGGTTATTATGGCATGTGCTGAAATAATTATTCCTATAGGAACGGTACCATATATTCTTGATCCTTGAAGAGTGACGTCTTCAAATGGTATAGGAACGTCTATTATAAAGAGAGTACTTTCGTCTTCTACATCTATACGTGGGCTTTCTTCATCGTCAAGTGCTGCTTTAAGGTGGCTCTCTTCTATATTATATCGCAGTCTTATATTTGCAAGTTCTTCCTGAGTAGGATTAATCATGTTAATCCATACCCCATCATCGAGTGTGCTGATCTCTTTTGTGGCATCATTAATTGTCTTATAAATTTTTAGCATAAATAGCTCCTATTACATCTTACTGTTAAGTTCAGATATTATCTGTGGAATAATTTGTTTCTTTCTAGAAACAATATTTTCAACGAAAGTACCTTGTGTATCATTACAGTCAAATGCTCTTGATATAAAATTATGATCTTTGCAGAAATAATATAAAAAAGAACCTTCATTTATTATATCAGTTATTGTGAGCAAGAATATAAAGTAATTATTATCAGAGGATTCACTTTTGAGTTTTTTTAGGATTTCTAATTTATTATTTTCCATAAAAGTCAGGTCTGACGTAAAGAACTGTGAAATTCTGAACTTTTCATTTACATTTGTAAATTCTTTTGAATCGGTGTAGAGTAGTTCTTCTATTGTAAGATTTTCTGTCGAACAGGCGGCTTTGTACATATTTGAAAAATGTTCTTCTATATTAAGTTTTGCTATTTTATTTAATTCCTTGACTGCCACAATATCATGATGTGTACATGTAGGTGACTTAAATGAAAGTGTATCAGATAATATACCACTTATGAGTATTCCCGCTATATCTGCAGGTATACTTATTTTGTTAAATTCGAATTGTTGAAACACTATGGTGCATGTGGAACCAACTGGATAATTCAAAAAGTGTATGGGCTCGATAGATGTCAGCCCTCCAAGTTTGTGATGATCTATAATTTCCAAAACGCTAGCTTCATTAAGTCCGTATACACTTTGATTTTCCTCGTTATGGTCCACGAGTATCACTTTTTTTCTAGAAGTAGCAGATAACGACTTTCTGTCAATAAATCCAAGATATTTACCATCCGAATCTACAATAGGATAATTTCTATAATTAGTGTTGGAAATTTCCTCTTTGACATCAGTAATATAATCATTTATGCTCAGCTTTACTATATCATTGTTTTTCATTATATTTTTTACGGAATTACATTGCTGTATTATCTTACTCACAGCATAAGTATCTTTATTGGTCTGAATTATGGCTATGTTTTTTTTGTCAGCTATATTTATAATTTCATCGGGAATTAATGTTTCACTACATATTATCACAAGCCTTACATTATATTCAAGTAGCTTTTCAATTAGTGGGAACACATCACCTGTGATTACAATGTCATTTTCATTGTAAGTGTCATTTAAAGACTTATAATAGTCTGCGGCAACGGAAATATTACCTATAACAGGAGATGATTCATTAAGACCTGCACAAACAAGGATTTTTGCATCGATTTGTACTACTATATTATTAAAGACTGAATTAAGGTTTTTAAAATCACCTTTAATGAGTTCCATAGCTATATCTTTTATGCTTAGAATTCCAGTTAGATAGTTGTTTTTGTCTGTTATGGCTATGGTATTCAAAGCATTTAGATCCATAGTTTTAAAAGCCTTAAGGTAGGAGTTGTGTTCGTCTACAGGCAGGGATCTATGATAGGGAGCGTCTTTTAGCTGAGACTTTACATTATCTAAAATTTCAGGGTAGGGTAATTTAAAATAGTCTAATACGTATTTAGCTTCGTTCTTAATTTCTCCAAGAACTCTGGGCTCGGTATTTTCATTCATTGAATTTTTTAAGTGAGAATATGCTATAGCGCTGCAGACTGAATCTGTATCTGGGTTCTTGTGTCCAAAAATAAGTGTTTTCATAATTATTACCTCCATTGACATTATATCAATCATATGAAAAATTTACAATTTTAATATTGCTTTATAGTGCAATTTGTTTGATTCTGTTGTATAATTTAATTCAGTGAAGAAATATTTACAAATAAATTCTATTATTAAATTAAGGAGAAAGTATGGAAGTAAATACATATATGCAACTAATCTTGCTTATTATATTGATATTTGTTTCGGGTTTTTTTTCAGCCTCAGAAACATCGCTTATGTCTTTAAGTAAAATACGGTTAAGACATATGGTGGAATCTAAAGTTAAAAATGCAGATACAATAGAGAAAATGCTAAACACACCTAATAAAATGCTGGGAGCCATTCTTCTGGGTAATAACGCGGTCAATACTGGTGCATCAGCAGTTGCTACGGTATTGGCGATTTCTATTTTTGGAACCAGGGGGGTAGGGCTTGCAACTATATCTATGACAGTGTTGATACTTATATTTGGAGAAATAACTCCGAAAAGTCTTGCTATGCAGTACCCTGAAAAATTCGCATTACTAGTTGCACCTATTATAAACTTTCTTTCGGTAATATTTTCGCCTCTGCTATATGTTCTTACTAAATTGACAAATCGTATCATCAAGCTTTTAGGTGGTACTCCGGATGATAAAAAACCATTTATTACTCACGAAGAGTTAAAGACAATTGTAGATGTATCAAGCAAAGAAGGTATACTTGAAAAAGAAGAAAAAGACATGATATATAACATCTTTGAATTTGGAGATCTGCGGGTAGGTGATTTAATGATCCAAAGAATGGACGTACTGGCTATATCCAAAGATGCAAGTTATGATGAAGTTCTGGAAATTTTCAATACCAAGAAGTTCTCGAGATTGCCAGTATATGATGATACTATTGATAATATCTCGGGCATGTTATATGCGAAAGACCTTTTTTTCAGCAACATATCAGAAAAAGACTTTTCACTCAATTTTAAAGTTGAAGATTATATGAGAGATCCTCTTATGACTTTTGAATTCATTAAAATTTCTGATTTCTTTAAACAGATGAAAGGCGACAGAAACCATATAGCTATAGTTTTAGATGAGTATGGTGGGGTTGCGGGTCTGGTGACTATGGAAGATATTATTGAAAGTATATTTGGTGAAATAAATGATGAATTCGATGAAAGCATCGAGAGTGATATAGAAGTAATAAAAGAAGATGAGTATGTAGTAAATGGTAATATAAAATTAGATGAACTTAACGACCTTATAGGGACAACGTTTGAATCTGAAGAGTTTGAGTCTTTTGGGGGATTTATCATAGGTGTTCTGGGAAGACTTCCTAAAAATGGAGAGATTGTAAACTATTATAATTATAAATTCATTGTAGAACTTGTATCTAAAAACAGGATAATTAAAGTGAGAATATTTACCTAATGGGACAAAATAAAAAGCATTATATATATATAGTTAAATGTGCGGATGACACACTATACACAGGCTATACGGTGGATTTAAACCAAAGGATTGGCGCGCACAACTGCGCAAAGGGTGCTAAGTATACACGTGGCAGAATTCCTGTAAAACTTGTTTACTCAGAAGAGTTTTCTTCTATGAGTGAGGCCTTAAAAAGAGAAGGACAGATAAAGCGCATGACAAGAGATAAAAAAATAGAAATGATAAATGTAAATAAATTGAATGGGGGATTTCCAGTTGAAGAAATTTTTAGTAATTGACAGCAGTGTTTTACCGGATGTTTTTGAAAAAGTTTTAACCGCAAAAGAACTGCTAAGGACCAACAGTGTAAAAGGGATATCAGAGGCAGTTAAAAAAGTAGATATCTCAAGAAGCACATTTTATAAATATAAGGATTATGTATTTGGGCTTTCAGAAGGTATGGTTGGTAACAAGGCAATATTATCTTTTCTTCTTAAGGATGAAAGAGGAACCTTGTCTTCAATTTTAAAACATCTTTCAAATAACAATGTAAACATTTTGACAATAAATCAGGATTTGCCAATAAATAAAATTGCAAATGTATCTATAACAATAGAAATATCAAAGATGGAGACAGACATCGATACACTTATAGAAAATTTGAAAGTATTAAATGGCGTAGTGAAATCTGAGTTATTGGCACTTGAATAAGTGCAGGGAATATAAAAATTATGATTAAAAATGATTTTAAAAAATTGAAGATTAATCGATTAGATGATCTTTATAATAAAGAAAAAAATAAGATAATAATTGCTGGACCATGTTCAATAGAGTCTGAGGAGCAGTTGTTAGAAATAGCTGAATTTGTTAAAAATAATGGGGCTACCGTATTGAGAGGCGGGGCTTATAAACCTCGGACTTCAAACAGAGACTTTCAGGGTTTAAAATACGAAGGACTTCAAATTCTTAAAAGAGTCAGAGAAAATGTAGGAATAAAAGTTGTCACAGAAGCTGTAGATACGGAGTCTCTTGAGAGTGTAGCACAAGTCAGTGATATAATTCAAATAGGTTCAAGAAACATGCAAAATTTTACGCTTTTGCGAGAAGCAGGAAAATATGGGAAACCAGTACTCCTTAAAAGAGGAATGGCAGCAACCATATATGAATGGATAAGAGCGGCAGAATATATATACGAATCAGGAAACTCTGACATCATAATGTGTGAAAGAGGAATTAGAACATTTAATGATTATACACGCAATACAATGGATATAGCTGCAATTCCAATTATAAAAAAAGAAACAGGACTTACTGTGATTGCCGACCCAAGCCATGGAACTGGGATTAGAGACCTCGTTATACCCATGTCATGTGCATCGCTGGCGGCAGGTGCTGATGGAATAATTGTAGAAGTTCATAAAAAACCAGAAGAAGCTCTTTCAGATAAAGAACAGACTATAGATTTTTCTGATTTCAAACAACTTATGAAAAAAATTTAAAGGCTTTCCTTTAAATTTTTATTTTTTTTGTAAATTCAGAAGGAAAATCCCTGCTGTTGTAGAATTGTATAGTTGAGGCAATGAATGGAGAGAAAATGAGTATAGATAATAACTTTATTAATGAAGTAAAGGATAAAGCTAACATAGTGGATATAATTTCTAATTATGTAGATCTTAAAAACAATGGTTCAAATTACAAATCATGTTGTCCATTTCATAATGAAAATACTCCATCTTTTGTTGTAAGTGAAAATAAACAAATTTTCAAATGTTTTGGATGCGGGAAGAGTGGAGATGTAATAAAATTTATAGAAGAAATTGAGAATGTGGACTTTATAGAAGCATTAAAGATTCTTGCTGAAAAGTTAAACATTGAATTGCCACAAAACAATAAGGAAGGTTATTCGACTTATGAAAAGGCCAATGCCGAGTTAAAAGAAATAAATACTGAATCAGCACGGTTTTTTTATAAAAATCTTATAAACACACCTACTGCAATAGATTATCTGAAAAACAGAGGCATACTTCCGGAAATGATAAAAGAATTTGGAATAGGCTACGCAGATAACAGCTTTGACTTATTAAACATGCTAAAAAAGACATTTCCAACAGAAAGTTTAATTGGAAGTGGGGTGTTTGTACAAAAAAACGAAAAGATATATTCAAGATTCCGAAATAGAATAATGTTTCCTATTTTTGATTCAAGAAATAAAGTAATTGCTTTTGGGGGAAGGCAGATGGATGATTATGGTCCCAAATATCTAAATTCGCCTGAGACAAAAATATTTTTAAAAAAAGACAATCTTTATGGGTTCCATATTGCAAAGAAAAATTTGATAAACAAAAGTATATTTCTTGTAGAAGGGTATATGGATGTAATAAAGATGCATCAGTTTGGATATAAAAATACGGTTGCATCACTGGGAACCTCTCTTACTATAGAGCAGGCAAAATTGATTAAGAAAACAGCAGATAAACTATATATAATATATGATTCAGACAATGCTGGGATTCAGGCGAGCCTGAGAGCGCTGGAAATAGCTTTACAAGAAGGCCTGGAAGTCAAGGTAGTGTCTATATTAGAGGCGAAAGATCCAGATGAATTTCTTTCTAAATTTGGAAATGTTTCATTTGAAAAACTACTTGATAAAGCTGATGACTATTTGATTTTTAATATTAAAAACATAAAAAATAAATATAAAACAGACCTGGAATCACAAAAGATAGATTTTTTAAAAGAATCCGTAGAATTTATTAAAAAATATTTAAATAAATATAATTCCAGTCATATCTTTGTAGAAAATGCAATTTACTTTCTTGCAACTGAGAGTGGATACTCTATTAAAGCTATTGGCCAGGACATATTTGGAAAGTATTTCAGCATTAAACAGTTTAGCAAAAATGATGAGATTGAGAGAAAACCATCTCGTTCCGACTTAAATAAGGTAATGTATTTTGACGAGTTTGAAATAGATAAAAAAGAAAAAATGATTTTAGCTAATATAATAATGGGTAATATAGAGTTAGAGTATTTTTCAATCAATGATTTCAGTACAAGAGAAAACCGGATGATTTATGCTAATATATTCCACAAGAATTCAAAGGAAACTGATCACTTAAAAGAGTATTATTCAAAGATAGAGTCTGAAGAAATGTATATTTTGAAAAAAAACATGAGAAATATATCGCTGGACAAACAGATAAATAAATTTGAAGAAATACAGCTTAGACTTTTGGAATCGATAGATGAGTCTACTTTAGACCTGGCTTTAACTATAGGACAACATATAATAAATCTGAATAACAAAAAAATTAATAAATAAACTTAAAGTAACTACTAATTAGGAGAGTATTGATGGAAAATAATGAAAACAGGGCTTCTGAAGCTACAACGATCAAAAATTTGCTTGAAAAAGGAAAAGAAACAGGAACACTTACTTTTTCAGAAATTACTGAAGCTCTATCCACGTTTGATATGGATAAAGATGTAATTGAAAATACCTATGAGACCCTTAGTCAACTGGGTATAGAGGTAGTAGATGAGGAGAACAAAGAGAATCAGCTGGATTTGATTGAAGATATAGACTATGAGAAAGAAAATGTAATAGCCGAAGAAGTCAAAGCAGAGGCTTTAGATTTGTCTGCACCAAAAGGAGTGTCTATAGATGATCCAGTCAGGATGTATCTTAAGGAAATAGGAAGAATACCTCTGCTTTCCCCAGAAGAAGAGTCAAGTCTTGCTCAAAGAATGGATGAAGGTGATGATTCAGTAAAGTCTTTACTTGTTGAGGCTAACCTAAGACTTGTAGTTTCTATAGCAAAAAGATATGTTGGAAGGGGAATGCTATTTCTTGATTTGATTCAAGAAGGTAATCTTGGACTTATTAAAGCAGTTGACAAATTTGATTATAAAAAAGGATTTAAATTTTCAACTTATGCGACATGGTGGATCAGGCAGGCTATAACAAGAGCAATAGCTGACCAGGCGAGGACTATTAGGATTCCGGTTCATATGGTCGAAACAATAAATAAACTTGTAAGGATTTCCAGACAATTGATGCAAGAGCTGGGAAGAGATCCAAGTCCAGAAGAACTTGCAAAGAAAATGGATATGCCAGTTGAGAAAGTAAGAGAAATTCAAAAAATTTCACAAGAACCCGTTTCTTTGGAAACTCCAATCGGAGAAGAAGAAGACAGTCATCTTGGAGATTTTATACCAGATGAAGATGCACCTGCGCCCGCAGAGGCTGCAGCATATTCACTTCTCAAAGAACAGCTTGATGAGGTGTTAACTTCTCTTAATGAGAGAGAACAAAAAGTTTTAAGGTTAAGATTTGGTTTGGAAGACGGAAGAGCGAGAACTCTTGAAGAAGTAGGAAAAGAGTTTGAAGTAACCAGAGAGAGAATAAGACAGATTGAAGCTAAAGCTCTCAGGAAACTTAGACATCCGAGCAGATCTAAAAAATTGAAAGACTATTTAGATTAAGGAATAATTATGGAAAAAACAACAGAAAAGATAGATTACAAGGCTATACTGGTGACACTCAACATTGCAGACAAAAAAAGCAAGGATTATATTGAAGATATTGAAGCGTCAATGACTGAATTTAATGAACTTGCTTTGGCCGCGAATGTTGAAGTCTTAGGAAATATGGTCCAAAACAAGCAAAGCGTAGACGTAACATATTTTATAGGAAAAGGTAAAGTAGAAGAGATTAAAACATATTCAGAGAATATGAATGTAAATCTCGTAATATTCAACCATGAACTATCAGGTTCTCAGATAAGAAACCTGGAGAATGCCTTAGATGTAGACGTTATTGACAGAACCATGCTAATACAGGAAATATTCGCTAACCGTGCTATCACTAAAGACGGAAAGCTTCAAGTTGAGCTGGCTCAGTTAAAATACAGACTCCCAAGGCTGGCTGGGATAGGTGGAAAACTCTCTAGAATGGGAGGCGGCATAGGCGGAAGAGGACCTGGTGAAAAAAAACTTGAGACAGACAAAAGACACATAAATGCAAGAATACTGGAAATAGAAAAAGAACTTGCTGAAATAGTTAAAAACAGGGATGTTCAAAGAAGCCAGAGAATGAAATCCAATTTACCGATCGTTGCCTTAGTTGGGTACACAAATGCAGGCAAATCAACAATTACAAATGAAATAATAAAGCGAAATGAACTACATGATCCAGAAAAAGAAGTTTTTGTTAAAGATATGCTCTTTGCTACACTCGACACATCACTTCGAAAAGCCAAGTTTACAAATGGAAATGATTTTTTAGTTATAGATACAGTTGGATTTGTTTCAAGACTTCCTCACTCTCTTGTAAAAGCTTTCAAATCCACACTTGAAGAAGCATTGTTTGCAGACCTGGTGCTTCATATTCTTGATGCATCGGATAAGAATTATGAACTGCAAAGAGAGACTACAGAAGATGTGCTAAAAGAAATAGGATGCGCCGACAAAGCAAAGATAATTGTAAATAATAAAATAGATTTGCTATCTGGCGATTTTGTTGTAGGCAGCGCTGAGGTAAAGAGCATTAACATATCGGCAAATAATCCTGACGATATAAAAAGATTATTAGATATGATAGAAGAAACAATAATACCAGATATAGAAGAAAAAACTTTGCTCATTCCATATAATGAAGGCAATCTTATAAATGAAATTCACGATAAATATTCAAATGTAGCAACTGAATACCAAGAAAATGGAATAAGCATAACCTTAAAGTTGACCCAGGATGATATCAGAAAATATAATGAATATATTTTAATATAAGGAGACTGATAATTTGAACTATCAGGAAGAATCATATAAATTATATAAGGCCGGAAAAAATATTTCTGAAATATCTAAGATACTTGAAATTGATGAAAATCAAGTAAGGCAGCATATTATTGATGCAAAGCTCAGTTTAAGCTTAAATATAAAGCTGCAGCCTCAAAACAATACTACGCTTAAAAAGCTGTTACTCATGGAAAAGGCAGACAGAATCAATTTTCTTCAAAATATAACTTTTGATTTTAAAAAAGAACTCGTAAATGAAATTTCAGTTTTTTTAAATCATGAAAAAAACAATGCAGAAGATTTGTCTATGGTTGTATGGATAATTGGCGAGTTAAAACTTGAAAAATTCAACGATTACCTTAAAAAATTATCATTTAGCTATAATGGTAATATTAAAAGAATGGCATTTTCCAGTATGGGTAAAATATATGATGAAGAATTTATTCCGTATTTAAAACAAGGATGTAAAGATAACAAGCCACAGGTTCGTTCTTATGCAATCAAATCTTTTTCAAAATATAATACAGAGGATAAAATAGATTTTTTGAGAAAAGTGTATAAGAGCGAAACTGTTGAATATAATAAAGATATTATTCTGAGAATAGTAAAGGAAGGATAATAAATTGAACTATTATTCAGTATTAGATTATTCACAAGTGGAATATATAGTTGAAAAATCGAGGTTTATTTCTTACACAAAACCTGTACACGAAGAAAGTGAAGCGATAGATTTCATTGCCAAGATTAAAAAGCTTAATTATAATGCGTCTCATAACGTAAGCGCTTATGTAGTAGGAGAAGCCTCGGATATAAAGAGGTACTCAGATGATGGAGAACCGTCTGGAACAGCTGGCATGCCAATACTCGATGTCATGTTAAAAAAAGGAATGACGGATATCTGTATAGTTATTACCAGATATTTTGGTGGCATAAAACTTGGTACTGGAGGACTGGTAAGGGCCTATACCGAATCTGCTAAAATGGGAATGGAAGCCTCCAAAATAATCGAATGCAGACAAATGAAATGCTACTTGATAACTTGTACTTATGATATCGCACCCAAAATACAACACAGATTTAAAAACAGTGGTGTGATTGTAAAAGATATACAATATCTTGAAAATGTAAAATTCATGGTGTATATTAATGAAGAAGAAATAATGATATTAAATGAATTAGTTGATATAACTTCATCTTTAGTTAACATAGATGAATTGGACAATGTTTTTGTAAGGTTTTTTAATGATAAAATAATAGATTAGTTATAATTTAGAAAGGTTTTAAAATGACGACTGAAGAGAAAATTTTAAGTACAGTAAACTGGCTGAAAGATAAGATGAAAGAAACAAAAACCAAAGGTTTACTTGTTGGGGTTTCTGGAGGAATTGATTCTGCTGTAGTTGCAAATCTTATAAAATTGGCTTCACCCGATAATTGTCTGGGAGTTATACTTCCAATACACAATTCTTCGGAAGATCTGGTGGATGCCAATGCGCTTTGTGAATCGTGTGACATAAAAAAATTAACAATTGATCTTTCTCATGAGAATGAATCAATATTAGACAAAGTTGAATCTGAGATGAAAGAACTTTTTATTAAAGAAAATAAAAAAATTGTCGATGCGAATATGAGAGCAAGGCTGAGAATGACAGCACTTTATTCCATAGCTAACAATCTTAATTATCTTGTTGTGGGAACAGACAATGCTGCGGAATTGTTAACTGGATACTTTACAAAATATGGTGATGGGGGAGTCGATATTTTACCTCTTGCCAATCTTTTAAAAAACGAAGTATATGAGTGGGGGAGATATTTCAACGTTCCTGAAAATATACTTGCAAAAGCTCCAACTGCTGGTCTTTGGGAAGGCCAGACAGACGAGAAAGAAATGGGCACGACCTATAAATATATAGATATGTATCTTCAGGGTAAAGAAATTCCTCAAGAAGATAAAGTCGTAATCGAAAGATTAAATGCCAGGTCTGAGCACAAGAGAACATCTCCACCTCATCCACCTTTATTTTAGTAGACTAGTAAGAAAAAATAAAACAATCAAAAACACAAAATTTGCTATCTTTAAGCATTTTTGTGTTTTTTTGATTCTTTGACAGCAATCAATCTGATGATTTTTTATTTAATCCAGTTTAAATTTTCAATTATTTCTTTTTTTGCATTTTTTCTGTGAGCTGCATAGAGCTGAGTAGTAAGTACACTGTCATGATCGAGTAGATTTTGGACATCATAGATAGAAAATCCGAATTCTATCATGGAGCTGGCGGCTGTTGCTCGCAGCTTATGTGGGGAATATCCGTTGCTGCGACTGGTTTGCATTGCTACAGAAGTATATTTTTTGATCAAATTCTGTATAGCTCTTGAAGTAAGCCTTGTACCTTGCCTTGAAAGAAAAAGTGCGTCAGAATCTTTATCAGAGACTTTGTTATTTTTAAGCTCAGTTTCCAGATATTCTACAAGATACTTCTTAACTTTTTCGTCCAAGGGCATATCAACTTCTTTGCCTCTTTTTCTAAAAATTTTAAACTCATTTCTGTTTAGATTAAAAGATGAAACATTTAATGACTGGAGTTCTGAAATTCTCAGTCCATATATTATAAAAAGCAGAATTATAAGGCGGTCTCTTTGCTGTGTAAGTCTCCAAAAATCAAGCTCTTTTTCTGTAAGACCTTTACCAGTATTTACAATTTCAATAAGTTTTCCAGCTTCTTCAACAGAAAGCTTTTTTATAGCATCTGGCTGTGGTTTGGGCGTTTTTATTGGATTTAAACCTTCGATTATATTACTGGTAATTTGTTCGTTTCTGTATAAGAACTTCAATAAAGACAATAATGAGGATTTTTTTCGAGAGAGTGATCTGTTGTGATTTTCGTAGATGATTCGGCTGCCATTTTTATCAACCTCGTAACGTGAACAGTATTCGCCTATAAAATAGTTAAAATCACGGGCAGTGAAATCATTTATAAGCTGAGGCTTAATATCTACAATTGATTTGATATGGGAATTATCAATTAAAAGATAATTTAAAAAGAAATGAATATCCTTAAGGTATGCATATCTGGTACTTAAAGACACGGCATTTTTTATAAAAATAAAATAGTCTTTTAGAAAAACTGGCATTTGAGTTTCTAGTTCTATACATTTTTCAATCAGCTTATTCTCAGATATTACAATATTCATGGGTTTACCAGATTTGTTATGAATCTTCATTTTTGGGGGCCTCCTTATGCAACTATTCGCAAAATATACATTTAAAGAATAGTTGCCAGTGTTTGTAATATTGCCAGTTTTAGGCTGGCAATATTATTTTCACAATATTAAATTTCAAATTTGATATTTAGCTCTTCCAATGATTTTGGATCAGCCTTCCCTGGTGCATTTGTAAGCGGACAAACTGCATTCTGATTTTTTGGGAAAGCAATGACTTCTCTTATACTTTCCAGATTTAGAAGCAGCATCATTATTCTATCCAGACCAAATGCCAGTCCACCATGAGGCGGAGTTCCGTATTTGAAAGCGTCAAGTAAGAATCCAAATTGGTTTTGTGCTTCTTCTTCTGAGAACCCTAAAGCTTTAAACATAGTACTTTGAACATTTGAATCATATATTCTGATACTTCCGCCACCGAGTTCAACTCCGTTTAGGACCATATCATATGCTTTTGCCCTCATGCTTCCAGGATCTGATTCAAATTTATCAAAGTCTTCATCCAGTGGTGAAGTAAATGGATGATGCATTGAGAAGTATCTGTTCTCTTCTTCATCGAATTCAAATAATGGAAATTCTGTTACATAAAGGAAATTAAATGCATCTTTATCAATGATATCTAGTTTTTTAGCAGCTTCAATTCTTACATGTCCAAGCGCGTTAAATACTACAGTGTTCTTATCTGCAACAAAGAGTATAAGGTCACCTGCTTTAGCATCCATTGAAGATATAATGTTATTTATAGTTTCTTCAGTCATAAACTTAGCTATAGGCGAAGAAATACCTTCACCTGTAATTTTCATCCAGGCAAGACCTTTGGCTCCAAACAATTTAGCCACATTTTCAAGTTCAGTTATATTTTTTCTCGTAAACTGGGATTCATAGCCATTTACGTTTATTGCGCGTACAGATCCACCGCTCTCAAGGGCATTTTCAAAAACAGAAAATCCACATTTTTGAACTATAGGACTTAAATCTTTTATTTCAAATCCAAATCTAAGGTCTGGTTTGTCTGATCCGAATCTATCCATAGCTTCTTTATAAGTCATTCTTTGTAGTGGAAGCGCAACATCGACATTTATAGTTTCTTTAAATACCTTTTGTATAAGCTTTTCCATAACTTGCATTACATCTTCCATTTCAACAAAAGACATTTCGCAGTCGATTTGTGTAAATTCTGGTTGCCTGTCTGCACGAAGGTCTTCATCTCGGAAACATTTTACTATTTGAAAATATCTGTCCATTCCCGAAACCATGAGAAGCTGCTTAAAGAGTTGTGGAGATTGTGGAAGCCCATAGAAATTTCCTGGGTTCACTCTGCTTGGCACAAGATAGTCTCTTGCTCCTTCTGGTGTAGGCTTTGCAAGTACTGGAGTTTCTATTTCAACAAAATTTTCATCAGAAAGAAAGTTTCTTACAATCTGACATACTTTATGTCTCATTTTTAAATTGTTTTGCATCTTTGGTTTTCTAAGGTCCAGATATCTGTATTTCAATCTGAGTGATTCAGAAACATCGTCATCATCTTTAATATATATAGGTGGAGTTTCAGAAGTGTTGAGTATTCTGAGTTCATTTGCTATTATTTCTATATCCCCAGTTTCAATATTTGGATTTTTTGCCTGTCTTTCTTTTACAATACCTTTTACTGCAACTACATATTCTGATCCTAAAGTTTCTGCTTTTTCAAAAAGTTCTTTGTTTATGTTTATATCAAAAACTACCTGACAAAGTCCTGAGGTGTCTCTTATGTCTGCAAATATGAGTCCTCCAAGGTTTCTGGATTTTTGTATCCATCCCATGAGTGTAACTTCTTTGTCAATGTCTGTTATTCTTAATGTTGAACAATAATTGCTTCTTTTTAATCCTTTTAAGGTTTCCATAATTAGTCTCCGTATTTCGCATTTTATTTTATGATATTGAAAAAATCTTCCGTAAAATTTTCTAAATTCAGTTTTTCCTGAGTAGAATTATTCATGTTCTTGAGTATTATTGACTTAGACTCTATTTCATCATCGCCAATAACAGCTGTATATCTTGTGTTTAATTTATCTGCATATTTAAATTGGGCTTTGATACTTCTGCGAAGGTGATCTTTGTCTGATGAGACACCTTTTTTACGAAGCTCATGTACTATTTTAGTAGATATAGAGTCGGCTTTGTCACCAATAGAAATAACAAACAAATCTAAGCCTTTATCTTGTGGGAATTCAATATTTAGATTCTCTAATACCATGATGAGGCGTTCGATACCCAAACCAAAACCTATACCTGGAGTTACTGGGCCTTCTAACTGCTCCACTAAACCATTGTATCTGCCCCCGCCACATACAGTGGATTGACTGCCTATGTCATTAGATACTATTTCAAATGCTGTATCTGTGTAATAATCAAGGCCTCTTACTATGTAAGGGTCAACAGTATATTTTATTCCCATTAAATCCAAATTGTGTTTTAATTCTTCAAAGTTTTTTTCACTTTCTTCACTTAGATTATCTATCATAAGTGGAGCTCCCTCAGCTATAGTGTGGCATTTTTCATTTTTACAGTCTATAATCCTTATTGGATTTTTGTAAAATCTTTCTTTACATGTATCGCAGAGCTGGTTAAAATCGTCTTGTAAAAACGATCTCAGTTTATCTGAGTACGATTTTCTGCTTTCTGAGGTACCTACTGAATTTATTCTCAGTTCAACATACTTGTCTATTCCAAGTCTTCTGAAAAATTCCATGGCCAGTGATATGACTTCGGCATCAGTGTAAGTGTTAGAGCTCGAGAAGACTTCGACTCCAAACTGATGGAAAGCTCTTTTTCTTCCTTCTTGTGGCTGCTCGTATCTAAAACATGGGGTTATATAGAATAATTTTGTAGGTTGAGGATTGGCGTAGAGACTGTTTTCTATATAAGCTCTTACTACAGGGGCTGTGCCTTCGGGCTTAAGAGAAAAAGATTCAGGTTTCTTTTTTGAGCCTGGATTAATTCTTTGCTCGAGACTAAACATTTCTTTTTGAACTATATCAGTAGTCTCTCCTACCCCACGATTGAAGAGATCAGTGAATTCAAACATAGGAGTTCTGATTTCTCTGTATGCAAAATCTTCACATACTTTTTTGAACATGTTTTCAACATAGTACCATTTGCCAATGGATGAAGGTAATATATCTTCGGTGCCTTTTGGTTTTTGAATTTTCATTATTTCATCTCCAGTCTTTTTCTGTTTACCATATCTTGTGTCCTGTTAATGTATTCTTCAAGATTTCTGATATTAGTTACTTTCTCAATCCTGTTTTCTTCAGGATATACAAACCTTGAAACACTTCCTGAACCAAATGCCAGTATATTTTGGAGTTCTTCCATTATTATAATGTTATACCAGGACTCTTTTCCTGGTCTTGAAAATCCAACATTTTCGAATCCGCCCAGTATGTTTTTTTGTCTGTATAGATAATAGGGTGTAAAATTCATGTTATTCATGCATTCGTAAACGATTTCAACCATTTGCTGTATATTGTGCTCTTGTCTTTCGAGTTCTTCATAATCAATATTTTGGTGCAAAGTTGAAGCTTTCTTTATTGACAAAGTGTGCATTGTTATGGAATCAGGATTTAAGTCTCTGATTTTTGAAAGAGTATGCCTTACACTGGTCACATCTTCGTCTTGCAAACCCAGAATGATGTCCATATTTATATTGTCAAAACCTACTTCTCTGGCTAGATTAAAGACTTGTTCTATTTCTGAGGAATTATGAAGTCTTCCTATTTTTTTAAGAGTTTCATCTACCATGCTTTGAGGATTTATAGATATTCTGTTAACACCATATTTTTTTAGTATTCTAAGGTTAGCCTCTGTTATGGTGTCTGGTCTTCCTGCTTCATAAGTGATTTCTTTTATTTTGCTGAAGTCAAATTTACTATTCAAAAAAATCATCAGTTTTTCAATCTGATAGTCTTTAAGAGCTGTCGGCGTTCCTCCACCGACATAGATGCTGTCAAGTCGCTTGCCTTGCACCCATTCTTCTTGCATAACAGAATTGATCTCTGTTTCCAGTGCATCAATATAAGAATCTCTTAAATGTCCTTTTTTATTTATATCATTGGAGAAAAAAGAACAGTAGTTACATCGGCTCGGACAAAATGGAATACATATATATATGCTGTAGCTCTGATCGTTTATAGAATCTATGACAGGCTTTTGAATATTTGATATGGTTTTCATAAGCTCTATTTTTTCATCAGAAATCAAATGTTTTGATGAAATTTCATTTTTGATAGAGTCTTCAGTCAAATAAGGCAAGACCGAAGCGGTTTTTCTGAGCTCGTTGTATATCTTAACAGGCCTTATTCCGGTCAGTATTCCCCATGGGAGATTCCTGTTAAAGACTGAGGAAAGAACTCTGTATAAACATCTTTTGTAAGCGTTTTTAACCTCTTTACTAATGTCAGGACACACTTCTGTATAATAATAATTGTTATTATCTATATTTGATGTCACAGATACGTTTATTGTTGAAGGATTTGACCCCGATTCTTCGTGAATAGCGATGTAATCACCCTTATCAGATTCTATATGATCTGAAATGCTATAAAAATCGACTTCTTTTCTTGAGAAACTGTGATATAACATTTTTAATTCATATTCGTATTTAACATTTTTAATATATACTTTCATTTTATAACCTTAAAAACGGGTTCGTTTCCTTTTCTATTTTTATAGTGGATTTTGGACCATGGCCGGGATATATGGTTATATTATCGCTAAGCTGAGAAAGTTTACGAAGAGATGCTGCCATATGTTCTTCATTTCCGCCATAAAGGTCAGTTCTGCCCATAGATCCTGCAAATAATGTATCACCTGTAAATAATATTTCTTTATACATATAACATACCCCTCCTTTTGTGTGTCCGGGAGTATGGATTACTTTCAAATCAAGTTCATCTAAATTAATAGATTCTCCGTCTTTAACCAATACATCTGCGCTAAATTCGATTGAACCCATTCCAAAATCTTTGGAGTAATTGTATTTAGCATGCATAAGAAGTTCATTATCTTTAATATGACAATATACAGGTATATCAAATTTTTCTTTTATTTTTTGTACATCTGCTATATGATCACAGTGGCCATGGGTCAATAGTATGGCCTTTACATTCAGTTGATTCTCTTTAAGGCTGTATACGATAGATTCATAATTTATTCCTGGATCTATGACAACTGCATTTTTTTTATCATCAGCTAAAATATAAGTGTTTATTCCAAATTTATTTCTTCCTAAAGTTTCTAAAAACATAATTTACCTCATATCTAAAATTGTTTTTTACTGTCAAGCATAATTGTAACTGGCCCATCGTTGATGATTGTAACATCCATATCAGCTCCAAATTCGCCTGTTTTACACACTATACCCTTATCTTTTATATTGTCTATCATAGACTCATACAAAGGGATAGCAAGGTCTGGTTTTGCGGCATCAGAGAAACTGGGTCTTTTCCCTTTTCTGGCATCGCCATATAGAGTAAACTGGGAGACCAAAAGTATTTCTCCAGATATATCGTTGATAGAAAGATTCATTTTGTGATTTTCATCTTCAAATATTCTAAGCCCTGTAATTTTATCGACAATATATTCAACGTCCTTGCTTGTATCGTCATGCGTTATTCCGACAAGAACTTGAAGTCCTTTGGATATTTCGTTTTTTATTTTTTCGTCATTTCTTATAAACTCTACACTTGAGTATTTTACTCTTTGAATGATTGCTCTCATAATTATTTATAATCTATCTACAGAGATTACCCCTTCTATTCTTTTGATTTTATTTTTTACAGATTTCAACTGATCCTTTGAAGCAACGACAATTATTGTATTCATATTGACAAGCCCGTCTTTATTATTGCGCGCATTAATACCATTTACCTGTATTTTCTCGTCAGCTAATACTCTGCTGACATCAACAAAGAGACCTCTTCTGTCATTAGCCAGTATAAGAATTTCAACTTCAAAAGATTTCAGGTTGTTGTAATTTTGATCCCATCCTACTTCGATCAATTTGTCGCTTGGTGCTTCGGTATTTATATCTATATTATCACAATCAGCCCTGTGAATTGATACCCCGCGGCCCTTTGTAACATACCCTACTATCTCGTCTCCTGGCAGAGGGTTGCAACATTTTGCAAACCTCATAAGAAGGTTGTCTATTCCTTTTACATAAACACCCTTATAGTCGTGGGCAGGTGGTTTTTTGCTTGGTACAGCCGGTTCGGGCTCGACTGCTTTTTTGTTTTTAATATCTTTATCTTTGTCTTTGTTTTCCAGGTCATATTTTTCTTTTAACTTAGGCATAACCTGTGAAAGAGTTATACCCCCATATCCAATAGCTGCATAAAAATCTTCATCATTTGGCAGAGAAAGAGATTTCATTATTGGAGAAAGATATTTGTGTTTTAAAAGTTCAGACTGGGAATATCCCTGTCTCTTTGCTTCACGTTCGAGAAGTTCTCTTCCTTTTTGGATATTCTCTTCTCGACGTTCTTTTTTGAACCATTGTCTTATCTTGCTTTTTGCATGAGAACTCTTTACCATATTAAGCCAGTCACGCGATGGCCCATTGGAGTTTGATGAGGTTAAGATCTCTATAAGGTCCCCATTTTGAAGAGTATATGTCATAGGTACTATTTTGCCGTTTATTTTTGCTCCTACACAACGATTTCCAACATCTGAGTGGACTTTATAGGCAAAATCAAGCGGAATTGAACTTGCTGGAAGCTCGATAACCTCGCCCTTGGGCGTGAAAACATAAACTTCAGTGGTAAATAAGTCCATTTTTAATGAATCCATAAATTCTTTTGGATCCGAGACTTCTTTTTGCCATTCCATCATCTGCCTTAGCCAAAGTAACTTAGATTCCATATCCGATGATTCTTGATTAATTTTACCTTCTTTATATTTCCAGTGAGCTGCTATACCAAATTCAGCGGTCCTGTGCATATCTATGGTCCTTATCTGGATTTCCAGAGGCTCTCCGTCTGGTCCGATAACTGTAGTATGAAGAGATTGGTACATATTAGGTTTAGGCATGGCAATATAATCTTTGAACCGACCAGGAATAGGTCGCCATATTGTATGAACTAATCCAAGTGAAGCATAGCAATCTTTTACACTTTCAACCAAAACTCGTACAGCCATAAGGTCGAAAATCTCGTCAAACTCCTTATTCTGACTTTTCATCTTTTTATATATACTATAAAAATGCTTTGCCCGGCCAGTAATGTCTGCATATATAGAAGAATCGTTAAGTTTTATTTTTATTTCTGATATTACTTTTTGTATATACTCGTCTCTTTCAGCTTTTTTTCTTGCTATTTTTTCGACTAAATCATAATATCCCTCAGGGTCAAGATATCTTAGCGCCAGGTCTTCCATTTCAAGCTTTACCTTTGAGATACCCAGCCTGTTTGCAATAGGTGCGTATATTTCGATTGTCTCCAAAGATTTTTCTATAGCTTTTTCAGGAGACATATGTTTCAATGTTCTCATATTATGAAGTCTGTCTGCAAGTTTTATTAGAACTACTCTAATATCTTTACCCATGGCTAAAAACATTTTTCTCATATTTTCAGCCTGAGTTTCTTCCTTACTTTTATATTCGAGCTTGCCAAGTTTAGTGACACCATCAGTAAGCATTGCAATATCGAGATTGAATTCACGTTCTATTTCTTCAAATGTAATAGCTGTATCTTCTATTACATCATGAAGCAAGCCAGCTGCTATTGTATCTACATCAAGTTCTAGTTCAGCAAGTATTTTTGCCACTTCAACTGGATGAATAATATATTTTTCGCCGGACTTTCTATATTGGTTTTCGTGAGCACTGGACGCGTAGTTATATGCTTTTATAAGCAGCTTCAAATCAGCATCAGGATTGTATTGTTCTATTCTTAATAGTAAGTTTTCTAGCACTATATCACCACTCTTCATAATAAACTGTATTTACTCATTATATAACAAATTGTAAGATATTAAAAGACTTTCGTAGAAAAACGAAAGTCTTTTAATATCTTTTATACTATAATGTAATTTAGTAGTGTATTAATACGTTTATATTTTTATTTTCCAGATTTTTTCTGCCTTCAAGACCATCAAGTTCTATGAGAAATTCAAAACCCACCAATTCTCCCTTAAGACTTTGAACAAGTTTTTCTACTGCTCCAGCAGTACCTCCTGTAGCCAGCAAATCATCAATTATAACTATCTTATCTCCAGGATTTATAGCATCTTTATGGATTTCTATTGTATTTTTACCATATTCAAGTTCATATTCACACCCAATAACTTCAGATGGAAGTTTGTTTGGTTTTCTTGCAGGTATAAAACCTACGCCAAGTCCATATGCAACTGCGGCTCCAAAAATAAATCCACGGGCATCCATTCCAATTATATAATCCACTTCTTTATTCTTTAGATTATTTATCATTTGATCTACAGCATATTTAAACGCCTCGCCATCTTTTAGTAAAGTGGTTATATCTTTAAAGCTGATACCTGGTTGAGGATAGTCTTCTATTGTTCTTACGAATGATTCTAAATTCATATGAAATCTCCTTTTATATTGTATTAATACTATCGAATACTTATGAGTTCGAGCTGAAGTTTTTCTGAACCATTGAATACATTTTTGCCAATGGTATATATTATATCAAAAGTATTGTTTTCATCAATTATTATATCATTATACTGATTTGTTTGCACTTTGTTTTTTATTTTTATCAATATGGAATCTATATTTGTAAAGCAAATAAATCCTCTAAATACTTCGGATTGAGAAATTTGCAATTTTAACACATTTGAATTTTTTCCAATTATTTTAAAATCTCTGATTGTCACATTTAAGCTTGAAAATATGATTTTTTCATTACCTTTTCCGTAAGGTTCGAATTTTTTTAAAGCATTTGCAAGTTTTAAGTCGAGTTGTTCAAATTTTAAAAGCATATCTACTTTATGAATCTTATTTTGGGGTATTGAATACTCAGATATACTAGTTTTAAGATTTGAGAAAAAAACAGAGAGATTGGTCTTTTCCAGACTCATACCAGCCGCCATAGGATGTCCTCCGAATTTCAACAAAAGATCTTTGTGATTAGAGATAAGCTCAAACATATCAACAGATTCTATTGATCTTGCTGAACCCTTTATTATTTCTTCTGAATCCGTAAAGACTATTACAGGCTTATTATATTTTTCCTTAACTCTACTGGCAACTATGCCGGCAATACTTTCGTGAACGTCTTCAATGTATACAAGAATAATATTTTCGTTATATATATATTCGGATTCAATTATAGAAATTGCTTTTTCAAAAGCATGAGCTGTAATTTCTTTTCTTTTTTGATTAAGTTCAAACAATTCTTCGGCTAAGTTTTTGATATTATATAAATTTGAAGATTTACTGTGTAGATGAGAGGTCAAAAGTTCAAGACTTTTTGCTGCCGTACTAAGTCTTCCACTGGAATTAAAACAGGGTCCAATCTTAAAACCGATATCATCCGAGGTAACCGGTCCACCTATGTTATATAGTAAAAAAAGCTCTTTTAGTCCTGGATTTTGTATGTTTTGAATATTTTTCAAACCCAATGAAACGAAAGATCTGTTTTCATCTTTTAATTCCATAACATCACATATAGTAGCAATTGCAGCAAGAGAAATAAAATCGTTCATCTTATTCATATCTTCATTTAAAGTTATATAAAGGGCTTGTATAAGTTTGTAGGCTATTGCCCCACCGCATAGTCCTTTGAAAGGATAAGTACATTCGTGCTGTTTGGGGTTTATTATAATATCTGCGTTTACATAGTTAAATATTTTTTTCGCACTTTCGTCAAAACTAAATGGTATATCATGATGATCCGTTACTATTATTTTAATGCCATATTTTTTTGCAAGATCTATTGCGTCAAAAGCAGCAATACCATTATCAAATGTGATTATTGTATCTATTGATTTTTCTTTAGCATATTCAATTATTCTTTCATTAATGCCATAGCCATCTTTGATTCGATGAGGTAAAATATATGAACATTTAGCTCCGATTTGAGTTAGTCCTAAAAAAGCTATAGCACCACTGATTATGCCGTCTACATCATAATCAAGCGATAATAATATATTGTTATTCTCTTTTATATCATTCAAAATCAAATTTACAGCCTCGTCCATACCTTTTAATTTAAAAGGATCATGAAAGAGGCTGATATCTGGATTTAAATAATTGTATATTTCTGATTTTGTTTCAAACTGTTTTTTTGATACCAGTTGTGCGGATACTTTATCGAGTTTAAAGTCATTTAATATATCTTTGTAGTCTAAATAAGATCTTTTTAAAATCCATTCTTCCATTTAATACCTCTGCAAGTTTAATTTTATGTTTTTTTAAATATATTTATTCTGTTGTTACTATTTTTGCCACAGGATACAGTTCTATTTTATTAGCAGAAACTGTTATTATCAAATCATTGCTGCTCTTAGATGCTGTTATTACGAATTCGGGTTTGGAACTTTCTCCGGAATAAAGTTTGCTCACAGGGAACAATTCTTTATTAATGACATTTTTTAAATTTTCGTAGGTTACTGTGACAGGTGAAGATTTTATTTCGATTTGTCCCGTTGCTTCTGCGACATTTACTGCTTCTGCTAAAATGTTTGCATTACTGATGTCTATTTTTTGTTTATTGGTTTCTATTATATTGAAGTATTTATATGTACCAGTCAGGGTCAAAGCTACTAAAATTGTCAAAACTATTAGAAGTTCAATTAATGTAAATCCATTATTCTTTTTTAGCACTCTGCTCATAGTAAATTTTCCTCTTTTCTACTTATTTAAAATAAACAAAAAATTAATGAAAATTCATTTAATTTAAAAAAGAGTGGCAATAACCACTCTTTTTTTGTTAATTATTCTTCTGAAAACTGATCTTTTCCAACTCCGCAAAGTGGACAAACCCAATCTTCTGGTACATTTTCAAACGCTGTTCCTGGAGCTACTCCATTATCTGGATCTCCTGCTGTTGGATCATAAACATAACCACATACATCACAAACATAATTTTTCATATTATACCTCCTGTGTATTTTCGATATCTTCAGATATCACTTCTTCTTTTTCTTCAAGATTAAGTGTCAATTCGATCTTCTGTGCCTGAGAATCAATATTTAATATTCTGGCATCAATCTTATCTCCAACTTTTACAACCTCACCTGGATTTTTTATGAAATCAGATGAAATATTTGATATATGAACGAATCCGTCGATTCCATCTCCAAGAGATACAAATATACCATAATCTTTGATATTTTTAACTTCTCCTGATAGTATATCTCCAACATGGTTATTTTGTACAAAAACATCCCATGGATTTGGCATTAGAGCTTTGATACTTAATGATAATCTTTCTTTTTCCTGGTCAAAGCTTAATACTTGTACTTCAACTTCTTGATCAATCTTATATGATTTTTCGATGTTATCTTTTCTGTTCCATGATAGTTCACTAACGTGGACAAGACCAGTTATTCCACCTAAATCTACAAATATACCGTAATCTTTAATATCTTTTACGATACCTTTGAATACTTCGCCCTCAACAATTTTGTTGATCAATTCTTTTTTAAGCTCATTTTGCTCTTTAAGAAGCATATTCTTTCTTGAAAGGATAAGTCTTCTTTTCTTTGGATCAAGGTCAATGATTTCAGTTTCAAATTCCTGTCCTATATATTTATCTAATGCATCTTCGCCTATGAATCTAGTTTCAATGTGACTAAGTGGAAGGAATCCTCTTATTGATCCTTTGAATTTAGCAATAAGGCCCTTTTCGTTTCTTTCTGTTACTTTTACATTGATAATGTCGCCCATTTGGATTTCATCCCATGCTTTAAAGTCATCAAGTCTTTTCTTTGACAATAGTATTTCGCCAGTGTTTTTGTCGATTTTTACAACTTCCAAATCCAATGAATCTCCAACTTTGATATCTTCACAGTCACCTGCTTCTGATTTTGGAAGAACTCCATCAGTTTTGTAACTTAAAGAAATGTAGAATGAATCTGGTTTTATAACCTCTACTGTTCCTCTTACTCTTGACCCTTTGTAAACTTCTTGGTAATTTTGTTCCTCTTCCAACAATAATCTTTCCATTTCACTAATCATTAATTTCCAACTCCTTAAACGTTTATTTTGTTAGCAACAAATCTTTTACTTCATCAATGATAAAATCAGGGGTTGATGCTCCTGCTGTAATACCTATTGTATTGAAGGATGAGATTTTTTTAATGTCAATATCCTTTGATGTCTCAATTAAAAATGTAATGCAATTCTCAGAACATATTTCTGCTAATTTTTTTGTGTTTGAACTGCTTGTTCCACCGATAACTATCATAGCATCAACAGTTTTTGATAGTTCTCTGGCAGAGTCTTGTCTTTCTCTTGTAGCATAGCATATGGTATTGAAGAATTCAACTTTTTTTAATCTATTTTTTAATATTTTTTCAATTTGAAGATATTTTTCAAGTTTGTAGGTTGTTTGGACAGCTACTATATAAGATTCACTATCCAAAAAAACAAACTCTTCAGCATCCTCAACTGAATTAATAATTATAGATGAATTATCCGACCAACCGTTGATTCCTTTTATTTCAGGGTGGTCCGCATCTCCAATCAGAATTATAATGTGTCCTGATTTATAATTTTCATATACTATATCCTGAATTTTTTTAACGAAAGGACAGGTTGCATCAACTATTTGTGTTGAGTTTATATCCATTTTATCATAAAAGTCCTTAGGAAGTCCATGACTTCTTACTATAGCAATGGATTTTTTTTCTATTTTATCTATAGAGTCTTCGACAATAAGTCCATTTTCAGTGAATTTTTTCATCGCTTGATCATTATGAATAAGTGGACCTAATGAATACACCTTTTTATCTGAATTAGTGGTGAGTTCTTCCCACGCAAGGTCCATTGCTCTTTTTACTCCGTAGCAGTAGCCACTAAATTCGGCAATTTTAATTTTCATTACTGTTTTTATCCACCTCTCTATATATAACACTCATTATTTCTGATGAAATTTCTTCTATATCTCCGTCGTGGTCGGTCATAGCTTTTTTTATATCATACATAGGCATCACAGATATTTTTATTTTGGCAAACATCTTATATTGTCCACTTATTGCAACGGGTAGGATGTCTACTTTGCCCTTAGATGCAATCATAACTGCACCTGATTTTATCTGACCACCTTCTGATCCATCTTTTATTCTGGTACCTTCTGGGAATATACCCAGTATTCCGCCAGCTTTCAATACCCTAAGTGCATTTTTTATAGCTGTTATATCGGTTTTGTTTCTGTCTATCTTGATACAATTTATTGATTCAAATAACAATTTTGTAAATCTTGTTTTAAAAAGCTCTGCTTTTGCAAGGTAGCTTATTTGACGTTTGGTAGTAAATGAAATCAAGATGGGGTCGAAATTGTTTTTATGATTTCCAACTATAATAAAAGCCCCTGTTTCAGGGATGTTCTCAAGCCCTTGGTATTCAATTCTGAATACCAGCTTTGTAAACAGCCATACTGTTCTCTTTAAAAAGTTATACATTTATTTTCTCCAGATATATATTTGTTATTTTTGAAACCACGTCATCTATAGAAAGACTGCTTGTATCTATCACTATGGCATCATTTGCTTTTGACAAAGGAGCTATCTCTCTTTTTGAATCAATACAGTCTCTTTCTACTATACTTTTTTTTATTTCACTAAAAGTTGTGTCCATACCTTTTTCGAGGTTTTCTTTATATCTTCTCTGAGCTCTCATTGACACATCTGCCACCAGAAATATCTTTATATCAGCATTTGGAAATACTACTGTACCTATATCACGGCCATCTAATATGCATGAAGTGGTCTGACCTATACATCTTTGTAAGTCAGTCATTGAAGTTCTTACATATTTATTGCTAGATACTGTAGATACTTTAGAATTAACTTCGTTGCTTCTTATTTCATCCCCTACAGGGTTTCCATCGAGATAAAGTGTAGAATTTTCATAAATAAGCCTGGTTTTTGTTAACATATTTTTTATCGCAGATTTATCATTTATATCGATTTTTTCTTTATTTATTTTATAAGTAATAGCTCTGTACATAGCACCAGTATCTATATATAGAAAGTTTAAATTCTCAGCAAGTTTTTTTGCCACAGTACTTTTACCTGCTCCAGCTGGTCCATCTATAGCTATTATAAAGTTGTTTTTATTTATCATCATAAATTCTGTACTCTTTCCATATTTTTTCGAGCTTATCAAAGGAGTCTTTGATGTCAGCTTTTTTTCTCATACCAACCGATACAATAAGTGCATTTGCAACACTAAACGGTGCTACCAGAGAATCGACAAAAGACGCCATATTACTTCTTGTAATAAGGATTTCTTCTGCAATTGTAGATATTGGAGCTAGTTTACTGTCAGTAATTGCCACCACACTGGCTCCTTGTTCTTTTGCATATTTAAGCAATTCAAATGTACGTTTTGAATATCTTGGGAAACTAATACCAATCACCAGATCTTTACTGTCAACTTTTAATATTTGTTCGAATACATCGCTGATACCATAGTTTACAAGTACAACGTTATCGAGTATGAAGTTTAGATAAAATCCGAGATACTCTCCTATAGTTGCAGAACTTCGCAATCCAACTATATATATTTTTTTAGCAGAAACCATCTTGTTTATGACGTTTTCAAAAGACTGTGGGTCTATCTCATCAAGAGTGCCCTTGATGTTATCTATATCTGATTTTAGAACTTTTTTCAGTATTGTAAAATCGCTTGAATATTCATTGGACATTTCTACTCTCTGAACAGTGGTCAGTTTAGTTTTAATAAGTTCCTGAAGTGATTTCTGAAGATCAGGATACCCGTCATATCCTATTGCGTTTGCGAATCTTACTACTGTAGATTCACTTACTCCAACTGTTTCACCCAGCTTTGCAGCGGTCATAAATGCAGCTTTGTCATAATTAGAAAGTATATATTGCGCTATGATTTTTTGACCTTTACTTAATTTTGTGAATTCACTTTGGATTACACTTATTAGATCTTTATTATTCGTTGTCATATCAACCCTCACTATTAAATTAAATTTTTATTTAAATTCTACAATAGTTACTCCAATTCCGCCTTCTCCATAACCACCTGGTCTATATGATTTTATATGGTTCATAGATTTCAGCATATTGCTAATTCCGGTTTTAAGGACCATTGTGCCGACACCATGTATAACTGTAACTCTTGGAATACCTGAGAGATAAGCATTATCAAGATATTTTTCGACTTCGATTCTGGCAGTTTCCATATCCATACCTCGAACGTCAACTTCTGACTTCACTGTACTTGCTTTATCTTTAATTATTTTTCCTATGCCACTTTTTTTGATCTCTTTTACTTTTTTTGCTTTATTCTTTCCCTGAAGGGCTTCGAAAGGCATATTTATTTTCATAATTCCAATTTGAACAAGAGCTTCTTTTTTATTGTTATCTATAGAAAGAATCAGACCTTCTTGACTAAAACTTGGAACAAATACTTTTTGTCCAATGTCTACACTTTGTAAGGCTTTGCCTTCAAGCTCATCTAAGCCTAAAAGATCTTCTGTATATCCAAATTTTTCAAGTCCTGTCTTTACTTTTGTACGAACTTTTTCTATTTCTTTGTTTACATTGTATTGTTCTATATCTGCTTTTATGTTGTTTAGCTCTTTTATGATTGAATCACTTTCATATTTTGCATCTTTAAGAATTGTAGAAGCTTTTTTCTTTGATTCTAGTATGATTTTTTCTCTGTCGGATTTTGTTTTTATTTCTTTTTTAATTAAATCTTCTTCTTTTTCTTTGATTTTTTGAGAAGCTGAAATTATATATTCTTTTTCGTTTTCAATCCTCTTTCTGTCTCTTTCAATTTGAGCAAGAAGATCTTCCATTTTTATTTCTTCTTCACTTAGATTTGCTTTTGCCAAATCTATTATATCATCACTAAGTCCTAACTTTCTTGAAATTTCAAAAGCATTAGATTTTCCAGGTATACCCACTATCAATTTATATGTGGGGCTGAGTGTTTCAATGTCAAATTCCACAGATGCATTTTCAACTCCGTATTTATTGAGTGCATAATTTTTAAGTTCGCTGTAGTGTGTAGTAGCCATTGTCAGTATACTTTTTTCTCTTATGGTTTCTAATATTGATATAGCTAGAGAAGAACCTTCTATGGGGTCTGTTCCAGACCCTAATTCATCAAGCAGTATAAGGTCATTATCTTCCATTTCAGACAGAATCTTTACTATATGAGTCATGTGTGAAGAAAATGTAGAAAGACTGTTTTCTATACTCTGTTCATCGCCAATATCGGCAAATACTTTTCTAAATATACACATGCTGCTCCCATAGTCACATGGCACATGGAGTCCGCTTTGAAACATAAGAGAAAGCAAGCCAATAGTTTTAAGTGCTACTGTTTTTCCGCCAGTGTTAGGGCCTGTGATAATGAGTGTTTTATATTGGTTGCCAAGCTCCATATTTAAAGGGACCACACTCTTGGGGTCAATTAAAGGATGCCGGGCATTCTTAATGACTATAGATAAAGTATCGTTAATGTTGGGTTCGATAGCTTTCATTTTTATTGACAGCTTTCCCTTTGCCATAATAAAATCCAGTTCGGTTAAAATTTTAATGTTTTCAGAAATCGCTCCCGAGATTAATCCTATCTCGTTAGAGAATGCCATAATTATACGCTCGATTTCTTCTTGTTCTTTATTGATCTGTATACGAAGATTGTTGTTCATTTCTACAATAGCCATAGGTTCGATAAAAAGTGTTGAACCTGACGAGGAAGTATCATGGACAATTCCGGGGATATTGGACCTGTTTTCAATTTTTACAGGCAATACAAAACGGTCTTGCCTCATTGTAACTATGGATTCTTGTAAATATTTGGAATTTTCTTTAGAGGTGATCATAGAACCGATTTTAGTTCTTATCTGTTCTTTTGATACTCTTATATCTCTTCGAATCTTTTTTAGCTGCGAACTTGCATTATCTGAAATTTCTTCCTCAGATATTATTGATATAAAGATTCTGTTTTCGAGTTCGGGGTCAGAATACAGGTTGGATGCAAGACCTGGGATTATTTCAAGGTTTGCAATTCCAGAAGCTTTTGAATAAACCAGTCTTGCTGTTTTTAAAATTTCTCCAACCTTGAGGATGTTTCCAATGTCTATTGTTGATCCTATTTCTGCAAGTTTTAAAGATCTTCTGATGTCAGTAAGACTGTATATGGGCAGACCCCCTTTTTTTAATATGATACTTTGAGCTTCACTTGTTTCTTTAAGTCTTTGTTTTACAACTTCTATAGAGTTACTTGCATCTATCTGGCGGGCTTTTATTTTCCCAAGTTCAGTAGACGCGCAATCCTCCAAGAGGTTTATAATAGCGTTATATTCTAGTACGTTTAATGTTTTCTTTTCCATAATTATCACTCTTTATTAGTTTCTCTTATATTTGTTAATAAGTTTAATAGTATTATCATAAGTTTCATCAAGCAAATCTATTCTAAATCTATTGTAGTTACTTTCCTTTAATGTTTTTATACTTTGAACGTGCAACTCGACAATACGAGAACTGTATATATACAGTTTACAGAAACTGTCGGTTTTAATTTTATAAATCTCGTTATTTTCACCATTTAAAGTAGAGTCATTTATGACACAATTTGGAAACTTGCATCTTGCTCCGTCTGTCTTATAAGGACAATACTCAGTAATCATTAAGATTGGATGAGTCGCAACAGGAATTTCTATTTTGCTTTTTTGGGATTCAAAGAAAGTATAATCTAAATATTGCTGATTTATAACATACTCTAATCCTGGACTCAAAGTATCTAAATTTGCCTCAAAGGATTTAATTGTATAATCGATTGAAAATTTATTATTGAGATTTGCCATATAATCAATTCCTACAGAATTGTTTATATTCTTATCAAGATACTGTTTGGATATATGTTTTGCATGACCCAGGCTGTTTGTCATAATATTAGGGTTATACTCATTGATAAAATCCTGCAGATCGGCTATGTCTTTATCTTTCATCATACCCGGCGTAATAAAATGATAAAGGTTTGCGTCATCATTTTTGGCATAGTTCTTGTATAATTCCATATCTGAAATGTATATTCTATTTACCTTTGAATCTATGCAGGCTTTTATCTGATCTTCATTAAAACACTTAACTGCAATACTAAAGTCAGAATCAGATGTCAGGTTGTCAGAATTTACATTTTGACTTACGTTAACACTGTAGAGATCATTAATATCAGAAATCATTTTATAAGTGTCATAATGAGCTCTTTTATTAATATTTTCTCTTGCTGCAGTAATCATCGAGATGGATTCTCTTCTAAGTTTATTGAGCATTGATACCGGAATTACTGCATTTTCATCTTTTTCTATACTTATATCTTTAAGGAAGTATGACGTACTGTCAAGCTTGCTCATTTGTCTAGTTATTGTTTCTTCGTCTGTAGGTCTGTTTATGGCAGCTTCTACTGTATATTCATCATCTTTGTAACTAACTTTGTTGTTTCTGTTATCAGTTATGAAAATTTGAGGATTTTCGCCTATTTTAAATTTCAAACTAAATGAAAGTGGAGACTTTATGAATTCTTTTTTATAACTTTCAGTCGCGGCATTCATGATAGTAGTATTATAAGTTTTGTAAATTCTATCACCAGCTTTAGCATTACCTATAAAATCTAATTCTATAGTTTCGCCTTTTGCTGCGAAATTTTTGATTTCTTTTCTATGAATGATTCTTCCAACGAATTCACCTATGCTGAGGCCATCGCCCTTGCTCAAGTCATCTTCTAGTTTTATTTTTATTCTTTTCATTTTTGTATCAACATCTAATACCTCACCCAAATAAACTCCCTTGTTTTTTGGCGAATCAAGATTTGCCATTTTTCCAGGAGGTGAGGACAAGATATGTCCCGAAGTATATTCGCGGTTAAATACATATTTTATCTCGTTTTCCAGTAGGGTTAATTCCTCGGGTGTTATTGTATCATTTAAAATCCCATCTATAGCTTTTCTGTAATTCTTGACAACAATGGCTACATATTCTGGTCTTTTCATTCTGCCTTCTATTTTGAGTGAATCAATATTGCCGCTGACGATTTCCTTTATATTTGTAATCGTGCTTAGATCTTTCATGCTTAAAATGTACTTGTTTTCAATTGTGGTATCCCCTTTTGGAGAATTAAGATCATATTTCATACGACACGGCTGGGCACAATTTCCTCTGTTTCCCGATCTGCCTCCTTGTATAAAGCTAAAGAGACACTTGCCGCTGTAAGAGACACACAAAGCACCATGAACAAATGATTCGATTTCAGTATCAGAAAATGATTTGATATTTTTGATTTCTTCTATTGAATTTTCTCTGGCAGCTACTAATCTTGAAAAACCCATGTTTTTGTAAAACATAGCATCTAAAGAATTTGAAATACTCATTTGCGTTGACGCGTGTATTTCAAATTCTGGAAAATATTTGTTTATCAGATTTGCTACACCAATATCTTGTACTATTACTGCATCTACGTCGTTATTATAAAGAAAACTTATATATTCCATGCAATCTGCAATTTCGTCATCATTTACTATTATATTGACTGTTACATAGACCTTGACGTTTCTTTCGTGTGCATATTTGACTGCATTTATAATCTCGTCATTATCAAAATTTGAAGCATTGGCTCTGGCGCCAAACCTCATTCCTGCAAGGTATACTGCATCTGCTCCGTTTTGCACTGCTGCAACCAAAGACTCATAGCTTCCCGAGGGAGCAAGTAATTCTATTTTATTATTCATAATTCTCCTTTATATAAAATAGCCTCTATGAAGAGACTATTTTATATCTATTAAATTGTTTATCTCTAACTGAAGCTCGTAAATATGATTTTGAAAACTGTTTATAAGGATATGAAGATCCTCAATTTCATTTTCTTTATTGGAAATTTCCTTATTTAAATGTTCTATTTCCTGGCTGGTATTACTGTTTTGTTTATCTAAATCAGTGATTTTTTTTTCTATATTATTAATATATTCGTCTTTTTCTTTAAGTGATTGAAAATTCTTGTCTTTTTCATTTAGAACACCTGAATTTTGATTTTCGATTACATTTAATAATTTTTTGTTATCCTCAAGTGATTTGAAATACTGGTCAGCAATATTTATTGAAGCTAAAACTACTGGAGTTACAATGTTCGTTTTTGGGGTCTTCTCAGAAGCTTTTGAAATTTGCTCATCTACATGTGAAGCCAGACTAAGGATATAATCTTTTTCTTCTTTTCCGATTATTGTATATTCCTGATTTGCAATTTTTACAATTATTTTGTTCATATATTTTCCCCCGTGACTAAAAAAACGCAGTTTTATATAATATTATTATCTCATATTAATACAGTAAAATGCAATAAAAATTGCAAATAATGCCATATATTTATTATTAGTTGTTTTTTGTAAGTTTAACGATTAATCTTTCGTTGAATTCTTGTGCCGCATTATAGCCCATTTCCTTCTGTCTCTGGTTTCTTGCTGCAATTTCCAAAATGACGGCAAGATTTCGTCCTGGCTTTACCGGTATTGTTATTTTGGGTATTTTTATGCCAAGCACTTCTACAAGCTCATCATCTATGCCGAGGCGATCATAGTATTTGCCTTCTTGCCATAATTCAAGATATGCAATAAGATCTATAGTCTTTGTTGGCTTTACAGCTCCAACACCATAAAGACTCTTTATGTCCAAGAGTCCTATACCTCTTATTTCAATCATATATCTTGTGAGTTCTGGGGACTGGCCTATAAGAAGATCATCGTCCAAAAGCTTTATTTCAACAGCATCGTCAGATATAAGCCTATGTCCTCTTTTTATTAACTCAAGTGCAGTTTCACTTTTTCCTATTCCGCTGTCGCCTTTTATCAAAATCCCCACTCCATCAACATCCACCAAAACTCCATGAGTGACTTCTATAGGTGCGAGCTTGTGATTTGCATATTCAGAAATTTTATTCATAAATTTGGTCGTAGGCAAGTCACTTAGAATAAGGTTTTTATTGTGTTTTTTTATGAGCTCATAAAATATATCATTAGGCTTGTGGCCCCTTGTTATACAGATTGCAGGCAAATCATATGATAAAAACTCATCAAGCTTGATTCGTAGATGATCATCGCTAAGTGTTTCCAGGTAGGCAAATTCTGCATTCCCAATCACTTGCATTCTATCTGAAGCAAAATGCATGTAGTAACCTATTAATTGCATGCCTGGTCTGTTTACATCCCCTGAATCCACCCTGTATTCATTTGTAGAGGCGTTGACGCAGTTTAAGTGCATTTCTTCAATCAATTCTTTCACTGAAATTGTATTTTTCATTTTATAGCTCCTTAAAATAGTTTAATATATTCTCAGCAATATTTTTATTAAATCCAGGGATACTGCTGATTTCATCGACAGACGCTTTTTTAAGATTATCTATGCTGCCATATTTGTTAAATAGTGCAGTTTTTCTTTTTTCGCCTATCCCCTTTATTCCATCAAGTTCTGACTTTATCATATTCTTATTTCTAATATTTCTGTGATAATCTATGGCAAACCTGTGAGTTTCATCTTGTATTCCAGTGAGAAATTTAAACAAAGAGCTTCTCTTGTTGATTTCCATAATCTCAGTATCACTGCAGAGTCCCTCGGTACGGTGATTTTTATCTTTGTAAATTCCAAAAACAGGTACTTCTATTTTTAATTCACGAAACAAAGCTTTTATGGTGGATACATGCCCTTTTCCGCCATCAAGCAAAATCAGGTCGGGAAGTTCAGGATCTTTCATTCTTCTCTCTATAACCTCTCTCATCGAAGCATAATCATCACTTTTGTCAGTCAGGCTTTTTATTCTATAGCGCCTGTAGTCTTTTGGAGATTTTTTTCCTTTTTTGTATACAACTTTAACGCCCACTGAACTGGTGCCCTGTATATTTGATATATCATATGATTCTATGACAGAAATATTATCCAGTCCAAGTAAGGAAGAAAGTTCTTTGAGTGAAGATTCAAAATGCGATCTATTGTTAAGTTCTTTAATGCTCTTAATTTTAAATTGTTCATGAGCATTTTTTTTAGCAAAGTCTAGCATATCTTTTTTCTTTCCTTTTTGAGGAACCAGGATTTTCATCTTTTTACTCTTTCTATTACCCAAATACTCTTCCAAAAGTCCTCTGTCTGATATATCTTTTTCTATAACTATCTCATCAGGCAGTGCATCTTTTTCGAAATAATATTGTATAAGAAATGAATTGTACATTTCATCGATATTGTCTAGATTCCTTTCAAAATAAAAGCTTTCCTGGCCCATAACTTTGCCGTTTCTTATAAAAAATACACTAAATACAACATTTATATCATCATTGCTGTAAACGATATAATCCTGATTTTTGTCTATGTCATTTGAGACTATCTTCTGTTTTTCATAGAGCTTATCCATGTTGGTAAGTTTGTCACGGTATTTGGCAGCTTCTTCAAAATTAAGATCACTTGAAGCCTTGTACATCTTTTGTGTAAGATATTCTTCTATAATCTGAGTATTACCTTCTAATATCTGGATTGCACGTTTTACCTCACTTTGATATTCATGTTTGCTTATTTTATCATTGCATGGTGCGCTGCATTTTTTTATATAATAATTGAGACATGGACGCTCCCTGTTACTTATAGATTTTTCGATATTTCGATTACAGTCTCTTATCATAAATATATCATTGATTGCGTCTATATAGTCATTCAAAGCAAAGATGTTCGTATAAGGCCCAAAATATTGTGCGCCATCTTTCAAAATCTTCCTGGTTTTAAATATCCGAGGATAATCTTCTTTTGTAATTTTTATATATGGGTATGTCTTATCATCTTTGAGTAATATATTATAATGTGGTTTATGTTTTTTAATAAGGTTGTTTTCAAGTATAAGGGCCTCAAGCTCATTATCAGTTATTATATATTCAAATTCATTAATTTTTGCAACCATTGCTCTTACCTTAGGGTCAGCATTGCTTTCTCTAAAATATTGTCTTACACGATTTTTTAGAGAGATAGCTTTTCCTACATATATTATATTTTCGTTTTCATCTTTCATTATATAAACTCCAGGTTTTGCTGGAAGGTTTTTAATTTGTTCTTCAATATAAACAGTTTTCATTTGTTACCTCTTTTTTTAATTTGGCATTACTTTTGCCTGTATAAGATGATTATATATCGTTTTGAACAATATTTCCACATATGATTCAAAATATTGTTGATTTTTATTGAATATCATGATACTATCTTAGAAATGAAACTTTGATCAGGAGTAGTAAGTTATAAAAGTTTTGACAGAGAGCTGCAACAAGGTGTAATGCAGTAAAACTTATTCTGAACTCGCCTGGGAGTTGCAAATATGAAAATTAATCCTGTAATTTACTGTGATTAATAAATAGTTTTGCCGGGTTGTTACGTTATAAACTTTTAAGTGGACGATATGTATTCATATTGTCAATTAGAGTGGTACCGCGATCTTCGTCTCTATTTTGAGATGGAGATTTTTTAATTGAATTTTTTTCTAAAAGGAGTGTTATATTATGGAGTATAATCCAAGTATTATTGAAAAAAAGTGGCAGGATATATGGGAAAAAAATCAAACATTTAAAGCTTCTGACGACAGAAGCAAGCCGAAATACTATAATCTCGTAGAATTTCCATATCCATCTGGAGCAGGTCTTCATGTTGGTCATATAAGAGCATACACATCTTTAGAAGTGGTCTCAAGAAAAAGAAGACTTGAAGGTTTTAACGTTTTATTTCCAATTGGATGGGATGCATTTGGTCTCCCTACAGAAAACTATGCTATTCAAACAGGTAAACACCCAAGAGAAGTAACAGATGAAAATATAAAAGTATTTACAAGTCAGCTCAAGGCTGCTGGTTATTCTTTTGACTGGAGCAGAACTGTAGATACTACCGATGAAAAGTATTACAAGTGGACTCAGTGGATATTCCTTCAACTGTTCAAGCATAACCTTGCTTTTAAAGATAAAACGTTTGTTAACTTCTGTAACAGCTGCAAAGTTGTGCTTGCAAATGAAGAATCACAAGATGGCGTGTGTGACAGATGTGGAAGCGAAGTCGTACAGATGGAAAAAGATGTATGGTTTCTGAGAATAAGAGAATATGCTGACAAGCTGCTTGATGAGCTCAAAGACCTTGATTTTCTTCCTAGAATTAAGCTTGAACAGGAAAACTGGATAGGAAGATCATACGGAGCTGAAATAAAGTTTAATATTAAAGATCATGATATGAACTTACCTGTATTTACAACAAGAGCAGATACTGTTTATGGTGCAACATTTATGGTTATAGCCCCGGAACATCCACTTATAGATACTCTGTCTTTAGAAATAAACAATATGGACGAAGTTGAAGATTATAAAAATGAAGCTAAGAAGAAAACTGAATTTGAGAGAGTTCAACTTGCAAAAGATAAATCCGGGGTAGAACTTAAGGGAATTAAAGCAATAAATCCGGTTTCTGGCCAGGAAATTCCTGTATGGATTTCTGATTATGTTATGATGGGATATGGAACAGGGGCTATAATGGCAGTTCCAGCTCATGATAAGAGAGACTGGGAATTTGCAAGAAAATTTGACATTCCAATTATAGAAGTAATAAGCGGTGGAAATATTGAAGAAGAAGCTTTTACTGATATTGCAAATGGAATTATGGTGAATTCACCACTTGTGGACGGACTCCAAGTTAAAGATGCCATAGAAAAGATGACTAATTACCTTAATGATAATGATCTTGGATGTAAAAAAGTAAATTACAAGATGAAAGACTGGGCTTTTAACAGACAAAGATACTGGGGAGAGCCAATTCCAATAATCCACTGTGAAAAATGCGGAATGGTCCCAGTTCCAGAATCAGAGCTTCCGCTTATACTTCCAGTTATAGAAAACTTTAAACCTACAGAAACAGGAGAATCTCCTCTTGCAAATATGGCTGAATGGGTCAATGTAAAATGTCCTTGCTGTGGTGGTGATGCAAAAAGAGAAACTGATACAATGCCTCAGTGGGCAGGTTCTTCATGGTATTTCTTGAGATATATGGATCCAAATAATGAAAATGAACTTGCTTCAAAAGAAAATCTTGAATACTGGGGACCAGTAGATTGGTATAACGGTGGAATGGAGCACGTTACCCGTCACCTTATTTACTCAAGATTCTGGCATAGATTTTTATTTGATATAGGAGCAGTACCTTTCAAGGAGCCATATGCAAAAAGAACAGCACAAGGGCTTGTACTGGGCGGCGACGGTGAGAAAATGTCAAAATCCAGAGGAAACGTAATCAATCCTAATGATATAATCGATGAATATGGCGCAGATACACTAAGAGCCTATGTGATGTTTATAGGTGAATACGAAAAACCGGCTATATGGTCAGATTCAAGCGTTAAAGGCTGTAAAAGGTTCCTTGACAGAGTCTGGAAACTTCAAGATATGGTTAGTGAAGAAAAAGGATACTCTAAGGGAAACACGGCACTTATGCATAAGACTATAAAAAAAGTATCTCAAGATATCGAAGCCATGAAATATAACACTGCAATAGCAGCAATGATGTCTGCTATAAATGAATTCAATACAAGTGGGTATATTACTAAAGATGAACTTAAAGACTTTATAACCATACTCTACCCTATCGCTCCTCACATAACTGAAGAAATATGTGAAATTCAAGGTTTTGAAGGAATGCTAAATCAAACGAGTTGGCCTCAGTGGAATGAAGACCTTACTTTAGAAAGTGAAATTGAAATGCCGGTACAGTTTAATGGAAAAGTAAGAGGAACAATACTGATTTCAAGATATGCCAATATCGAGATTGCTAAAGAAGCACTGCAAAAAGATGACAAGCTTATGTCTTTTATGGAAGGTAAAACTGTAGTAAAAGAAATCTTTATAAATGGTAAAATATTTAATATAGTTTTGAAATAATTTAGATTTTTCATGAGAGCTCCAGGTTAAATGGGGGCTCTTTCTTTATAAATATATTATATTTTAAAAATGTAGATATTTATTATTAATTAGGGTAATAATCCTATATAAGCATCAGCGAAATTAGTTATATATTTATAAAGGAGAATCTCATGTCAAAAAAACTATGTAAACTTGTAAAGGATGATATTCTAGATAAAGATATGAAAGAATATATGAAATTTGTTTCAGATGGGAAATATGTTTGTAAGAAGTGCGGAAGAGTAGCAAATAAAGAAGAGAACTTGTGCAGTGCAAAGAAATTGAAATCTAAAGATGAGTAGTTTATAAAAATTAATAGCGGTTTATATCTTAAATAAGGGGCTGTCGGAGAATGACGTTTTTTGACCCCTAAACTTTAATAATTAAAAATCCTAGATTATTCAACATCTACAAAAATGTAGAGCACTGAATAATTT